>JAWKIL010000004.1:0-385156 GCA_041394285.1 Acidimicrobiales bacterium | reverse complement strand
GCGTGGACGTGATCGGCAGCAGACGGCGGGAATCGGCCGAGGCCCACTCGGTCTGGAAGTCGTTGTAGGCCTGGACGCAGGTGAGCATGATCTCGGGGTCGTTCAGCTTGAGGAACTGCTGGCTGCCGAACCCGGCCACGTTGGGGTACAGGACCATGGCCCAGATCCCCAGCTCGTCCATGTACTTGAGCCGCTCCTTGGCGTCGTAGGAGGCGGGGTGCAGGTCTTCCATGGTGTTGGGGCGGTCGAGGAAGTCGCCGACGCCGGCGGTGGCCAGCAGACCCACCAGCGACGTGCGCTTGCCGTCGATCACCCAGATGTCCCGGCCCTTGGCGTCGCGGTCCATGAACGGCACCCGGTCCCGCATCGAGGCAGGGACCCGGCTGGTCCAGGTGTCGGCCGGCTCGGTGATGTGCGTATCGACGTCGATGATCGTGTAGCCGCTCATGTGATCGGGTTTCCTTCGGTCGGGCGCTCTAGCTCACTTAGATTGTCGAAGTACCAGTGTTCCACGAGCGCCGCCGCCGGTCGAAAGCCAGCCCGGCGAAAGAGTCCAAAGTCTCAGAATCCGAGCTCACATCGGCCCGGGCCGCCGGCGGCCCCGCCGCCTCAGCGGCGGGGGCCGACCGTGAGCGGCAGGAGGTGGCAGGCGGCGGCGTGGGCCTCGTCGATCGGGCCCAGCACCGGCTCCTCGGCCGAGCACCGGGCTTCGGCCAGCGGGCAGCGGGGATGGAACCGGCACCCCGACGGCGGGTTCAGAGCGCTCGGCACCTCGCCCAGCACCGGCACCGGCTCGTCCCCGGCGCCCTCGTCCTCCGGCTGGTAGGGGAGGGCCGAGGCGAACAGGGCCTGGGTGTAGGGGTGGCGGGGATCGGTCGACACCGTCACGCTGTCGCCCACCTCGCACAAGCGGCCCAGGTACATCACACCCACGCGGTGGGCCAGATGCGACACGGTGGCCAGGTCGTGGCCGATGTAGAGATAGCTCACGCCCAGATCGGCCTGGAGCTGCTCCAGCAGCGTGATCACCTGGGCCCGGATCGACACGTCGAGGGCCGACACCGCCTCGTCGAGCACCAGAAGCCGGGCGTCGGCGGCCAGGGCCCGGGCGATGGCGATGCGCTGGCGCTGCCCGCCCGAGAACTCGTGGGGGAACAGCCGGGCCTGGTCGGGCCGCAGGCCCACCAGCTCCAGCACCTCGCCCACCCGGGTGGCGATGGCGGCCGGTGTCATCGAGGTGTGGATCTCCAGGATCTCGCCCACGATGTCGGCCACCCGCATGCGGGGGCTGAGCGAGCCGAAGGGGTCTTGGAACACGGCCTGCACGCTGCGGCGGTAGGCCAGCAGGTCCTTGCCGGTGAGGCGGGCCACGTCGCGCCCGTCGAACAGGATCTGGCCGGAGGTGGGCGCTTCGATGCGCAGGACCAGCTTGGCGATCGTGGTCTTGCCGCAACCCGACTCACCGACCAGACCGAACGTCTCCCCGGTGCCGATGGCGAAGCTGACTCCGTCGACCGCCTTCACCATGCCCTTGCTGCGGCCCAGGCCGAGCAAGCCCTTGCCCGCCGGGTAGTGGCGCACCAGATCGGTGATCTCCAGCAGCGGCTCGCCGGCCATCACCCCTCACCTCCGTCGCCCGAGGTCGCACCCGGGGCGCCCGGGGCGCCCGACGGGGCCACGCCGGCGGCCGCCAGCTCGACAGAGCGGATGCAGGCGCTGGTGTGCCTCGGCCCGACCTCCAGCAGCGGGGGCACGGCCTGGGCGCACTCGGCCACGGCGTGGGGGCAGCGGGGCTCGAAGGCGCACCCCGGAGGCAGGTCGGCGAGGTTGGGGGGCTGACCCTCGATGCGGAACAGGGGCTCCTTCGATCCCATCTTCGGCACCGACCGCAGCAGGGCGTCGGCGTAGGGGTGGCGGGCCTGGCGGAAGACCTGGCGGACCGGGCCGTGCTCCACCGTGCGCCCGGCGTACATCACCATCACGTCGTCGCACATCTTGGCCACGATCCCCAGATCGTGGGTGACGAAGATCAGGCCCACGCCGGTGTCGCGCTGGAGGCCCTTCAGCAGGTCCAGGTACTGGGCCTGGATCGTGACGTCGAGGCTGGTGGTGGGCTCGTCGGCGATGATCACCTTGGGGGCGGCCGACAGGGCGATGGCCCCGGCGATCCGCTGGCGCATCCCGCCCGACATCTGGTGCGGGTACTCGTTCATCCGCACCTCGGGCGACGGGATCCGCACCGCCCCCAGCAGGCTCAGGACCCGCTCCCGGAGGGCCCCGCCCCGCAGGCCCCGATGGTGGTAGGCCGGTTCCCGCACCTGGTCGAACAGGGTGAACAGCGGGTTCAGCGACGCCATCGGGTCCTGCAGGATCATGCCGATCTCGTTGCCCCTTACGTGCTGCATCTCCCGGTCGCTGAGCTGGGTGAGATCCCGCCCCTCCAGCAGCACCCGGCCGCCCGTCACCCGGGCCCCGGCCGGCAGCAGCCGCATGATCGACAGGCAGGTGGTGGTCTTGCCACAGCCCGATTCCCCCACCAGCCCGATCGTTTGGCCCGCTTCGAGCGTGAAGCTCACACCGTCGACGGCTTTGATCACCTGCGAGCCGCCGAACGCCCGGTATTCGGTCTCGAGATCCTGTACGTCCAACAGGACGTCACCGGCCATGAACACCCCCCTGGTGCCGTGGATTGAACGCCCACACTGCCCCGGATCGCAGGCGATGGCAAGATCTGATTGCCTCCAATTCGATCGTCATCTAGGCTTCTCGAAAGCTCATCAGGGGTCATCTCTTTCGGGGATGACCGTGGGCTCCAAAGGGGGAGAATAGTGATGCGCACCAAGCTTTGGCGCGCCGTTGCCGCCTTCGGCCTTCTGGCCGCAGGGTGTGGTAGTGGCGACTCTTCAGCTGGTCAGGACGACACATCCACACCGGAATCGGTGGCCCAGGTGGTGGAGGTGACCACCACCCAGGCGGGAGGCGAACGGTCCTCGACCACGCTCGGAGAGCGGGGGGAGCCGGCGGGGACGGTTGTCTACGGCTGGCACACGGCGCTCACGCCGGCCTGGCTCGACCCGCAGGAGTCGGGCAACGTCATCACCGCCTATGGCTTCAACTACGCCATCCACGACTCGATGATCAAGCATTTCCCGGGCGACCAACTCGCCCCCAGCCTGGCCGAGTCCTACGAGATCGCCGACGATTTCATGAGTGCGTCGTTCACGATCCGCGAGGGGGCGAAGTTCCACAACGGTGAGCCCGTGACCGCCGACGATGTGGAGTTCACGTACATGAACTACCACGGGACCCAGGCCCAATTGTTCCATGACAGGCTCGACCGGATCGAGAAAACCGACCAGCGGCACATCACCTTCTACTTCAAGGAACCGTTCGTCGATTTCCTCATCCTCTACGGTACCCCGGCCACCGGCATCGGCTGGATCGTGCCCAAGGCGTACTACGAGCAGGTGGGGCCCGACGGCTACAAGCAGGCCCCGGTCGGGGCCGGTCCGTACCGGCTGGTGCGCAACACCTCCAACACCGAGCTGGAGCTGGAGGCCATGCCCGACTACTGGCGGGGGAGCCCGAAGGTGAAGACGATCATCTACAAGATCATCACCGACGACGCCACCCGCTTCGCCGCCCTCCAGACCGGCGAGATCGATTTCATGAACGTGGTTCAGGGGCAGTTGCTGCAGGCGGCCGAGAACGATGACCGGATCCGGCTCACCCAGCGGTCCACCACCGCCTTCTGGCTCGAGTTCCCCGGGTGGGAGAATCCCGACAGCCCGTTCCATGACGTGCGGGTGCGCCAGGCGGTGTCGCTGGCCCTCAACCGGCGGGAGATCTCCGACGCCGAGACCGGCGGGTTCGCCAAGATCGACACCGGCAACTGGGGCGCCCCCGACCTCATCGGCGCCCTCCAGCCCGACGAGATCAAGCCCGAGTGGTACGAGTACAACCTGGAGAAGGCCAAGCAGCTGATGGCCGACGCCGGGTACCCCGACGGGTTCGAGGTGCCCCAGCTCACGCCGCTGGCCCCGTACTACGCACTGGGGGAGCGGGTGATCACCCAGCTGGCCCAGATCGGGATCAAGACGAGCCTGAACCGGATCGAGCGGGCGGCGTTCGTGGAGGCCCTGACCAAGGGGCCGGACGCCCTGCCCGGCATGATCCTCAACATCTCGGGCCTCAACGGCGACATGGCCGCCCGGTGGCGGGCTTTCGCCACCTGCGAGGGGCCCAGCTCCCGCACCTGCATCCCGGAGCTCGACGCCAAGTTCGCCCAGTACGAGGCGTCGACCGACCCCGAGGAGCGCGACGCCCTGATGGCCGAGATCCAGACCGAGTTCAACGACCAGTACGTGTTCCCCTACGTGTACACGCTGGGCCTGACGATGGCCACCGGCCCCCGCATCGCCAACAACCCCGACGACATCTGGTTCTCGATTCCCCAGTTCCCCTACGTGTTCCCGTGGGAAGACGTGGAGCTGAAGCCATGAGCGCCGTGCTGAGCGCAGCACGGTTCGGGAGGGCCGGGCCGTGATCGCGTTCGTCCTGCGGCGGGTGGGCGCCAGCGTGGTCACGCTGCTCCTGCTCAGCGTCACCATCTTCCTGCTGGTCCGGGCCACGGGCGACCCGGCCCGGGTCTACGCCGGGGCCGAGGCCAGCGAGGAGGAGGTGGCGGCGGTGCGGGCGGACTTCGGGCTCGACAAGCCCCTGCTCTCCCAGTACGCCACCTTCGTCACCGACACCGTCCGGGGCGACCTGGGCCACTCGATCCAGTTCCGCCAGCCGGTGTTCGAGGTCTACATGGACCGCCTGCCCCGATCGCTGGTCCTGGCCACCGTGGCCTTCGGGCTGTCGCTGCTCATCGGGATCCCGGCCGGGGTGCTGTCGGCCGTGCGCCCGGGGCGGTTGTCGGCCGGTGTGTTCCGGGCCGTGGCCCTCACCGGGGTGTCGGTACCGAACTTCGTGATCGCCACCACGCTCATCCTCGTGTTCGCGGTGAAGCTGCGCTGGCTACCCACGTCGGGCTCGGGCTCGATCAAGCAGCTGGTGATGCCATCGATCGCCCTGGGCTGGTACTTCGCCGCCGCCATGATGCGCCTCACCCAGTCGAGCATGCTCGAGGTGATGCGGGGCGAGTACGTGAAGCTGGCCCGGCTCAAGGGCGTGCCGGAGTGGATCGTGATCGGCAAGCACGCCCTGAAGAACGCCCTCATCCCGGTGCTCACCCTGGCCGGGGTGAACTTCGTGGTGATGGTGAACGTGGCCGTGGTGATCGAGCAGATCTTCGCCTGGCCCGGTATCGGCGACCTCGTCTACCAGGGGATCACCCTGCGCGACTTCCCCCTGATCCAAGGGGTGGTGCTGATGGCCGGGTTCATGGTGGTCGCCGTGAACCTCATCGTCGACGTCGTCTACGCCGTGCTCGACCCCCGGATCCGCCTCGACCGCTGACCTCCCCCGCTCACCGCCCCGCCGCCCGAAGGAGCCGATCGCATGGCCGTCATCGCCACCCGTCCCACCCCCACCGACGCCGCCAACGAGGCCGGCGACCGGGCGGCCGGCCGCCGCCCCCGCCCGCCATGGGGGCGGCTCCGTCTTCTGCTGGCCGACGCTCCAACCGGCGCCATCGTGATCATCGCCGCGCTGGCGGTGGTGGCGGTGTTCGCCCCCTGGCTCGCCCCCCACGACCCCCTGCAGCCGGTGCCGGGGGCGCTGTCGACCACGGGGCCGGCGTGGGAGACCGGCAACTGGGACTCGGTGCTGGGCACCGACTTCCAGGGACGCGACATCCTCAGCCGGGTGATCTACGGCACCCGCATCTCGCTCGCCGTCGGCCTGGCCGGCACGCTGGTGGCGGGCTCATTGGGGCTGGCCGTCGGGGTGGTTGCCGGCTACCTCGGCGGCCTGGTGGACCAGGTGCTGATGCGGATCGTCGACGCCTGGCTGGCCATCCCGGCCCTGATCTTCGCCGTGTTCCTGGCCATGGTGTTCGGCAACCGGCTCGGTATCTGGTCGATCGTGATCATCCTGGGCGCCGTGTTCTGGACCCGCTACGCCCGGGTGCTACGGGGGGAGGTGCTGAGCCTGCGGGAGCGCGACTTCGTGCGCCTGGCCCAGGTGGCGGGGGCCAGCCGGTGGCGGATCATGCGTCGCCACATCATCCCCAACGTGGCCAACACCTGGATGGTGTTGGCCAGCCTCACCGTGGGGGTGGTGATCATCCTGGAGGCGTCGCTGTCGTTCCTCGGGATCGGGGTACCGCCGCCGGCGCCGGCCTGGGGCTCGATGATCGCCGAGGCCCGCATCCCGCTGATGGCCGGCAAGTGGGTGCCGGTGGCGGCCCCGGCCGTGCCGATCGCCCTCACCGTGTTCGCCTTCAACCTGTTGGGCGACTGGCTCCGGATCCGCCTCGATCCCACCCAACGAAATCTCTGAGCTGGGATCTGGTGTCCCAGGGCGTCACCCGTGACCGCCTGGGACACCAGATCGCTTCAACCGGCCGAGAAGCGCTTCTCGAGGGCGTTGATCTCGGGGAGGCCGATCAGGTCGGTGAACTGGTTGAACGTGGGCAGCTCGGGCAGCACGTCCACCGGGGTGCCGTGGCGGCGCACGCTGGCCAGCACGGCCTCCATCGCCTTCGTCGCCGCCAGCAGCAGCCCGATCGGCATGATCACCATGGCGAACCCCAGCTCCTTCAGCCGCTCCAGGGGCAGGGGCGGGGTCTTGCCCCCCTCGGCCCAGTTGAACAGCAGCGGGATCCCCGCCAGCTCCCGGCTCATCAGCTCGATCTCCTCCTCCCCGGTGAGCGCCTCCACGAACAGGATGTCGGCTCCGGCTGCGGCGAAGCGGTGGGCCCGGTCGATGGCGTCGTCGAGGCCGTGGGGGGCCCGGGCGTCGGTGCGGGCGATCAGCACCAGGTCGGGGTTGCGGCGGGCGGCGGCGGCCGCCTCGATCTTGGCCACCATGTCGGCGGTGGGGATGACCTGCTTGCCCTCCATGTGACCGCACCGCTTGGGGGCCACCTGGTCCTCGATGTGCAGCCCGGCCACGCCGGCCTGCTCGTAGTCCTGCACGGTGCGGATCACGTTGATCGGGTTGCCGTAGCCGGTGTCGGCGTCGGCCACCACCGGCCGGTCGGTGGCGGCCACGATGCGGCGCACGTTGTCGACCATCTCGCCCAGCCCCAGCAGGCCCACGTCGGGCCGCCCCAGCAGGCCGGCGGCGGTGCCGAAGCCGGTCATGTAGACGGCGTCGAACCCGGCCTGCTCGATCAGCCTCGCCCCCAGCGCGTCGTAACACCCGGGGAGCAGGACCGGCCGGTCGCCGGCCAGGAGGGCCCGGAGCCGCCCCGGCCCGTCGGTCGCACCACGTAACAGATCAGCCATGGTCCCAGACCATAGGCCGCCGGCGGTTGGCTCAGCGGCCCAGCGCCGAGCGGATGGCGGTGGCCACCCAGGGATCGTGGTGAACCCGCCAGTCCCGTTCCTTGGCCAGGCTGAAGAACACGATGGCCTCCAAGCGGGGCCACCGCTGAGGGGCCGACGACACCAGCTCGGCCAGCCACGCCGCCTTGGGATGGATGGTGGCGTGGGCCCCGGTGGCTGCGCCCAGCACGGCCGACGGGGCCTCGGGGGCGCAGCCCAGCTCGGCCAGCCAGATCGGCTGGGGGCCCAGCGCGGCCAGCCGGTCGTAGGCCCCGTCGAGGAGCTGGCCCGGGGTCCGCCAGCCTCCGTTCTCGGGCACGGCCGCCCCCCAGTTGTAGGCGTCGAGCGCCAACAGGTCGACGTAGGTGTCGCCCGGGTACCAGTCCTCGAACGGGCCGGCCACGTCGTCGACCAGGGGGCACCACACCCAGCGCACGGCGGACGCCGCTCCCGCCGCCCGGAACAGGTCGTGGATGTGGATCCAGGCCGCCCGGTAGGCGTCGGGTCCGGCTCCCGGCTGCCGGCCGCCCCACGGGTACCAGTTGCCGTTGGCCTCGTGCATCAGCCGGATCGGCCACGGGCCGTCGGACCGGGCGGCGAACCCCTCGGCCCAGGCCGACAGGTACCCGTCGTGGGCCCCGGCGGCGATCGCCTCGGGGGCGAAGGCCGGCTGCGCCGCCTCACCGGTGAGCGCCCACGGCTCCCAGGTCAGCAACCCGGTGCGGCCGGCGGCGGCCACCGTGTCGAGCCAGTCGGCCCGGAACGGGCCGTGACCGCCGCCCCAGGCCTGAAACCAGTGGACGATCTCCATCGGCAGCCCCAGCAGCGCCTCGGCCGCGTCGAGCGGCGCCAGCCCTTCCTGGGGCACCGACTCCAGGTGCAGGCCCAACATCATGCGCCCATCATCGGCCCTAGCAGGTCGTATCCCCCATCGGAAACGGGGGAAACCCGGATGCCGCGCGTTTCGTTCCGCCTGTAGGTTCTTGGCCATGGAGGGAACAGCAGCGGTGGAGCGGGGATTGACGCGTGCCCGCGTCCGGCCCCAGAGGGGCCTCGAGCGCCGCCGACCCCGGGTGTCCCGGGTCCGCACCCTGATCGATCTGTTGTTCCTGTTCGGCCTGGTGGCGGCGGGTGTCTACCTCCTCGCCTGGCGGGCCGGGATGCTGGACCGCGTCGGGCCCGCCGGCTGGGCCCTGTTCGGGCTGGAAGTGCTGTCGGTGGGTTGGCTCGTCACCACCGCACTGCTGTTCACGGGGCGGGCCAGCCCTCGCCAGGTGGCGCCGGAGGCCGACCCCGCCACCACGCTCGACGTGTTCATCCCGGTGGCCGGCGAGCCGGTGGCCATGGTGGCGGCCACCATCGCCGCCGCCAAGGCCATCCGCTGGCCGGTCAACATCGTGGTGTGCAACGACGGCTACGTGGCCGAGCGGGACAACTGGCAGGAGATCGAGAACCTGTGCCGGCGGGAGGGCGTGTACTGCGTCACCCGGCTCGACGGCCCCCGGGGCAAGGCGGCCAACCTCAACAGCGCCCTGGCCTGGTCCCGGGCCGACGCCGTGCTCACGATCGACGCCGACCACCAGGTGGTGCCGCACGTGGCCCAGGAGCTCCTGGGCTACCTGCGCCACGAGGAGATCGCCTTCGTCACCACCCCCCAGGAGTTCCACGGCAGCCGGGGCGACGCCCTCAGCCCCACCGAGCCCGTGTTCTACCGGGCCACGCAGCCGGCCCGGGACCGCCACGGTCTCGCCTTCTCCACCGGCAACGGCGTGCTGTACCGCCGGGAGGCCCTCGTCCGCATCGGCGGGTTCTCCGAGTGGAGCCTGGTGGAAGACCTCCACACCTCGATCCGCCTGCACGCCGCCGGGTGGCGCTCGGCCTTCCATCCCCGGCCGGTCACCGTGGGCCTGGCTCCCGGCACCGCCGCCGAGTACGCCCGCCAGCGCCTCCGCTGGGCCCTCGACTCGCTGCGCATCCTGCGTTTCGACCCGCCGTGGCGGCGCAAGGGCCTGAGCTGGCGGGCCAGGATCCACTACACCCACACCCTGGTCTCCTACCTGTCGGTGATGCTCCAGCTGGCGTTCGTGCTCGGCCCGCCGGCCTACATCGTGGGCCGCCTCAGCCTCCTCGACGACTCCAGCTGGCAGAGCCAGGCCCTCCACCTCGGCCCCTGGATGGCGATGGTCGTCCTCACCGTCGGGCGATGGGCCGGCCTGCGGGGCGCGTTGCGCTCGATCCGGCTCACCATCGCCTTCCTGCCCGTGGTGTTCTGGGCCGCCGCCTGGCGCCTGGTCCGGTCGCCCGACGCCGAGCAGGGCTCGGTGACGGCGAAGACCAACCAGTCCCGGCTGAACCGGATGGTCGTCGCCGCGCTGGCCGTGCCCCTGGGCCTGATCGGCACCATGGTGTGGGGCGTGTTCGACCGCCGGGCCGGCGGGTCGGACCTGGCCATGGTGTGGGCCACGGTGTTGGCGGTGGCCGCCGTGGGGCCGGTCCTCCGCTTCGGCAGCCGCTTCTGGCCGTTCGTGGCCCGCTCGGTGGTGGTCCTCACCGCGGTGGCCCTCACCGCCGGGGCCGTGGCGACCACCCGCTTCGGCTGGGCGCCCCCGCTGGGCCTCTACCAGTCGTTCCGGGTCGACACCACCCTGGCCGACGCCGTGGTGGAGGTCAACGAGCTGGGCGACACCTATCTGGCCGGTCCGCCGGTGGCGGCCGAGAGCCCGCCCGCCCCGGCCGAGGCCGAGGCCACGACGCCGGTCCGCGTGGGCCTGGAGCCGTCGGACAGCGGCATCTACCTCGGCTTCACCTCCGACGCCCTGCCCTACGACCTGGGCGACGTCGACCGGTGGGCCGCCGAGGTGTCGTCGCCCCAGATCGTGCACTGGTACCAGCAGTGGGGGTCGGGCGACAGCCGCTTCCGGGGCGACTGGGCCCGGGAGGTGGCCGACAGCGGCCGGGTGCCGATGATCTCGTGGGAGGCGTGGGCCAAGCCCGAGGGCGGCTACAAGCTGGCCGAGCAGGAGCTGGGCAACATGGCCGACATCGCCGACGGTCGCTACGACGCCTACCTCGACGAATGGGCGGCGGCCGCCGCCGACTACGGCCAGCCGATCCTGCTGCGCCCGTTCCACGAGATGAACGGCAACTGGTACCCGTGGTCGGTGGGGGTCAACGGCAACACCAACGAGAGCTACATCGCCGGCTGGCGTCACCTGGTCGACCGGTTCCGGGCCGCCGGAGCCACCAACGTGCGCTTCGTGTGGTCGATCAACACCCTGGCCAACTTCGACCAGGGCCGCGGCGTGGCCGCCGCCTACCCCGGCGACGACTACGTGGACTGGGTGGCCACGTCGGGCTTCAACTGGGACGACTACGCCAGCTGGGCCTCGTGGGTGACGCCCCAGTGGGTCTTCGCCGACACGTACCGCCTGCTCCAGACGTTCGACAAGCCGATCATGTTCGCCGAGGTGGGCACGGGCAAGAACGGGGGCGACGCCGCCGCATGGGTGGCCGACGCCATGCGCTGGTTCGCCACCCTGGGCGACCTGAAGGCCGTGGTGTGGTTCGACCGCAGCTACGACGGCTCGATCGACTTCCGTCTGGGGCCGGGCCAGCAGCGGGCGGTGGCCGACGCCGTGGCCGCCCCGGCCAGCCCCTGGTCGCCGCCGCCGAGCCTGCGGGAGCATCCCGAGATCGACCCGGCGCTGGGTGAGAACCTGTCGGCTGTGGGCTTGGCCCCGCCGGCTGACCGGATCGACGCCGCCTCCCGGGCCGGCGAGCCGGTGGTGGCGGGGGCGAAGGATTGACCGGGTGACCGATCAGAGATCGAAGGCGTAGATCGTGCCCGAGTCGTTGCCGACGTAGAGGCGGTCGTCGGCGATCACCGGGGCCGACAAGCCGAATATCTGGGGGCCGTCGAAGTGCCACAGCTCGTCGCCGGTGGCGGCGCTGACGGCGATCAGCTGTTTGTCGTGGGTGCCGAAGATCACCTCGTCGCCGTGGACCACCGGGCTGCCCTTGATCTGGGTGGCGTCGGCGTAGCCGTGTCGCCAGGCCTCGCCCAGGCTCTGGCGGCCGATGGCGAACAGCTCACCGGCGTCGTTGCCGGCCACGATCAGGCCGCCGCCGGTGAGCGCCGGATTGGTGCCGACGCCCTCGTTGTTGGTGAACGTCTTGACCTGGCCGGTGTCGACGTCGACCCGGTTGAGGAAGCCCCGGTGCTCGCCGCTGGTGCCCACCCACAGCTCTTGGCGGCCGGGCGTGGGCTGACCGTCGAGGCCGAGCTTGTCGAGCACCAGGGGAGTGGAGAACCAGATGCCACCCTCCAGCGTCACCTTGTTGACCTCGGTGCCGGTGGCCGGGTCGAGGAAGTACAGGCTGCCGTCGGTGCTGCCGATCACGATCAGGTCGGCCCCGTCGCGCTGGGCGATCACCGGGGTGGAGTTGATCAGCTGGGTGCCGGTGCGGGCGGTCCAGGCGTCGGTGCCGTCGGCCCGGTACAGGGCCCGGGTGGCGCCGCTGCCGGTGCCCACCACCACCAGATCACCCACCACGGCGGTGCTGCCGGTGGCCTCGGCTCCCAGCGGGGCCTGCCACCGCACGTCGCCGGTCTGGATGTCGAAAGCGTAGAGACTGCCGTCGTGGGAGCCGATGTAGGCCACGCCGTCGACGATGGAGGGGCTCGTGTCGACGTTGCCCCCGGTGGTGTACTGCCACCGGCTCCGGCCGGTGGCGATGTCGATCCCGTGCACGGTGTTGGTGACGGTGGCGCCGATCACCAGCACGCCGTCGGCCACGGCGGGGCGGGAGGCGAGGGCGCTGCCCGTCTCGTACTGCCAGGCCAGCGGCGGCGGCCCGCCCGAATCCCGGCTCGTCCACCACAGGCCGGCGCCGGCCACCGCCGCCACCAGCACCGCTACCGCGGCCAGCGCCGCCACCAGCGGGCCCCGACCCCGGGCCGGCGCCGGGCGGTCTCCCGGGTGGAAGGCGGCCGGGGCGTACCCCGGGTGCCCCGACGTACCAGGATCGGGGGCGCCGAGCCCGGGGGCTGAGACTGCCGGTCCCGACATGCCGGGGCCCGACACACCGGGCTGTGACACGCCGGGGCCCGACATGCCGGGCTGTGACACACCGGGCTGTGACATGCCGGGCTGTGACCAGGGATCGGGCTGCCATCGGGTCGGATCGCTGGTGCCGGGGCCGCTGGTCTGGGGTGGGGCCCATCGGGTGGGGTCGCTGGTGCCGGGCCCGGGCGGGGCCAGCCCGGGGCCGGAGACCACGGTGGGGTTGGCGGCCGCCATCCAGCCGGGGCCCGGCTGGCCGGTAGACGGCCCCGGGGCGGTGACGGCCGGCCCCTCCCCGGCCAGCACGGCCCTCAGCTCGTCCTCGAACTCCCGGGCCGACGCCGGCCGGTCGTTCGGATCCTTGGCCAGCGCCCGCTCCAGGAACGCCCACAGCGTGGGCGGGATCACCTCCGGCGACACCGGGGGGATGGCGTGGCCCATGATGCGGAACATGTAGGCCTGGGGCGAATCGGTGCCGTCGATGTAGTACGGCGGCCGCCCCGTGATCAGGTTGTACAGCGTCGAGGCCATCGAATACAGATCGGACCGGTCGTCCCGGGTGTCTTCCCCGGAGGCGAAGGCCTCGGGCGGGCAGTGGGCCAGGGTGTAGGCCACCTGGGTGGTGGTCGACTCCCGGATGGCGGCGATGCCGAAGTCGGTCAGCTTGGGCACCCGGCCCGCCAGCACGACGTTGGCCGGCTTCACGTCGCGGTGGAGGATGCCCTGCTCGTGGGCGTGGCCCAGGGCAGCCGTGACCGGCAGCACCAGCTCCACCGCCTCCCGCCAGGGCAGCCCGCCCCGGGTGTCGATCAGATCCTGCAGGGAGCCGCCGGTGACCAGCTCCATCACCAGGTAGGGGGCGCCGGTGCGGGCGTAACCGGCCCGGAACGGCATGATCACGTTGGGGTGCGACGAGAGCTGGCCCATGATGCCCCGCTCCCGGTCGAAGCGGCGGCGGCCCGAGTCGTCCAGCGAGTGGAGCAACTTCACCGCCACCCGGCGGTTGAACCCGCTGTCCTGGGCCGAGTAGATCGTGCTGAAGCCACCCCGGCCGATGACCTCGAAGTCACTCAGCTCATCGATGCCCAGATCGATCTCTGCCACCATGTGCGCGCTCGTTACCTGCCCAGTGCCCTCGTTGGCGTGGCACAACCTTACCCGCGCCAGCTCGGGCCCCGAAGGCCAGTTACGCTTCGATCCCATGACCGACCGGCCGTCGCCCGGCACGCCGGACCCGGCGCCCGCCGGCCCCCCACACGCTCCGCTGGCCGACGACTACCGGCGGGCCGGCTTCAACCGACGGCTCGGGTTCGGCGATCACCCGGCCCTGCTCGTGGTCGACGTGTGCCGGGCCTACTTCGAGCCCGGTTCCCCCCTCGACATCGGCCGGCCCGAGGTGCTCGACGCCGTCCGTTCCCTGGTGACGGCGGCCCGGGCGGCCGGAGCACCGGTGTTGTGGACCCGGGTGGAGTTCGAGCCGGGAGGGGCCGACGGCGGGGTGTTCTACCGCAAGGTGGGGGCGCTGGCCCTGTTCGACCGGGGCCAGCCGCTGGGCGGCTGGGTCGGCGATCTGGTGCCGGCCCCGGGCGAGGCCGTGATCACCAAGCAGGGGGCGTCCGGGTTCTTCGGCACCGACCTGGACAGCCGGCTGCGGGCCGCCGGCGTCGACACCGTCATCGTCTGCGGCGTCTCCACCAGCGGCTGCGTGCGGGCCTCGGCCCTCGACGCCTGCCAGCACGACCTGATTCCCATCGTGGTGGAGGAGGCCTGCGGTGACCGCGACCCCGCCGTCCACCACGCCAGCCTGTTCGATCTCGACGCCAAGTACGCCGACGTCGAGCCCCTGGCCGCCGTGCTGGCCCACCTGGCCGACGGCGCCACCGTCGCCAGCCGGAGCGACCCCCCGGCGTGCTAACAATTGAGCCCCGCCAGATCTACCCGACCCGACCCGCCTGGAGGCGACCACGATGGACCTGGGGATTTTCATCCCGATCGGCAACAACGGCTGGATGATGTCGCAGAACGCGCCGCAGTACATGCCGAGCTTCGAGCTCAACCGCACGGTGGCGGAGCGGGCCGAGGCCGCCGGCTACGACTTCCTGTTGTCGATGGTGAAGCTGCGGGGGTTCGGCGGCGCCACCGAGTTCTGGGACCACAACCTCGAGTCGTTCACCCTCATGGCCGGCCTGGCCGCCGTCACCTCGAAGATCCAGCTGTTCGCCTCGGTGGCCCTGCCCACCCTGCACCCGGCCATGGTGGCCCGCATGGCGTCCACCATCGACGACATCTCGGGCGGCCGGTTCGGCATCAACATCGTGTCGGGCTGGAACCAGTCGGAGTACGCCCAGATGGGGGTGTGGCCCGGTGACTGGTACTACGACCGCCGCTACGACTACGCCACCGAGTACGTCACGATCATGAAGGAGCTGTGGGCCACCGGCGCCAGCGACCTCAAGGGCGAGTTCTTCCAGCTCGACGACTGCCGTCTGTCGCCCCCGCCCAAGGGGGGCTCGGTGCCCCTGGTGTGCGCCGGCCAGTCGGACCGGGGCATGCAGTTCTGCGCCGAGATCGGCGACTACCAGTTCATCATCGGTACCGGCGACCTCGACGTGGTGCGCAACGACGCCGCCCGCCTGGTGGCGGCCTCCCGGGAGTCGGGGCGGGACGTGGGCGTCTACGTGCTGTTCCAGATCACGATGGGGGAGAGCGACGCCGAGGCCGAGGCCAAGTGGAACCACTACCGCGACGGCGCCGACCTGGAGGCCATCGCCTTCATGACCGGCCAGGCCAGCCTGGACACCTCGGGTGCCACAGCGGAGAAGATCACCGAGATGAAGGGCGCCTTCAACCTCAACATCGGCCCCATCGTGGGCAGCCACGCCACGGTGGCGGCCAAGCTCGACGAGGTGTCGCAGATCGAGGGCATCAAGGGCGTGATGTGCGTGTTCGACGACTATCCGTCGGCTACGGCAGAGTTCGGGGAGAAGGTCATGCCCCTCATGGAATCCCGGAAGTGATTCCGGCAGTCGTCGTCGAGAAGGTGAGCACCACGTGAGCGTCGTCGTCATCATCGGTAACCCCAGCCCGGGCGGGCGTACCAGCCGCACCGGGGCGGCCGTGGGGGCGGCCATCGCCGCCGCCCGGGGCGAGGGCGAGGCGGAGGTGATCGAGCTGGCCACCATCGCCGGGGGCCTGTTCGAGTGGGGCAACCCGGCGGTGGCCGAGCTGACGGCCAAGGTGGCGGCGGCCGATGTGATCGTGGCCACCAGCCCCACCTTCAAGGCCACCTACTCCGGCCTGCTCAAGGCGTTCCTCGACAACTACGGCAACGACGCCCTGGCCGGGTGCCGAGCGGTGCCGGTGATGCTGGGGGCCGCCCCCCAGCACGCCCTGGCCCCCGAGGTGCACCTGCGCCCGCTGCTGGTGGAGCTGGGGGCGTCGGTGCCCACCCGGGGCCTCTACGTGCTGGAGAGCCAGGTCGACGAGCTCGACTCGGTGGTGGCCGCCTGGGCCGAGACGGCCACCCCGCTCCTGCTGGGCTGAGGGGCCGGTCCCGATGGTGTCCACACCGATGGCCGTCGGCGGTCCGGCGCCCACGGAGCTGGCGGTGCCCGGGCCCGGTGGGCGCACGCTCACGGCCCGGGTGACGCGGCCCGTGCCCGGCGTCGCCCCCGACCGGCGCTGCGCCGTGATCCAGATCCACGGCGGGGGTTGGGCCCTGGGGGCGCCGGCCATGCTGGCCCGCCGCTCGGCCGAGCTGGCCAACCACGGGTTCACCGCCGTGGCCGTGGAGTACCGGCTCACCGGCGAGGCCCCGTGGCCGGCCCAGCTCCACGACGTGAAGCGGGCCATCCGCCACGTGCGGGCCAACGCCGCGTCGCTCGGGGTGGATCCCGACCGGATCGTGCTCCAGGGCCATTCGGCCGGCGGCCACCTGGCCCTGATGGCGGCGGGCACCGCCGACGACCCGGCCTGGGACCCGCCGGCCGCCGAGGCCGGCCCCCAGGACGGGGTGAGCGGGGTGAGCAGCGCGGTCGCCGCCGTGGTCGCCTTCTACCCGCCCACCGATCTGCGCACCAGCCCGTCGGCCGGGCGCCTGCTGGGGGAGGGGCACGACCCGGCGGTGGCCGCCGCCGCCAGCCCCGTCACCCACGTCGGTCCTGGCTTCCCGCCCACGCTGCTGTTGCACGGGCTCGACGACGCCATGGTGCCCCCGTCCTCGTCCCAGGCCATGCACGACGCCCTGCTCGCCGCCGGGGTGCCGGCCGAGCTCCACCTGTACGCCGGCCAGATCCACGAGTTCGACGCCGGCGCCACCCTGTGCGCCCTCACCCAGCACGCGGCGGCCGTGTTCGTGGATCGCCACCTGCTCGACGCCGAGCGCTACGACGCCGAGCAGGCCGCCGAGAACCCCCTCTGGTCCCGCTGAGCCGACCTCGCCGCCCCCGCACCCCGGCCCAACTGCGCGACGGATTCCGCGCCCGCCCGCCGTTCTGCGTCGCGAACCCTACGGAATCCCCAGAACGCGACGCAGTTGGGCGGCGGGGCGCGATTTCCGTCGCGCAGTTCGACCGGGTCGACCGGGTCGACCGGGGACGTCGGGGGTCGGGGCCCCGGCGGCGGGGCGTGACTCAGGCGAAGGCGGCGGCGAACGTGCGCTGATGCTCGGCGGCCCGGGCTTCGGCCGCCTCCGCCCCCGCCTCCTGGCCCTGCTCCCGTAGGGCTCGGGCCCGCTGGATCCAGTTGTACGACGACCGCTCCCGTCGGCTGACCCGCTCGGCGGTGAGGGCGGCGGCCAGGGCCGGCCGCTGGGCCCGCAGGGCCGCCTCCACCAGCGTCCGCTGCAGGGCGTCGCGCTGGGCGTGCGACCCGCCGAACAGGTGGAGCATCGAGCGGATCGGCTGGAGCTCGGCGATCACGTCGGCGTAGCGGCCCTGGGCGAAGGCCAGCACGGCGGCGCAGGCCGGCAGACCGATCCGGGCCGTCATCAGGGCGTTGGTGCCCTGGGCCGACGGCAGCCAGGCCCGCAGCCGGTCGACCACGGCCTGGGCCTCGGCCAGGCGGTCGTCGCCCACCAGGGCCATCACGGCGTGGACGTCGTTGAAGGCGTACCACGGGTCGCCGGTGGCCAGCGGCTCCCAGGCGTCGGCCAGCGGGGCGAAGCGGCCGCCGGTGTCGGCCCCGTCGAGCAGGAGCCGCCACAACAGGGCGCTGGCGTCGAGCATCTCGATCGGCACCCCGGCCGAGGTGGCGTGGTGGATCTCGGCGTCGTAGATGGCGAGCGTCCGCGCGGTGTCGCCCGCTTCGAGGGCGTACAGGGCCATGTGCCACCAGTTGTGGACGGTGAACAGGTTCCCGGCCCCCCAGTCGCCCTGGCGGCCGAGCAGGAACCGGATGCCGGTGTCGACCAGGCCCTGCATCTCGTAGGTGTGGACCACGGCGTGGATGGCCCACACGTCGTCGGCGTTCACGGCCAGGGCGGCCAGCCCTGCCTCCTCGGCCTGGCCATAGTGGCCGGCCTCCTCCAGGCCGAAGGCCTGCATGCCCCGCACGAACCCGGTGTGGGGATGGTCGGGGCCGAGGGCGGGAAGGCTGCGGCCCACCCGGTCCCGCAGGTTGGCGGCGTCGCCCAGGAAGAAGTCGAGCTGGTGGCCGATGGCCAGGGCCAGCAGATCGGCCGGCCACTGCTCCAGCACGGTGTCGAGCACCTCGGCGGCGGTGACCCAGTCTCCCCCCAGCCACGCCTCGACGGCGGCCACGTGGCCCAGCTCCCGGGGGTGGGCGGCGTGCTGGGCCAGCGCCGCAGCGGCCCCGGCGGCGCCGGCCAGGTCGGCCGGGTTCGTGCCCATCAGGTTCAGGTAAGCGACGAGGGCGTGGCCCATGGCGGTGCCGCGGTGGGCGGTGGTCAGCTCGTCGGCGGCGGTGAGCACGTCGGGATGGAAGCGGAGCAGCCGGTCGAGGGCCCGGTCATAGGCGGCCGCCCCCTCGGCCGAGCCGCCGAGGGGTACGCCGTGGGCGTCGGTGAGCGCTGAAGTCATCGCCCATTGTCGCTCAGGCGGTGACGTCGCGCCGGCACAACACCCACAGGGCGGCGGCCGCGGCCACGGCGGCGTAGACGGCGGCGGTGACGGCGGCCCGGCCGAAGCCCAGCTCGGCGTTGCCGCCCCGGATCACGGCCGCCAGCACCTGACCCGGGAACCAGCGGTAGCCGGGTGACCACGATTCCGACACGATGTTCTCGAACGGGCCGGCCCAGCCGAACCCGGCGGCCAGGGCCACCGGAACCGAGCGGAACACCACCGCCACCAGGGTGGCGAACACGGCCCAGCCGGCCACCCCGGCCAGCACGGTGCCGGCGTCGACGGCGGCGTCGCCCAGGCTGGCCAGGCTGAACCAGCCGGCGGTCGGCACGCCGTAGAGCGGGGCCAGGACCAGGGAGGCGGCGAAGGTCAGGGCCTCGGTGGCCGCCACCACCCCGGCCGCCACCGCCAGCACGGCGGCCACCTTGCCGGCCAGGAGCCGGACCCGGCGGGGCTCGCGCTGGGCCAGGGTCCGGAACGTGCCGCCCGACAGGTCGGCCGCCATCAGCGCGATCACGGTCACGAACACGAAGAAGCCGACGAACGACGCCCCCACCACGAAGGCTTCGGTGCCGCCTCCGGTGCCAGACAGCGACGCCACCGAGGCGCCCGAGCGCCGCCCGGCCGGCCCGGCCGGCCCGGCCGGGGCGGCCGTGGCCCCGGCGTAGATGCTGAGCCCCACCACGGCGGCGAAGGCGGTGGCCGCCGCCAGCAGGCCGAGGCCGGAGCGGCGGTGGACGAGGCGGAGCAGCTCGGCCCGCACGACGTGGGTCATCGGTGGTCTCCCTTCACGAGATCGGTCTTCACGAGTTCCGTCTTTACGAGATCGAGGTAGCGGTCCTCCAGCGAGCGGCGGCGGGGGGCGAGCTCGGTGAGCACCACGCCGGCGTCGAACGCCAGCTGGTTCACCCGGGCCGCCAGATCCGCCAGGTCGCCGTGGCGGTCGCCGACCGCCACCTCCAGCCCCGTGAAGTCGGCATCTGCAGGGTCGGCGGCTGCACGGTCGAACGGCGACACCGCCAGCCCGGCGCACCTGAGCGCCTGGCGGACCCGGGCCGCCTCCTCGGGCCGGCGGGTCCGCAGCCCGAGCGCGGTGCCGCCCTGCAGGCCGGCGGCCGGACCCTGGTAGAGCGAGCGGCCCCGGTCGATCAGCACCAGCCAGTCGCACACCTGCTCCAGCTCGCTCAGGTCGTGCGACGACACCAGCACGGTGCGCCCGCCCTGGCCGAGGCCGGCCACCAGCGTGCGCATGTCCCGCACCCCTTCGGGGTCGAGGCCGTTGGCCGGCTCGTCGAGGATGAGCAGCTCGGGGTCGCCCAGGAGGGCGGCGGCGATGCCCAGGCGCTGCTTCATGCCGAGGGAGTACTGGCGGAACCGGTCGCCGGCCCGGTCGGTGAGGCCCACCAGATCGAGCACGGCGGGGATGCGTCCGGGGTCGATGCGGGCGATGGCAGCCAGGATGCGCAGGTTGTCCCGCCCCGACCGGGCGGGGTAGAAGGCGGGGCTCTCGATCAGGGCACCCACCCGGTGCAGGTAGCCGGCCGGATGGTCGAGCGGATGGCCCAGCACCGTGCCGTCGCCGCCGGTGGGGCGGACCAGGCCGAGGAACATGGCCATGGTCGTCGTCTTGCCTGCCCCGTTGGGGCCCACGAAGCCGGCCACCACGCCGGCGGGGAGATCGAGGCTGAGCCCGTCGACCGCCGTGCGGTTGCGGTACCGCTTGGAGAGGTCCCGGACGGACAGGGCGAGGTCGCCGGATGGGGGATCGTCGTGACGCATGCCTCCACCGTGACCCCGGCCGGCGGCCCCGTCGTCGGTCCCCGGGGGGCTCCCTGGCTACTCCGCCCGGGGTACGGGGTTGGGGGAGGTTCAGGCCCGCCAGCCGGGCCGGACGAGACCGGCCTCGTAGGCGAAGACCACGAGCTGGGCCCGGTCCCGGGCGCCGAGCTTGGTCATGGCCCGGCTCACGTGGGTCTTGGCCGTGGCCGCGCTGATCACCAGGCGGTCGGCGATCTCGGTGTTGCTCAGCCCGTGGCCGACGAGGGCCACGATCTCCCGCTCGCGGTCGGTGAGCGGGTCCCGGGCCGTGGTCGGGGTGGCCGGGGCCTGCGACCGGCTGGCGAACTCCTCGATCAGCCGCCGGGTCACGCCGGGCGACAGCAGCGACCCGCCGGTCACCACCTCCCGCACGGCCCGAAGCAGCTCCACCGGCTCGGTGTCCTTCACCAGGAAGCCGGTGGCCCCGGCCCGCAGGGCCTCGAACACGTACTCGTCGAGGTCGAACGTGGTGAGGATGACGACCCGCACGTCGGCCAGCCGGGGGTCGGCGGCGATGCGCCGGGTGGCGGCCAGCCCGTCGAGGCCGGGCATGCGGATGTCCATCAGCACCACGTGGGGCCGGTGCTCGACGGCCCGGGCCACGGCCTCGGCCCCGTCGGCCGCCTCGGCCACCACGGTGAGGTCGGGTTGGGCGTCGAGCAGGGCCCGGAATCCGGCCCGGACCAGGGCCTGGTCGTCGGCGATCACCACCCGGATCAGCTCGGGCCCGGCGCCCGTCATCGGCCCACCGGCAGCCGGGCCGTGACCCGGAACCCACCGCCGGGGTCGGCCCCCGCCTCCACCGTGCCGCCGACCGACGCCGCCCGCTCCCGCATCCCGGTGATGCCCATGCCCGGCTGGGCGAGGCCGCCGACGCCGTCGTCGGCCACGCTGATCACCAGGTCCCGGCCGACGGCGTGCGAGCGGTAGCGGACGTCGACCCGCACCGTGGCGGCCCGGGCGTGGCGGGTCACGTTGGTCAGCGCTTCCTGCACGATCCGGTAGGCGGCCAGTTGCACCGGAGGGGTCGGGCACCGCCCGTCGGGGGGCGGCTGGTGGCGGTAGCGGACGTCGAGCCCGGTGGCGTCGAGGCCCCGCACCAGCTCGTCGAGATCGCCGATGCCGGGGGCGGGGGCGGTGGGGGCCGGCCCGCCGTCGCCGTCCCGCAGCATCTCCAGTGCCGCCCGCAGCCCGCCCAGGGCGTCGTGGCTGGCCGCCTTGATCTCGGTGAGGGCCGGACGGGCCGCTTCGGGCTGCTGGTCGAGCAGGTGGAGGGCCACGCTGGCCTGCACGTTGATGAGCGAGATCGTGTGGGCCAGGGTGTCGTGGAGCTCCTGGGCCACCCGGAGGCGGACCTCGCCCGCTTGGCGCTGCCGTTCCTGCTCGGCGGCGAGGGCGGCCTGGCGGAGCTGCAACCGGCGGGCCCGTACCAGCTCGGCGCCGGCCAGCAGCAGGCCGATCCAGCCGGCCACGGCCACCGGCTGCCACCAGGTGAGGTGCTGGCCGGGGGCCAGGGCGTGCCCGGTGGTGACGGCGGCCAGCCCGACGGCCGTCACCAGCCACACCCGCCGCCGGTCGGCCAGCTGGACGGCGCCCACCAGGGCCAGGCCGGCCGACACCACCACCGGCCCGTAGGGGTAACCCCGCCCGAGGTACACGGCCACGACGGCGAAGGCGGCGGCCAGCACGGCCAGCGGCGCCCGCCGCAGGCCGAGCAGGGCGGCCGGGCCGGCCAGCACCAGGGCAACGGCCAGCGCGTCGAGCGGGCGGCGATCGGGCTGGTTGTGGGCGGCCCCGACGGTGCCCACCACCTGGATCAGCCCGGCCGCGCCGGCAACGGCGGCGACGGGGACGCCGGGTCGGGCCAGAACAGACATCTCCCCGCCAGGGTACGACGCCGCCCGCCGCCCGTCGTCACCCGGTGGCGGTACCCCCCGCTACGCCCGCCGCCGTAGGTGGCCGGCGGGGTGGGGGCCCCTGAATGACAGTAACCTGCGGCATGAGCCGGTTGAGTGACGTGGGCGAGCGCGAGGGGTGGCGGTGCTGGCTGTGCGACGAGCCGGTGGACCCCGAGATGTCGGTCAACGATTCCCGGGGCCCCAGCGTCGACACCGTGCTGACCAAGGCGAAGGCCAAGGCCACCGGCCGGTCGCTCGAACGCCTGGCCCACCGGGGCTGCAACACCAACAAGGGGGCGACCGCCCCCGTGGTGCCGTGGCCCGACCACCTGTTCGTGATCGAGCCGGCCCCCATCGTCGCCACGGTCGACCACCTCACCCGTAAGCGGGGCAAGGCCGTGATGGCCCGCTGCCTGGACCGGGCCGACGCCGACGCCGCCGCCGACTGGCTGGCCGACCGCCTCACCCGCCTGGCGCCCGACACGCCGATGCGCACCACCGTCGATCCCGGCGGCGGCCAGTTCCTGGTCGTGCTCCACAGCGCATAACCGGCCGAAGCCGGCCGGCTGGGTCGTGGTTGGGGCGCGGGTCGGCGTCAGCCGGCGGCGACGGCGGCGAGCCAGTCGAGCCAGGGGTCGAGGCCGTCGCCGGTGCGGGCGCTGAGCTCGATCACGGTGGCGGTGGGGTTGACGGCGGCCAGGTTGGCCCGGAAGGCGTCGAGGTCGAAGTCGAGATGGGGGAGGAGGTCGATCTTGTTGACCACCACCACGTCGGCGGTGCGGAACATCACCGGGTACTTGAGCGGCTTCTCCTCGCCCTCGGTGATGGCGTAGACCATTGCCCTCGCGTCCTGGCCCACGTCGAACTCGGCCGGGCACACCAGGTTGCCCACGTTCTCGATCACGAGCAGGTCGAGGTCGGCCAGCGGGAGGCGGGTGAGGCCGGAGCGCACCATCACGGCGTCGAGGTGGCACTCGCCCCCGAAGCCGTCGGCGGTGTTGACGAGCGACACGGCGGCGCCCAGGTCGGTGAGGGCGTCGGCGTCGATCGAGGTGGCGATGTCGCCCTCCAGGATCCCCACCCGCAGCCGGCCGGCCAGGGCCGGGATCGTGCGCCGCAGGAGGCTGGTCTTGCCCGCCCCGGGCGACGACATCAGGTTGACCGTCCGCACCCCGTGGCCGGCCAGCTCGGCCCGGTTGGCCGCGGCCACCCGGTCGTTCTCGCCCAGGATCGCTTCCAGCACCTCCACCCGCTCCACCCCGGTGGCGTAGCCGCTGTGGTCGCCCACGTCCCGGTGGTCGTGGTCGTGCGGGTGGTCGTGGTCGTGGTGGTGCGAGTGGTCGTGCAGGGGGTCGTGGTCGTGCGAGTGGTCGTCGTGGGAGTGGTCGGTCCCGTCGGCATGGCGGTGGAAGCGACCCATCAGCTGACCTCCTCGGCCACGTCGATCGACTCGATCAGGAACTCCTCGCCGCTCACCAGCTCCACCTCGCGGGACTGGCAGGCGCCGCACACCAGGATCGGATGGCTGAGCCCGGTGGACTCGCCGCAGCTGCGGCACACCACCACGGCCGGCACATGCTCCACGTCGAGCGTGCAGCCGTCGAGCGGCCCGCCCCGGGTCTGAAGGTCCCAGCAGTACGTGAGCGTATCGGGCACGACCTGGCGGAAGTGGCCCACCCGCAGCCGCACCCGGCGCACGGCCCGCCCTCCGGCGTGGTCCATGGCCGTCTGGGCGATGGCGCTGCAGATCGACAGCTCGTGCATCGCCCGCACCGTAACAGCGCCGCCCCCCGCCGTGAAGCGGGACTCACGAGCGCAAGTGTGATTCACGAGCGCAAGGTCTGATTCACGAGCGCAAGTGTGATTCACGAGCGCAACGTGTGGGAGGGGGTCTCGCCGAAGCGGGCCCGGTAGGTGGTGGCGAAGCGGCCGAAGTGGCTGAAGCCCCAGCGGGCGGCCACGTCGGTGACCGTCACCCCGCCGCCGGGGGTGGCGTCGGCAAGGTCGGCCCGGGCCCGCTCCAGCCGCCGGTTGCGGACGTAGGCGGTGGGGGTGACGCCCAGGTCGTCGCGGAACTGGGCCTGGAGGCTGCGCACGCTCAGCCCGGTGGCCTCGGCGATGTCGGCCACGTTGAGGGCCCGGCTCAGGTTCCGCTCGATGAACTCGCACGCCGCCCGCACCACCCGCCGCTCGGGCGACCGGGCGGCGGTGAGCATGCGCAGGTAGTTCGACGGCTGGGTGTAGAGCAGCGAGCTCATCACGAACTCCTCCAACTGTCCGAGCCCCACCCCCTGGTGCAGCAGCGACCCGGGGTCGAACAGCTCGGCGTGGATCATCTGCACGGCGAAGTTCCAGCGGCTGGCGGCCGGGGCCGACAGGTCGAAGGCGGGGGCGAACTCGATCGGCCCCCGCTCCAGGCTGTGGCCCAGCAGCCGGCTGAGGTGCACGTCGAGCGCAGTCCGCTCGATGCGCACCACGAGGTGGGCGGCATCGGCGTCGCACCGCAGCGTCATCGGCTCACCCGGCGCCGGGATGGCCGCCATCACCGGCGAGGCTGCCACCTCGGTGCCGCCGGTTCCACCCGTGGTGATGGTGGACGTGCCGTTGGCCGGCACGATCACGAGGTAGTTGGCCGGCAGGCGCTGCACCTCCACCCGCACGTCGGTGGCGTAGTCGAGGTAGCCCAGGGTGACGTCGCGGATCAGCACCCCGTGGAAGGTGGCGGTGAAGTGACCGGCCTCGGCCGGGTCCACGTGGACCCGGTGGGAGCCCAGGAGGTCCTGGCCGTAGAGAGCGGCGTCGGCCGGGTTGGCGACGGCCCACACGCCGTGGGGCTCGAGCGCCGGCGGGAGACCCCGGGGTTTCAACCGGGGCCGGGGCTGGCCCTGGGTGCGGGCGGTGTTGAGCGTGTGGAGCCGGGTCAGGCGGCCGATGGTCGAGCTCAACGGATTCTGGATAGGCATACGACGCACACCGTACTGCGATCGGATAGAGGCTGCGTTTTCCGGCTAGCCGAATTGCGTCGTTCGGCCTAGGGTGCCCCGCACCGAACATCCATGACGGATGTCACCGAGAGTCCGTGGGGGGCCAGTGACCACTGCCGACGCCCTGTCGTCAACCCGAAGCAACCCCTCGATCGACGCCGTGGTGGACCGGTTGAGCGACCCCGGCGTGGCCGCCTCGCTCGTCACCCTCCTCGACAACGCCGAGCTGCTGTCGACCCTCGTGCTCGGCCTCAGCGGCTTCATCTCCCGGGGCGAGCAGATCATCGAGGCGGTGGCCGAAGGCGTCAACGACCTCAAGGCCACCGGCGCCGCCGCCCGCCCCGCCGGCATGCCGTCACTGACCGAGCTGGGCAACGTGGCTGCCCAGCTCACGGCCACCGCGCCCGTGCTGGAGCACGTGCTGGCCTCGTCGATGGTCAAGGGCGAGACCATCGACGTCCTGTCTCTCCTGGGTGACGCCGCCACCGAGGGCATGGCCCGGGCCCGCACCGCCGACACCCGGATCACCGGGCTCCGGGGTGCGGTCAAGCTGCTGAAGGACCCTGAGATCCAGCGCGGCCTCGGGGCGTTGGTGGAGATCTCCCGGGCTCTCGGGCGCCGTGTCTGATCCGTCGTAGATGAACTGAACGTGTGGACGCGTGGCCGGGTCGACCCTGGCCACCGAAAGGAGCAAGCGAAGCGATGGCCTCCGTCCTCTGGTTGCATGGTGGCGCCTGCAGCGGCAACACCATGTCCTTCCTCAACGCCGACGAGCCCAACGTCGTCGACCTGATCGTCGACTTCGGGCTCGACATCATCTGGCACCCGTCGCTGGGGATGGAGCTGGGCGAGAACGCCCAGAAGATCTTCCGCGACTGCGCCGACGGCACCCGCGACCTCGACATCTTCGTGTTCGAGGGAACCGTGATCGAGGGTCCCAACGGCACCGGCCGCTACAACATCTTCGCCGAGCGCCCGATGAAGGAATGGGTGAGCGAGCTGGCGGCGGCGGCCTCGATCGTGGTGGCCATCGGCGACTGCGCCTGCTGGGGCGGTATCCCGGCGGCCGAGCCCAACCCCACCAGCTCCACCGGCCTGCAGTTCCACAAGCGGGCCAAGGGCGGCTTCCTCGGACCCGACTTCGTGTCCAAGGCCGGCCTGCCCGTGATCAACATCCCCGGTTGCCCGGCCCACCCCGACTGGATCACCCAGATCCTGGTGGCCCTGGCCTCGGGCCGCACGGCCGACATCGCCCTCGACGACCTGCACCGGCCCCAGACCTTCTTCAAGACCTTCACCCAGACCGGCTGCACCCGGGTGCAGTTCTTCGAGTACAAGCAGTCGACGCTGGCCTTCGGCGAAGGCACCCGCACCGGCTGCCTGTTCTACGAGTTCGGCTGCCGGGGGCCGATGACGCACTCGCCGTGCAACCGCATCCTGTGGAACCGGCAGAGCTCGAAGACCCGGGCCGGCATGCCCTGCATCGGCTGCACCGAGCCCGAGTTCCCGTTCATGGAGCTGGCCCCGGGCACGGTGTTCAAGACCCAGAAGGTCAACGGGATCATCCCCAAGGAGGTCCCCGAGGGCACCGACCACCTCACCTACATGGCCCACGCCGCGGCGGCCAGGGTGGCGGCCCCCGAATGGTCCAAAGAAGACATGTTCGTTGTCTAGGCCCAGCTGACGCAGGAGAAACGACCCCATGAGCACCATTGATCTCAACGTCAGCCCACTGGGCCGGGTGGAGGGCGACCTCGACGTGCGGGTGACGATCGACGACGGCGTCGTCTCGTCGGCCTGGACCACGGCCGGCATGTTCCGCGGCTTCGAGATGATCCTGAAGGGCAAGGACCCCCAGGCCGGCCTGATCGTCACCCCCCGCATCTGCGGGATCTGCGGCGGCAGCCACCTCTACAAGTCGGCCTACGCCCTGGACACGGCGTGGCAGACCGAGATGCCGCCCAACGCCACCCTGATCCGCAACATCGCCCAGGCGTGCGAGACGCTGCAGTCGATCCCCCGGTACTTCTACGCCCTGTTCGCCATCGACCTGACGAACAAGAAGTACGCCCGCTCGCCCCTCTACGAGGAGGCCGTGCGCCGCTTCGCCCCCTACGTGGGCACCGCCTACCAGAAGGGCGTGGTGCTGTCGGGCAAGCCGGTGGAGGTCTACGCCATGTTCGGCGGCCAGTGGCCCCACTCCAGCTTCATGGTGCCGGGCGGCGTGATGTGCGCCCCCACCCTGGCCGAGGTCACCCGGTCGATCGCCATCCTGGAGAACTGGAAGGGGGCCTGGCTGGAAGGCGAGTGGCTGGGCTGCTCGGTCGACCGGTGGCTGGAGAACAAGACGTGGGACGACGTCCTGGCCTGGGTGGACGAGAACGAGGCCCAGCACAACAGCGACTGCGGCTTCTTCATCCGCTACTGCATGGACGTGGGGCTCGACACCTACGGTGCCGGCTGCGGCAACTACATCGCCACTGGCACCTATTTCGATCCCGACCTGTACCGGAACCCCACGATCGAGGGCCGCAACGCGGCGCTGATCAACCGGTCGGGCATCTACGCCAACGGCCAGTTCAGCGAGTTCGACCACCTGCGGGTGGCCGAGGACACGGCCCACAGCTTCTATGCCGGTGAGGGTCTGCTCCACCCGTGGGATGGCGTCACCAACCCGATCGACCCGGCCGACGGCACCAAGCAGGGCAAGTACTCGTGGGCCAAATCACCCCGGTACAACGTCGAGGGCCAGGGGTACATCCCCCTGGAGACCGGACCCCTGGCGCGGCGGATGGCGGCGGCCGCACCAGGGGCCGGTCCCCATCAGGACGACGACCCGCTGTTCGCCGACATCATGAACCGGATCGGCCCGTCGGTGATGGTCCGGCAGCTGGCCCGGGTGCACGAGGGCCCGAAGTACTTCAAATGGGTACGCCAGTGGCTCGACGCCCTCGACCTGCGGGAGAGCTTCTACTCCAAGCCGGTGGAGCATGAGTCGGGCAAGGGCTTCGGGTCCACCGAGGCGGCCCGGGGCGCCCTGTCCGACTGGATCGTGCTCGACGGCGGAAGGATCGAGAACTACCAGGTGGTCACGCCCACGGCGTGGAACATCGGGCCCCGGGACGGGCAGGGCACGCTGGGGCCGATCGAGCAGGCGCTGGTGGGCTCACCCATCAGCGACACCTCCGACCCCGTGGAGCTGGGCCACGTCGCCCGCAGCTTCGACTCCTGCCTGGTGTGCACGGTGCACGCCTACGACGGGAAATCGGGCAAGGAGCTGTCCCGCTTCGTCATCAACGGGATGGTCTGACACCGGTTCGGGCGGTCGTTCGCATGATCTCGGTGGAGGAGGCGCGGCGCTTGGCGCTGAGCGGCGAGCAGGGGGGTGCCGGGCCAGCGGCCCCCCACCTCGTCGTGATCGGGTGTGGCAGCCTGCTGCGGGGCGACGACGCCGTCGGCCCCGTCCTCATCCGGCACCTGTGGGACACCGGCGCCATCCCCGACGGGGTGGTGCTGGTGGACGGAGGCACGGCCGGCATGGATGTGGCGTTCAAGATGCGGGGGGCCCAGCGGGTGATCCTGGTCGACGCCGCCGCCACCGGGGCCGAGCCGGGCACCGTCTACCGGGTGCCGGGGGAAGAGCTGGAGGAGCTGCCGCCGCTGGAGGGGCTGCACACCCACCAGTTCCGGTGGGACCACGCCCTCGCCTTCGGTCGGTGGCTGTTGGCCGACCAGTACCCGGCCGAGATCACCGTCTACCTGATCGAGATCGCCGACACCACGCCCGGAGCCGAGCTGACCCCTGCGGTGGCCGACGCCATGCGGCTGGTGGCCGATCGCATCCGGGCCGAGTGGGCCGGCGTGTCGGACGGGCTGGACGCCGGTGAGCGGTCCCGGTGACGAGCCGGCCCTGGCCGTCGAGACGTACGTGGTGGAGGACAGTGGCCAGTGGGCGGTGGAGATCGTGGTGATCTTCCCCGACGAGGTCATCCGCCGTACCGTGAACCGCTACCGCACCCGGCGCCACGCCGAGATCGCCGCCAGTTGGATCAAGCGTTCAGCCAGCCGAGACATCGAAGGACCCATCCATGGCAACGGATGACACCGCCAGCCCCGGAGTGTTGGCCCGGCCCCAGCCCCTGGGCGTGTTCGGGTTGCCGGCCGGCTACCTCCTGATCCCGGCCGATCCGGCCTTCGACGAGGCCCGCCTGGCCCTGGTGGCCGGCCATCGGCCGGCGGCGTTCCCGGCCGGCCTGGCCTGGTACGAGCGGGCCCTCGACGGCGACCTCGACGGGGCGCTGGCCGGGCTGCCGTCTCCGTCTCCGTCAGCGGCCGGCGACGGCGCCGACCCGCTGCTGGCGGCCAACCGGCTCGTGCTCGACCCGTCGCCCGACGCCTTCCTGCAACTCCGGGCCGACGCCGCCGCCCTGGCCGACCCGGCGTTCGCCGCCCACGTCGACACCCTCGGCTTCATCCTCGGACTCCTGCCTGAACCTCCCGATCTGATGTCGGAGGCCGTCGCCGGTGACGCCCCGGGGCATCAGATCGAGGCCGACGGGGTCGACGGGGAGATCGCGGCGATGGTGCTGGCGGCCCGGGCCGTGTTGGCTCTGGAGCGGCGGGATCGGGCGGCGGCGGTGGACCGTCTGGAGGCGGCGGCCCAGGCCGCCCATCCGGTGTCGGCCGCTCTGGCCGGTCAGCTCATGGGCCAGCTGGCCAACGCCCAGCTCGACGACGGCGGGACCGAGCGGGCCGCCGTCACCTTCGAGGCCGCGCTCGACCTGCTGGCCGGCACCGACCTGCACGTGAGCCGGGCCGAGCTGCACGTGGCCGTCGGGGCCCTGTTCCAGGAGCGGTCGGAGGCGGCCCCTCGCTTCATGGCCCAGGCGATCGACCACTACCATCAGGCCATGGCTCTGGTCGACGCGGCCACCGCCCCCGAGACCTTCGCCGTGGCCAACGCCAACCTGGGTCTGGCCTACCTGATGATGCCGATGAACGAAGCGTCGGACCAGCTCCGGATGGGGGTGGCGGTGCAGTCGATGCGGGAGGCGCTGACGTACTTCACTCCCGAAACCCATCCCGAGCGCTGGTCGAGCACCCAGCTCAACCTGGCCAACGCCCTGGTGTACCTGCCGTCGAAGCATCAGGCCGACAACATCGCCGAGGCCGTCGGGCTGTACCAGGAGGTGCTGGAGCAGCGCGACGCCGAACGGGATCCGCTGGGCCGGGCCCGGGTGCTGGCCAACCAGGGCAACGCGCTGGCCCATCTCGGCCACCTCGACGACGCCGCCAGCCGCCTCCAGGAGGCCCGCAGCCTGTTCGTGGCCTACGACGAGCACGACGCCGCCCGCACCGTCGCCTCCCTCCTCGACGACCTGGCCCGCCACCGGGCCGGCCTCACCCGGGGCGCCTGATGCCGGCCCCCACCGGTGTCGCGCCGTCAGCGGTGGACGAGGACGGCCCGTCGCTGGCCGAGCTGGCCCACCGGGTCGACGAGGCGGCGGCGGCGCTCGAGTCTCTCGCCCCCGAGGCCCGGGAGCGGGCCGAGGCGGTGAAGGCGGCCATCGAGGCCTTCCACCGGCCGGCCCTGGTGGCCATCGTCCAGGCCCTCAAGGCCGATCCCCGGGGCAAGGAGCTGCTGTTCGAGCTCGTCGACGACCCGGCGGTGCTGGCCGTGCTCTCGCTCCACGGGATCGTCCGTACTCCTCCTCCGGCCGGAGCCAAGGGGGCGTCGTCGCCGGCTCCGCCCAGTGCCCCCGGCCCGACCACCACCTTCATCCCGCTCAGCTCGCTCGGCCGGCGGGCACCGGCCCGGACCGAGCGTCCCGACCCGGCGGCCGGCTGGGTGCCGGGGCCGGCCCGGGCCGAGGTGCCCGTGGGCACCATGCTCCGGTTCGACGTGGTGGCGGGGGCCACCGCCGTGCCGTCGAGCTTCCTCGTCACCAACGTGGCCGGCCGCCCGGCGGCCTTCCGCAACGCCTGCGTGCACCAGGGGCGCCCGCTCGACGGCGGCCGTCTCGACAATGGGGTCCTCGTGTGCCCGTGGCACGGCTTCCGCTACGACGCCGCCGCCGGCGAGTGCCTGTCGTCCCCCGGGTCCCGTCTCGACGCCGTGGCCTGCGCCGTCCATGGCGACCGCATCTGGTTGCGGGCCACCAATGGGTGAGGTCGTGCACCAGCGGGCCCGGGTGTCGACCGGCTGGAGCCTGCCGGTGGCCGACGCCGCCGGGCCCGACCGCACCGGCGGGGCTCGGCCCGAGACCTGGCTCGGCGCCCCCGCCCCCGGGGGTCTGGCCCTCCCGTCGGCCCTGCCGTCGGCCAGCCAGCTGTACGGGCCCCGGGGGGTGTGGCTCGACGGCGAACGCCTGATCGTGGCCGACACCGGCAACCACCGGGTGCTGATCTGGCACGATCCCCGCCCCGGCAGCCATGCTCCGGCCGACGTGGTGCTGGGCCAGCCCGGGTTCGCCTCGGAGGGGGCCCAGGCCGGGGGTCGGGGGCCCGAGCGCGGCATGCGGCTGCCCACCGGCGTGCTGGTCCACGAGGGCCGCCTGGTGGTGGCCGACGCCTGGAACCACCGGCTGCTGATCTGGGACGAGGTGCCGGCGGCCAGCGACGTCGCCCCCGACGTGATCGTGGGCCAGACCGGCCCCCACGACGTCGACGAGAACGGCGGCGGTCCCTGCCGCCCCACCGGGTTCTGGTGGCCTTTCGGCCTGGCCGTGGTGGCCGGCCGGTTCTGGGTGGCCGACACCGGCAACCGCCGGGTGCTGGGGTGGGACGGCATCCCCGAGCCGGGCCAGGCCCCGGCGGTGGTGCTGGGCCAGCCCGACGGCTGTTCCCGGGACGAGAACCGGGGTCGCCTCGGGCCCGACAGCTTCCGCTGGCCCCACGACCTGGCCGGCACGGCCGACCGCCTGCTGGTGGCCGATGCCGGCAACCACCGGGTGCTGGGCTGGACCCCACCCCCCGATGGCGACGGCCCGGCCGACGAGGTGTGGGGCCAGCCCGGCTTCACCACCGCCGACGAGCTGCCCTACGCCCCCCAGTCGGCCGCCACCCTCCGGTTCCCCTACGCTCTGGCCGTGGACGAGGGAGGTGGCCCGGGGGCCGGCGAGGTGCTGGCTGTGGCCGACACGGCCAACAACCGGGTGCTGGTGTGGGACGGGCTGCCGTCCCGCTCCGGTGAGCCGGCCACCCGGGTGCTGGGCCAGCTCGACTTCGCCGCCGTGGGCGAGAACCGCTGGGATCTGGTGGGGTCGGACACGTTCTGCTGGCCCTACGGGCTCAGCCTCCACGCCGGCCGCCTGGCCGTGGCCGACTCCGGCAACAACCGGGTGATGGTCTGGAGCCTCGGCCCGTGACGGCCACCCCCGTCGCCCGGGGGAGCCGGGTGGAGCGGATCGAGGTGACGGGGGTGGTGCAGGGCGTCGGGTTCCGGCCGTTCGTGTGGCGCCTGGCCACCGGGCTGGGGCTCGACGGCTGCGTGGGCAACGACGCCGCCCGCGTCTTCGTTGAAGCGGCTGGCCCGGCGGCGGCCCTCGACGAGCTGGCCCGGCGGATCGTGGCCGAGGCCCCGCCTCTGGCCCGAGTCGACTCGGTGACCCGGCGGCCGGTGCCGTCCGGTCCCCCGGGAGCCGGCCGCGGGTTCTGCATCGTCGACAGCGTCACCGGCGACACACCCCGCACGCTGGTGCCGCCCGACACCGCGGTGTGCGACGACTGCCTGGCCGAGCTGTTCGACCCGGCCGACCGCCGCTACCGGCACCCGTTCATCACCTGCACCAACTGCGGGCCGAGGTTTACGATCATCACCGGCCTGCCCTACGACCGCCCGGCCACGACGATGGCCGGTTTTCCGATGTGCGCCGACTGCGCCGACGAGTACGCCGACCCGGGCGACCGTCGCTACCACGCCCAGCCCATCGCCTGCCCCAACTGCGGGCCGTCGCTCATGTTCGGGCCCGTCGGGAGCACCCCGGCCGATCGGCTCGGTCCGGCCACCGGCGACGCTGCCATCGATGCGGCCCGGGCGGCGCTGCGGGCGGGGGAGATCGTGGCCGTCAAGGGCCTGGGCGGCTACCACCTGGCCTGCGACGCCACCGACGACGACGCCGTGGCCCGCCTCCGCCAGGTCAAGCACCGGCCCGACAAGCCCTTCGCCGTGATGGTGGCCGACGTCGGCCCGGCCCGCCTCCTGGCCCAGCTCACCCCCGAGGCAGCGGCCCAGCTCCGCTCGCCGGCCCGGCCGGTGGTGCTCGCCCCCGCCACCCCGGCCGTGCTGGCCGGCGAGGCCCTGTCGCCCCTGGTGGCGCCGGCCAGCCCACTGGTGGGGGTCATGCTGGCCTACACCCCGGTGCACCATCTGCTGCTGGCCGGCGACATGCCCCCGCTCGTGATGACCAGCGCCAACCTCGGCGGCCAGCCCATCATCCACGGCGACGACGACGCCTCCCGGGCCCGCTTGGCCCCGCTGGCCGATGCCATCCTGGCCCACGACCGCCCCATCGCCACCCCCTGCGACGATTCGGTGGTGCGGGTCGGCGGCCAGGTCGGCGCGGGAGGTGCAGGGGGTCTTGGTCTGCTGCCGGTGCGGCGGGCCCGGGGGTACGCCCCGATCCCGGTGGCCATGCCCGGGGCCGCCGGGCGCACGGTGCTGGCCGCCGGAGCCCAGATGAAGAACACGTTCTGCCTGGCCGCCCGGGGCCAGGCCTGGGTGTCGCAGCACCTGGGCGACCTCGACGACCTGCACACGCTGGAGGCGTTCGACGCCGCCGTCACCCGGTTCGCCGCTTTCTACGGCGTGGAGCCCGACGTCATCGCCATCGACGCCCACCCCGGCTATGCCACCACCGGCTGGGCCCGGCGCCGGGCCGGGGCCACGCCGGTGGTCACCGTGCAGCACCACCACGCCCACGTGGCCGCCGTGCTGGCCGAGCACGGGGCCGACCCCGGCCGTCCCGCGGTGGGTCTGGCCTTCGACGGCACCGGCTACGGCCCCGACGGCACGATCTGGGGCGGCGAGGTGCTGGTGGCGTCGGCCCACGGCTACGAGCGGGTGGCCCACCTGGCCCCCGTGCCCCTCCCCGGGGGCGACGCCGCCGTCCGCAACCCGTGGCGGGTGGCGCTGGCCCACCTCCGGGCGGCCGGCGTGGCCTGGACCGCCGACCTGCCACCGGTGGCCCAGATGCCGGGCGGACCCGACGGTGCCGACGGGCGGCTCCTGGCCCGGATGCTCGACACCGGCACCGGCTGCGTGCCCACCACCAGCATGGGCCGGCTGTTCGACGCCGTGGCGTCGCTCGCCGGCCTCCGCCACGAGATCAGCTTCGAGGCCCAGGCCGCCATCGACCTCGAGTCGGCCGCCGGCGCGGCCTGGGACGAGCCGGTGGCGGCGTACCGTTTCGGACTCACCGACCAGGGCGGCCTCACCCGGATCGAGGTCGCCCCCGTGATCGCCGCCGTGGTCGACGACGTGCGGGCCGGGGTGCCGGCCGGGCTCGTCGCGGCCCGCTTCCACTGCGCCGTGGCCGACGCGGCGGCCGCCGTGGCCGTCGCCGTCGCCCGGGCCCGCCGGCTCGACACCGTGGTGCTGGGCGGCGGCGTGTTCCAGAACGTGGCCCTCACCGAGCTGTGCCGGCGACGGCTGGCCGCCGCCGGGCCCGATCTCGCCGTGCTGACCCACGGCGTCGTCCCGCCCAACGACGGAGGCCTGGCGTTGGGCCAGGCCTGGATCGCGGCCCACACCGACCCCATCCCGCCCCAGGAGGCGTAGACCATGTGCCTGGCTGTTCCCGGCAAGATCGTGGAGGTGCGCGACGAACGCGGCACCCGTATGGCCACCATCGATTTCGACGGCATCCGCAAGGACATCTGCCTCGCCTACCTACCCGACCTGGCGGTGGGTGAGTACGCCATCGTCCACGTCGGCTTCGCCATCGCCCGGGTCGACGAGGCGTCGGCGCTGGAGACCCTGGCCCTGTTCCGCCAGCTCGGGATCCTGGACGAGGAGTTGGGGGCGGGCACGCCGTGAAGTACCTCGACGAGTTCCGCGACCCCGCGTTGGCCCGCCGGCTGCTGGCCGAGATCGAGCGGATCACCACCGGCCGGTGGGCGATCATGGAGGTCTGCGGGGGCCAGACCCATTCGATCATCCGCAACGGGATCGACCAGCTCCTGCCACCCGGGATCGAGCTGATCCACGGCCCGGGCTGCCCGGTGTGCGTCACCCCGCTGGGCATGATCGACAAGGCGCTGGCCATCGCGGCGCGGCCCGAGGTGATCTTCTGCTCCTTCGGCGACATGCTCCGGGTCCCCGGCTCCGCCGTCGACCTGTTCACGGTGAAGGCGAACGGGGGTGACGTGCGGGTGGTCTACTCGCCCCTCGACGCCCTGGCCCTGGCCGAGGAGCAGCCCGACCGCCAGGTCGTCTTCTTCGCCATCGGCTTCGAGACCACGGCCCCGGCCAACGCCATGGCCGTGCACCTGGCCCACGAGCGGGGGATCGCCAACTTCTCGGTGCTCGTGTCCCACGTGCTCGTGCCCCCCGCCATCGAGGCCATCGTCACCTCGCCCGTGAACCGGGTGAACGGGTTCCTGGCCGCCGGCCACGTGTGCTCGGTGATGGGCACCTGGCAGTACGATCCGCTGGTGTCCCGCCACCGCCTGCCCATCGTCGTCACCGGGTTCGAACCTCTCGACGTGCTCGATGGCATCCGCCGGGTGGTGGCCCAGCTGGAGTCGGGCCGGGCCGAAGTGGAGAACGCCTACCGCCGGGTGGTGACGGCCCAGGGCAACCCGGCGGCCCAGGCCATGGTGGCCGACGTGTTCGAGGTGTGCGACCGCCAGTGGCGGGGGATCGGGCCGATCCCGGCCAGCGGGTGGCGCCTGGCCGGCCGGTACCGCCACCTCGACGCCGAGGCCCGCTTCGATGTGGCCGACGTCGACGCCCCCGAGTCGCCCCACTGCCGCAGCGGCGAGGTGCTGCAGGGTCTGATCAAGCCCCACGAGTGCGCCTCGTTCGGTACCCGCTGCACACCCCGCACCCCGCTGGGGGCCACGATGGTGTCGGGCGAGGGGGCCTGCGCCGCCTACTACCAGTACCGGCGGCTCGACGGCACACCGGTGGGTGTGGGCGGCAGCCGATGACAGGTCGGGCCGCCGAGGGTTGGGCCTGCCCGCTGCCGTTGCGCCAGCACGACCGGATCGTGCTCGGTCACGGGGGCGGGGGGCAGCTCTCGGCCGAGCTGGTGGAGCACCTGTTCCTGCCGGCGCTGGGCCGGCCCGGGGCCGAGCTGCACGACGCGGCGGCCCTGCCGGTGCCGGCCGGTGCCGGCCGCCTGGCCGTCACCACCGACTCCTACGTGGTCCAGCCCCTGTTCTTCCCCGGCGGCTGTATAGGCGACCTGGCCGTCAACGGCACGGTGAACGACCTGGCCATGGCCGGCGCCCAGCCCGTGGCGATCACCCTGGGCTGCATCCTGGAGGAGGGCCTAGAGCTGGCCGTGCTGGGCCGGGTGATGGAGGCGGTGGGGGCGGCGGCCCGGGCCGCCGGGGTGAGCGTGGTGGCCGGCGACACCAAGGTGGTGGAGGCCGGTCACGGCGACGGGATCTACCTCAACACCGCCGGTGTGGGCGTCATCCCCGAGGGGGTCGACATCCGGCCCGGCCGGGCGGCCCCGGGCGACGTGGTGATCGTGAGCGGGCCCATCGGGCTGCACGGGGTGGCGGTGCTGTCGCAGCGGGAAGGGATCGAGTTCGGTACCGGCGTGCGTTCCGACACGGCGCCGTTGAACGGGCTGGTGGCGGCGATGCTGGCGGCCGCCGGCGATCATGGCGACGGTGTGGCCGGCGTGCACGTGCTGCGGGACCCCACGCGGGGCGGGCTGGGAGCGTCGCTGTGCGAGATCGCCGCCTCGGCCGGCGTGGGGATCGAGTACGACGAGCTGCGGGTCCCGGTGCCCGACGAGGTGGCGGCGGCCTGCTCGTTCCTGGGGCTCGACCCGATGCACATCGCCAACGAGGGTCGGCTGGTGGCGATCGTGGCCGAGCCGGTGGCCGACGCCGTGCTGGCCGCCATGCGGGCCCAGGAGGCCGGCGGGGGCGCGGTGCCGATCGGCCGGGTGGTGGCCGAGCATCCCGGCCTGCTGGTGGCCCGCACCCCCTACGGGGCCACCCGGGTGGTGGACCTTCCGCTGGGCGAGCAGCTGCCCCGCATCTGCTGAGACCGACAGATCCGTCCTACGATCCCGCGATGAGCTTCATCGACGTCGACGTGGTCGACCACGTGGCCCGGGTGACGGTCAACCGCCCGGCCTACCGCAACGCCCAGAGCCGCATCCTGCTGGAGCAGCTCGACGAGTCGCTCCTGGCGCTGGGCCGGGACGACGACGTGCGGGTGATCGTGCTGCTGGGGGCGGGCGAGCACTTCTCGGCCGGCCATGACCTGGGCACCCCCGACGAGCTGGCCGACCAGGCCGAGCGCCCGTGGCGGGGCGGGATCCGGGGTTGGTACGAGAAGACGTGGGAGGTGGACCTTCGTCAAGACGTACTAGCGGTGTAGTCTCTTGGCCATGCGACACGTGGCCGTCTACAGCCGCATCAGCGTCGACCGGAGCGGACGGGCCGAAGGGGTGGACCTGCAACAGCGCAAGGGGCTCGACTACGCCTCCAGCGCCTGGCCAGGGCTCCCCGTCGAGGTCTACTGCGACAACGACATCAGCGCCGCATCCGGCGCTCACCGGCCCGGCTACGACGCTCTACGCGCCGCCGTCCGGGCAGGCCAAGTCGCCCACCTGTGGGTTATCGAGCAGACGCGCCTGGAACGCCGAGAGGCTGCCTGGTTCGAGCTTGCAGCCGAGCTAGACGCCGCCGGCATCATCGAGGTCCACACCGACCGAGATGGCATCGTGCGGGTCGGTTCCGAGGTCGCTGGCATCAAGGCGGTCCTAGCCGCAGCTGAAGCCCGCCGGCTTCGTTCACGAGTGAAGGACAAAATGGACGACCTTGCCAGCGCCGGTCGACCCAACGGCGGCAGCCGCTACGGGTACCGCCGAGCGCTCGACGCCGACGGCCGCAAGACACTCGTGATCGATGAGGCCGAGGCCGCCGTCATCCGTGAGGCGGCCGAGCTGGTGTTGGCCGGCTGGTCGATGACCAGGATTGCCGACCACTTGGCCGCCAAAGGCGTCACCGGCCCACGCTCGGGCGGGAAACTGTGGCCCGGCTCCGTCAAGTCAATCCTGACGTCACCGACTGCCGCCGGCCTGCGGTCGCACCACGGACGCATCCTGGGAGCGGGCACCTGGGAGCCGATCCTCGACGAAGGGACCTGGCAGGCGGTCAAGGCCAAGCTGGGCGCGCCCCGCACCCTGCTTCGCGCCGACGGCTCCACTTATGAGGTGTCAGGTCGTCAGTGGAAACCGAGGACAGCTCGCCGCCACCTGTTGACCGGCGGCATAGCCCGATGTGGCGTATGCGAGGCGCCACTAGTCGGCCAGCACCGCGCCCGCCGGGATGGTCCGGTGCCCTACTTGATGTGTCACCCGAACCGCGGCGGGAAGGCCTGTGCAGCCGTCCTGATGGCGCCTGTGGACGCGCTGGTGGTATCGATGCTTTGGGAGCAGCTCGACCGGCCCGAGTTCCTGGCTGAGGTGGCAGGAGATCACGATGCTGAACGGCGTCACGTCATCACCTCGCAACTCAGCGCTCAGGAGCGCAAGCGGGCCGAGCTGGCGGCACTGTGGACCGATGGGGACCTGACGTCGAACGAGTGGCAGACGGCCCGGAGGGCTATCGCTGAACGGGAGCAGGAGCTGTGGGCCGAGCTGGCCGCCATACCCACCCACCCCATCGACATCGCTCGGGCTCGTAGCGCCAGGGGGGCCTGGGATGTGATGACGCTGGACGAGCGCCGGGAAATGCTCCGCTTGTTCATTGACGCTGTGGTAGTTCACCGGGCCACCTCAAAGATGCCAAAGTTTGATCCCAGCCGCATCGAGATCCGTTGGAAATAGGTGCGCAGAAAGTGCTCAGTCGCTGACGTTGAGGAGTCGCAGGGGCGCCCTACCGTCTACCAGGCACCGGTACAAGGTGCGTCAAATCCGAACAATAGCGATGGGGCGCCAAAGCCCACCCCTTGCGTTCGTGACCCTCCCATAGGATTGCGATGCCCGCACCTGTTCCATCCGACCATCAGGTCCACCGCGCCCGAGCCGAGTTCAGTCGTCGGGCCGCCGTAAGAGCGCTCGATGACCCCGTTAAGCTCGCCCGAGCCGCCCGTATCATTCGCGAGGCCCTTAAGCGTGAACGGCTCACGCTTACCGACCTCGTCGATCCCGCTCATCGAGGTGACCGAGCGGCGTGAGAACGAACAGCAGAACGCCCGCCGCTGGCCACGGCGGGCGTTCCTCAACTAATGCCTTGGGCGAGGCGCGGCCTACTATAGCCGACCCCTGTGACAGGAGCGGGGGTAGAAGGTGATCCCCCGCGCCGATCTCCACCAGCTCCAGGGGCACCGCGTTGATTACGTGCGAGATAGGGCGAGGGCGGCGTCCCGACTCCTGGCCGATGTCGACGAAGCGGCTGCCGGCGACCTGGCCACCATCGTGTGCTCGGCAATGGCTGAGCTACGGCGAGCCGAGGCCGAGGTTTGCTGGATGTCGCTCGTATGACGGTGCCTCCTCACGACCTTGGCACGGAGCGTGCTCTCCTCGGCGCCATGCTGCTCGACTCCGACGCCATTCGGGTCGCTGTCGACCTCGGCGCTAGACCGGAATGGTTTTACAGCCCAGGCCACGGCAACATCGCCAACGCCATCCTCACCCTGCAACACGCGGGCTGCCCGGTCGACCCCGTGACGGTCGCCGCCGAGCTGGGACCGTTGCTCCTAGACGAGGTGGGCGGGCGAGCAGAACTGCTTGACCTGCTCGACGCTTGCCCGGCCAGGACGCACGCCTCAAAGTACGCGGCCGATCTGGCCCGCCTAGCTCTCAATCGGGCGTGGTTTGCTCTGGTCGCGCAGCTCGGGCAGTACACGGCGCGGGGGGAGATCCCGCCCGAGCCCCTGCTCGCTGAACTCGACCAGCTTCGATCAGGCCCGACGGGCACGGGCTCCACCAGCTCGCCGTTCGTCGAGTGGTCAGCGTTCTGGGGCAGGGATTGGCAGGCCAGCGACTGGCTCCTCGACCCCTTGATCGCCACCGGCCGGGCAACCCACATCTACGCCCGCCGGGGAACCGGCAAGAGCGAACTGATGCTGGCCTGCGCCGTTGGCCTGGCTACCGGGCGCAACCCGCTCGGCCGTGGCCGCATCGACCCGGTGCCGGTCGTCTACCTCGACAGCGAGATGGGTGAAGCCGACCTGTTCGACCGCCTCGTCGGCCTGGGCCACGGGGTCGACACCAACCTGTCGCAACTCCACTACGCCGTGCTGCCCTCGATGCCTACGCTCAACACCGCCGCTGGCGGGCACCGGCTGCTGGCCGGGTGCCGGGAGGTCGGCGCACGTCTCGTGGTGGTCGACTCCCTACAGAGCCTGGTCGAGGGCGAGGAGAACAGCAACGACGTTTACGACCAGTTGCACCAGCACACCCTTGGCCCTCTCAAGCGGGAAGGCATCGCCAGCGTTTTGGACCGGCAACACCGGCAAGGACCCGACCCGGGGCAGCCGCGGCGGGAGCCGCAAAGAAGACGTGATGGACGTCATCTGGGAGCTGCGCCGAGGCGACGCCCACGGCGTGAGGCTCGTCAACACCAAGAAGCGGATGGTGTGGGTGCCCGACGAGGCGAGCCTGAAACGGCGCGACGACGCCGGCACCATCAGTTACCGTCTGGCGGCTGATGCCCTGCCGCCCGGCACGCTCGACACCATCGACCGCCTCAACGCCGCAGGCGTGCCCCTCTCCGCCTCTGTTCGCGACGCCAGCCGGGTGCTCCGCGACACCGGCAAGGGGGTGCGTACGGAGGTGCTGGGTGCGGCGCTGCGGGCCCGCCGCGTTCAGGCCGCCGATGTTTCCCGAATGTCGGGGAACATCTCCCCGGACGGGCCGGGAAACGGCGACCGGAAGCATCCGGCAGACGTCGCCTCTGATCAGGAGGAGATGCCTTCGGGAACCAGTGGGAAACACAATCTCGGCCGTCTGGTGGCGCTTTCCCCCCCCTTAGGGGGGAAACACCACGGCGCCCCTGGCGTCGGAAGCATCGGAATCGCTCGTGGGCCCGTAGGCCGCCTCGAAGACAGCAGGTGCGCCTGATGGCCGAGGAGGAGCACTGGGTGCTACGGGAGTACATGTTGAACCATCCAGCCGAGTTGCCTTACGAGCGGCACGACGGCGACGGCATCCGCCCCCAGCAACACCCCCGGATGCCGGGCAGCTTCCTGTTCGCCTGTGACGTGCTGGCTGCGCTCAGCCGCTCCAAGGCTCGCATGTGGCTGCTCCAGGCCAACCATGCTGCCAGCGTCGACCCTGATCATCGTGCCGCCGTGGAGCGCACCTACCGCCAGGTACGGGCCGACTATGACCGCCTGCTCACCTTGGGTGTCCATGCGTTCCCTCACAGCGTGGACTATGTCCGTCAGTTGGAGCGGGCCCTATATCTCGACCCGCCGGTCGCTGTCGACATCAGCGTGCATCGTGCCCAGATGCAGGACCGGGGGCGGGGGTGACGGCGCGTACCAGGGCCGGATCGCCGGGAGAGCGCCCGGCTTCCGCGCATATACACACAGCGAAACGCCCTGTCTCAGGCACTGGGCCGCCGAGGTGGGACGACTCACGGCCGAGCGATTGGACGCCGGATTGGTGCCCGCCGCCGCAGTGTGGCACGCCTCGCCGCCTGGAGCGGCCGACTCTGGGGCCGGAGGTGGCTGAGGTGGCGGCGATGCTGGGGACGCCGTTCCATCCGGCTCAGCGTTTGGTGATGGACACGGCAATGGAGCTGGACCCCGAGACGAACACGCTCGTTTACGGCACGGTGATCGTGCTGATCCATCGCCAGTTCGGCAAGTCCAGCCTGACACTGCCCCGCTGGGTGTACCGGGCCCGCCGCTGGGGGAATTCGGACATGATTTACACCGCGCAGCGGGGTAAGTGGGCGACGGCGAAGTTCAAGCGGGATTTCATCCGCAAGCTGCGGGCGTCGCCGTTGGTTGAGTCACCAGTGCGGGCCACGCGGATCGTGGACGATGCTGACTACCGGGTTCTGATGGGCAGCGGGCAAGAGGGCATCGAGTTCGCCAACGGCTCGACCATCACGGTGTCGGCGCCGGGGGAGGATTCGGGGCACGGCACGACCTCGACGAGGCCGTGGTCGACGAGGCGTTCGCCCACGGACGGCCGACGTCGACGCCGGTTTCGGCGTTCCGATGATTACCCGAGGTGCGGCCCGCTCCAGCCGTGGCGAGACGACTCGGGCCCTCAGCTGTGGATATCGTGTCGGGCCATGAGCGGTCGCCTACCTGCTCCAGAAACAGGCCTAGGTCGGGCGGCTGTCGGCTGGGGTATTGACCAGGCATCTGCTACTTCGAATGGTCCTGCCCGCTGGACTGGGACATCACCGACCGGAGCCTGTGGTGGTACTACATCCCTGCGTTGGGACACCTGATCGACGAAGGCGACATCGCGGCCGAGCAGGCCAAGATGGACGAGGGTGAGTGGCGGCGGGCCTATGCCACCCAGTTTCATGACCGCAATCGCATCGAGGATCTAGGCCCGATCAGCATCGATGACTGGCGCCGTCTAGAGGACCCGTCGAGCCAGGCCGAGGGGCGCCTGGTCTACGGTGTGGCGGTCAGCGTTGACCGGCAGCGTGCGTCGATCGGTGTGGCCGCTGACTCGTCGTCTGGTGGCCTCCACGTCGAGCTGATCGACTCCCGGCCGGGCACGCTGTGGGTCGCCCAGACCTTGATGGCCATCATCCGCCGCAATGGTGGCGCCGGCATCGCCATCGATCCAAGCTCGCCCGCTGGTTCGCTGGTAGCTGAGATCGAGACCGTGTTGCGTGAGCTGCCCGAAGGTGAGCGGCCGGAGCTGTTCAAGATGTCGACCCGGGATCATGCCGCCGCTGCCGGCGCGCTGGTTGACCGGGTTTCTCCTCCCGATGGGACCGCACCTGTGTTGCGTCGGCCACCGGGTCAGCCGGACCTTGACGATGCGGTTGAAGCGGCCAGGAAACGGGCCATGGGTGACGGGGCGTGGGGATTTGCCCGCCTGCGGTCCGAGACTGATATCAGCCCCTTAGAGGCCGTCACGATGGCCCTGGGCGGGTTCCTGTGCCTCGCCGAGGAAGAAGTCCAGACGGAGCCGTTCATCGCATGGGTGGACGTATGACGACTCCCCGCACGGAAGGAAAGCAATGAACCTGGTTCCATGGCGGACGAATCGTCAGCCGCCCCCACCCCGCCCGGAGGACGCCATCGACGGGCCTACAGCTTCGGCGATTGGCTGTCGGCCGTCACCTACGGCGGCCTGACCTACGGCACGACGTCGACCTGGTCGAGCCCGTCGATCGAAAAGGCCCCGGCCAGCTTCGAAAACTGGGCCCGGTTGGGCTACGGCGACAACGCCATCGTGTTCGCCCTAATCGACTTTCGGGCCAAGGTGCTCAGCGAGGCCCGCTTCCAATTCCAGGAACGCGTCGGCAATCGGGCCGGCGACCTGTTCGGCACAAACGCTCTGCGGATACTGGAGCGACCGTGGCCTGGAGGAACGGCGGCGGAGCTGGTCGCCAAAATGGAGACCGACGCCAGCCTCGCCGGCAACAGCTATTGGGTTCGTCGCGGAGACCGACTGGTGCGCCTTCGCCCCGATCGGGTGGCGATCATCATCGGCGTAAACGGCGACCCTGCGGCTAACCCGGCGAGCGTCGACAGCGAGGTGGTCGGCTACCTGTACTACCGTGGCCCCGGCCCTGAGGACGTCGATCTGTTCACCGCCGCCGAGGTCGCGCACTACTCACCGGTGTGCCCGACCCGTTGGCCTTCTACCGGGGCATGTCCTGGCTCCAGCCCGTGATCCGGGAGATCAGCCTCGATCACCATCACGACACCACGCCGAAGCGTTCTTTCGCCAGAAACGGCATTGTGAGCCCCCGTGATCAAGCTCGACAGCAAGTTCGTACGTCCGGTGGCGACAGGGCCGTGGTTCAGCGTGTCGCCGACATGTTCGCCGCCACGCAAGATAACGGCAACCACCACAAGGCCCTCGTGCTCGGTGCTGGTATGGATGATGTCGCAACGATCGGGTCCACGTTCGAGACGCCGACCTTAAGGCGCTCCGTGCGGCTGGCAGGCCGGCTGGCGGCCGCCTGGGTACCTGCCGCACCGGTGATGGTCGGCGCAGCGGGGGTCTTGCCGCCGCGACCTACAGCAACTACTCGCAGGCCCGCCGCCGGTTCGCAGACGGCACCGCCGGCACTGTGGCGTGGGATGGCCTGACGCCCTGACGACCCTCGTGGAGATGCCGTCATCGACGGCCCCGGCTGTTGATGAGCACTGAGGTGGCCTTCCTGCGGGAGGACAGGAAAGGAACGGGCGAAGACGCTGACCCAGCAGGCCGCATCTATCCGCCAGCTCATCGACGTCCCGGCTTCAACCCCGATGCAGCGGTGAGGGCAGTCACGGCCGGCGACCTGCGTGGCCTGGCCGGCGCTCACTCTGAACTGCACTCGGTGCAGCTCCAGCCTGCTGGTGCTGGAGCCTGGCCTGGCCTAATGGGTCACCACCCGCACTGCACCGTCAGCCCAGGGCGGCATCAGCAATGCCGACGTAGCAAGCGTTTGCGGCGGTGACCGCATCGTCGCCGCTTGTCGCCTTACGAATCTTCATCACGCGTACTACCAGCCAGCTCCGTCCAGTGGTGGCGGGCATATCGGTTCTCCGGGCAAGGCCAGCAGCGCCTTGCGTTCGGCAATACCTGAACGCCTCCGGGTCATCGAGGCGAGCGTCCCGGGCAGTAGCCCGAGTCGTGCAGGTCTGTCGTTGTCGGGTTCTGTCTGGGCCAGACGTTCGACCACACGACGAAGCCACCAGCAGAACGCAGGATCAAGGGGCCAGCGATCCCCAGACAGCGTAGAAGCCTTGCCCGCTCGTGACAGCTCATCGTGCTTCCCCCACCCATGCGCCACAGGGTTACCTGTTTCGCCGATTCCAGGGCGATGCTAGGTGTTTCGGTGAGGTTAGTCAGAATGCGCCTTGACTAATCTGCGTGGTGCGGATCAGCTGGCGCTGAGGTCAGGCCACTGGTCCGGTCGCCCGCGCACAGCTGGAGCGCAGCGAGACGAGTCGTCTGCCGATGGAACGCCACCACCCTGGCGGGTGCTGGTCGCCGTCTTGATCCGCTTCACCTCGACGGGTGACATCGTGCTGACTGGGCGTGCCCATCCCGTGACCTGGAGATCCGTTCCGACGGCGGACCGTGGTCGGTGTGGCCGTCCCGTTCGACGCCGAAACTGGCGATTGTCGAGTCGGACGGCCACCCGAGGTCTTTCGGCGAGGGCGTTCGCCCGTACCATCGCCGAAGCGCGGACCTGGCGAGGTAGAGTTTCTGGCCCTTCACAACCGGTCCTGCCGATCAGTCGGGCCGAAGCGCTGGTCGAGGAGCCTGCTTGGCCTGGTCGGCTTTGTTCATCTCCAAGACCGCCGCAGGCGGTGCTGGCCCTGATCAAGGATCGGCGCTCGACGCCTTATCCGTGGGCTTTCGACCGATCGAGATCGCTGGTCGCCTGACAAGGACGACGGTCGAACGGATCGAGGTCGCCCTGGCCGAGTCCTCCGCCGTCACCTGGCCCGCCACCCGGCGTGATCGAGGCCGTCCGCTCCACCCGCTTCGGTTGAGGTCGCCCGCCGGCGCGCCGCCTCTGCTCTCCCCGAAGGTCTGAACCCATGCCCCTGCCCACTACCCGTGGCGCGCCGTTGACGCCGCCGCAGGCGCCGCACCACCGAGGCCGAATGCCTGCTCACGGGCCGGCGAAACCCGCCCTTGAAGACCAGCACCTGACGGTGCTCTCGAGGCGATCACTGGCGAGCTGGACCAGCTCGCGCTACACATATAACAGCTCGACGCCATTGCGCGCCGCCGACATCCCGGCGCCAGGAACGGACCACGACCGTCACCACGCACCTCGACCCGTTCGACCTCAACGACCGGGCGTATCACGGCGCCGACATTAAGGGCAGGGCCCGAGCTGCGGTCGAGGCCACCACGCACCTCGACGATGCCCACAAGGAACAGGCCACCAGAATGTTGGAGCGCCACGACACCGCCGACGGTCGCCTGGCCCGGCACATCGTGGTCACCGGTCGGCCCGAGTACCGCACTGGCTGGCTCAAGCTCGCCAGCGGCCAGGAATGGGCCCTCACAGCCGAGGAACAGGCCGCCGTGGTCGAGGCCCGTGCTGCATCGCTGACGGACGCCTCGGGCGGGTTCGCGGTCCCCTACAGCCTCGATCCGACACTCATAGTCGCCAACGATGGCACCGCCAACCCGTGGCGCCAGGTCGCCCGCGTCGTCACCCTGACCGGGTCCGACGAGTGGCGGGGCGTGAGCACGGCTGGCATCACCGCCTCCTGGGACACCGAGGCGACCGAGGTCAGCGACGACGCTCCCACCCTGGCGCAGCCGACCATCACGCCGCAGAAGGCCAGCGCCTTCGTGCCGTTCTCGATTGAGGTGGGCGCCGACTGGACTGGGATGGAGGCCGAGCTGCGGGAGGCGTTTGCCGACGCCCGAGACCGTCTGGAAGCGACGGCCTTCGCGACCGGGGCGGGAACCGGCGGTGTTCCGCAGGGCATCATTACGGCCGTGGTGGCCGGCGGCACGTCCGTCGTGGCGACCGCTTCGGCCGACACGTTCGCCGCAACGGACGTCTACGCCCTGCAGGCCGCGGTGCCGCCACGGTTCCGGTCCAACGGCGTGTGGGTCGCCAACCTCGCCATCTACAACCGGGCTCGGCAGTTCACCGACACGGTGGGCGGGTTCCGCAACTCGCTCGACATGTCGACCGGCATGGGTCCGACCATGCTCGGCCGGCCGGTCCACGAGTCGTCTGACATGGACGGCGTGATCGACGCCGCCGCCAACAACTACATTCTGTTGTTCGGCGATGTCCGTGCCGCCTACACCATTGTCGACCGGGTCGGCCTGTCCGTTGAGCTGGTCCCCCACCTCGTCGGGACCAACCACCGGCCCACCGGCCAGCGCGGTTTGTACGCTTACTGGCGGGTCGGCGGCGGGCTCGTCAACGGAGCCGCTGTCCGGCTCCTGAACGCCTGATGGCCGGGTCGACCAGGCCGACCCCCGTTCAGCTGGTGCGGGCCGTGGAGTCGTTCCACGGCCCCTCCGGGCTGTTCGTCGCCGTTGGCGAGGTCTTCACGGCTGACGCCGCTGTCGTCGAGGCGTATCCTCGCTACTTCACCCGGTTCGAACCAAAGAAGCTAGCGTAAGCATGTAGCTGAGTTTCATACGCCGGCCGGCTGCTTGACGCTTGACATTCGCATAAGTCCACTCCAATGTGCGGGCTTTCACCGAAATGGCATTGGTGCAAACGATTCCATATTTCGCACGAAGCGATCGAAATCATTCCTGAGAAGTAGATTCTGAGTCACCTCGGGCGACTCGTTTGGAAGCCAGCCTTCTGAGCGCTCTAGCAGCGAATGGTACAGTTCTGGGGCATCCTCCTTGAATGATTCCATCATTCTCATCGCGGTATCCATTCGTGCCTCGTCGCCGGTGTTTAGCGCATCCTGAAATTCGGCCTCACCATAACGCACGGCTGCGAGTCGAATTGTGTATGCGCGACCCGCGCTAATGGCGTGATCTAGTTCTTTGAGGTCTACAGCGGATACTCCGGAAGGCCGTCCCACTGATGTAATCGCATTGACGAGCGATCTATGAACTTGGAACCAAATGGACGTGCTCTGGTTGACACTGCCCATCCTCCAGGAATAGGGCAGCTTAACTGCAAGATCGCCTCTTTGTAGAGCGTCAGCGAACCGTGACAAAGCGGCTACGCCGGACCCTCGTGCTACATCTCGTAGGGCGTTGACCACCGGTGCGCGTTGGTGTTTATCGGGGACGTCCTGCAGCGGTTCGATCAATTCGTAGGCCCTATCGGCTGAGCGAATCAACGATTCTGCCGCTAGCTCTCGAACCCGATCTCGGGCCTCTATTCTTACCGCTTGTATCGCGGCTAGCGCCGAAATACCAGCAACCCACTCGCCGACGTTGCCGATACCGGTCCGGGGAAATATGAACCACCATCGACCAACAAAGGCGCCGATCGAGCCAATGATCGCAGTGAGTCCTATCAAGACGATAAGGCCTTGATAGGTCCAAATGACTCGGTCCACCCTATTGCGCGCCGCTCGGATGAAATCATCCGGGGATCCGGACCTCATCCTATGCATCATCTCTGAGAAAGTAGTAGGCGGCGCATCCCGAATCCACTTAACTTGCTCACCGGAGCAGCTGCGATCCCCATAATGCTAGCGAACCGGTTCCGTACCCTTGGTGATGGTGGGTCGGGCGCGACACTGCCCCTCCGGCTGCCTTCCCTCGGCGGGATCGGGGCGGAGGGGCGGGGGGCCGCCCGGCTGGCTAACAGGAGAAACCCACCCGGGTCGACCTCGCAAGTGCCGGCCAGCGGTCAGGTTATCCGCCATCCCTCGTTCGCTAGGATGGTCAGAAGCCACTCCCTGCCGTTTGGCGGGCCACCATGTATTCGGTCAGCCCGACCGGCTAGAGGTTCGGTTCGAGCCGGGGCTGGTCAGGGTCGCCTCCCAGCTGGCGGATTCGTTCGGTGCTCTGGGCGATGGAGGCCAGGGCGTCGGCGCGCTCCAGCTCCAGATGCTGGGCCGTGTACCGCTCCGCAAAGTCAGGGCGGCTGAGGTCCGCCAGTCGTCGTCGTGCACCTAGCAGCGACGCCTCAGCCACCCGGAGCGGGTCAGCGCGTCGGCGTTTCGTCCAGCTCACCCCGGAATCGTACGTGGGAACCTATGTTCGATACAACGAGAGGGGCAGTCAATCGTCTCCGCTAGGGTCGGTCGGCTAGCGTGCCGTCATGCCGCATGAGGATCAGCACCAGTACGTGGCATGGAATGGGCACGTCTACAGCGGTCAGCCGCCCGTCGGTTGGTACCAAGCAAGCGATGGCCGCTGGTGGCCGCGCGGTTCGGGTCCGACGCCTCCACCAGGACCGGGGCAACAATCCGGTGCAGTGCCGGCCCCGCCTCCGCCTCCACTTCAAGCGGCACCGACGTACCCCGCCCAGCTCGCTGCCGCAGCCCCAGCCTCAAACCAGCCGTGGTGGCGCCGCAAGCGCATTCTCATCCCGGCAGGGATCATCCTGTTACTCGCAGCGCTCGGTGCCCTTGTGCCGCCAGCGGCAGACGACGAGACAGCAACCGCGGACTCGGTGGCAGAGAACACGACCACACTCCCTGCATCCACTTCGATGGCGACTGAAGCCGCGACGACGGCCGCCCAGCCAACGACGGTGGACACCGCCGCAGCGCCGGTCAAGCAGATCGAAGTCTGCATTCCCCATACCTACGACAGCGGGCTCCTGGATGACGTCCCAGGGGCGTCGATGCGGTTCGACCCGTCGTGCACTGTCGACGGCTGGCCGGAGTGGACGTGGCCGTTCACTGTTGCGGACGGAGTGCTGCACTGCGAGGGACGGGCCGTGTATTTGGTTGCTGACGGTTCGGCCTATGCCATTAACGGGTTGGCGATGACGTGGGCGGAACCAATGGGCCTCATCGACGTTCGGGACTCAGCGATCTACCAAGGGTCAGCCGCCCTCGGGCCCGTCATCGACGCTGGGCTCGCCCTATGCGATTTGGCCAATTGAACTTCCGGCTCACGCACACTGTCATGGGAACTTCTCCCTGGTTCTGCTCGCCGCACCTCATGTTGCATGATGTCTGCGATCGAGAACGGGCCGAGCCCGGTGCCGCGGCGGGACGCCTGGGCTCGGCCCAGGGGCGTCGCGACACCAATCCCGCAGCCCCTTCTTGGTTGAGTCCCGTCGCGACCAGCGTCGTGTGCTCCGATGGGGGGCCGAGGTGCTCCGCCGCACGCCTCGGCCCCCCACTCACCGGAGTCGACGGTCGCCACGGCCTTGTCAGGAGCGGATTTAATGGCGCCTCGACGTTCGACGATGGCCGGTCCATTCCCGTTGCATGTCCACCGCGTCCTACAATCTGTTACGCCGCCGCAAACAGGAGTCGACCGCCATGGCCCGCCGCCTCAGCCGACTGATTCGTGCCGCATGGAAGGACTACCCCGTGCCTTCCGCCTTGGCCCTCCTGGTCGTCCTGCTCTATCTGGCGATCGCACTGCCCCAGGCCGCCAAGGTCTTCCCGGGGGCTGGGATGCTCGTGCTATTCGCGTGGTTCGTCCTGCGGGCACCCAACGTCTGCGGCGCCATCACGAAGGAGGGGAAACCCTGTCGACGAAACGCCAAGGGCCTCCTGGGCGGATGCCACCTCATCGAACACAAGCGCCAACATGTCCTGCAGCGACTGAAGGCGACCTCGACCTGGGCCGGTCCACGTCTACGCGAAACCGCCAAGAGCACTATAGAGATACTCGGCGCCCTTGGCAGTTTCGTTGGTGGGATCTACGGGGTGCTCAGCTACCTCAGGGGGTAGCGCAGGCCCGCTCGTGCCGGGCCGAGGTCGGTCAGTGGTGCCCCCGAAGCCGGGCGACGGCGTCGACCGCATCGGCTAGCAGGTTGGCCAGTACATCGGCGCGGGCCGAGATGCGGGCACCGACCTCGTAGTCGGACAGCTCGATCTCGACCAGGCCGCCGCCGGCATCGAGGGCGGTGACTTGTCGCATGGTGGCGCCGGTCAGGTGCACGGTCGCCACGAGGGGCGCCGGGCTGGTAAATGTGATCTCTGGCATCGGGGTGCCTCCGGTGTCCGGGCCCCGGCCGTTGCTGCGGTGCGGGGCCCACTTATGTGCGTCTTGACAGCAGACCACCGACCTGTTCTACGAGAACACGATGCGGTGGCGGAACCTGCCCAAGCCCACGGTGGCGGCGGTGCAGGGGTACTGCATCTTCGGGGGGTGGATGATCGCCTCGGCCATGGACGTGATCTTCGCCGCCGACGACGCCATGTTCCTGGGCAGCCACTTCCAGTATTTCTGCGTGCCATGGGATCTCCCGATCCGCAAGGCCAAGGAGCTGCTCTACGAGCCCCGGTTCATGGACGCGGCCGAGGCCGAGCGGTGCGGGCTGGTGAACCGGGTGCTGCCCCGGGACCGGCTGGTGGACGAGACGCTGGCCTGGGCCGCCCGGGTGGCCGAGAACGACCCCTTCCAGCTCCGGATGACCAAGGTGGCCACCAACCAGATGCAGGACAGCCAGGGGTTCCCGGCCCACATGACGGCGGCCCACGCCATGTATGTGCTGGGGCGCCTGGGCGAGCGCGACCCCGACTCGATCGTGGTGGAGCCCGGCGGCCGCCGCCGCCCGATGGTGCAGCGGGCCCTGGAGAACTTCGAGGCCAACCGCAGGGCGGGTGGTGGGTCGTAGGGCGCCTGTGGGGTGCGGCCCCTATTTGGCGCTCGGGCCGGCGGGCGTAGGTTGGGATCATGAGGAACCCCGAGGTGCAAGGACGGTTGCGGTCGCTGACCTGCTATGCCGGCTGTCTGGCGCTGATGGTCCTGTTCTGTTTCCACGGCGCCGCCTGAGGGCGAGCCGAGGGCGGGGGAGGGGCTCGGTGGACCCGTATCAGGTCCTCGGCATCCGCCCCGACGCCGACACCGGCCAGATCCGGACCGCCCTCCGGCCCAGGCGGCGGTGCCGGCCGTGGTCGCCGCCCTGCTGGCCGGCGTGGGCGCCGGTTACGCCGTGTACGTGGTGGCCGAGGTGGATCGGTGGCTCAGCTGGCGGGGGCGGGTGGGCCGGGCCACACCCCGGGCACGCTGGTGGCGAGCCAGCGGGCCAGCGCGGCGTTGACCTCGGCCGGGCGTTCCTGGGCCATCCAGTGGCCGGTGTCGAGCACGGCCTCGGTGAGGTCACCGCACAGCTCCCGCATGGGGTCGGCCAGCCGGGAGCTGACCGTCTCGCACGTGTAGTCGTAGCGGGCGTGGAGGAACAGCACCGGCATCGACAGCCGGCCCCCGTCGGTGGCCCGGGCGGCGTAGGCCTCGTTGGCCGGGTGGTTCATGTACCAGGCGTCGGGGCCGGTGAACCCGTTGCGTTCCAGGGCCTCGGCGTAGGTACGGAGGTCGTCGTCGGTCACCACGTCGTGGTCGGCCGGGATGTCGGGGGCCACGCCGGCGCCACCGAACCAGCCGCCGTTGGCCCGCACCGAGGCCGTGACCGACGGCTGGCCCAGCCCTTTCGGGTTGCCCTTGCGGAACAGGGCCTTGACGGTGAGGTAGGGGTCGGCGTCGAAGCCGGCGCTGGCCTGCTCGAAGTTCTCGGCGTAGTAGAGCTGGTAGTCCCACTGGCCCACCGGGTACTGGGCCTCGGGGTAGACGGACCGGTCGACCAGGGCGATCGTGTGGTCCCACCCTCGCTCCAGCGTGGCGTAGGGCACGCACAGGGAAGCCACGGCGTGGCACCGGTCGGGGTGGTGGCTGGCCACGTTCCACACCACGGGCGAGCCCCAGTCGTGGCCGATCCACACCGCCCGGTCCCGGCCCAGGCCGTCGAGCAGCTCGATCATGTCGGCCACGATGTGCTCCTGGGCGTAGCTGGCCAGGTCGGGGTAGGTCGACGAGCGGCCGTAGCCCCGCATGTCGGGGGCGACGCAGCGGAACCCCATGCCGGCGAACACCGGCAGCTGGTGGCGCCAGCTGATCGACAGCTCGGGCCAGCCGTGCACGAACACCAGCAACGGCCCGTCTGCCGGGCCGGCGGCCAGGTAGTGGGTCCGGTGCCGCTCGGTGCGGTGCCAGTGCTCGGTCACGGAGGTCGCTGCGTTCATGGCCGGATGTTAGCGATGGGTCGGGCCCCGACGCCTCAGGGGATCTCGGTGCCGTCGGGGCGGTAGGTGCGCCACCGCCCAGTGTCGGGGTCGCATCCGGTGGTGTAGCCCTTTTGCTTCCATCTGTTGTGGCGCCCGCAGAGGGGTATGCCGTTGTCGGGTTCGGTCTTGCCTCCCGCCGCGTGGGGATGGGCGTGGTCGGCTTCGCACACCGAGGTGGGGACCCAGCACCCGGGCCACAGACAGGTCGGGCTCTGGAGCTTGACCGCGAGGCGGTTGCGGCCGGTGAACAGCCGGCGACGGGACCCGACGGCGGTGGGTTGCCCGCCGGTGACGAGCACCACCCGCACGTGGTGGTGGAAGCTGTCGAGCGCGGCTTCGACCGGTTCCAGCGGGTCGCCGTCGATGGTCTCGCACCGGTACGTCGTCGGGTCGTACCACCGGTTGGTCAAGGAACTCGGAGAGTTCCCGTGGGCTTCGGCGTCGCACGCCGGGTCGGTGCAGGTGACGCGGTGCACGGTCGACAGGTAGGTGTCGGCGTCCCACACGATCACGTGCTCACTCCCCGAGCTCGGGGCGTCAGGATCGGCCGAGTTGGCCAGCTCGGCCATGCGGACCAGGGCGTCGGCCCACCGTTGGGCTTCAGTGCGGGCCAGGTCGGCAGCGCAGGTGCTGTCGCCATGCTGGCCCCGGGCCTCGTCCCAGTCTTCTTCCCGCTCCCGGTCGGCCAGGCGCGCCAGCAGTGCCCTCACCTTCGCCCCCGGCAACGGGCCCAGTGACCCCTTCACCTTCCAGGCCAGGGTCTCGGGGTCCTGGGACAGGGAGAAGTGACGGTTCTTGTGGGCCTCGTCGGCTCTGGGTTCGGGGCCGTCCTGATCGGCGAGGCGTTCCCAGAAACGGATCGACTTCTCGAACACCGGATACTCGCACTCCACAGCGAGCACCAGCAGGTCGGCCTGGAACTCGACGAGCGCGTCTCGAACCCGGTCGTTCGCGTACACCTTGGCCACCAGATCCACCTGCTCGGTGCCGATGGTCCCGGCCCGGTAGGCGTCGGCCACGAGGGGGAGGTGGCGCACGGCCTTCTCGACCCGCTCCCGGCGGAGGGCCTCCGGGCCTGACAGGCGGCAGGCGTGACGGACCATCACCCGGGCCGACGCGTGCCCGTCGACGTGGTGCAGGCCCGACCGCTGGACCTGACCCAACACGGCCACCCGGGCGGCGTCGAGACGCCGGACCCCGACCTCCAACCCGTCGAGCAGGGCCCGGGTCTCGTGATCCCAGCATCCGTCGAGCGGCAAGGCGTGCACCCGGTCCATGAGCACAGCGAGATCAGCCAGGACAGCGGCCGGGGAGTCACCCCCGAACCCATCCCCCACGTGCTCAGATCCCGCCGAATCCATACGGCAAACCTAGTCAGGGGGTGTGACAGTGAAGGCGAATCTGAGCCCGTCCGAGGAAGAAATCACGAAAAGAGGGAAAACGCGTACACAGTTCGCAGACAGACCGGGACTCAGCTCCGCCGGATGCCCCTCGGCCGCCAGACCCGGGCCGGGACATGCCAGCCGAACCGGAGCGAGGCCAGGCGCAGGGCGACGGCGGCGGCCACGGCCCCGGCCTGCACGGCGGTGGGGGTGAGCTCGGCCCGGTGGCCGAGCGCCACCAGCAGGGCGCCGAGGGCGGCGGGCACGGCGTAGAGCCGGCTGCCTTCGGCCAGGATCTCGGGGATCTGGTCGGCCAGGAGGTCTCGCACCAGGCCGCCGCCGACGGCCGAGACGGTGCCGATCAGCACGGTGGCGCCGAGGCCGAGGCCGGCGTCGACAGCCCGGGTGGCGCCCACGGTGGCGAACAGCCCCAGGCCCACGGCGTCGAGCACCAGCACCGGTTGGCGGAGGCGATCGGGCAAGGCGGGGGCGAGCAGGATCGTGAGGGCGGCCACGATCGGCACCAGCAGCAGGCCCTCGGTGCGCACGAACCGGGGCGGGAGGTCGCCGATCAGCACGTCCCGGGCCACGCCCCCGGCGAACCCGGTGACGAGCCCGAGCACGAGCACACCGACGACGTCCATGCTGCGCCGGACGGCCATCAGACCGCCCGACAGGGCGAAGACGTAGATGCCGACCACGTCGAGGACGGCGACGACGTCGACGTGCATCGCGCTGGCCCCGACAGGGCGGGCAGAGCCGGAGCTCAGCCGGCCGAGCCCTCGGGCTCCTCGCCGCTGTCGAGCGCCGGCATCCCGATCGATCCCAGCGTGCCCACGTCGCGGTAGACGGCCAGCTTGGCCCGGCTGTCCTCGATGTCGAGGTTGCGCATCGTGAGCTGGCCGATCCGGTCGAGCGGGCCGAAGGCGGCGTCTTCCACCCGCTCCATCGACAGGCGCTCGGGCACATAGGTGAGGTTGGGACCGGTGGTGTCGAGGATCGAGTAGTCCTCCCCCCGGCGCAGGCGGACCGTCACCTCGCCGGTGACGGCCGAGCCGACCCAGCGCAGCAACGGTTCCCGCAGCATCAGCGTCTGGGGGTCGAACCAGCGGCCCTCGTAGAGCAGACGGCCCAGGCGGCGGCCCATGGTGGCGTAGTTCTCGATCGTGCCCTCGTTGTGGATGGCGGTGACCAGGCGCTCGTAGGCGAGGTGCAGCAGAGCCATCCCAGGGGCCTCGTAGATCCCCCGGCTCTTGGCCTCGATGATGCGGTTCTCGATCTGGTCGCTCATGCCCAGGCCGTGGCGGCCGCCGATGGCGTTGGCCTCCATCACCAGGTCGAGCTGGGTGGGGTACTCCTTGCCGTTGATGGCCACCGGCCAGCCCTCGGCGAAGCGGACGGTGATGTCCTCGGGGGCGATGTCCACCGCCGGGTCCCAATGGGCCACACCCATGATGGGGGCGACGATCTCCATGCCGGTGTCGAGGTTCTCCAGCTGCTTGGCCTCGTGGGTGGCACCCCACAGGTTGGCGTCGGTGGAGTAGGCCTTCTCCACCGAGTCCCGGTAGGGGAGGTTGCGCTCCTGGAGGAAGATGCTCATCTCGGCCCGGCCGCCCAGCTCGTCGACGAAGGTCTGGTCGAGCCACGGCTTGTAGACCCGCAGGTTCGGGTTGACCAGCAGGCCGTAGCGGTAGAAGCGCTCGATGTCGTTGCCCTTGTAGGTGCTGCCGTCGCCCCAGATGTCGACGCCGTCTTCCTTCATGGCCCGCACCAGCAGGGTGCCGGTGACGGCCCGGCCCAGGGGTGTGGTGTTGAAGTAGGTGCGGCCGGCGGTGCGGATGTGGAAGGCCCCGCACTGCAGGGCCATGAGACCCTCGCGCACCAGGTCGGCCCGGCAGTCGACCAGGCGGGCCTGGTGGGCGCCGTAGGCCAGGGCCCGGTCGGGCACGCTCGACAGGTCGGGCTCGTCGTACTGGCCCAGATCGGCGGTGTAGGTGTAGGGGATCGCCCCCTTCTCCCGGATCCAGGCGACGGCGGCGGAGGTGTCGAGACCACCGGAGAAGGCGATCCCGACCCGTTCACCCACGGGCAGCGACATCAGTACCTTCGACACGGCTCCGAACCTACCGATCCCGGGGCCCGAACCCGCCCGCCCCGCACTTCCCGGGGCCAGCTACTTCTTCTTCTTGGCGGTCGACTCGTTGACGGCCACCGCGGTCTGGATGAGGGTCACGAAGGCCGCCTCGTCGACCTCGCCGCCCTCGAAGAAGTCGATGGCCCGGCGGGCGTTGCCGTCGAGGCTCGAGTTGAACAGCTTGGACGGGTCGTCGACCTTGGCCCCCTTGGCGAAGGTGAGCTTGACCTTGTCCTTGTAGGTCTCGCCGGTGCAGATGATCCCGTCGTGCTCCCACACCGGCACGCCGAGGTTGCCGTTGGACGGCTTGCGCCACTTCACCGTCTCCACCACGTCGGGGTCGGCGGTGTGGATCAGGGCCCGGAGCCGGGCCATCAGCTCACCCCGCCAGTCGCCGGACAGGGCGGCGATCTGGGCGTCGATCAGCTCGGTGGGGTCGTCGGTGTCGGCCATCGGGGCCTCACTCTCAGCTCGGTTTCGGGTCGGTCGGGTCGTCTCCGGACCCCGGTATACCCGACACCAGGGCCGATCTCCCCGCACCGCGAGGCGCCCGGCCCCGATCCCCTGATCAGGAACAGAGAACCTCGACTGCCACCCCCGCCGAGGGCTACCAGCGGGTCTACGTCTCGCGGGCTGCCGGGCTCAGCTCGGTGTGGCGTAGCGGCGCAGGACCCGGCGGCCGAGGCTCGTCTTGTGCACCTCGTCGGCGCCGTCGTAGATGCGGGCTGCCCGCTCGTGGCGGTACCAGTAGGCCAGCACGGTGTCGTCGGTGACGCCCAGGGCCCCGTGCACCTGGATGGCGGTGTCGACGGCCTTCAGCATGGTGTTGGCCACCACGAACTTGATGGCCGAGATCTCGTCCCGGGCCGCCTTGGCCCCCTCGGCGTCGATCAGGGCGGCGCAGTGCAGCACCTGGAGGCGGGCGCCCCGGATCTCGGCGTCGAGCTCGGCCGCCCAGTGCTGGATCACCTGGCGGTCGGCCAGGCGGCTGCCGTCGCCGTCGATCACCCGCTCGTTGGCCCGGCGGCACATCATCTCGAACGCCCGGCCGGCGATGCCCAGCCAGCGCATGCAGTGGTGGATGCGGCCTGGGCCCAGGCGGTCCTGGGCGATGACGAACCCGCCGCCCTCGTCGCCCAGCAGGTTCGAGCGGGGAACCCGGCACCCCTGGTAGATCACCTCGCCGTGGCTGGCGTGGCCGCTGCCCGAGTGGCCCATCACGCTCACGTTGCGCACCAGGTTGAAGCCGGGGGTGTCGGTGGGGACGATGATCATGCTGGCCCGGCGGTGGGGTGGGGCGTCGGGGTCGGTGACGGCCATGGTGATGGCGAAGGCGGCGCCGTCGGCCAACGAGGTGAACCACTTCTGCCCGTTGATCACGTAGCCGTCGCCGTCCACCGTGGCCCGGGTGGCCAACAGGGTGGGATTGGACCCGGCGGTCTCGGGCTCGGTCATGGAGAAGCAGCTTCGGATCTCGCCCTCCACCAGGGGGCGGAGCCAGCGGTCCTTCTGCTCCGGGGTGCCGTACTTGTGGAGGATCTCGATGTTGCCGGCGTCGGGGGCCTGGGTGCCGAACACGGTCATGCCCAGCGGGCTGCGGCCCACCGCCTCGGCGAACAGGCCGTGGTCCACCATCGACAGCCCGAGGCCGCCGAACTCCACCGGGTGGTTGGGGGCCCACAGCCCCATCTGCTTGACCTTGGCCTGGGCCCCGGCCACCGCCGCGGCCAGCGACTCGGGTGTGCCGTGGAGCAGCTCGCCCTCCAGCGGGATCACCTCCCGGGTCATGAACTCGTTGATCATGTCCAGCCGGACCGACATCTCCTCCGACACCCGGAAATCCATGGCGCACACCTCCGGGGCGGACGCTACGGCCCAGCCCGGCGGGCGAACAGGGTCCTTGGACCGTCAGCGTCGACGGCGTCAGCCCCCGCCCCGGTGGGCGGCGAACCAGGGAGTGGCGAAGTCGACGGCGTCCACCATCGAGCACCACCGTGACGGGGCGATGCCCACCCGGCCCTCGTGGGGCGGGTGGGCCGCCATGAACGCCTCGCCCAGCTCCTCGAAGTCGTCGGTCTCGGCTACCTCGCCGTCGAAGGGCACCCACTGCGACCGGCCGTCCACCAGCAGCGCCGCCCCGTCCTCGATCGGCCCCGGCTTGCCCGGCCACTCGGCCCGGGTCTCGGCCAGGTGGAACGACGTGTTGGTGCTGTGGGTGACGCCGAGCTGGAGGATCACACCGTCGGCCTCGTAGAGGCGGCCCAGCGGCGACGTGTCGCCGAACTGGGGGACCAGATCGTGGGGCGAGACGAGCTGGGCGGCGTCGGGCCCGATGGCGGCGAACGACACGGTGGGATGGGGGCCCCGGACCGCCCGCCGGTCGGTGCGGAACGCCTCCACGATCTGCCCCATGCCCCGGGTCTCGACCCGGAGCGGATCGAACGCCGGCGTCTGCTCCCGGATGATCGGCAGCCAGTGGAGTGGCACCGGCGGGTTGTGCCAGTACTGGGGGTCGCTCCGGCTGCCGCTCTGGGTCGGGACCATCACGGTGGCCGGGGCGAGCGCGTCGACCAGGGCGTCGACCACCACCGACGGCCCGCCCGCCACCCAGCCGATGGCCGACAGCGACGAGTGCACGATCACGGGGCGGCCGGCGGGGATGTCCAGCGCCCGCAGGTCGGCCACCAGCCGGCTGTAGGTGACCGGGGCGCCGAGGGCCTCGTCGGTGCGGGCTATCACGGCTGCCTCGCGCTGCGTCCGGTCGATCATGGCCGAAGCGTAGGCCGCGTCGCGGCCCGGCGTCGCCGCCCTGGTGCCGTGTGCCGTCGTGATGTATCCAGCGGCGCTCTGGTCGCCTCCTTGAGATGCGCGGAGAGCAGCGGGAGGTGGGTCGGTGATGAGGTGGGGGAGAAGGATGCGTTCGCTGGCCACGGCCCTGGTCGTGGCCTTGGCCCTGGTTCCCCTGGTCGTCGCCTGTGAGGAGGCGGGCGATACGTCGGCCGGGGGCACGGTCGCCCTGCTGGCCGACGGCGAGGAGGGTTCGTCGACGACGTCGTCCGGGTCGGGTGGGAGCACCGCCGACGCCCGGGTGACGCATGATCCGGACGACGACAGCGACCAGGACGACATCCCGGCGGCCGAGGACAACTGCCCCGATGTGTTCAATCCAGGGCAGTCGGCCAAGGACTGCGACGAGACGAAGGACGAGTTCGACGGCCCGAACCCGTGCGGTGCCGCCAACGAGCTGGCCCAGTTGACGGACAACGGCGACGAGGAGACCCACACCGTGATCTACTGCCTGGTCGAGGGCGACGATCCACCACCCTTCGGGTTCGGTACCGTCGTGCTCGTCGACGGCCCGTGGGTGTTCGTCGACGTGAGCGACGACGAGCTCGACAACCTGCGGGGCCAGGGCGAGGCGATCGAGGAGGTCGACACCGTCGGGACGGTCACGCCGGAGCGCCTGATCGAGGCCCGCATCACGCTGGACCCGACCCATGCCCTGGAGACCGCCGACACCGACCACCTGCCCGCCGTCGACCCGAACGTGCTGCTCGAGGTGCCCGACGAAGCCATCGCCGACCTTCCCGACGACACGTTGGCCGCCCTGCCCACCGACTACTGGACTGCGGCCCGGCCCTCGACCATCGAGGTGGTGGGCAAGGACCGCCTGATCCGGATCAACCCCGACCCGACCGTCGTCCGCCTCCCGTCGAAGGCGATCGGCGACGTGAAGGCGGGTGGGATCGTCACCGGCGACCCCACCACCACGACTGCCACCACGACCACCTCGGCTACGACCACCTCGGCCACGACGACCTCCACCGCCCGTGGCTGACGTGGCCGTCGCCCCGGCCCCCGCCGGGTCGGCCGAGACGGGGCTCTCGCAGGCCAAGAAGCAGCTGGAGCTGGCCAGCTCCACCGCAGCCGCCCTCTCGATCGTCGCGTCGGCCCTCTCCTACTTCGGGGCGCTCAGCACCCAGGCGGAGGCGGTCTTCTTCGGCCTCGATGCCCGCATCTACGGCTACTCGACCCAGGATCTGATCACCCGCAGCGTGGCCCCCATGCTCGGGCCGCTGGCGCTGGCGTTCCTCGGCGTCCTGCTCGTGATCTGGGCAACGAGGCACTCGATCCCGGCACCAAGCTGGTGCTGGCCTTCGTCGTGCTCTTCGCCGTCTTCGGCTTCACGGCCAAGCACGCCCAGGCCACCGCCTGGGATCGGGCGCAGGCGATCGCCAGCAGCGTCGAGCGCCAGCCGGAGGTCACCGTGTTCGCCGAGCAGCCGCTGGCCCTGACCGGCAACGGCGTGGCCTGCTTCGAGATCAGGGGATCCCGCTACACCCGGCGCTACCTGGGGTTGCGGCAGCTCTTCCACGGCAACGGCTACTACGTGCTCATGCCGGCCGGCCTCGACGCCGCCCACGTCGTCACCTACGTCCTCCCGGAGGACGACACGCTCCGGGTGGAGTATGACGCCACGCGGTCACGGGCCGGTTCGACGCCGGCCAGGGTGGTGCGATCGCCGGACGGCGTGATCTGCTGATCGTCTGGTTGGGGCCTCGCCCCGGTCAGGCCTCGCCCCGCAGCTGGGCCAGGAAGCCGCCGCCGTCGGACACGATCCACCCCTCCGCCACCTTGCCGTCGCGCACCCGGAAGAAGGCGGCCGACGGGCGGGTCACGGCCCGGCCGGTGGGGGCCACGCCCAGGAACTCGGCGGTGTGGACGCCGTGGAACGTGTAGCGGACGGCGAGCGTCTGGCGCTCGGCGTCGGCCACGATCTCGTGGATCTCGAACCGGGCGCCGTCGAAGGCGTCGTGGCGGGCCTGCAGGTCGGCCACGTGCTCGGCCAGCGAGCCCACGCTCGGCCCGCCGAACCCGTGGCGCCGGTAATCGGGGTGGAACGAGGCGTGGACCACGGCCATGTCGGCCCGGTTGAACCCGTCCTCCATGATGTGACGGATCAGTTCCCGGAGCTCCGCCGCCTGCAGCGGCCCACTCCCCGTCGACTCAGCCATGGCCGCAGCCTAGCTACAGCCGGGGCTCGGGCTCGAGGTTCCGCAGGTGACGGTTGAGCTTGGTGGCCACCCGGGTGAGGTCGGCGAGATCCCGCCGGGTGAGGGGCTCGACCACCCAGTGCTGCACCCGGGCGGCGTGAGCGGGCGCCGCTTCGGCCAGGAGGGCCCGGCCCTCGGGCGTGAGCGCCACCAGGCGTGACCGCCGGTCGGCCGAGCCGGCCCGCTTGGTCACCAGGCCACTGGCGGCCAGCCGGTTCACCCGATGGGTGATGCAGCTCGACGAGTCGTCGATCACCCGGGCCAGGTCGCTGATCCGCTGTCCCTCGTCCCGCTCCGACAGGTGGTGGAGGAGCTCGTAGTCGCTGCCGGTGATGCCGTGGTTGCGGCGCAGCTCGCCGTCGGCCCGGGCCACGATCGCGGCCGCCAGCTTGATGAGGGCGATCCAGGCGGCGAGCTGGCCCGGATCGAGCCCGGTCAACTCGCCGTTGTCGTCCACGGGCCCGTGATCGCCGCCATGGCGTCGAGGAACACGCCGTCTCCGGTGGTGTCGAAGCCGCGCAGGGCGGCCTCGCTGAGCTTCGCCGGGTGGGCGTCCCAGTGGTCGAGCAGCGTGGCCAGGTGGTCGGCGCCGGGCCGGGCCGTCCGGTCCGAGGCTGGGGGCGCCGGATAGCGGGCGTGGGTGTGGCCGAAGGCGACGGCTGCGGCGCCGAACGTGGCGGTGTCGACGAGGTCGGCCACCAGCAGGAAGGCCATCGGCGCCGTTACGGCGTGAATGGTGACGATCGATGGTTTGGCGGCGCAGGCCCCGGCGCCCCGCCGGGCGGCGTCGAGGATGGTCTCCCGGGGGGCGGCGGTGGTCGGCCCGGAGCTGTCGCCGGCCGGGCCGTCAGCGGTGCCGGCCCAGATGTGCCAGGCGGCCAACGCCGTCGCCAGCTCGCCGAGCGCGGCCGGGTCGTCGCCGCCGGCCCGCAGGCAACGCACGGCGTGGGCGGTGCGGATCAGGCCGTGGAAGAGGTGGGCGCCGACGTGGGAGGCCAGCCCCTCCAGGTTGCGGCGGAGCACCTCGTCCCAGGGGAGCCGTTCGAGGTCGGCCAGGATCGCCAGGCGGCGGACGGTGATCGGGGCCCCCGGCCCGACCGGTGTCGGCTCGTGGCGGGCGGTCCAGGCCAGGACCGCTGCGGGGTCGAGGCCGAGGGCCAGGAGCGCGTCGGCCCCCATCGGGGTGTGCTCGGCGAAGCCGTTGGGCAGCTCGGGATCGGCCTCGGCGAACCGTGCCTGTACCGCCCGACGTGTGCTGGCTGCATCCATGATCCGATGATAGCTGAACGTTCAGGTATCTCGACGGCGCGCCGGTGCGGGCTCCGCGCCCACGGCCGGCCCGTCGACGAGTTCGGTGGCGCCGCGGTGCGGCGCCACCGCCTGGTCACGTCCGCTGGTCGATCTCGGCCAGGATCTCGCCGATCACCTTCGTGGCCCGGTGGGCTGGGAGGGCATCGCCACCCTCCGCCTCGGCGACCTCGTCGGCGAACGCCTGGACCGACGGGGCGCCACCCACGAGCACGTGGCGCAATGCTTCGGCGCTGCCCTCGGGATCGTCGAGCGAGTCGACGGCCTCGGCCACGTGCCCCGGCTCCTCGGCCAGGGCATGGACGACAGCCATCGCTTCCTGGCGGCCCGAGGGAGTGGAGACCGCGGCGGTGTTGTCGGGGTGCTGCTGGGCGTCCCACTCGGACAACGCCTGGTCGTAGCCGCCTTCACCCGGTCGGATCGTCCGGGACTCGGTCGGAGCGGCCACGGATGCGTCGGGATCGTCGCCGTCATGGCGACCGGGCGCAACAGGGACCGTGAGCGAGCCGTCGGGATGCCGGATGATGTCCATGACCCGAGCCGTACCCGTTCCCACCGAATCGCACACGCTGCGCCTGCTGACGGACGCCTCCTCGCCCAGGCTCTCGGGTGCGCGTTGATCCGGTTCGAGCGCCGGCGATGAAGGCTCAGTCGTTGGCCTTCTGCGTGCCGACCTTGAGGTCCTTGAACGGGACCTGGACGTCGACGGAGATGTCGCGGGGCAACCCGAGCACACGGTCGCCGATGATGTTCTTCTGGATCTCGTCGGTGCCGCCGGCGATGTTGGCCGAGAAGCTCCGCAGCACGCTCTTGGCGTGCTTGTCGGTGTCTTCGGACTCCGGCGCCCAGGCGATGCCTTCGGGGCCCGTGATCTCCAGCACCAGCGAGCGCGACATGCGGGCGATACGCCCGGCGTGCAGCTTGCCCAGCGAGCCACCGGGGCCCGGGGTCTTGCCCGCTTTGAGCTCGTCCCGGGTCCGCATGGCCACCAGGCTCCGGGTGGTCTCCTCGCTGTAGAGCTGCACCAGCCCCTGGCGCACCAGCGGGTCGGCGTTCTTGCCCCGCTCGGTGGCCTCCTTGGCCAGGTACTTGAACGTGGGGGTGGAGATACCGCTCTTCGACCCGGTGCCGATGGCCACCCGCTCGTACATGAGCATGGCCGTGGCCAGCCGCCATCCCTCGTTGAGCGGCCCGATCTGCCAGCTCTTGGGGATCCGCACGTCGGTGAAGAAGATCTCGTTGAAGTGACGCCCACCGTCGATCTGGTTGATGGCCCGGATCTCCACCCCCGGCGCCTTCATGTCGAGGATGAACATCGAGATCCCGCGGTGCTTGACCTGCTCGGGGTCGGTGCGGGCGATGACGATGCCGTAGTCGCACAGGTGGGCCAGCGTGGTCCACACCTTCTGACCGTTGATGATCCACTCGTCGCCGTCGAGCACGGCCCGGGTCTGCAGGCTGGCCACGTCGGATCCGGCGCCCGGCTCGGAGAACATCTGGCACCACAGCGTGCGGGCCGCGATGTTGTCGCCCAGGAACGCCGCCTTCTGCTCGTGGGTGCCGTACTCGGCCAGCATGGGCAGGCACATCCCGTGGCTGATCGTGAGCTGGGTGGTCATGTCGGGGTACTTGCCGTACTCCTCCCGCCAGATCCGCTCGTGGGCCTTGGTGAGGCCGGCCCCGCCGTACTCGGCCGGGTAGGTGATCCCGGCCAGCCCGGCGGCCGCCGCCGCCTGCTGGAACACCTTGTTGATGGCCAGCTCCTTCTCGGAGCGGGGATCGGGACCGTCGATCGTGTAGCCGGTGGCGTGCTCGTCGAGGAAGGCCCGGCACCGGGCCCGGAAGGCCTCGGCTTCGGCCGGGTCGAGCTGCGTCTCCAGATCGCTCACCACTATCTCCTGGTCCGTCGTCGGCTGTGTCGGGTTGGGCCGGTCCCCGAGCTTAGCGGTCGTCCGCCGAGGGCTCGCCAGTCGGGTGGAGCGGGCCGATCAGGAGAACGCCGTCACCGGCCGGGGCTGAGGCTCACCGTCCACGGTCACGTCCACGTGCTCGTCGAAGAAGCACAGCAGGCCGGCGATGGGGGCCGACTCCCGCACCGGGCTCGGGTACGACCACACCAGGTCCCGCGCCACGCCACCGCCGTCGGGCCGGTGCACGCTCCAGTACACGGCCTCGCCCTTGTAGGGGCAACGGGAGCGGGTGGGCGACGGCCGCAGGAGATCCATCCGCACGTCGGTCAGCGGCAGGTAATGGCGGCGGGGGAGCGAGGTCTCGAACAGCATCGTGGGCCGGTGGCTGTCGGCCACCACCGTCCCCTCCACGCTCACCACCACGTGGCGGGTGCTGCGCAGGATGTCGACCCGCTTGTACGGGTCCCGGGGATGGACGAAGACCTCCTCGTCCTCCTCCAGCCAGTGGTCGAACGCCGGCCATCGCAGGGCCACGTACCCGTCCAGCTCGGACGCCGTATGGGTGTAGGCGGCGTCGCCCGCCGCCACCGCCGGGTCCACGGCGGCCACCGGAAAGTAGTAGGTGGGATAGTGCGGCCGCTCCCATACCAGCAGGGGCGCCGGGGCGTCGGCCACGAACCGGCCGTCCAGCATCACCCGTACCCGCTTGGCCGAGGTCTCGATCCGGGGTGTCGTCATCCTTCCCACAACCGCCCGGCGCACCGGCGTGTTCCAGCGGCCACTATGGTGGCCCTCGTGGCCTCTGGCGCCTCCTCCCGAACCACCGACAACGGCTCCGGCGAGCCGCCATCAGCCACGCCGCCTCCGTGGCGGGTGGAAGGGGCTCCCCCGGCCGACGACGACCCGGCCAAGCCTCCCCCCAAGCCCCCCAACCCCATGCGGCGCCCCCGGTGGTGGCTGGTGCTGCTGGCTGCGTTCGCCCTCAACTGGCTGCTGGCCTCGCTGTTCGTACCGGGCAACGATCTCGCCACGATCGACTACACCCGCTTCCGGGCCGAGGTCGACGCCGGCAACGTGGCCACGATCAGCGCCAAGGGCGACACGATCCAGGGCGAGCTGACGAACCCGATCGACGTCAACGGAACCCAGGTCAAGGACTTCACCACCGAGCGCCCGTCGTTCGCCGACGACAACCTGTACCAGGCCCTGACCGACAAGGGCACCGAGGTGTCGGCCAAACCCATCGTGAGCGACCAGCCGTGGTGGCTGATCCTGCTGGCCAACTTCGGCCCCACCCTGCTCCTGGTCGGCCTGCTGGTGTTCGCCACCCGGGCCCTGCGGGGAGGGATGGGCGGCGGGATCGGCGGCCTCGGCCGGTCCAAGGCGGTCCGGGTCGACGAGACCGAGGGGGCCAAGCGCACCACGTTCGACGACGTGGCCGGCATCGACGAGGTGGAAGAGCAGGTGGTCGAGATCGTCGACTTCCTCCGCCACCCCGACAAGTACCGGGCCGTCGGGGCCCAGCTTCCGCGCGGTGTGCTGCTGTCGGGCCTGCCCGGGACGGGCAAGACGCTCCTGGCCCGGGCCCTGGCCGGCGAGGCCGGCGTCCCGTTCTTCTCCGCCTCGGCCTCCGAGTTCATCGAGATGATCGTGGGCGTGGGCGCCAGCCGGGTGCGGGACCTGTTCGAGCAGGCCAAGAAGGTGGCCCCGGCCATCATCTTCATCGACGAGCTCGACGCCATCGGCCGGGCCCGGGGCGGCGGAGCCAGCCTGGGCGGGGTCGACGAGCGGGAGCAGACGCTCAACCAGATCCTCACCGAGATGGACGGCTTCACCGGTGCCGAGGGCGTGATCGTGGTGGCGGCCACCAACCGGCCCGACGTGCTCGACCCGGCCCTGCTCCGCCCCGGCCGGTTCGACCGCCGCATCGTGGTCAACCCGCCCGACATCACCGGCCGCGAGGCCATCCTGAAGGTCCACACCCGGGGTGTGCCCCTGGCCCCCGACGTCTCGCTGGCCACCCTGGCCGCCGCCACCCCGGGCATGGTGGGCGCCGATCTGAAGAACCTCATCAACGAGGGCGCCCTGCTGGCGGCGTCGAAGGGGGAGACGGCGATCACCTACGCCGACCTCACCAACGCCCTGGAGAAGATCGTGCTGGGGGCCGAACGCCACATCACCCTGTCGGAAGACGAGCGCCGCCGCACCGCCTTCCACGAGAGCGGTCACGCCCTGCTCGGCATGCTGATCGCCGGGGCCGACCCGGTGCGCAAGGTGTCGATCATCCCCCGGGGCCAGGCCCTGGGCGTCACCTTCCAGGCCCCCTCGGCCGACCGCTACGGCTACGACGAGGCCTACCTCCGGGGCCGGATCACCGGGGCCCTCGGCGGCCGGGCGGCCGAAGACGTCGTCTACGGCAACGTGACCACCGGAGCCGAGAGCGACCTGGAACAGGTGACGGCGATCGCCCGCCAGATGGTGGGCCGGTGGGGTATGTCGGAGGCCGTCGGCCCCATCACCGTGCTCCCCGGCGGGCAGGGCGAGAGCTGGTACCCGGGCGACCCCCGCCAGCCGTCGGAGAGCACCCGGGAGCTGGTCGACGCCGAGACCCGCCGCATGGTCGACGAGTGCTACGACGACGCCCGCCGCCTGCTGCGGGAGCATCGTCCCCAGCTCGACGCGCTGGCCGCCGCCCTGCTGGAGCGGGAGACGCTCGACGAGCTCGACGCCTACGCCGCCGCCGGTGTCGACCATCCCGCGGTCGAGCCGCTTCCGTAACGCCGGTGCACTACGGTGCGCACATGACAGCCAAGCGGGTTGCGATCCTCAACGACTACCAGCGGGTGGCCCTCACCTCGGCCGACTGGTCGGGCCTCAGCGGGCGGGCCGACGTCACCGTGTTCGACCACCACATCGCCGACGTAGACGAGCTGGTGGCCACCCTCGAACCGTTCGAGATCGTGGTGGCCATGCGGGAGCGCACGGCCTTCCCCCGGGCCGTGCTGGAGCGGCTCCCCAACCTGGAGCTGCTCGTCACCACCGGCCCTCGCAACGCCGTGATCGACGCCGCCGACTGCGCCGAGCTCGGCATCACCTACTGCGGCACCGGCGGCAGCGTGCACTCCACCGCCGAGCTCACCTGGGCCCTGATCCTGGCCTGCGCCCGCCACCTCCCGAGCGAGATCGACGCCGTGCGCAACGGGGGCTGGATGACCACCGTCGGCGCCGACCTCCACGGCGCCACCCTCGGGCTGCTCGGCCTGGGCCGCATCGGCGGGATGGTGGCCCGGGTGGGCCAGGCCTTCGGCATGGAGCTGATCGCCTGGAGCCAGAACCTCACGGCGGAGCGGTGCGCCGAGGTCGGGGCCCGCCTGGTGAGGCGGGAGGAGCTGTTCGCCGCCTCCGACTTCCTCACCATCCACCTCGTGTTGTCGGACCGCACCCGGAGCCTGGTGGGGGAGGCCGAGCTGCGCTCGATGAAGCCGACGGCCTGGCTCGTCAACACCAGCCGGGGCCCCATCGCCGACGAGGAGGCGCTGGCCCGGGCGTGCGCCGAGGGTTGGATCGCCGGGGCCGGGCTCGACGCCTACGGCACCGAACCCCTCCCGGCCGACCATCCGTTCCGAACGCTGCCCAACGTCCTGCCGTCGCCCCACATCGGCTACGTGTCGCAGAACGTGTACCGCATCTTCTTCACCGACATCGTGGAGGACATCGCCGCCTTCCTCGACGGCTCGCCGGTGCGGGTCATCACGCCCTGACGTAACTTTCCGTCGGCCGCCGGTTCGGGCCACGATGGTCGGTATGGATGCTCGCCGTTCCAACCGGCCGACGCCGCCGTTCCACGGCTGGCGGATCGTGCAAGGGGGCTTCGTCATCCAGGCCCTCCACAGCGGCCTCGTGTTCAACGCCTTCGCCCTCACCGCCGTCGCCCTCCAGGAAGAGTTCGCCTGGTCGGCCAGCGCCCTCGGCCTGGCCTTCGCCCTCAACCGGGCCGAGAGCGGGATGCTGGGCCCGATCCAGGGGTGGATGAACGACCGGTGGGGCCCCAAGCGCGTCCTGCAGCTGGGGGCGGGGATCATGGCGCTCGGCTTCGTGCTGTTCGCCACGCTCGACACCCTGGCCGAGTTCTACGCCTTCTACCTCCTGGTGGCGTTGGGCTCGAGCCTGGCCGGCTTCCTCGGCATCACGGTGGCCATCGTCCACTGGTTCGAGCGGAAGCGGTCGCGGGCCCTGGCCTACGCCCAGATGGGCTTCGCCGTGGGCGGCGTGTTCGCCTTCGGCGTCGGCCTGCTCATCGACGCCGTCGGGTGGCGGGGCACCGCCCTCATCTCGGCCGCCCTGACCCTGGTGGTCATCCTCCCGTTGGCCCAGGTCTTCCACCGTGACCCGGCCGAGGTGGGCCAGTACGTCGACGGGATCCCGCCCGAGGAGATCGACGAGCGGGCCGACCCCCTGCCGGCCACGGTGAGCCGGGTCCACTTCACCGCCAGCGAGGCCCTGCGGTCGCCCGCCTTCTGGTACATCAGCCTCGGCCACGCCTCGGCCCTGCTGGTGGTGGGGGCGTCGATGAGCCATCTCGGCCTCTACCTCGACGAGGAGCGCCACTTCTCCAGCCTGCACACCGCCTTCGTGGTGGGGGCGCTGCCGGCCATGATGGGCGTGGGCCAGCTCGTGGGCGGCTGGCTCGGCGACCGGATGGACAAGCGCCGGCTGGTCACGATCGCCATGCTCGGCCACGGCCTGGGCCTGCTGCTGTTGGCCCTGGCCACCAGTTGGCCGCTGGTGTGGCTGTTCGTGCTGTTCCACGGCTTGGCCTGGGGTGTGCGGGGCCCGATCCAATCCTCCATGCGGGCCGACTACTTCGGGGCCACCGACTTCGGCAAGATCATGGGCTGGTCGTCGCTGGTGGTGATGTTCGGGATGGTGGCGGGGCCGGTGCTGGCCGGCGTGCTGCGCGACGCCACCGGGAGCTACGTGCTCGGCTTCATCATCCTGGCCGCCTTCGCCGGCCTGGGCAGCGTGTGGTTCCATCTGGCCAAACCGCCGGCCCTGCCCCAGCGGGCCGGTGGGCCGGCCACCGCCGGCGGCTCGACCCTGCCCGGCCTGGCGTCGTAGGACGGGCCGCCGCCGGCCGACTCGATGTTCCCGCCGGCAGCCCCTAGGGTCCCGTCATGGACGACATCCAGCCGCTCGACATCCACATCGGTGAGGTGCGGATCACCAAGATCACCGAGACCGAGGGACTGTGGAGCCCGTCCCAGCTCGTACCCGAGGCCACGGCCGACGTGGTGAAGGCCCACACCTGGGCCCACGGCCCCTACGCCGACGGGGAGACGGGCAAGGTGCGGGTGTCGATCCACACCTTCGGCCTCCAGGTGGGCGACGAGAAGATCCTGGTCGACACGTGCGGGGGCAACGACAAGATCCGTCCCGGCTTCCCCGGGTTCCACCTCCAGCAGCACGACTTCGTGGAGCGGCTGGTGGCCGCCGGCTTCCCGCCCGAGGAGGTGACGGCCGTGGTCTGCACCCACCTCCACATCGACCACGTCGGCTGGAACACCCAGCTCGTGGGCGACGACTGGAAGCCCACCTTCCCCAACGCCCGCTACCTCTTCGGCGAGCGGGAATGGGCCCACTGGAGCGTGGAGCCCCAGATCTACGGCGACGTGGTGGGCGACAGCGTCCGCCCTGTCATCGAGGCCGGCCGGGCCGAGCTGGTGGCCTCCGACCGGCGGATCAACGATCTGCTGTGGCTGGAGCCCACCCCGGGGCACACGCCGGGCCATCACAGCCTCCGGATCTCGTCCGGCGGCGACGACGCCGTGATCACCGGCGACCTGATCCACATGGCGATCCAGGTGGAGCATCCCGACTGGGCCAGCTCGCCCGACGTGGACCCGGCGGCCGCCGCCGTCACCCGCCGGGCCTTCCTGGAGCGCTACTGCGACGACCACACCCTGATCCTGGGCACCCATCTGGGCGGCCCCAGCTGCGGCCACCTCCGCCCCCACAACGGGGCGTGGCGGCTGGAGCCCCCGACCTAGGACTTGCGGGGGCTGGGCGCCCCCGTCGGCGGCAAGCCGCCTCCCCCATCCCCGGTGGGGCCCCGCCCACCGGGGCGGCTACGCCGCCGGCTAGCTCCTGCTGGCCCGTTCCACGTTGCGCTTGATGTTGGCCAGGCACACCGAGGCCTCGTCGTGCATGCGGGCCACCATCTCCTCGGTGGGGGCCTTCGGTCGGGCCGGATTGACGATGCGGCGCACATAGCGGCACCGGCCGGGCCCCAGTGCCGCCACCTCGTAGCGGGCCACGATGGGCCCGGTGAACGGGGTCTCGGTCTCGGCCACCCACAGCTCGCCGTCCACGCGGTCGGTCACCCGCCACTGCAGCTGGACCTCGCCCTGGCGGGTGCCCCACTGCTCCACGAATGTCTCGCCCGCCAGGAGGGGCCGGCTGGGGCAGTCGATCTCGTGGGTGGCGGGCATCCATTCCCGCCACGACTGGGGGTTGGACACGTAGTCGAGCACGGCCGCCGCCGGGGCGTCGATCTCGATGTCGGTCGCCAGCTCGAAGTGCTCGGTCACGATCGGGGCCCCTACCGCTCGGTCTCGTCCTGGAGGCGGGCCACGTGGGCCAGCCCGGCCCGCAGCTCGTCCAGGTTGGAGGTGCCGACGTTGACGATCACCTGGTCGGCCCCGGCCCGGCCGAACGCCTCCACCGCGGCCGCGTCGGGCAGGTTGGCGATCTCCACCCGGGGGGCGATCGTCAGCGACTCCCGGCTCCGGCCCTCGGCCTCCAGCGCGGCCACCATCTTCGGTACCCGGGGCCCGAAGCCGTCGAGGTCCGACAGGGGATGCCAACCCCGCCCGTAGCGGGCCGCCCGCCGCCGGGCGGCCGCCCCGCCGCCTCCGATCCACGTCTCGATGGTGCCGTCGGCGGCCACCGGCTTGGGCGCCGCCACCAGGCCGTCCATGCGGAAGTGCTTGCCGGCATAGGTGGCCGGGCCCGGTTGCCACAGGGCGTTCATGACCTCGATGAACTCGTCCGACCAGGGGCCGCGCTCGTCCCAGATCACGCCCAGGGCCTCGTTCTCCTCGGGCAGGCCGCCCACGCCGAGCCCGGCGATCAGGCGCCCGCCGCCGCTCAGATGGTCGATCGTGGCCAGGGCCTTGGCCAGCGCCATGGGATGGAGGTACGGGAGGACCAGCACCGACGTGCCGAGCTTCACCCGCTCGGTGCGGGCCGCCACCGTGGTCAGCATGGTGAGGGCGTCGTAGTAGGGGCGGTCGTCGAGCCGGTCGGCGATGTAGCCGATGTTCAGCACGTGGTGGTTGACCCAGACCGACTCGACGCCCCGCTCGTCGGCCTCGACGGCCAGGGCGATCACGTCGGCCGGGTTGGGTAGGCCCCAGTTGTTGGGCAGCACGAATCCGAGCTTCATGGCCCCGGACCCTACTCCTCGATCGTCACCTCGTGCAGAAGCCCGTCCTGCACGTCGAACACGAAGCCCCGCACATGGTCGAGGTGGGCCACGAACGGGGAGTGCCTGAGCCGCATGATCGACTGGCGCACATCGGCGTAGGGGTCGACGAAGGCCTCGACCGACCACCAGGGCTTGATCCCCAGCTCGGCCTCCAGCTCGGCCTTGAACTCGTCTTCGCTCACCTGCTGCAGCCCGCAGTTCGTGTGGTGGATGAGGATGACCTCACGGGTGCCGAGCAGGCGCTGCGACAGGCACAGCGAGCGGATCACGTCGTCGGTGATCACGCCGCCGGCGTTGCGGATGATGTGGGCCTCGCCGTTGCCCAGGCCGAGCATGGCGAAGATGTCCATGCGGGAGTCCATGCAGGCCACCACGGCCAGCTGGCGGCTGGGGGCCACCTGGAGGTCGCGGCCCTCGTACCGGGCGGCATAACGCCGGTTGTGGCCCATCAGCTCATCGGTGGTCGGTGAGAAGGAGTTCATGAATTCACCATCGCATGTTCGGGTGTGACAGCACGGTATCGGAGGTCTAGCGTCGCGTCTATGGATCTACTCGGCGTACATCATGTGTCGATCAACGTGACCGACCTCGACGAGGCGCTGGCCTTCTACCGTGACACGCTCGGTCTCAAACTCATGGAGAACCGCCCCGACGACGTGATCGACGTCGACGGCGCCTGGCTGTCCTGCCCCGACGGGCGGGAGATCCACCTCCTGGTGAACGAGCTGCCCGAGTTGAAGGGCCAGCACTGGGCATTCGAGGTGGGCGACATCGAGTCCACCGTGGCCACGCTCACCGCCGCCGGGCGCAAGGTGAGCAAGCCCAGCGAGATGACCGGGATCTGCCGTCAGGTCTTCTGCAAGGACCCGGCCGGCAACCTGGTGGAGTTCAACCAGCGCCTCTGAACGCCGCTGCCACGGCCATTGGTTGGACATCGTTGAACCTCGGTGGCGGTCGCCCCTAGGGTTGGCCCCCGTGAGGCGGCGGGAACAGATCCTCCTGGGGGCGGCGCTGCCTGTGCTGGCCCTGGGTATGGGCATGGGTCACGTGCTGGCCCGGGCTCAGGGGGGCCGGGTCGAGAGCGGGCTGGAGCTGGGGGCCCGGTCCACGCCGGCGGTGGCCGTGGTCGACGCAGCCGCCTCCCCGGTCGTCCCGGTGGCCGCCTTGGCCCCGGTGGCTGCGGCCGATGCCGCCCTACCCACCGCGCCGGCCCCGGCCGCCACCACCCCCGGTCCGGCCGCCGATCTCGCCGCCACCACCAGCAGCGTCCCCGGCAGTACCGTCGGGACCGTCGGGACCGTCGGGACCGTCGGGACCGTCGGGACCGACGCCCCATCGACCTCGGCCACCACCGGGCCTCCGGCGTCCACGGCGACGGTGGCCAGCGTCGCCCCCTCGCCCGCCGCCGGGCTCGACCCGATGGAGCAGGGGGTGCTCGACGCCGTCAACGCCGCTCGCCAGGCGGCGGGGTGCCCGGCCCTCGTCGTCGACGCCTCGCTCCAGGCGGCGGCCCACGCCTACGCCGCCCTGATGGTCGACCGGCACTGGTTCGACCACCGGTCGCCCGAGGGGCACAGCCCCACCGACCGGGCCCGCGCCGCCGGCTACCAGGGTGGCGTGGGGGAGAACCTGATGATGGGGTTCAAGGGTGACCCCGCCGGGGCGGTGACCGACGCCCGCTACGGGTGGTTGCAGAGCCCGGGCCACCGGGCCAACATCCTCAATTGCGGGTACCGGCGCACCGGCGTGGGCTACGACCCGGGCAACATCCAGGCCGGCTACGCCGACGGCGCCTGGGTCCAGATGTTCGGCTGACCGGGCGGCCCGGCCGACGGCCGCCCTACCGGCCCAGCAGGTCGGGCAGCCAGCCCAGGCCGGCCTCGGTGGTGGTGGCCGGCCGGTACTCGGCCCCGAACCAGCCGTCCCACCCGGCGGCGGCCATGGCCGGCAGCAGCCACCGGTAGTCGACCTCGCTCCCGTCGGGTTCGCCCCGGCTGGGCACGCCGGCGAACTGCACGTGGCCGATCAGCGGCCGGTGGGCCTCGAACCGGCGCAGCAGGTCGCCGCCCATGATCTGCAGGTGGTAGCAGTCGAACATGATCCCGAGGTTGGGCGCTCCCACCTCGGCCACGATGGCCGCCGCCTGCTCCAGGCCGGACAGGAAGTAGCCGGGGGCGTCGCGGTGGTTGAGGGGCTCGATCACCACGCCAACATCCCCGTCCGGGCCGCTACCGGCGCCCCGATCGCAGGCCCGGGTCAGGTTGGCCACGAACGTGCGATGGGCCTCGGGGCCCTCGGCCCGGCCCGCCATCACGTGCACGTTGGCGCAGCCTATGGCGGCGGCGTAGTCGATGGCCTCGTCGATCCCGGCCGCCGCCTCCCCCTCCCGGCCCGGTACCGCAGCCAGCCCGAAATCGCCCCGGGCCGGGTCGCCCCGCCGGGTGTTGATCCCCACCATCGGCACTCCGGCGTCGGCCAGGGCGGCGGTCACGACGTCGGGCCGGTGGTCGTAGGGCCAGTGGCACTCCACGGCGGTGAAGCCGGCGGCGGCTGCGGTGGCGATGGCATCGGGCAGGGCCAGCTCGGTCCACAGGAACCCCAGATTGGCCGACAGCTTCACCATGGCCGGCCACCGTAGCCGTGGCGGCCGGCGAGGGTCGGGCCCCGTCCGCTCACAGCCGCTTGCGGGCCTCCACCACCTCGTTGCCGTCGGGCAGGGTGTCGACCTCGAACGGCTCGAACCCCCGGGCGAGATAGAACGGCTCGGGGGTCCCCCGGCCCCGCCGCCAGTTGAGCTCCAGCTCGTCGGCCCCCCAGGCCCGGCACTGGGCCTCCACCAGCGGGAGCACCCGGTCGGCTACGCCCCGCCGCTGATGGAGGCGGTCGATCAGCAGGCGCCACAGGTAGGGGCGGGGATGGTGGGTGGTCGGCTCGCTCACCAGCACCATCCCCACCAGCTCCCCGTCGGCCTCCACCGCCCGGAGCCACGGCACGACGGGCGCCCCGTCCTCCACCGGCGGGAAGAGGGTCTCGGCGAACGACCGGGCCACGGGAGACACGAACCGCTCCTGTGAGGCGTGGGTGCGCAGGGCGCTCACCGTGGCCTGCGAGGCGGCCGTGATCTCCACCAGCCGGACCTCGGCCGGTCGGTGCCGGGGCCGGTCCCGCCACGCCTCCCAGCCGGCCCGGGTGAGGCCGTAGATCAGGTCGTCGGAGTTGTCGTCGCCCAGCCAGAACGACAGGCGGGTGCGGCCTTCGAACACGAAGCCGGTGCGCTCCAACACCATGGCCGAGGGGTGGTTGGCCGGGTGGAGCAGGCCGGCCGCCCGGCTCACCCCCTGCTCCTCGAACAGCCAGGCCACCAGCGCCTCCGTCGCCTCGACGGCGTAGCCCCGGCCCCAGTGCGACGAGGCGAACGTGTAGCCGATCTCGGCCGTCCGGGCCCCGTTCGACAGGTGCAGCGCCAGGTCGCCCACCGTCTCGCCGCCGGACCGCTCCACCACGGTCACCATCCACCACTCGTTGTCGAGCGGGCCGCCCATGGCCGCCGTGTCGGCCACCATTTTCTCGGCCGACGCCCGGGGCCAGGGCAGCGTCCAGTTCTGCCACCGGGCGACCTCGGGGTCGTTGCGGCGCTGGTGGAGGAGGTCGACGTCGCCCGGCTCGGGGGCGCGCAGCACGAGCCGTTCAGTGAGGATCGGGGCGAACATCGGGCCATTGTGGCCGCGAGGCGGTGCCGCCGGGCCAGACTTTCCGCTGTGACTGACGCGATGGGAACAGGCGGGCAAGGCGGCGACGGGGCGGGGCCGGCGCTGCCGTCGATGCGGGTGGACGGGCAGGTGGCGCTGGTGACCGGGGCCGGGCGGGGGATCGGAGCCGGCTGCGCCCGGGCCCTGGCCGCCGCCGGGGCCGAGGTGATCGCCATGAGCCGCACCGGGGCCGAGCTCGACGCCGTGGTGGCCCGCATCACGGCCGACGGGGGCGTGGCCCGGGCCGTGGTGTGCGACGTGACCGACACCGGCGCCATGCAGGACGCCGTGGCCGGTCTGGGCCGGCTCGACATCTGCGTCAACAATGCCGGGATCGGCCGCCCCGGAAGCCTGCTCAGCTACTCGCCCGAAGACATCCAGGCCATGCTCGACGTTAACTGCCGGGCCATGGTGCTGGTGGCCCAGGCCGCGGCCAGGGTGATGGTGGGGCAGGGGAGCGGCGTGATCATCAACCTGTCGTCGACGTTCGGCAAGAACGGCCGGCCCCTCAACTCGGTCTACTCCGCCACCAAGCACTTCGTGGAGGGGTTCACCAAGTCCACCGCGGTGGAGCTGGCCCCCGAGGGGGTGCGGGTGGTGGCCGTCGGCCCCACCGCCATCGACACCCCGATGACCCACGACCGGCTCATGGACCCGGCGGTGGGCGGCGACCTGCTGGCCCGCATCCCGCTGGGCCGATTCGGCCAGGTGAGCGACGTGGTGGGGGCCGTGGTGTTCCTCGCCTCGCCCGCCGCCTCCCTGATCACGGGCACCACGCTCATGGTCGACGGGGGCTGGACGGCTCAGTGAGTCGGGGGGCTGGCGCCCCCGCTCCGCCTGCGGCGGAGCTCCCCATCGCCGCCGGGGGCCCTACCCCGTCGGCGTCAGCCCGGGCGGCGGGCGATGACCTGGACCACGGCCCCCACGCCGGTGTGGCCGGGGCCCTCGATCACGGGGCGCTCCAGCTCCTGGCCGTACAGGATCTCCAGCCCGGCCAGCTCCCGCCGCAGGATGTCGAGCGTCATGGCCAGCTCCGGCACCGGGGGTCCGCCCGTGCCCCGGCCCACCTGGTCCGGGGTGTAGGACTCGAGCAGCAGGTGCCCGCCGGGCCGCAGGGCCGTGGCCAGCGCCCCCATCACCCGGGCCCGCACCGGGGGCGGGGAGTGGAAGAAGATCGACACCGCCAGGTCCCAGCGGTCGGCCCCGAGGTCCCAGGAACCGAGATCGGCCACCACGGTCTCGATGGCCACGCCGCGGGCCTCGGCCAGGCGGCGGGCCTTGGCCATACCGTTGGCGCTGAGGTCCACCGAGGTCACCCGGTGGCCGGCCTCGGCCAGGAACACCCCGTTGCGGCCCTCGCCGTCGGCCAGGCACAACACGTCGAGCGACGACCCCGGCGGGGCCACCCGGGGCAGCTCGTCGCGCAGGAAATCATTGGGTTCCGTGCCGAAGCGGTAGTCGTCGTCGGCGTAGCGGTCGTCCCACTGCTGGCGGGGATCGGGTTGAGGTTCGGTCACAGGGTGCGACCGTAGCGCCCAAATTCCTCGTAGCTTTTCGGGGTGAGCAACACGACGGCACGGGTAGGGCCCTTCGCAGCGGCGTTCGGGGCGCTGGGCGTGGTCTACGGCGACATCGGTACCAGCCCGCTCTACGCCTTCCGTGAGTCGCTCGACTCCGAGCACCATCGGCTGGCCGTCACCGAGGCCCATGTCCTGGGCGTCCTGTCCCTGATGCTGTGGGCCATGATCCTGGTGGTCACGGTCAAGTACCTGATCATCGTCATGCGGGCCGACAACCACGGCGAGGGCGGCATCCTGGCCCTCACCGCCCTGGTGAACCAGGGGCAGCGCAAGACCGTGACGGTGCTCATCCTGGCCGGCCTGTTCGGCACGGCCATGCTCTACGGCGACGGCATGATCACCCCGGCCATCTCGGTGCTGTCGGCGGTGGAGGGTCTGAACACCGCGGCGCCGGCGCTGGAGAACTGGGTGCTGTTCATCGCCGCCGGCATCCTGCTCGGCCTGTTCTCGATCCAGAGCCGGGGGACGGCGACCATCGGTGTGCTGTTCGGGCCGGTGATGAGCGTCTGGTTCGCTGTCCTCGCCCTGCTCGGCGCGGCCAAGGTGGTGACCGAACCCAGCATCTTCCGGGCCATAAACCCCGGCTACGGCATCGACTTCCTCTTCAACAACGGATTCAAGGGCTTCCTCGTACTCGGCTCGGTGTTCCTGGTCGTCACGGGAGGCGAGGCGCTCTACGCCGACATGGGCCACTTCGGCCGCCGCCCGATCGCCCTCGGCTGGTACTGGGTGGTGCTGCCGGCCCTGTCGCTGAACTACCTGGGCCAGGGCGTGCTGCTGCTCGACGACCCCGAGGCGGTCCGGGCGCCGTTCTACCTGCTCGGCCCGAGCTGGGCCCAGTGGCCGCTCACGATCCTGGCCACGGCGGCCACCGTGATCGCCTCCCAGGCCCTGATCACCGGGGCCTTCTCGCTCACCGTCCAGGCCATCAACCTCGACTACCTGCCCCGCCTCCGGGTGGTGCAGACCTCCCACCACTCCCGGGGCCAGGTGTACGTGCCGGCCGTCAACTGGCTGCTGTGCATCGCCTGCGTGGCCCTGGTGTTCGCCTTCGGCTCGTCCACCAGCCTGGCCGCCGCCTACGGCGTGGCCGTCACCCTCACCATGGTCATCACCACCGCCATCGTGGCCCAGGTGGCCCGGGGGCTGTGGGGCTGGTCGTGGCTGCGGGTCGGCCTCACCCTGTCGCCCCTGCTGGCCATCGACACCGCGTTCGCCGTGGCCAACCTGTTCAAGATCCCAGACGGCGGCTGGTTCCCCCTGATCGTCGGCATCGTCGGCTTCGTCGGCTTCACCACCTGGCACTCGGGCCGGGTGCTGGTGGCCGAGCGGCTGGAGCGCACCGGGCGCACGGTAAAGGACCTGGTGTCGCAGGTGGCGATCGAACGGCCCACCCGCCAGGCCGGCACCGGGGTGTACCTGCACCGGATGCAGGGCTTCGAGCCGCCGGCCCTCACCGCCAACCTGCGGCTCAACAACAGCCTGCACGAGCAGGTGGTGCTGTTGTCGGTGGTCATCACCGACGACCCCGCGGTCCCGGCCGACGAGCGGGCCACGTTCACCCCCCACGACTACGGCATCCACGAGCTGGAGATGCGCTACGGGTTCACCGAGTCGCCCCAGATCGATCAGGACCTGAAGCGGATCAAGGACTCGCCGGTGTCGTTCGACCCGTCGCGCACCACCTACTTCCTCGGTCGGGAGCGGCTCGACGTCACCCACCGGCCCGGTATGGCGCTGTGGCGGGAGCACGTGTTCGCCTATCTGCACCGCAACGCGGCCGATCCGGCGTCGCACTTCCACCTGCCCAACGACCGCACCATGGACATCGGCACCTACGTGGAGCTGTGAGCCGGCGCCGTGGCCGGCGGCGTCAGCCGGGGTAGCGCTCGGTGGCGGCCTGGATCTCCTGCCAGGCGACGTCGGCCCCGTCCCAGTGGCTGATCTCGGTGCCCTTGGCCGGCTCCAGCGCCTTGTAGACCTCGAAGAAGTGCCGGATCTCCTCCAGCAGGTGGGGGCCGACGTCGGCCAGATCGGTGATGTGGGCCCACCGGGGATCGCCGGCCGGTACGGCCAGCAGCTTGGCGTCGGGGCCCTTCTCGTCGGACATCCAGAACACCCCGATGGGGCGGGCCCACATGTGGCAACCGGGCACCGTGGGCTCGTCGAGCAGCACCAGCACGTCGAGCGGGTCGCCGTCCTCGGCCAGGGTGTGGGGGACGAAGCCGTAGTCGGCGGGGTAGGTGGTGGCGGTGAACAGGTGACGGTCGAGCCACAGGGCTCCGGTGTCGTGGTCGATCTCGTACTTGTTGCGTGACCCCTTGGGGATCTCGACCACGACCTCGATCTTGTCGGCGTGGACCTTGTCGGCGTGCTCCATCGACGACCTCCTGCGGGAACGATGTCGGCCCTCGATGTGGTAGGCCAGACAATTTGGTTGATATGGTACTTTGTACGGATCTGCACCCGTCGACAGGAACGCACCGATGACCATACAGCCGCTCGATCGGACCAGCCCCATGCCGCTGTGGGCGCAGCTGGAAGCCGATCTGCGCCGCCGGCTCGACTCCGGAGAGTTCGACGACGGGCAGTTCCCCACCGATCTGGAGCTCACCGAGGGCTACCGGGTGTCGCGGCATACCGTGCGGGAAGCGGTGCGCCACCTGAACAAGACGGGCCTGCTGAAGCGGGAGCGGGGCCGGGGCACCGTGGTCAACAAGGCCGAGTTCGAACAATCGCTCGGCACCCTGTACAGCCTGTTCGAGTCGGTCGAGTCGGCCGGGGTGGTGCAGACGAGCGAGGTGATCGACCTCGGGATCGTGAACGATCCGGTGGCCGCCATGCACCTGGAGCTGCCGGAGACGGCGGAGCTGGTGCTGCTGGCCCGGGTCCGTCTGGCCGGCGACGAGCCCCTGGCCCTGGATCGGGCCTGGCTGCCCTACGAGATCGCCGCGCCCCTGCTCACCGTGGACTGGACCCGCACCGCCCTCTACGCCGAGCTGGCCAAGATCGGCTCCCCCGTCCCCAACCAGGGATGGGAGCGGTTGACCCCGATCATCCCCTCGCCGGCCGACCGGGCCCGCCTCGGGCTGCGCAAGGGCGACGCCGCCTTCTTCCTCGAGCGCCTGGGCTGCCGCGACGGGCGCCCGGTGGAGTGGCGCACCACGATCATCCGGGGTGACCGCTACCGGTTCGTGACCGACTGGTCAACCGGCGCCCGCAGCTCGCTGCGCCCCGCCCGGGCCTGACCCGTGCTGGTGCTGGTGGTCGGCGCCGTCAACGTCGACCTGGTGGTGGGCGGCCTGGCCCGCCTGCCGGCCCCGGGGGAGACCGTGGCCGGCGACGGGCTGCGCACGTTCGGCGGGGGCAAGGGGGCCAATGCGGCGGTGGCCGCGGCCCGGGCCGGCGCCCCCGTGGCTCTGGTGGCGGCGGTGGGAGCCGACGCCCACGGCGACGGCGCGCTGGACGGCCTGCGGGCCGACGGCGTCGACTGTTCGGGGGTGGCCGTGCTGGCCGACCAGTCCACCGGCGTGGCCCTGATCCTGGTCGACGGGCGGGGGGAGAACCTGATCGCGCTGGGGCCGGGAGCCAACGGCGCCCTTCCGGCGGAGCACGTCACAGCGGCGCTGGGGGAGCGGTTGGCCGGCGCCGGCTGTGTGGTGGTCAGCACCGAGATCCCGGGCCCGGTGGCGCTGGCCGCCGTGACCCCGGCGGTGACCGCCGGCGTGCCCTGCATCCTCAATCCGGCCCCGGTGACCCCCGAGGTGGTGACGGCCCTGGCCGCCGGCGACCTGGCTGGCGTGATCCTCACCCCCAACGCCACCGAGCTGGGCCAGCTCGCACCGGACGGCGACACGGCGGAAGAACGGGCGGCGACGCTGGCCCGCCGAACCGGGGCGCCGGTGGTGGTGACGCTGGGGGGCGACGGCTGCCTCGTTGCCCAGCCCGACGGCACCACCGAGACCCTGCCCGCCCATCCCGTGGAGGTGGTCGACACCACCGGGGCCGGCGACACGTTCACCGGCGTGCTGGCGGCCCGGCTGGCCGCCGGGGCCGACCTGGGGGCGGCGGCCGCCACCGCGGTGGCGGCGGCGTCGCTGTCGGTCACCGCCGCCGGGGCCCGCACCGGCATGCCCACCGCCGCTGCGCTGGCCCCGTATCTCTGAGTGCTCAAGAATGGCGCCATGACTGCGCCGACGCCGGAACCGTTCGAGATCGCCATCCCCCAGTCGGAGCTCGACGACCTGCGGGAACGCCTCCACCGCACCCGGTGGCCGGCCGATCCGGGCAACCCCGGCGGCCGCTACGGGGCCACCCGGGAATGGATGGGCGACCTGGTGGGCTACTGGGCCGACACCTACGACTGGCGGGCCGTCGAGGCCCAGATGAACGCCTACGACCACTACAAGGTCTCGATCGACGGCATCCCCATCCACTTCCAACGGGTGCCGGGCAAGGGCCCGAACCCCATGCCGCTGGTGCTCACCCACGGCTGGCCGTGGACGTTCTGGGACCTGCACCAGGTGGTCGACGCCCTGGCCGACCCCGGCGCCCACGGCGGCGATCCGGCCGACGCCTTCGAGGTGATCGTGCCGTCGCTGCCCGGCTACGGGCTGTCGGTGCCGCTCACCACCACCGGGGTCGACGTGGCCCGCATCGCCCAGCTGTGGGTGAAGCTCATGACAGAGGTGCTCGGGTTCGAGCGGTTCGGGGCCGAAGGGGGCGACTGGGGCGCCATCATCACCGGTTGGCTGGGCCACGCCCATCCCGAGTCGCTGATCGGGGTGTACCTCACCCTGCCCGTGATCCCCGGCATGTTCGGCAAGCGGGCCCCCAAGCCGTCCGACTTCGCCCCCGACGAGCAGTGGATGCTGACCCGGGCCGACGAAGCCCGCCGGGTCACCGAGGCCCACGTGGCCGTCCACCGCCGCGATCCCCAGACGTTCTCCTACGCCATGGCCGACTCCCCGGCCGGGCTCGGAGCCTGGCTGTGGCACCGGCGGGACCTGTGGTGCGACGGCGACCCGCTGGAGGTGTTCGGGCGCGACGACCTGTGCACGCTGTCGTCGCTGTACTGGTTCAACACCTCGTTCGCCTCGTCGATCCGGCTCTACGCCGAGCAGTTCACCAAGCCGGCCGGCACCGTGCACGACCGGGAGCGGGTGATCGACGCCCCCACCGGGTTCGGGGTGTTCGCCAAGGAGCTGATGTTCGTGCCCCGGTCGGTGGCCGAGCGGGCCACCGACCTGCGCCGCTGGAGCGTGTTCGACCGGGGCGGCCACTTCGCCCCGGCCGAGCGCCCCGACGCCATCATCACCGAGATGCGGGAGTTCTTCCGGCCTCTGCGGTAGGCGCCGCCCGGGCCTCCGGGCCGAACTTTGTCGACAAATGCCGCCTCTGCCGGCATTTCTCGACGAAGTTCGGCGGCGTGTCGCGGTTTTCGGTCTTCAGGCCTGGTGGACGACCCGGCCGGCGAGCCAGGTGCGCTGCACCTGGGTGTCGGCCAGGTCGTCGAGGCTGCAGGTGAGGGGGTCGCGGTCGACGGCGATCACGTCGGCCCAGTGGCCGGGGGCCAGGGTGCCGATGCCCTCCCAGGCCAGCACCTTGGCCGCCTCCCGGGTCCACAGGGCCACGGCGGTGGCCCGGTCGACGGCGTGGTCGGGCCCGTCGTTGCGCCGGCCCGACCCCCAGAACTCGTGCGTCTGGGCCAGGACCATGTTCTCCCACGGGTTCTTCGGCCCCCAGTCGGTGCCGCAGCCCACGGTGAGGCCCACCCGCAGCAGGCGGGCCAGCGGCACCTGGTCCTGCCACACCCACGGGCCGATGCGCTCGCCGTAGAGGTCGCCCTTGGCCGCCGAGAACCCCATGCAGGTGGTGAGGGCGAAGCCGAGGTCGCGGTAGGCCACGGCCTGGGCCTCGGTGATGAGGATGGCGTGCTGGACGAGCCAGTTCGTGTCCTCGGCGGTGCGTCGCACGACGTCCGGGCCGCCGATACGGGCCAGCTCGCCCAGGATGTCGTCGTGGTCCCGGTAGCCGGAGGTCACGAAGTTGGCCTGCACCCGCTCGCCCAGGCAGAAGGCCACGAAGGCCCGCAGCTTCTCCTCGGACAGGAAGGTCATGCCCCGGGTCTGCTCCCCGAACGGACCCTGGTACGGGTCGTGCATGCGGATGCCGCCGGGCCAGCACGGCCCGGCCTGGCCCCAGGTCACGCCCGACACCCGGAGCAGGTCGTCGTCGAGGCCCACCATCGATCCGCCCAGCTCCAGGTTGGCCTGGTACTGGGGCAGGGTCAGGGGCTGCCACGGCGGGTAGGCGAACCCCTCGCCCTCCACCGCACACAGCATCCGCATGGTCATCCGCCCGTCGGCCCGCAGGTCGCGCCAGGCCTGGATGTGGCCGGGGCTCATGTTGTGGCCGTCGAACCCGGTGGTCACGCCCCGTGCGTTGTAGGCCGCCATCTCGGCCACGGTGGCGTCGTGCAGCTCCCAGGTGGCGGGGCCCGGCAGGTGGCCCCGCACCTGCACCCAGAACGGGTCGAAGCAGTAGTAGTTGTTCACCGCTCCCCGCACGATGCCCGACAGCGAGCCGTCGTCGAAGCGGTCGAAGATCACGTCGCACACCCGGTCGGGCAGGGTGTCGGTGAGCCGGCACCGGCGCAGGCCGGCGGTGTTGAAGGCGGCCACGTTCGGGGTGCGGGGGGCCCAGGCCTCGATGTGGACGGGATGGTCGGTGGTGGCCCGATCGAGCACCCGGCGGTCGGGCAGGGTGCGTTCGGCCAGGTCGAGGTACGAGCGGCGCAGGAAGTAGTGGGGCTCGCCCACCGGGGTGGTGACGATCCACTCGCCGGGCGGGGTCACGGCGGCCCGGGCCCGGATGCGCTCCACGATGTCGGCGTGGGTGGTGCAGTCGGTGATGTCGAGCACGGCCCGCTCCCGGGCCCCGAAGTGGAGCACGTGGGGGTGGGTGTCTATCAGGCCGGGCAGGACCACGGCCCCGTCGAGGTCCAACCGGTCGGCCCCGGCCGCCGCCGGGTGGGTGTTCACGTCGGCCAGGCGGCCGACGGCGGTGATCCGCCCGTCGTCGCCGATCAGCAGGGCGTCGGCCGGCGGGGCGCCGGCGCCGTCGAGCGTGTGGACCGTGGCGTTGTGCAGGAGCTGAGCCATCGCCGGCCGACGCTATCCGCCCCCGCCTGCCGGTGCCGAAAACCGCGCCCCGGCGTCGAACCGTGTCGCGAACTGCCGGCAGAGGCGGCAATTCGCGACGAAGTTCGGGCGGAGGGCGCGATTATCGGGTCGTCGCCGCCCCGGGGTCCGGTGGTCGGGCCGGGTAGGTGCCGGCCAGGCGGGCGGCGTCGGGCCGGACCGGATCCCGGTCGGTCGGGTCGGCGGGGGAGATCGGGATGTCGAGATCGTCGCCGTTGCGGCCCAGCGCCCGGTCGACCGACGCCAGCAGCGGCCCCCGGTAGGGGTAGCCGAGGAAGAACCCAGCCCAGTTGCGGATCGGGTCGCCCGAGTAGAACTTGGCGTACTGGTTCATGCGGGACCCGAAGCCGTCGCCGCACACGTCCCACGCCAGCTTGAACACGGCGATGCGCTCCTCGGCCGAGATGCCGGGGCGGCCCTTCACGTAGGTGTCGAGGAAGGGGCGGATCTCGGGGTTGGCCAGGTCGGCCTCGCTCGGCGCGTAGAAGAACCCGCCGCCGGCCAGGGTCTCGATGATCTCGATCAGGCGGGGGAACAAGCGGGCCGCCTTGAGGTTGGCCGCCGCCACCGCCGGCTGGTGGACCGACCACACCCCGTTCGGGTTCTGGCGGGCCATGGCCTCGCCCCCGTAGTAGGCGGCCCGGAACAGCTCCAGCTCGATCACCATCTCGCCCAGCTTCTCCTGCACGTGGAGGAAGCTGTCCACCGCCGTGGTGTCGGCCACCCGCATGGCCAGCCCGGTGAGGAACTCCAGGTTGGCCAGCATCCGGCTCGCCGTCTGCACCGCCACCGTGCCGTCCCGGGGGCGGAGCTGGTTGCAGATCTCGCGGGCCGTGTCGTCGGCCCCGTCCACCAGCACCCGGTCCCAGGGCACGAGCACGTCGTCGAACACGGCGATGCAGTCCATCTCCTCGAACCGGCTCGACAGGGGGTGGTCGAACCGGCTCCGGGGCCCGGGGGCCACCGTCTCCCGGCAGATGAAGGTGAGCCCGGGGGCGTTGGTGGGGAGGCTGAAGGCCAGGGCGTAGGCCTCGTCGCCCGGGGTGATGCCGCCGTAGGGGAAGACCAGCACCTCCTCGCACAGGGGCGCCATCGTGCCCAGCATCTTGGCTCCCCGCACGACGATCCCCTCGTCGGTGGCCCGCACCCGGCCCAGGTGGGTGAACGGGTCTTCCTGGTTGGCCGACTGCTTCGACCGGTCGACCTGGGGGTTCACCAGCATGTGGGTGAGGAACAGATCGTCGCTGCGCACCTTGTGGTAGTAGGCGGCCATGTTGTCGGCGTAGCGCTGGTCGGCCCGGGCGAACAGGTCGCGCAGGAGGAAGAAGTCGGTGACGATGGCATTCATGAAGTCCGGGGCCCGGCCCATGAAGCCGAAGTTGTGGTCGGCCCGGAGCTTGAAGTGCTGGCGCCGCTGCACCAGCTGCTCCCGTTCCCAGGGGATCAGGAACGACGACGAGTAGCGCACGCCGTCGTCGGGATCGACCCAGGTCATCACGTCGCGGTAGCGGGGATCGAGCTGGAGGTCGTACTGCTCGGCGATCGAGTTGATCGGGCCCTCGAACACGGGCTCGGTCATGATGTCGTCGACCCGTCGGCCGTTCAGGTACACCGTCGGCTGGTTGGCCGCCAGCGACTCCCGATAGGCCTTGCCGTCTCGCGCCCCCATGGCGTCTCCTCCCGGTGGTTGAGGGGACCATTGTGGCCGGAGGCCCAACAGCACGGCGAACGGGCGCCGGATGGTCACGGCCGGTAGCTTTCGAGCCATGTTGATCAGCGAGTTGTTCAGCGTCGAGGGCAAGACGGCGATCGTGACCGGCGGCAGCCGGGGCATCGGCTACATGATCGCCGAGGGTCTGGTGCGAAACGGGGTGAAGACCTACATCACCTCCCGCAAGTCCCAGGAGCTGGAGCCGGCGGCAGCCGAGCTGTCGAAGCTGGGCACCTGCATCGCCATCCCGGCCGACCTGTCCACCGACGAGGGCCTGGCCGGTTTCGTCGACGCCTTCACCGCCGCCGAGCCCGGCGGGCTGCACATCCTGGTCAACAACGCCGGGGCGGCCTGGGGGGCACCGCTGGGCGAGTTCCCGGGGTCGGGGTTCGACAAGGTGCTGGCCATCAACGTGAAGGCCCCGTTCATGCTCACTCAGGCCCTGCTGCCCCAGCTCAAGGCGGTGGCCACCGAGGACGACCCGGCCCGGGTGATCATGATCGGCTCGATCGACGGCGTGGTGGTGCCGATCGGCGACAACTTCTCCTACTCGGGGTCCAAGGCGGCGGTGCACATGATGGCCCGCCACCTGGCCCACAACGTGGCCGCCGACAACATCACGGTCAACACGATCGCCCCCGGGCCGTTCCGCTCCAAGATGATGGGCTACCTGCTCGACGACCCCGACTCCCGGGCCCGGATCGCCAAGCGCGTGCCCCGCAAGCGGATCGGGACGCCGGAGGACGTCGCCGGGGCCACGATCTTCCTGGCCAGCCGGGCCGGCGCCTTCCTCACCGGGGCGTGGATCCCGGTGGACGGCGGCCTGTCAACCCACGGCTGATCCCCGGGACCGGAGGGCGGTGCCGGGCGGGTCTGCCGTGGAGCGCAACCTGCGGCTGATCCCGGTGCACGCCGGGCTGACCCAGGCCTATGTCTGGATGCCGGTGTTCGTGCTGTTCACCCGGGCCCGCTTCGATCTCGACGGGGCGTTGCTGCTGTCGTCGATCTACTACCTCAGCGTGGTGGTCTTCGAGGCCGCCTGGGCTGGGGCCTGATCCTGGCCGCCGTGTCGGTCGACGCCGCCGACGACGTGCAGGGCACCCTCCGCCTGCTGGCCGGGCTGGCCTGGGGCCTGGTGGCGGTGGTGGCGCTGTCGGCCGCCGCCGTCCGCCCCCGGTTGGGAGCGGGACGGCCGGCGGTCGGCTGAGCCGGTTCCGGAGGGACACTCAGATGGCGGGCGACAGCAGGGCCAGGTGGCCGTAGCCCGACCGGTCGGTGGCCGTCGACGTCCACAGGTGCTTGACCTGGCGGTACTCGTTGTAGCCGAGCTCCGACAGCTCCCGCCCGAAGCCCGACCGCTTGTAGCCGCCGAAGGGCTGGGTGGGGGTGATGCCGTGGTAGTCGTTGATGTACACGGTGCCGGTGCGCAGGGCGGCCGCCACCCGGGTGGCCCGGTCCAGGTCGGCGCTCCACACGCCGCCGCCCAGGCCGTAGTCGGAGTCGTTGGCCACGGCGATGGCGTGCTCGTCGCTCTCCACCCGGATCACGCACAGCACCGGGCCGAAGATCTCCTCCCGGGCGATCCGCATCGAGTTGTCGGTCTCGAAGATCGTGGGCCGGTAGAAGGTGCGGGATTCGAGGCCGGCCGGCAGGTTCTCGGGACGGCCGCCGCCGGTCAGCAGCCGGGCTCCCTCGTCGAGGCCGAGGCGCACGTAGCGCTCCACCGTCTCCACCTGGGCCGGGGCCACCAGCGGGCCGAGGTCGGTGGCGGGATCCATGGGGTCGCCCAGCACGAGCCGGCCCGTGCGGTCCACCAGCATCTCCACGAACTCGTCGTAGACGTCGGCGTGGACCAGGGCCCGGGTGCCGCTCTCGCACATCTGGCCGTTGTGGAGGAACGTGCCGTAGAGCACGCCGGCGGCGGCCAGATCGAGATCGGCGTCCGGGAGCACGATGTCGGCCGACTTGCCGCCCAGCTCCAGCGTCACCTTCTTCAGGTTGCCGGTGGCCAGCTGCATCACCCGCCGGCCCACCTCGGTGGAGCCGGTGAAGGCGATCTTGTCGACCTGGTCGTTGGCCGCCAGCTCCTCGCCGACCACGGCGCCGGTGCCGGTCACCAGGTTGAGGGCGCCCGGCGGGAGGCCGGCGTCGGCCAACGCCCGCACCAGCTCCACCGCCGACAGCGACGTGTAGCTGGCCGGCTTGAGCACCACGGTGTTGCCGGCGGCCAGGGCCGGGGCCACCTTCCAGCTCGCCATCACCAGCGGGAAGTTCCACGGGACGATGCCGGCGCACACCCCGTAGGGCTCCCGCCGGATCACGCTCCGGGCCGGTGGGAAGGGCGACTCCCCGTGGGCTTCGGTGTCGGGCACCGTGGCGGCGCAGCCGGCGAAGAACTGGATGGAGCCGATGGCCGCCGGCAGATCGACCCCCATCGCCTTGCGGATGGTGCCGCCGCCGTCCTGGACCTCGGTGACGGCGATCGCCTGCTGGCGCTCCGTGAGCAGCTCGGCCGCCCGCATCAGCACGCCGGCCCGCTCCGGGCCGCTCATCCGGGGCCAGGGCCCCTTGTCGAACGCCTCCCGGGCGGCGGCGACCGCCCGCTTGGCGTCGGCCGCCGAGGCCATGGCCACCTCGGCGATCTGCTCGCCGGTGGCCGGGTTGAACGACGGGGCGGTGGCACCGCCCTCGGCCTCCACCCACTCGCCGTTGATGAACAGGTTGGTCCGCATCGCGAGCCTCCTTTCGTAGGGGCCCACCCGCGGTGATCGTGCGCCCCGGGCCGTCGCCGGCCCAGGGTCGAAGTGCTCAGCCTCTGCCCGTCCCTGACTGGTCGAGCCTGCAGCTCAGTCGAACATGCAGCTCAGTCGAACATGATGACCGAGCGGGTCACCTCGCCCGCCTCCATGGCGGCCAGGGCGTCGTCGACCTCGTCGAGGGTCACCCGGGCGCTGATCATGGAGTCGAGGTCGAGCCGGCCCTGGCGGTACAGCTCCAGGTACTGGGGGGCCTCCAGATGGAAGTGGTTCGAGCCCATGATCGAGCCGGTGATCATCTTCTCCACGTAGAAGTGGCCCGGCTCCAGCTCCAGCTTCTGGCCCTGGGGGATGGCGCCCACCACCACGGCCAGGCCCCGCGGGGCGAGGGCGTAGAAGCACTGGGCGGTGAGGTTGGCGTTGCCCACGGCGTCGAAGGCGAAGTCGACCCCGCCGCCGCTCAGCTTCTTGATCGCCCGCACCACGTCGACGTCGTCGCCGGGCTGGATCGTGTCGGTGGCGCCGAAGTGGCGGGCCGTGTCGAGCTTCGACGGGACGATGTCGATGGCGATGATCTGGCGGGCTCCGGCCAGGCGGGCGCCCTGGATCACCGAGGCGCCCACGCCGCCGCAGCCGAACACGGCCACCGACGAGCCGGGGGTCACCTTGGCCGTGTTGAGCGCCGCGCCCACCCCGGTGGTGACGCCGCAGCCCACGAGGGAGGCCACGTCGAGCGGGAGGTCGTCGGCGATCTTCACCACGGCCCGCTCGTGGACGAGCATGACCTCGGCGAAGCCGCTCAGGTCGGCGAACTGCTTGAGCGGCATGCCGTCGAGGCTGAGGCGGGGCGGCTCGCCCTTGGGTCGCATGCAGAAGCGGCGGTCGGTGCACAGATGAGGCCGGCCCAGCTGGCACTGCTTGCACGTGCCGCAGTACATCGAGGTGCAGGCGATCACGTGGTCGCCGGGCTGGACCGAGGTGACGTTGGACCCGACGGCCTCCACGATGCCGGCCGGTTCGTGGCCGGGCACGGTGGGCAGGGGCCCGGCGATCGACCCCTTCATGAAGTGGAGGTCGCTGTGGCACACCCCACAGGCCGAGGTGCGCAGGCGCACCTCGTTGGGGGCCGGATCGTCGACGTCGATCGTCTCGATCGTGATGGGCCCACCGATCTCGCGGAACACCGCTGCTCGTGCTTTCATGCCGCGAGTCTGTCGCACCCCCGGTCGCTGCGCACGTTGCCCCCTGCCCGGCCGGCCTGCCCGCGCCGGGCCCCCGCCCCCGCCCCCCGGCCCCCGTCCCAACTGCGCGGAGTTTTGGTCACGGGTACGCCAACGCGCGGCGCAGTTCGGTTGGGTGACGCGTTTTGGTCAACGGCGGAGGTGGGATTCGAGGCAGACGTGGCTACCGTCCGCCTCCGCGGACCATGAATGCGCTGGTCTCGCCTCGCACGATCAGCGTGCCGGCTGCTTCCGACATGTGGGAGACCCGCATGAATCGTCGTGCGATCGACGCCTTGGTCGTGTCTCTGGCTTCCCGCCAGGGCATGGTCGTCACCTTCCGCCAGCTCACCGAGGCCGGCGTGGCCCGCCACGACGTCCGATCCCGCTACGGCGGTCTCCTTACTCCGGTCTCCGCCGGGGTCTACGTGGTGGGTGAGCTCACGCCGGCGGCATGCCTGCACGCCGCCCTGGCCGCCCTGCCATCGGCTGCGGTGTCGCACCGGACGGCCGGCCTCCGTCACCGGCTCCCGGTGCTGGCTCCGGCACACCATCAGGAGCTGTTGGTGGCCATGAACCATCGCTCGCGCCGCCAGTTGCCCGGCGTTCGAGTGCGGACAACCCGCTGGCTGCCGGGGGAGGACGTGACGGTGGTGGAGGGGGTGCGGGTGACGACGTTGGCGCGCACGATCTGCGACCTGGGGGCGGTGGTGGCGCGGAGCCGGCTGCGGCACGCGGTGGAGCTGGCGATCACCGAGGACCGGGTGTCGGTGGGCGAGCTGCAGGCCTGCGCCGGTGCCTGGTGCCGGCGGGGGCGCAGCGGCTCGCAGGTGATCCGGGCCCTCGACCACGAGCTGCTCGACGCCGAGCCGCTGCCCGGCTCTGAGCTGGAGCGGCGGGGGTTGCAGTTGCTGCGGGGGGCCGGCATCGGGGGCTGGCGGGCCCAGTACCGGCCCCCGTGGTACGACGGGGTGCGGGGCGTGGTGGACCTGGCCTGGCCGGTCGAGCGGGTGGTGGTGGAGCTCGACGGGCGCCGGTGGCACGCCACCGCCCAGGTCCAGGGCGACGACCGCCGGCGGGACCGGCTCGCCACCAGCCACGGTTGGGTGACGCTGCGCTTCGGCTGGGCCGAGGTGGTCCACCGCCCGGCCGCCTTCGTGGGGGAGGTGCAGGAGGTGCTGGGCGCCCGCAGGCCGGGCGGCGGGTGAGTGGCCGCCCGGTGAGCGGAACAGGCGCCGGGCGCCAGGGCGGGGTAGCTTGCGGGGCCATGGATCCCACGCGCGCCGCCTGGCTGGCCACGACCGTCGAAGAGGCTCTGGAACCGGAGCTGGAGATCTGCGATCCCCACCACCACCTGTGGGACCACCCCAAGGAGCGCTTCCTGGTGGAGGAGCTGAAGGCCGAGACGGGCGCCGGCCACAACGTGGTGGAGACTGTCTACGTCGACTGCATGTCGGGCTACGACACCGACGGCCCCAAGGAGATGGCCCCGGTGGGCGAGGTGCGCTTCGCCGCCGACCAGGCGGCCCAATCGGCCGCCACCCCCGGCGCCCGCATCGCCGCCATCGTGGGCTGCGCCGACCTCAAGCTGGGCGACGGGGTGCGCCCGGTGCTGGAAGCCGAGGTGGAGGCGGGCGGCGGCCTGTTCGCCGGCATCCGCCACGCCACCTCGTGGGACGCCTCGCCCGACGTGGGCAACTCCCACATGCACCCCGAGCAGGGTGACATGGGCACGGCCGAGTTCCGCCGGGGCTTCGAGATCCTCACCCGGGACCTCGGCCTCACCTACGACGCCTGGATGTACCACCCCCAGCTCCCCGAGCTGGCCGACCTGGCCCGGGCCTATCCCGAGTCGACCATCGTGCTCGACCACCTGGGCGGCCCCATCGGCATCGGCCCCTACGCCGGCCGGCGCGACGAGATCCTGGCCTGGTGGCGTCCGGTCATGGCCGACATCGCCACCTGCCCCAACGTCTTCCTCAAGGTGGGCGGGATCGGCATGGCCCTCTACGGCCTGGCCTGGCACAAGGAGCCCACGGCCCCCACCTCCGATGAGCTGGTGGCGGCCTGGGGCGACGAGATGCGGTTCTGCATCGACGCCTTCGGCCCGGCCCGCTGCATGTTCGAGTCGAACTTCCCGGTGGACCGGCGGGGCTGCTCCTACGTGGTGCTGTGGAACGCCTTCAAGAAGACGGCGGCCGGCTACAGCGCCAGCGAGAAGGCCGACCTGTTCCGGGGTGCAGCCAAGCGGGCGTACCGCATCTCGTGACCTCGGCTCCCAGCCAGCACGTGGCCGTGATCGGGGCCGGCGCCATCGGCGGTGTGGTGGCCGCCCTCCTGGCGGCCGAGACCCGCCACGAGGTGACGGTGTGCCTGCGGCCCCCGTCGGCCGGAGGTACGCCGATCAACCGGCTCGTGGTCCGCCGGGCCGACGGCTCGGAGGTGGTGGCCAACCCACGTTTCGTGTCCCATCCCGACGATCTGGCCGGGGCCGCCGCCGCCGCCGACGTGGTGCTGCTGGCCACCAAGGCCTACCAGAGCGAGGCGGCCCGTCCCTGGCTGGAGCGCCTGTGCCGGGCCGGCACCGTGGTGGCCGTGTGCCAGAACGGGATCGACCAGGTGGAACGGGTGCAACCGCTCGCCCCCCGGGCCACCGTGATCCCGGTCGTGGTGCAACTCGCCGCCGACCGGGTGGCCCCGGACCAGATCCGCCAGGCCAGCCCGGCCAACTTCGTCGTGCCCGACAACGAGGCCGGCCGGGCCGTGGCCGCCGTGGCCGAGGGCTCGTCGCTCCGGTTCACGCCCATCGACGACTTCGTGACCGCAGCCTGGAACAAGCTGTTGATCAACGCCGTGGTCGGTGCCATCGGGGCCCTCACGATCCGCGACATCTCGGTGATGGGCCGGGGCGACGTGCAGGCTGCCGCCCTGGTGCTGGCCGAGGAGGTGGCGGCGGTGGGCCGGGCCGAGGGGGCCGATTTCGCCCCCGACGCCGCCGAGCGCATGCTGGAGAAGATCGGAGGCCGGGCCCCCGGCCACCTCAGCTCGATCGCCGCCGACCGGCGCGACGGTCGACCGCTCGAGTGGGACGCCCGCAACGCCGTGGTGTCCCGGCTCGGCCGCCGCCACGGCATCCCCACCCCCACCAACGACCTGGTCACCGCCCTGCTCCGGGCCTGTAGCGCCGGGGACTGAGCGGCCCCGGTACCGGGCCCGGCGCTCGACCCGAAAGCGGAGCAGGCTCCGGGGGCGGCGACCGAAGGTTTTTCCGACTGCTGCTCAGCCGCCGGAGTGCGGGCCGTCGCTGTCGAGCCCGGCCCGGCCGGCGAGGGCCGCCGCCTCGGCCCGGGTGGCCACGCCGAGCTTGGTGAGGATGTTCGACACGTGGTGCTCGGCCGTCTTTCGGCTGATGTAGAGCGCCTCGGCGATCTGCGGGTTCGAGCGCCCGGCCGCCACCAGGGCCAGCACTTCGCGCTCGCGGCCGCTGAGCGATGCCAGAGCGGCCGGTACCGCCGCCGAGCCGGGGGTCGAGGCCGGGGTGCCAGGCGGCGCCTCCCGGGCCAGCACCAGGGTGCGGCCCGCCTGGTAGGGACAGGCCAGAGCGGCGAACCGGTCGGCCACAACCCGCATCGCCGGCCCCGACGCCGTCCCACCGCCGGCCACCAACCGGGCCCGCTCGATGACGAGCCCCACGACCTCGTTGCCCCGGGCCACGGCCTCCGCCCGGGCCAGGCGGTCGTCGAGCGCCGGCGCCCCGGTGAGGGTCGACGCCTCGGCCCACGCCCCGGCGTACCAGGGCAGCCACAGCTGCTGGTGCCACCGGCTCTCGGACGGTACGGCGTCGGGTTCGTGGGCGAAGCGGGCCAGCGCCCGATCGGGAGCGCCGAGGTCGAGGTCGAGCAGGGCATCGAGGGCGACGGGCCACACGGCCGTGGCCCCTTGAATCGTCTCGGGGGTACGCAGCACCTGGCCGGCCAGCTCCACCCAGCGGCGCCGGGCGGTGGCGTCGCGCCGCATGCCGTGCACCATGGCCACGGCGTAGACCGCCGGCCCCAGATTGTTCACCCGGGGCCGGCCGGCCCGCACCCAACCGGCGTGGAACCGCTCGGACACCTCGATCACATCGTCGAAGGCGCCGGCCAGGGCGTCGACCTCGAGGCGCCGGGCCAGGCCCACGTGCGGCTCCTCCCGCAGGAAGGGCAGCGCGGCGAGGGCGTCGGCGTGGCGGCGGGCGGCGGGCAGCCGGCCGGCGGCCAGGTCGACGTGGGCCGCCATCAGCCGGGCGTCGGCGTGGTCCATGGCGCTGGTGACGTCGACCGGGATGGCGGCCAGAGCGGCCAGACGCTGCTGCACCGTGTCGGCGGCGGCGGCCAGGTCGGCCTGCTCCAGCTGGTAGCCGCACAACTGGTCGAGGGCGGCGTCGACGAGGAGCCTGTCGCCGGTGGCGCGGGCGGCGGCCACGGCCTGGTCGGCCTCGCCACTGTCCCGCACCACGTCGTTGCGGCAGACGACGGCAACCAGCACGGCGGCGCCTACGGTGGGCGAGTCCTGACCCAGACGGAGGGCCCGAGCCAACAGCGCCTCGGTCTCCTCGCCCGAGAGCGGGGTCGTCATCGTGCCCACGTGACGATGGCGCCAGGCGACCAGCTCGGCCACGTAGCGGCCGGCCGACTCACGGTCGCCCGACGCCAGCGCCACCTCGGCTGCCTGCCCGGCCAGGTCGACGGCCTCGTCGCCGACGTAGCGAATGAGGGCGGCCCGGGCCGCCCGGTACAGCCCCCGGTGGCGTTCGGCCGCGGTGGCGGCCAGGCCGGCGGCCTGCCCGTACCGCAGCTGGGCCTCGCCGGGGCGACCCCGCAGGAAGGCCACGTCGGCGATCATCTGAGCCAGCGTCCCCGCCTCGGCCCGGATGTCGCCCCCGGCCCCGGTCTCGCCCCCGGTCTCGGTCTCGCCCCCGGTTCGGGTCCCGCCTTCGGTCCGGGCCGACACGAGGCGCAGGGCGGCCCGGGCCTCGTCGAGCTGGCGGTCCACCTCGGCGCACCACGCATCGTCGCCGGGGGCCCGGGCCAACAGGTGGCGCAACTCGGCCCGGCACCACCGCCGGTGCCGATCGTGGAGGTCGTCGAGCTCACCCAGCTCGGCCGACCGCTCCATGGCGTGCTGCCGGATCGTCTCCAGCACCCGGTAGCGCGACGGCCGACCAGGCTGCAGTGTCACCAGGCTCCAGTCGACGAGGCGGCTGAGGGTGTCGAGCAACGGCCCCGGTTGGCGGCCGGTGACGTCGGTGGCGGCGTCGAGGGCGAAGGGGGCGGCGAACACGGTCACCAACCGCAGCACGTCCTGTTCCTCGGCCGTCAGCAGGCGGTAGCTCCAGTCGATGGCGGCCCGCAGCGACCCGTGACGGTCGCCGGTGCGGTGGCCGTAGGCCAGGAGGTCGTGGCTCTGGTCGAGGGCCAGGCGCAACCCGTCGAGGCCGAAGCTCGGCACCCGGGCCGCGGCCAGCTCGATGGCCAGGGCCATGCCGTCGAGCCGGCGGCAGATCGTGCGCACCGTCTCGCCGTCGGCCTCCGACAGCGGTTCGGTCGCCCCGCTGGCCGCCAGCCGGGCGGCGAACAGGGCCTCGGCGTCGCCCGCTTCGATCGACAGCCCCGGCAGCGGGAACACGGTCTCGCCCGCCAGGAGGAGGCGGGTGCGGCTGGTGGCCAGGATGCGGACCGTCGGGCAGTCGGCCAGCAGATCGTCGATGGCACCCCGGACCCCGACCAGCACGTGCTCGCAGTTGTCCACGATCACCAGGCAGTGCCGGTGCTGCAGCGTGGCGGCCAGTGACTGGCGACGGGTGAGCCCGGCCTGCTCGGGGGCGCCGACGGCGTCGGCGATGGCGTGCACCACCCTCGTGTCGTCGGTGACGGCCACGAGATCGACGAAGGCGATGCCGTCGGCGACGTGCTGGGCCCCGTCGGGCACGGCGACGGCCAGGTCGTCGGCCACGGCCAGGCACAAGCGGGTCTTGCCCACCCCGCCCGGCCCGGTGGCGGTGACCAGGCGGTGGGATCGGACGGCGAGGGCCAGGGCCTGCCGTTCGGCCGCCCGGCCGATGAACGGGGTCAGCGGCACCGGCCGGGGCGCCAGCGCCAGCGGAGTGGCTCCGCCGCCCGCTGCGTGGTCCTGCGGATCGGCCCTCATGTCTGGAGTGTGCCACGACCCCCGCCGGCGGGGGAGCGCTCGGCGGGGGCGGTGTGGATCACAGCATCGTTGAGGCTGGGCTGTCGTTCAGGCTGGGCTGTCGTTCAGGGGCTTCTGTCGGTCAGGCGGCGCTGTGCGGGCCGAACTCGTTGGCCACCACCGACACCGTGTTGGCCGGGAACCCGCCCCGGCGGGCGTGCTCCAGGATGGTCTCCACGTTGTCGGTCTCGTGGACGCAGTAGATCTTGTCACCGGCCACGTAGCTGTTCACCCACTTGTAGGGCACCCCGAGACCGTTCACCACCTCGTTGGAGGCCTTGGCGATGTCAGCCAGCTGAGCCGGGGTGAGGTCGCTGGCTCCGGGGATCTCACGCTCGATGATGAAGCGCTTCATGGGACTGTCTCCTTGCTGTGTCCCGCCGGCTCCGTGCCGGTCGGTGTGATGTCATCGTCCACCGGCACGCCGCCCACCCACAGCGGGCACCTGCCCCATCCGCCTCCCCCATTCGCTTCCATCGGGGAGGAGTGGGGGAGCTGGCCCCAGGTTCCCCGCTGTCACACCGGTGGAATAGCGTTCGGGCCATGCGGGAGCTGATCGAGGTACCTCGGGGTCTGGCCGACGTGGCGGTCACCGCCACCACCATCGGCGACGTCGTGGGCGACGAGGGGTACTACCACTACCGGGGCCGCAACGCCGCCGAGCTGGCCCGCAGCTCCACCTGGGAAGAGGTGGCGGCCCTGGTGCTCGACGAGTCGCCCGAGCCGCTGGCCGGAGACCGCACGCTGCCCCCGGCCCTCATCGCGGTGCTGGAGCGGGCCGGCCCCGGCGCGCTCGACCTGCGCACCGGCCTGAGCCTGCTCGGCGCCACCGTGGGCTGCCGGCCCCTGATCGACCTGACCCCGGCCGAGCGCCGGGCCGACGCCGTGCGTCTCACCAGCGCCTTTCCCACCCTGGTGGCCTCGATCTTCCACGGCCGGCCGGTGGAGCCCGACCCGTCGCTGGGCCACGTGGCCGACTACCTGCGGATGCTGCTCGGCCTCGGGGTGGGGGAGGAGCCCCGGCCCGAGGCGGTGGCCGCCCTGGAGGCCTACTTCGTGCTCACCATCGACCACGGGTTCAACAACTCCACCTTCACCACCCGGGTGGTCGCCTCCACCGGGGCCGATCTCGGGGCCTGCGTCGTCGCCGGGTTCACCGCCCTCAGCGGCCCCCGCCACGGCGCCGCCCTGGAGCGCATCCTCGACATGCTCGACGGGATCGGCGAGCCGGCCGCCGCCGAGGACTGGATGCGCAACGAGATCGCCAGCCGGCGCCGCCTCCAGGGCTTCGGCCACAGCGTCTACCGGGCCCCCGACCCCCGGGGCGAGGTGATGCGGGCCGTGTCGGCCCCGCTGGCCCCCGAACGCCACGCCCTGGCCGTGGCGGCCGAGGCGGCCGGCACCCGCCTGCTGGCCGGCCGCCGCCTCGTGCCCAACGTCGATCTCCACGCCGCCGTGGTGCTCGAAGGGTGCGGCATCCCCCGGGGCTGGTTCGGGGCCACGTTCGCCGCCGCCCGCATGATCGGCTGGTGCGCCCATGCCCTGGAACAGGCCACCGACGCCAAGATCATCCGCCCCGCCGCCCACTACGTCGGGCCCCTGTGACCCCCGCGGCGTAGCCGCCCGGTGGGTGGGGCCCCACCGGAGATGGGGAGCCGAGCCTGCGAGGCGTCGGGGGCGCGAGCCCCCGCGGCGTAGCCGCCCGGTGGGTGGGGCCCCACCGGAGATGGGGGAGCCGAGCCTGCGAGGCGTCGGGGGCGCGAGCCCCCGCAGAGCACCGGTCTTGCCCCTCCCGGGAGGGCAACCTAACGTCGGCGGTCCAGCCCAATCGGGGGAGGATCGGAGCAGGTGAGCGCGTATGAGTGATCGAACGCTGCGGGGCAAGGTCGCCGTGGCCGGTGTGGCCGAGACCGAGTACTACAAGTGGGGCCGGTCGCCCGACCCGGAGTTCAAGCTGGCCATCCAGGCCATCCTCAAGGCCTGCGAGAACGCCGGTGTGGATCCGCGCGACGTCGACGGGTTCTCGTCGTACTCCAACGACCGCAGCGACGCCTCCCGCATGTCGGCCGCCCTCGGCTGCAAGCAGCTCAGCTTCGCCTCCATGCAGTGGGGCGGCGGGGGTGGCGGCGGATCGGGTGCGGTGGCCAACGCGGCGGCCGCCATCGCCACCGGCCAGGCCGAGTGCGTGGTGGTGTTCCGGGCCCTGGCCCAGGGCCAGTTCGGCCGGTTCGGGCAGGGCCCCCGGTCCAAGGTGGTGTCGGGCCCGGCGGCCCACACCCTGCCCTACGGCCTCATGTCGGCCGCCCACCAGTTCGCCATGAAGGTGAACCGCTACATGCACGACCACGGGGTCCGCCAGGAGGCCCTGCGGGCCATCTCGCTGGCCGCCTACCACCACGCCCAGGCCAACCCCCGGGCCGTGATGCACGGCCGCCCGCTCGACGAGGCCAAGTACGACGAGAGCCGCTGGATCGTGGAGCCGTTCCACCTGTTCGACTGCTGCCTGGAGAACGACGGGGCGGCCGCCATGGTGCTGGTGGCGGCCGAACGGGCCAAGGACTTCCCCCACCCGCCGTGCTACCTGCTGGGCGCCGTGTCGGGTTCCCAGCACCGGGCCGGGGCCACCGTGCACAACACCCCGGAGTACGCCTCGTCCAGCTTCCCCACCGTCGCCCCCCGGCTCTACAACATGGCCCAGGTGGGCCCGTCCGACGTCGACGTGTTGCAGAGCTACGAGAACTTCACCGGCGGTGTGATGATGAGCATCGTGGAGCACGGGTTCTGCACGGCCGAGGAGGTCAACGACTTCCTCACCTACGAGAACCTGGTCGCCCCGTCGGGCAAGCTGCCGCTCAACACCAGCGGCGGCAACCTGGCCGAGTGCTACATGCACGGCCTCGGCCTCAACATCGAGGCGGTCCGCCAGATCTGGGGGGAGTCGACCTCCCAGGTGCCGGGGGCCGAGATCTCGATGGTCACCTCGGGTCCCATGGTCACCCCGGTCAGCTGCTGCATCTTCGGAAGTGAGGCCACGCTGTGAGCGCAACCACCCCGTACCTGAAGCCCGGCCTGGCCAAGCCGGTGGCCGCCGGCGACGGCCTCGACGCCCCCTACTGGGACGGCCTCAAGGAAGGCAAGCTGATCCTCCAGCGGTGCAACAGCTGCCACAAGTTCCAGTGGGGGCCCGAATGGGTCTGCCACCGCTGCCACAGCTTCGACCTGGGCTGGGCCGAGACCCCGGCCGAGGGCATCCTCTACAGCCACCAGCGGATCTGGCACCCCGTGCACCCGGCCCTGGCCGAGCAGGGCCCCTACGTGGTGGCCCTGGTGGAGCTGCCGGCGGCCGACAACGTCCGCATCATCGGCAACCTGGTGGGCGACCCGATGCAACCTCTGGTGATCGGGTCCGCCGTGAGAGGCGTGTTCGAGCACCACCCCGACGACGACCCGCCCAACACCCTCCTGCAGTGGGAAGTGGTTTGAGCGACCCCCGCGGGTAGATGTTTCGCCCCTGAAAGTTTGGCCGCCTCTCGCGATTAGTGCAGACTTTCGGTCATGACTACCACGGGGGAGCCGGAGACAGCTCCGAACGCAGTGGGCGGCCACGCACCGCTCGATCTCGAGGCGATCCAGAAGCGCACCATGCGTACGCTGCTGTTCAGCCAGGCGTCCGGCGGGGTGGGCCTCGTCGCCACCTACATCGTCACCGCCCTGCTGGCCAAGGACATCACGGGCGGCAACAAGGCCCTGTCGACCGTGGCCGCCGCCTGCCTGTCGATCGGGGCGGCGGCCGTGTCGTTCCCCATGTCGAAGCTGGCCTCCACCTACGGGCGTCGGGTCTCGCTGCTGTGCGGGTACCTGGTGGGCTCGTCGGGCGCCGCCATCGCCCTGCTGGCCGCCATCACCCGCAGCTACCCGCTCCTGTGCCTGGGCGTGCTCGGCGCCGGTGCCGGCAATGCCGCCAACCTCGCCACCCGGTACGCCGCCTCCGACCTGGCCGCGCCCGAACGGCGGGCCCGCACGATCAGCACGATCGTGTGGGCCACGACCATCGGGTCCACCACCGGTTCGGTGGTGTCGGGCACGGCCAGCGACATCGGCGAGTCCATCGGGCTGCCGATCAAGGGCGGCTCCTACCTCCTGTCGGGTCTCATGTTCCTGGTGGCGGCGGCGATCGTGCAGATCCGCCTCCGCCCCGACCCGCTGGTGCTGGCCGGTGGCGTGGGCCGCAAGAACGACGTCGACAGCGGCCCTCGCCAGAGCGCCAAGGAATCGCTCGCCCTGATCATGGCGAACCCGGCGGCCCGCCTGGCCGTGGGGGCCATGATCGTGAGCCAGGTGACGATGGTGGGCGTGATGTCGCTCACCCCGCTCCACATGGACGAGGGCGGCCAGGGCCAGGGGATCATCGGCTGGATGATGGCCTTCCACATCTGGGGCATGTACCTGTTCTCGCCCCTCATCGGCCGCATGACCGACCGGATCGGGCAGTATCCGATGCTCTACATCGCCGGTGCGCTGTGCACGGCCGGGGCGGCCTGGGCCGCCGTCACCCCGCCCGAGGGACAGCTCGGGGTGTTCATGGGCAACTTCCTCATCGGGCTCGGTTGGTGCTTCGGTGTGGTCGCCGCCTCCAGCCTGCTCGTGTCCACCTTCCCCATCGAGCAACGGGTGGGGGTTCAGGGCGTGGGCGACCTGGCCATGATCGGCTCCGGCGCCGTGGCCGGGGTGTCGTCGGGCGCCCTGTTCACCGTGCTCGGCTACGGCGGGGTGAACTCGGGCAACGCCGCCTTCGGGGCGATGCTGATCCTCGGCACCTTCGTCACCTACCTGATCGTGCGGCGCCAGATGGAATCCCAGCCGGCCGGCCTGGCCCTCTGACCGCCTGATGGCGACCGAATCGGGTAGCGGCACCGAGGATCTGGCCTCGCTCGACGCCACAGCCCAGGCCGAGCTGATCCGCCGGGGCGAGCTGAGCGCGCTGGAGGCGGTGGAAGCCGCCATCGATCGGATAGAGGCCGTCAACCCCCGGCTCAACGCCGTCATCACCCCGCTCTACGACGGGGCCCGGGCGGCGGCTGTGGCCCTCGACCGGGCCCGGCCGGCCGGGGGCGATCCCACGGCGGCACCGTTCACCGGCGTGCCGTTCCTCATCAAGGACCTGATGGTCCACACCGCCGGAGACCGGTACTGCGCCGGCATGCCGGTGCTCAAGGCCATCGACCACCGGCCGGCGTACGACACCGAGCTGGCCGTCCGCTTCCGTCGGGCCGGCCTGGTGGTGCTGGGCAAGACGAACACCCCGGAGTGGGGGTCCCTGCCCACCACCGAGCCCCTGGCCTTCGGCGCCACCCGCAACCCGTGGCACCCCGACCACTCGCCCAGCGGATCGAGCGGCGGGTCGGCCGCCGCCGTGGCCTCGGGCATGGTGCCCATGGCCTCGGGGGGCGACGGGGGCGGATCGATCCGGGTCCCGGCATCGGCCTGCGGGCTGTTCGGGCTCAAGCCGGCCCGGGGTCGGGTGCCGTCGGGCCCCGATCACGGCGAGGTGTGGGGCGGGTTCGCGTCCGAGGGGGTCATCAGCCGCTCCGTGCGGGATTCGGCCGCCGCCCTCGACGCCGTGGCCGGCGCCCAACGGGGCGACGCCAATGTGGCCCCGCCGCCGGGTCGGCCCTACCGGCGGGAGGTCGGCGCCCCCGTGGGCCGGCTCCGCATCGGGGTGCTGGCCCAGGCACCGGGCGAGATCCACGAGGTCCACCCCGACTGCGTGGTGGCGGTGTCGGACGCCGCCCAGCTCCTGGTCGAGTTGGGCCACGAGGTGGAGGTGGGCCACCCCGCCGCCCTCGACGAGGCGGCCGAGTTCCGCCGCCATTTCGGGGTGATCGTGTCGGCCCACGCCGCCGCCGACTTCGACCACTGGGAGCGGGTGGTGGGCCGGCCCCTCACCGAAGCCGACATCGAGCCCGTCGACTGGGCCATGGTGCAGCGGGCCAAGGCCCGCCCCACCGGCCGCTACCTCGAGTCGGTGACCTGGGTCGACCAGTGGCGGCGCCGGCTGTGCTCCTGGTGGGCCGACACCGACCTGCTGCTCACCCCGACGATGGCCAACCCGCCGGTGCGGCTGGGTGAGCTCGTCCATACGGCGGAGGACCCGATGGCGGGGATGGCCAAGGCCGGACCGTCGATCGTGTTCACCTCGCCGTTCAACGCCTCCGGTCAGCCGGCGATGTCGGTGCCGCTGTGGTGGAACGACGCCGGCCTGCCGGTGGGGGTGCAGCTGGTGGCGGCCCCGTGGCGGGAGGACGTGCTGTTCCGGGTGGCGGCCCAGCTGGAAGCGGCCCGGCCCTGGGGCGGGCGACGGCCACCGGTCTGGGCCGGGGGCCCGGTCGCCGGCTAGAGCGTGTCGCCGGAGCCGGGACCAGGCCCCGCTGGCACTGTCGCGGTGCAGGCCATGTATCTACGGCGATCGCAGTGGCTCTAGTGGAGTGAGCCTTTCCGAGCCGTCAGGTGACGGTTCGGTTGCGATCCGGTTGAAGGGGTCGCGGGCGGGGAACCGGGAGACGGTTGGTTGACGTCGAACCTGTGTCGGACAAGGCACGGACTGAGGATGCGAAAGGCGGTTGGGACGATGTGGGGCAGGCACACCGTTCGGGATCTTCTACGGCAGGGCCGTCGGCGGCCGCGTTGCCCCGAACGCCCGAGCTCGCCCGAACCCCAGGTGGAAGGCGTGATCTACCTCACGCCCGACGGCGACGGGTACATCCTCTACGCCACCCGGCCGGCCACGATGGTGGCCGCCGTCAGCTGACCCGTTCGGAGCGGTGAAAGTCGGGCCGGCGGGGTAGGACGGGGCGGGCGTCGCCCCGGCACAGCCACCAGGCGAGCCCGCCGGCCGCCGTGGCCACGGCGGCCGTCCACACGTGGCCGGCGGCGGGTGATCCCCAGGGGTCGACGCGCTCGATAGATGCGCCGGTGGCCTGGCCGGTCCAGCGGTAGCGATGGCCGGGCGGCCACCACGACGGCTCGTCGACCGCCAACGGGCCGGCCGGGGGGTCGATGCCGGGGGACGACCAGGCCGGATGGTCGAGGGCTAGCCCAGCGGCGGCGAGCGTCGGCAGCACGGCCCACACGAGCACGGCGGCCGCGACGAGCGGTGCGATCAGCATCCGTCTCGTGTTCGCCCGTGCCGGCATGGGCCAAGGGTACGACCCGGGGTCAGCCCGGTGGGGTCAGGCCACCCGGCCCTGAGCCAGCTTCGTGGCTCGGACGAAGTCCGGGTGCACGCCCCGCAGGATGACACCGATCCCTCGCTCGTAGGTGGCGGTCACGCCTCGGACCTGCCCCTCGGCGAAGGGGAGCAGGCCCCACGGGTGATCCGAGTCGCCGACCCAGCTCGCCGCCAGGAAGGCGAGCCCGGGGAAGAACAGCCATGGCCACAACGACGCCCGCCGCAGCAAAAGGTCGATCGGAAAGCCGGATCTCAGTTGCAGCGTTGCGATGCCACCCTTGCCGACCCGAAGGGCCGTGCGAGTCACCGACACATAGCCCACCTGATCGAGGTCGACCGTCCACTCCTCCATACGGAACCAGCGAGCGAGTCGGGCTGGAGCCCAGTGAATGCCGTCCCCGTCCAGCCGGAGCGTTCCTTCCATCACGCCTTGGCCTTGGGTCAGCAACCGGATCCAGCCGGCCCGGGCCCGACGGGCGGCGCCGCTCGTCTCCGTTGCCACCCGAATCTGGTCGATGTAGATGTTGGCCCGCCCGGCGAAGAGGGCGGCCGTCTCGGCCTCGGCGATGCGGCGATCGGCGGATCGGTAGTACCGATTGCAGAGGAGACAGATTGCGGCCGCGGCGAGGAAGCTATAGCCCAGTAGGTCAAGGCTCGACGATGTGTCGCTCCCGGACAGCCGATCGCGGGCGAACGCCGTCAGGCACGCGGTGGCGAGGATGCTGAACGCGATTGCCGAGCGCGCGGCGATTCGATCCTTCGTCTGGTCGCCGGGCTCGAGGTCGTCAGTCATGGGGTCCCAGGAGCTTTATCGCCCGCTGCTCGTCCCTGCTTAAGGTCTCGGCGGAGGTGGATTGAGCTGTCGCAACAAAAGGCGGAGAAATGTTCTCCGACAGGACACAAATCGACCTTCGCTGTCACACCCCATGCGTAGGGTTGAGGCATGGATTCGGTGGCGGAGCTGATCTTTTCAAATGAGCGGCTCAGGGCCCGCTACATCGCGTTGATCGATGCCGCTCGGGATCTGGCCGACGAGTTGAACCAGCCGCAGCTGGATAGTGACGTGCTGGCGGCCGAACAGGGCCTGGAGTTGGTGCACCGGGTGGTGGGCGCCGCTCAGATCGACAATCTGGCTCGGATCGAGGCTGGTCGACTGCACCGGATCGATGGTCATCGTTCGGTCAAGGCCCACGCCTGCCACGTGCTGAAAGTCTCAAACGGTGAGGCCTTTCGGCGGGCGCAGGCGGCTCGGGCTCTGGGTGATCTGCCGGAAGTGGCGGCGGCGTTCCGCTCGGGCCTGATCGGCCTCGACCACGTGCAAGTGCTGGCCCGGGTGCAGGCTAACCCGCGGATCAAGGGCAAGGTACCCGTTCGGCAGGAGAAGTTCCTGCGCTGGGCCAGCGAGGAGTCGTTCGACGACTTCAAGGTGAAGGTGCTCGACTGGGAACGGGTGGTCGATCTGAACGGTGGGTTCAAGGAGAACAACCGCAACCACGACAATCGGAACGCCCGTCTCATCCACAATGACATCGAGAAGATCTGGGATCTGTCGGGGCATTTCGCGTCCGATCAGGGATCGCGGATGCGGGAGATCTTCGACCACTACGTAGAGATGCTGCGGAAGGCGGACTGGGCCGAGGCCCGTGGCCGCCTCGGCGATGCGGCCACGATCACCGACCTCAAGCGCACGGAGGCCCAGCGCAGGGCCGATGCCCTGGCCCGCATCTTCGACGACGCCGCCGGCGCCCCGGCCGACACGTCGGCCCCGGCGATCGTGCACAACATCGTCTGGTCGGCCGAGGCCTACCTCGGCCTGGCCGAGCTGCTGGGGACGGATGCGGCGGCGCCCGACACGCATTGGTCGGCGTCGCTGACCGATCTGCAGGCGGAGCGGAGCGGGTGGTGTGACCCCGACCGGTACCGGTGCTCCACGCTCGACGGCATGGCACTGGAGCCGGTGGAACAATTCTTCTCGAGCCTGGCCAACGAGATCCGACGGGTGATCGTCAACACCAAGGGCGTGGTGATCGATCTTGGCCGGAAGGCCCGGCTGTTCACCGGGTCGGCCCGGCTGGCGGCCCAACTGCAGAGCCCGCACTGTGTCTGGCCTGGCTGCGATCTTCCGACCAGCCGGTGCGAGGTCGACCACCTGCATGAGTACGGCAGGGGCGGGCCGACGAATCCCGACAACGGGGCCCCGCTCTGCGGATTCCACAACCGGTGGAAGCAGAAGAGGTTCTCGATCACCCGGGACCCGGTGACCGGGCGGTGGCGCACCTACCGCCCCGATGGATCCACCATCGAGTGATCCGAGTTTGACTGGACGTACCTTTGTACGTACATTTAGTGGGGACACCGTGACACCAGATGTCCCGACCGTGACACCAGATGTCCCGACCGTGACACCAGATGTCCCGACCCGACCCGAGGGGGAACACCATGGCCACCACCGCTCATCACCGCGTCGTCATCGTCGGAGGCGGCGCCGCCGGCATCTCCGTCGCCGCCCGCCTGCGGCGCAAGAAGATCACCGACATCGCCGTCGTCGAGCCGTCGGACAAGCACTACTACCAGGCGCTGTGGACCCTGGTGGGTGGGGGAGCGGCCAAGATCGACTCGACCGTGCGCTCCGAGGCATCGGTGATGCCCAAGGACGTCACCTGGATCCGGGACGCAGCCGACGGCTTCGACCCCGACAACAACGCCGTCCACACGGCGGGCGGCCGCACCATCACCTACGACGCCCTCGTGGTCTGCCCCGGCATCCAGCTCGACTGGGATCGCGTCCCCGGCGTCACCGACACCCTCGGCCGTAACGGCGTCTCGTCGAACTACCGGTTCGATCTGGCCCCCCACACCTGGGAGTTCATCCGCAACACCCGCTCCGGCACCGCCGTGTTCACCATGCCGGCCGACCCGATCAAGTGCGCCGGCGCCCCCCAGAAGATCGCGTACCTGGCCGCCGACTACTGGCGCCAGCAGGGCGTTCTGAAGGACATCGACATCCATCTCGTGGTGCCCACCCCCCGCATCTTCGGGGTGCCCGTGTTCGCCGACGCCCTGGACAAGGTGATCGCCGAGTACGGGATCACGCTCCACACCAAGGCCGAGCTGGAGTCGGTCGATCCCGACGGCCGCAAGGCCACGTTCCGCTCGATGGACGAGGGGGGAGCCGGGTTCTCGCTGCCCTACGACGTGATGCACGTGGTGCCCCACCAGTCGGCCCCGGACTGGGTCAAGTCGAGCCCCCTGTCCACCGGCCTCCCCACCGGGTACGTCGACGTCGACAAGACCACCCTGCAGCACGTGCGCTACCCCAACGTGTTCGCCCTGGGCGACGCCGGGTCCACCCCCAACTCGAAGACCGGTGCCGCCGTGCGCAAGCAGGCGCCGGTGGCGGCGGCCAACGTGGCGGCCCACCTGGCCGGCCAGGCGTTCCCGCTGGGCTACGGCGGCTACGCCTCCTGCCCCCTCACCACGTCCCGCCGGCACATGCTGCTGGCGGAGTTCGATTACACGATGGAGCACACGCCGAGCTTCCCCACCGCGCTGATCGACGCCACCCGGCCCCGCCGGGACATGTGGTACCTGAAGAAGTACGGCCTGCCCTTCCTCTACTGGAACCTCATGCTGAAGGGTCTGGCCTGAGACGAGGCCTGCGACCGTTTGCGGCGCAGTTCCGTAACGCCGTACATTCCGGAGGTGGCACGCCTCGGTTTCCTGCTCGACAGCACGAGCTGCATCGGATGCCACGCCTGCACAGTGGCGTGCAAGAGCGAGCACGACGTGCCGCTCGGGGTCAACCGGACCTGGGTGAAGTACATCGAGACGGGTTCGTTCCCCGACGTCGCCCGCAAGTTCACCGTCATGCGGTGCAACCAGTGCGACGACGCCCCGTGCATGGCCATCTGCCCCACCTCCGCCCTGTTCCGGGCGGACAACGGGGTGGTGGACTTCGACGATCGGCGCTGCATCGGCTGCAAGAGCTGCATGAACGCCTGCCCCTACGACGCCATCTACATCAACCCCGAGACCAGCACCGCCCACAAGTGCAACATGTGCAACCACCGGCTCGAGGTGGGCCTGCTGCCGAGCTGCCAGATCGTGTGCCCCACCGAGGCCATCGTGATCGGCGACCTCGACGATCCGGCGTCCGCCATCAGCCGGGTCATCGCCCGTGACCCGGTGGCGGTACGGGCCCCGGAGCAGAACACCCGGCCCAAGGTCTACTACCGGGGAGCCGATCAGGCCTCCCTCGACCCCACCCGCACCGCCATCGCCGCCGACGGCCTGATCTGGGCCGACGTCACCCCCGACCATCCCACGGTGCCCGCCGGCACCACCGGGGTGGTGGCCCGCACCGCCTACACCACGGCCCACCACCCCACCTGGAAAGCGAAGGTGGCCGGCTACCTCGTGACCAAGGCCATCGCCGCCGGGGTGATGCTGCTGGCTGCCCTCCTGGTGCTGCTGGGCCACGGCGACAGCGGCGTGGTCGGCGTGCTGGCCCCCGTGCTGGCCGGCCTCTTCCTGGCCGCCACCGGCGCCCTGCTGGTGGCCGATCTGCGCCAGCCCAAGCGGTTCTTCTACCTGCTGACCATGCCGAACTCGACGTCGTGGCTGGTGCGGGGGGCGTGGATCCTGATCGCCTTCGCCGCCGTCTGCGCCGCCTGGTTCGTGGCCGGGGCGGCCTCGGCCGGCGGGGCGCTGCCCTGGCTGGCCGTGCCGGCCGTGCTCGGCGCGGCGGGCACCGCGGGGTACACGGCGTTCCTGCTGGGCCAGTGCGAGGGCCGGGACCTGTGGCAGACACCCCTGCTGCTGCCCGTGCTCCTGGCCCAGGCCGTCACGGCCGGGGCGTCGGCTCTGGGGATCGCCGATCTGGTGGTGGACGTGCCCCAGCCCGACGCCGTCATCTGGTCGCTCCTGGGCGGGGTGGTGGCCACCGCCGCCCTGGTGGCGATGGAGCTCACGTCGGCCGGGAGCCGGCACGTGGAGCTGGCCACCCATGACCTGACCCGGGGCGGCCAGGCCCGCTGGTTCTGGGCCGGCGGCGTCGCCGCCGGGCTCGTGGTGCCCGGGGTGATCACGGCGGCCCTGCTGGCGGCGGGATCGACCAACCCGGTGCTGTTGGCGCTGGCCGGGCTGGCGGCGCTGGCCGGGCTGTACGCCTACGAGAGCGCCTTCCTGGCCGCCGGGCAGTCGGTGCCACTGTCGTGACCGGAGGCCAGCCATGAGCGACGAACAGTTCAACGCCTACCCACCGTTCGAGCGGTGGCACGATTGGCGGGAGCTCGACGCCAAGGCCTGGCCCGAGCGCAAGGAGCGGGCCTACACCCTCGTGCCCACCACCTGCTTCAACTGCGAGGCGGGCTGCGGGCTGGTGGCCTACGTCGATCAGGAGACGGGCGAGATCGCCAAGGTGGAGGGCAACCCCGAGCACCCGGCCAGCCGGGGCCGCAACTGCGCCAAGGGCCCGGCCACCCTCAACCAGGTCCACGACCCCGAACGCATCCTGTACCCCATGCGGCGCTCCGGGCCCCGGGGCGGCGGGCGGTGGGAGCGGGTGAGCTGGGACGAGGCGCTGGACGACATCGCCGGCCGCATCCGCACCGCCATCACCGAGGGTCGGGGCAACGAGGTCATGTACCACGTGGGCCGCCCCGGGGAAGACGGCTACACCGAGCGGGTGCTGAAGGCCTGGGGGGTCGACGGCCACAACTCCCACACCAACATCTGCTCCTCCAACGCCCGCATCGGCTACCAGAGCTGGATGGGCCACGACCGGCCCTCGTCGGATTTCGCCAACGCCCGGGTCATCTTCCTGATCTCGGCCCACCTGGAGTCGGGCCACTACTTCAACCCCCACGCCCAGCGGATCATGGAGGCCCAGGCGGCCGGGGCCAAGGTGATCTGCGTCGACCCCCGCCTGTCGAACACCGGGGCCAAGGCCGACTACTGGCTCCCGGCCTGGCCCGGCACCGAGCCGTTCCTGATCCTGGCCATCGCCCGCCTCCTGATCGAGGCCGGCACCTGGCACGAGGACTTCGTGCGCCGGTGGACGAACTGGGAGACCTACCTCGAGCGCCAGCATCCCGACCGTCCCGTCGAGTGGAGCGAGGTGCGCCCGGCCCTGCTGGACGAATACGCCGACTACACCCCCGAGGCGGCCGAGCAGAAGACCGGGGTGTCGGCCACCGTGATCCGGGAGCTGGCCGAGCTGATCGGGGCCCATCCCACCCGATTCGCCAGCCACAACTGGCGGGCCGCCGGCGCCGGCCACCTCGGCGGCTGGCAGGTGGCCCGCTGCCTGTTCTTCCTCAACGTGCTCACCGGCTCGGTGGCCACCAAGGGGGGCACCGCCGGCAACGGCATGAACAAGTTCGCCCCCGCCGCCCCCCTCGGCGCCCCGGCCGTGACGAGCTGGAACGAGCTCAACTGGCCCCGGGAGTACCCGCTGGCCTACCACGAGATGTCGATCCTCCTGCCCCACTTCCTCAACGAGGGACGGGGCCGTCTGGAGGTCTACTTCTCCCGGGTCTACAACCCGGTGTGGACGAACCCCGACGGTTTCTCGTGGCTGGAGGCCCTGACCGACGAGGCCAAGGTGGGCTGCCACGTGGCCCTCACCCCCACCTGGTCCGAGACGGCCTGGTTCGCCGACTACGTGCTCCCCATGGGCGTGGCCACCGAGCGCCACGACGTCCACAGCTACGAGACCCACGCCGGCCGCTGGATCGGGTTCCGCCAGCCGACCATGCGCCGCTACGCCGAGCTGCGGGGCGAGCGGGAGCCCGGCACCCCGAGCCACGCTCACAACCCGGGCGAGGTGTGGGAGGAGAACGAGCTGTGGATCGAGCTGTCGTGGCGGATCGATCCCGACGGTTCGCTCGGCATCCGCCGCTGGTTCGAGTCGATCGACGAGCCCGGCACCCCCATCAGCATCGACGAGTACTACGGCCGGATGTTCGCCGACGGCGTGCCCGGCCTGGCCGAGGCGGCCAAGGACGCCGGCCAGAGCCCGCTCGAGTACATGCGCGACCGCTCCGCCTTCGCCCTGCCCGGCGACCCCTACGAACCCCACGAGCGCACCGTGCCGGCCGACGCCTTGGAGGGCTGTGAACGGGATCGCCACGGCGTGTGGCGCAAGCCGGGCACGCCCGGGGCGTGGTCGGGCGACGCCGGCGAGCTCGACGGCCTGACGCTGGCCCCCCTGGGTGACGGCTCCCCGGCGGTCGACGTCGACGGCGTGGCCCGGGAGGGCTTCCCCACCCCGTCGCGCAAGCTGGAGCTGTACTCCACCACCCTGGCCGACTGGGGTTGGCCCGAGCACGCCACCCCGGGCTGGATCCCGTCCCACGTCCACTGGGAAGACCTCGACCTGGCCGGCGACGAGCGGATCCTGTTGCCCACGTTCCGCATCCCGACGCTCATCCACACCCGGTCGGCCAACTCCAAGTGGCTCAACGAGATCAGCCACCGCCACCCGCTGTGGATCCACCCGGCCGACGCCGAGAAGCTCGGCATCGACGAGGGCGGCCTGGTGCGGGTCAGCACCCGCATCGGCCACTTCGTGATCATGGCCTGGCGCACCGAGGGCATCCGCCCCGGGGTGGTGGCCGCCTCCCACCACATGGGCCGGTGGCGGCTGGAAGATGACCAGGCCCGCTCCTGGGGGGCGGGCAAGGCGTCGATCGCCCACGACGGCACCACCTGGAAGCTGCGTCGGGACCACGGCAACGAGCCGTACGCCTCGTCCGACGACGACACCGGGCGAATCTGGTGGAACGACACCGGCGTGCACCAGAACGCCACCTTCTGCGTCCAGCCCGACCCCATCTCCGGCATGCAGTGCTGGCACCAGCGGGTGCGGGTGGGCCCGGCCCAGGCCGGTGACGCCTACGGCGACGTGGTGGTGGACACGGCGAAGAGCCGGGAGGCGTACCGGGACTGGCTGGCCAAGACCCGGCCGCCCACCAACGGCCTGCGCCGGCCCCTGTGGTACGCCCGGCCCCTCAAGCCGACGCCGGCGGCCTACCGGCTGCCCGGCGCCTAGGGGGCGACGAGCCGCCCGGGGAGGCGCAGGATGCCGTGGACGAAGTTCGACGGCACCCGCACCACCGGCTCGCCGGTCGGCTCCACCCGCAGGCCCCGGGCCACGATCTCTTCCAGCACCACCTTGATCTCCAGGCGGGCCAGGTGGGCGCCCAGGCAGTGGTGGGGGCCGTAGCCGCCGAACGACTGGTGGTTGGGGTTGACCGGGCGGCCCACGTCGAACCGCATCGGGTCGGCCAGCACCGTGCCGTCGAAGTTGGACGAGGCGTACCACAGCACCACCCAGTCGCCGGCTGCGATCGGGGTGCCGTGCAGGGCGGTGTCGGCGGTGGCGGTGCGCCGCATGTGGAGCACCGGGGTGGCCCAGCGGATGACCTCCTCCACCGCCGTCGGGATCAGCGACGGATCGGCGTGGAGCCGCTCCAGCTGGTCGGGGTGCTGCATGAAGGCCAGCAGGCCGTGCGACAGGGCGGTGCGGGTGGTCTCGTTGCCGGCGAAGACCAGCAGCTGGAAGAAGTTGCAGAACTCGGCGTCGGTGAGCCGGTCGCCGTCGACCTCGGCCTGCACCAGCGTGGTCACCAGGTCGTCGGCCGGCTCGGCCCGGCGCCGCTCGCCGAGCTGGCGGCCGTACTCGAACAGCGCCCAGCTGGCCGGGCTGTTGAACGGCAACAGCTCGAGCGGGGTGGTGTTGCCGTAGGCCCCGGGGTCCACCGGCTCCCGGTGGGCCGTGCCCTCCACCAGCTGGTTCGACAGCTCCACCATGTAGTCGGCGTCTTCTGGCGGCACCCCCAGGATGTTCACGAACACCTGGATGGGCAGGGGCTCGGTGAGCGCCGCCACCAGGTCGGTGGGCCCGGCCTCGACCGCGCTGTCGAGCAGTCGGGCGGCGATGGCCCGGGTGGCGGCGTCGTAATCGGGCACCTTGCGGGTGGTGAACGGGGGCAGCACCAGGCGCCGCAGCCGGGTGTGCAGGGGTGCGTCGGAGTCGATGATCGACCGCCGGGCCGCCTTGGCCTCGTCGGACAGCTCGAACAGGTTGGTGAACTCACCGTTGCCGAAGGTGGCGGCGTTGCGGCTCACGGCGTACACGTCGGGATGGCGGGTGACCGACCAGAACCCGCCCCGGGTGTTGGCCCACGGGGTCCAGTGCACGGGCTCGTCGGCCCGCAGGGCGGCGAACGCGTCGTGGGGGATGCCGCCGGCCTCGTACACGGCGGGGTCGACGATGGGGTCCAGGGCGGCGGCCGCCCCCTCAGACCGGGAGCTCACGAGAGCTCGCTCATGAGAACTCCAGGTAGCGCTGGCGCTCCCAGTCGCTCACGGCGTCGGCGTAGCGGGCCGCTTCGGTCTCGGCCATCCCCACGAAGTTCCGGCTGAACTCGGCCCCCAGGGCGCCGGCCAGCGGGCTGTCCCGATAGGCGCCGATGGCGGCCTCGATGGTGAGGGGCAGGGGGGCGTGGCCGGCGGGGTCGGTGTACTGGTCGCCCTCGGCCTTGGGCGGCAACGGGTGGCCCTGCTCCAGACCGTCGCAGCCGGCGGCCAGCACGGCGGCGATGGCCAGGTAGGGGTTGGCGTCGGCCCCGGCCGAGCGGAACTCCACCCGGTTGGCGGGGCCGGCCCCCATCGTGAGGCGGGCCAGCACGGTGCGGTTGTCGTCGCCCCAGTGCACGTGGGTGGGCGCAAAGGTGTAGGGCCGCACCCGCTTGTAGCCGTTGGGGGTGGGGATCATGACCAGGCTCATGGCCGGGGCGTTGGCCAGCAGGCCGCCCACCCAGGCCGCCATCAGCTCGTTGGGGTGGCCCTCGGCATCGGCGAAGTGGTTCCCACCCGCCTCGGGGTGCCCCAGGCTGGAATGGATGTGCATGCCGGAGCCCGACTGGTCGGCCCACGGCTTGGGCATGAACGTGGCCCGCAACCCGCGCCGGTTGGCGATCTCCTTGATGATCGACTTGAACAGGGCGGTGTTGTCGGCCGTGCGCAGCGGGTCGGCCGGGCCGACGTTGATCTCCAGCTGGCCCGGCCCGTACTCCGGGTTCGACGACTCGAGCGGGATGCCGGCCCCCACGAGCCCGTGGCGCATGTCCACCACCAGGTCCTCCAGGGCCGGGGCGTCGGTCAGCGAGCTGTACTGCACGTGGCTCTGGATGGGCCGCCAGTCGTCGGTGCAGATGTAGCACTCGAGCTCGGTGGCCACCACCGCCGAGTGGCCCAGCGCCGCCAGCCGCTCCACCTGGCGGGCCAGCACGGTGCGGGGGGCCAGGGGGTGGGGGGCTCCGGTGGTGTCGAGGGCGTCGGCGAACACCAGCCCGTAGCCCGGGCGGTGGGGGAGCACCCGGAACGTCGACAGGTCGGGGTGGAGGTGACAGTCCAGGAAGCCGGTGCCCATGTTGATGAACGGGCTGTCGACGATGTCGCAGTGGAGGTCGAACACGAAGATGGCGTCGGCGATGTGCACCCCGCCGGCGGCCACCGATCGCAGGAACCGGTCGGCCGGCACCCGCTTGCCCCGCAGGTGGCCGTAGGTGTCGGCCACCGCCACCTCCACCGTGTGGATGGCGTGCTCCGAAACGAGGCGGGCGATGTGATCGGGATCGCCAGCGGTCATCATGCGACTCCTTGCGGTTGGGGGACGAGGACCACGCGGCCGGCCACCTCACCCCGGCGCAGGCGCTGGTGGGCCTCCTCGGCGTCGGCCAGGGCCATCACCTCGACGGTGTGCTCGATGCGCTCCCGGCGGGCCAGGGCCAGCAGCTCGTGGAGCTCGGCCGGGCTGCCCCAGATGCTCGACATGAACCGGGCCTCGTGGGGCACCGCCCCCAGGCCGAACGGGATGCGCCCGCCGTAGAGGCCGACGACCACCACCAGGCCCTGGCGGGCCACCAGGCGGGCGGCGGCGGCCAGCGACTGCTCGGCCCCGGCGAAGTCGAGCACCACGGTGGCGGGGGCGTCGAGATCATCGGCCAGCTCGTCGGGGGTGCCGGCATGAGCGGCCCCGAGCTCCACCGCCCGGGCCTGCTTGGCCGGCGACGGGTCACCCGCCACCACCTCGGCGTCGGTCAGCAGCCGCAGGTACTGGACGGCGAACTGGCCCAGGCCGCCGACGCCCAGCACGACCACCCGGTTCGGTGGCCGGGCCGCGGCGCCGGCCGCCCGCAGTGTGGGCAGCGTGTGCTTCACCGCCCGGAAGGCGGTGAGGCCGCCGCAGGCCAGCGGGGCGGACGTGACGGGGTCGAGCCCGTCGAGGGGGTGGAGGTAGCGGGGGTCGGGCACGGCCATGGCCTCGGCGTAGCCGCCGTCGGCGAAGATGCCGGCCTCCCGCCCGTCGGGGCACAGCATCTCGTCCCCGGCCCGGCAGAACCGGCACCGGCCGCAGCCCCAGGGGGCGTAGACGATCACCGGCCCCAGCTCGGGGTGCACGCCGGTGACCTCGTGGCCCAGCACGAGGGGGAGGGGGCTGGGGTAGACGCCGTCGACCACGTGGACGTCGGAGTGGCACACCCCGCAGGCGGTCACGTCGATCACGGTGCCGCCCTCGGGAGCGGCCGGCCGGGGCCGGTCGGTGACCACCAGCCCGGCGCCAACCGCCTGCAGCTCGACCGCTCTCACGCCTGGACCTCGGCGGCCCTCATAGGGGCGGCGTCCGCCCCTTCGGCGGCCTTCATTTGGCGGCCTCCGCCCCTTCGGCCTGGGAACCCAGGTAGGCGGCGATGACGGCGGGATCGGCCCGGACCTCGGCCGGGGTACCTTCGGCGATGATCTCGCCCTGGTCGAGCACGGTGATCCGGTCGCAGATGCTGGTGATGAAGCCGAGGTCGTGGTCGATCACCAGCACCCCGGCGCCGACGAGCCCGGCCACCGTGCGCACGTGGCCGATCATGGCTTCCGACTCGGTGTCGCTCATGCCCGAGGTGGGCTCGTCGAGCAGGAGGAAATCGGGACGCAGGGCGGCGGCCCGGGCGATCTCCAGGCGCCGCTGGTTGCCGTAGTCGAGGGTGGCCGCCGGCCGGTCGGCCACATCGGCCAGACCGCTCACCGCCAGCAGCTCGTCGACGTCGACCGGCGGACGGTCGGCCCGGTGCCGGGCGGCAGACAGGGCCGACACGGCCACGTTCTCCCGAACCGACAGGTTGGCGAACACCCGGAGGTTCTGGAAGGTGCGGGCCAGGCCCTGGCGGGCGATGGCGTGGGGCACCCCGGCCAGCGGCCGGCCGCCCAGGCTGGCCGTGCCCCGGCTGGGGGGCACCATGCCGGTGAGCAGGTTGACGAAGGTGGTCTTGCCGGCGCCGTTCGGCCCGATCAGGCCCCGCACCTCGCCCGGCTCCACCCGCAGCGACACGGCGTCGACGGCGGTGAACCCGCCGAACGTGACCCCCAACCCGTCGGCCACCAGCGCCGCCCCGGATTCTGAGGAGCCTGAGCTGCGCTCAGCGCCGCTTGGACGCCTAATTTCGGGGGGTTCGGAGGGGGGTTCGGCTTTCCGGACGAGTCGGCGGGCCAGGAGCTGGCCGGCGTCCCAGTCGCCCAGCAAGCCGCTGGGCCGGGTCAGGAGCACGGCGAGGAGCAGGGCGGCGAGGAAGAAGTCGGGCATGCCCTCCACCGTGGGCAGGCCGCCCGGGCCGTCGCCCAGCCAGCGGAACAGGTCCTTGCCCACCGTCACCAGCACCGTGCCCACGATGGCGCCCGAGATCGTCCGCATCCCGCCCACCACCAGCATGGCCAGCACGATCACCGACAGCTCGAAGCTGAACTGGGTGGGGTTCACGGTGCCCAGCGACTGGCTCCGCATGGCCCCGCCCAGGCCCACCAGCCCGGCGCTCACCACCAGGGCGGCGAACCGGGTGACCCGCAGGTCGATCCCCATGGCCCCCGCTGCCAGCTCGTCTTCTCGCCCGGCCTGGGCGAAGCGCCCGACGGGGGAGTGGCGGAAGGCGGCCGCCACGACGATCGACACCAGCACCGCCAGCAGGATCCAGCTCCGGCTCTCCAGGCGGGGGACGCTCGAGATGCTGCCGGCGCCGTTGGTGAGGTCGATCCAGTTCTGGGCCACCGCTTCGACGACGAACAGGAACGCCAGGGTGATCATGGTGGCGGCCAACCCGCTGGTGCGGGCCATCACCAGACCCAGCAGGGCCCCGATCACGAGGGCGGCGGCCACACCGGCCAGGGTGGCCACCACCACGTTGATCTCCACCCCCTGGATGCCCCACGGGGCATTGGGCAGCAGCACCTCCTTGCGGGTGGCGGGCACCGCCAGCAGGGCGCAGGTGTAGGCGGCGATCGACCCGAAGGCCAGGTGGCCGAACGACAGCACCCCGGTGTTGCCGATGAACACCTGCAGCCCGATCACGATGACCAGGTTGATCAGGGCATCGGTGACGAGGTCGTCGCGGGCCGAGGACCCGCCGAGCCCGTAGATCATGCCGGCGCCCAGCACCACGGCGACGAGGGCCAGGTTGCCGCCGGCGGTGGCGGCGGTGCGGCGCAGGAACGACGATGTCGGGGTGTCGCCCACGGTCACACCCGCTCGGCCGTGGCCACGTTGAACAGCCCCTGGGGCCGCACCACGAACAACAGGGCGATGAGGGCGAACACCAGGCCGTCGGTGAGGCCGGCGGCCTGGGAGCCGAACCAGTCGCCCACGTAGCCCCGCACGAACACCTCGGCCACGCCCAGGGCCAGGCCTCCCACCACGGCCCCCTGGAGGCTGCCGAGGCCGCCGATGATGGCGGCCAGCACCGCCTTCAGGAGCGGGTTGGCGCCCATTCGGGGCTCGGCCAGGCCGGTGCGCATCAGGCTGAGGGCGGCGAAGATGCCGGCCAGCACCCCGGCCAGAGCGAAGGCGCCGGAGATCACCCGGTTGGCCTTCACCCCCATCAGGCGGGCGGCGTCGAAGTCTTCGGCCGAGGCCCGGATGGCCAGGCCGAACAGGGTGTTGCGGAGGATCCAGGCCGTGGCCGCCAGGCACACGATGGTGGTGACGATGGCGGCGATGTCCCACACCTCGAACAGGAACGGGCCCACCTGGAAGGTGTTGAAGGCCCAGCCCGGCTTGGCGAACTGCTTGCGCTCGGAGCCCACGAACAGCTTCCAGCAGGCGTGGCTCAGGATCTCCAGGGCGAACGACGTGAGCAGCAGGGTGAACGGGTTGGCGCCGCGGATGCGGCGGAAGGCGACGGCCTCCACCCCCATCGAGGTCACCATGGCCACGACGATCGCCACCGGCACGATGATCCACCAGCTCACGCCCCGGCTCTGGAGGAAGTAGGTCATGTAGGCGGCCACCGTCAGCAGCTCGCCGTGGGCGAAGTTGACGAGGTGCATGACCCCGAAGATGAGCGACACGCCCACCGCCATGAGGGCGTAGGTGGACCCGTTGCCCAGCCCGTCGATCAGGTTCTGCACGAAACTGGTCACGCACCGCCTCCGACTGTGCTGCCTCCGACATAGGCCTCGAACAGGTCGGCCCGCTGGGCCAGCTCGGACGCCGGGCCCTCGGCCACGATGCGGCCGGTGCGCAGCACGTAGGCCCGATCGGCGATCGCCAGCGCCCGCCGGGCCTGTTGCTCCACCACCAGGATCGTGCGGCCCTGCCGGTGGAGGTCGGCCAGGAGGTCGAACACCACGTCGACCATGGTGGGGGCCAGGCCCAGGCAGGGCTCGTCGAGCAGGAGCAGCCGGGGGTCGCTCATGAGGGCCCGGGCCACGGCGAGCTGTTGGGCCTCCCCGCCCGACAGGAAGCCGGCGGCGGTGGTCCATCGGTCACGCAGGATGGGGAACACCTCGGGCAGCCGGGCCAGCCGCTCCCGGCGATCGGCGGCCGACGCCGTCACCCCGGCCAGCTTCAGGTTCTCGGCCACCGTGAGGTCCTTGAAGATCCGGCGGCGCTCGGGCACCAGCGCCAACCCGGACCGCACCAGGCGGGCCGGGTCCCAGCCGGTGACGTCCCGGCCATCGAAGGTGACCCTGCCTTCCGCCGGCCGGAGAAGCCCGGCGATCGTGGTCAGCAGGGTGGTCTTGCCGGCACCGTTCGGGCCGACGAGGGTGATGAGCTCACCCTCGTCGACCCGGAGCGAGGCCTGGTGCAGCGCGGTGAGCGAGCCGTACCGGGTCGTCAGCTGCTCGACTGCCAGCACGGTGCCTACTTGGCGACCTGGGTGGGGAAGAACTGGTCGGCCAGGGTCGGCTCACCGTCCGTCACCGTCATCAGCACCACGTCGCGCTTGGGCGTGCCGGTGGTCCCGTCGTAGGTGACGGTGCCGGTGGTGGTCTCCAGATCCTTGATGGTGCTGATGGCCTCGATCAGCGCCTTGCCGTCGGTGGTGCAGGCCGCCTCGGTGGCGGCCACCGCCGTCTCCACCGCCTCGGCCCCCAGCGAGCCGAACGACGGGGTGGGGATGTCCTTGCCCCCGTCGGCGTTGTAGGCGTCGAGGAAGGCCTGGACCCCGTTGCCCTCGGCCGGGAAGGTGTGGGCCGTGTAGTACACGCCCTCGGCGGCGTCGCCGATGCTCCACACCTCGGAGGCGTCGAACCCGTCGGCCCCGATCACGGTGCTGTCGATGCCGGCCGCCCGGAGCTGCTCCAGGAACACGCCGGCCTCGGGCAGGAAGAAGGCCGAGTAGATGACGTCGGGCACCGGGCTCAAGCCCTTGATCTGGTTCACCTGGGCGCTGAAGTCGGTGGCGCCGAGGCTGTACGAGAGGTCGGTCTGTACCGTGCCGCCCTGTGCCTCGAACACCTCGGTGAAGGCCTTGGTGGTGACGTTGAGGTACGGGATGTCGTTGGACGAGATGGTGACCGCGTTGGTGGCCCCCTGCTTCTTGGCCAGCTCGGCGGCGGCCGAGGCCTGCACCTTGTCGTTGAACGAGGCCAGGAAGGAGCCGTTGGCCGAGTCGGTGAGGGCCACCTCGGTGGAGGTCACGAAGATCACCGGGACCTCGCCCTTGGTCTCCTCCAGCATCGGCAGGCCCATGGTGGCGAACGGCGGGCCGAGGATCACGTCGGCCCCGCCCTCGATCAGCTCGGCCGTGGCCCGCTGGCCGGCGGCCGGGTCGTCGTCGGCCACCTGCTTGGACTCGTACTCGATCGGTTTGCCGCCCACGCCGCCGGCGTCGTTGATCTGCTTCACCTTGAACTCGGCGCCGGCGTTGGCCGGCACGTCGCCGATGGCCCCGAGGCCGGTGTCCATCATGAAGCCGATCTTGAGCGGCTCGTCGAGCGTGCAGTCGCCGGAGGCGGCGCCGGTCCCGGGGGAGGCGCCGGTGCCACCGGTGCTCTCGCCGGTGGTGGTGGCTGTGTCGTCATCGCTGCTGCCGCAGCCGGCGACCACGAGTGCGCCGGTGAACAGGCAGGCGGCAACCTTGGAGCGCGTCAAGCGCATCGAGTTCCTCTCCCAGTTTTTCGCGTGGCCCCTAAGCGGCCACTGCTCGGTCGGACGCACAAGGTACCAGACGCCGGTCACCAGGATCGACGGGCAGCGCCAATGTTCGTTCGGGTCCAAACAGTATCTTGTTTCGGGCCCCACGGCGGTAGGGTCGGCCGGCGATGAGCAGCAACGAGGCCGCCCGCCCGGCCCGACGGGCGGCGACGTGGTCGGAGCCCACCGATCGGGAGGCCGAGGTGGCGGCCCGGGTGGGAGAGCTGCACGACATCGACTTCCCGGCCATGGCCATGGTGTCGAACGTCTACCGGGTGGCCAACGCCGTTCGGTCCCGGGTGGAGCGGGAGGTGCTGGGGCCCGACAACCTGTCGTGGACCGGGTTCACCGCACTGTTCGTGCTGTGGGTCTGGGGGCCGCAGGAGACCCGGCACCTGGCCGAGGAGTGCGGTGTCACCAAGGGCACCCTCACCGGGGTGCTCACCACGCTGGAGAAGCGGGGCTGGGTGGAACGGCGGCCCCACGCCGACGACGGCCGGCTGGTCGTGGTGTCGATGACGGCCGGCGGCCGGCGGGTGATCCGCCGGGTGTTCCCCGTGTTCAACCGGCAGGAGTCGGCGGTGGCCGACGCCCTCACCGTGCGGGAGCGCCAAGAGCTGACCCGCCTCCTGCGCAAGGTCCTGGCCCACGTGGAGGGCCCAGGGGCCGAACAGCCCCGGAGCTGACTCAGCCCGAGGAGTAGGCCGGTGCCTGGGCCTGGCACCGGGCGTCGTCGCCCACCGGATTGGCCAGGCCGGTGCCGACGGGGCCGGCGCACACGATCTGGTAACCCTCGGGTCGGCCCCAGTCGGCCGGGAGCAACTGGAGCTTCGTCCAGTCGATGGCCAGCATCACATCGGTGTCGTTGGTGCCGTTGTAGAGCCCGTCCCACGGGCTGGTGGAGCCGAACCCGTTCATGGTGACCGACACGCCGCTCTCGGCCTGGAGGCAGAAGCAGCCGGCATCGTCGACCAGCACGAGCCCGTAGTCCCGGATGGCGGTGGCCACCATCCGGGCGAACGGGGTGGGGAGGGAATCGACGGGATAGTCGGGCGGGAGGCGTAGCCGCTGACCCTCCCGGATGCAGTAGCGGGCACCGTCCATGGCCTCGGTGACCTGCTTGACCACCGGGTCGATGGCGGCCACCACCTCCGAGCACCCACCGTCGTTGCGGTTGGCGGGGTAGGAGTGGGTGGTGCCGTTGCGGTCGTTCAGACCGAACTGGGCCGACACGGCGACGGCATGGCGGATCTCACCCTGCTGGATGTCGTTCATGGTGATCGTGAGGCCCACGGCCGACGTACCGGCCGCCGCCACCCCCATCGGGAACGGGAAGATGCCGGTGCCGGCGGCGGCGTAGTGCTTGACGATCCCGCCCCAGCAGACCTCGAGCCCGGGCCGGCCGGTGACGTTCTCCGTCTTGGCCCGCCACAGCTCGATCATGGTGTCGCGCCGCCAGTCGTAGATGACGAGGTGGAAGTCGCTGTCGTCTTCCCGCATCTGGAACCCGTCGGGCAGGGGCACGCCCACCTTGTCGAGCGAGGCGTAGGCGCCGTTGATGTAGGGCTCGAACTGCTCGGCCGTCCAGTTCCACCAGCGGTTGTCGGTGGCGCCGCAGTCGCCCGGCCGGAAGCGGACGGGGGTGAAGTTCTCGGCGTCGGAGTCGACCAGCACGATCACGGGGGAGTTGATGTCGTCCTCGATGCCGCTGGCGTAGTCGTAGAGGCGCTGGCCCCGCACCACCTGGTCGATGCGGAAGGCGATGTCGGCCGAGTCGGGGGCGGTGGGGGTGTCGGCCGGGAGCGGCTGGTTGAACAGCAGGCTGGCCGAGCTGGTCCACGCCATGGTCTCGGCCGGGGCCGAGAACGTGGAGAAGTAACTGCCCCGATCGTTGACGAACGCCCCGGGCGGTACCTCGGGGGTGCCGGTGACCGCCGGCGGCTCGGGGTCACCGGTGGAGCCCAGGGTGTTGATCGGCCCGAGGGGGGCCGTGGTGGGGCTGCTGGGGTCGGTGTCGGTGGACGAGGTGCTGGTGCCCCGCATGAACACGAAGGCGATCAGGGCGACAAGGACGAGCACGGCCAGGGGGCCGCCGAGGAGTCGCCCTGATCCGTAGCGGTCTCGGAGGTCGTCGAGCATGCCGAGCCAGCCTAACGAACGGTGAGGGTTGGGACCGGTCGGGTAGATGTGCCGTTCGCCGCCCCCGCTCCCGCCGCCGGGCCGCTTCCGGAGGTCGGCGGGGCCATCGACTGGGCCCGGCGGGCGGGGCCTCCTAGAGTCGGGGGTCCGACGCGAACCGCCGCCGGAGGGCTGGTGGTCAGGGGAAACAGGAGGCACGGATGGCACGACTGGACGGCAAGGTGGCGATCATCACCGGCGGGGCCAGCGGGATCGGCGCCGGCACGGTGCGGCGCTTCGTCGAGGAGGGGGCGAAGGTGCTCATCACCGATCTCGACGCCGAGAAGGGGGAGGCCCTGGCGTCCGAGCTGGGTGACGCCACGGCGTTCCTGCGGACCGACGTGAGTCAGGAGGAGCAGGTGGCGGCGATGATCGCCGAGGCCACCGACCGGTGGGGCCGCCTCGACTGCCTGTTCAACAACGCCGGCTTCGGCGGCGCCCTGGGCCCGATCTCCACCACCACGATCGACGACTACGACCTGACCATGGACGTGCTGCTGAAGAGCGTGTTCCTGGGGATGAAGCACGCCTCACCGGTGATGACGGCCCAGGGATCGGGCTCGATCATCTCCACCGCCAGCGTGGCCGGCATCCGGGTGGGCTACGCCCCCCACCTCTACAGCGTGGCCAAGTGCGCCGTGATCCATCTGACCAAGACCGTCGCCCTGGAGCTGGGGGAGCACAACATCCGGGTCAACGCCATCTGCCCCGGCTTCATCGCCACCCCGCTGGCCGCCGGCCGGCCTGATGCCGACGAGAGCCAGATCCAGCAGATGCGCGAAGCCGGGGCCGCCAGCCAGGTGATGGGCCGGGTGGGGGAGCCCCGCGACATCGCCAACATGGCGCTGTTCCTGGCCAGCGACGAATCGGAATGGATCACCGGCCGGGAGTTCGTGGTGGACGGCGGGTTCGAGGCCGGGCCGCCGTGGTCGCGCTGGCCGAGGTTCGCCCGCATGGAGCGCCCGATCCGGCATCATCGTCCTCCGGGCCGCTGAGCGGTCACGCCCCCTGTCCGGACACCACCCGTGTCTGGATGCCACCTGTGTCTGGACATCACCTGTGTCTGAGTACTCTGCTTTGTCCGTATATTAGGACTATTAGTCTGACTGAAAGGACGGTGCCACCATGGCCCACCGCGATCATCCGGTGAACGACTACCAGACCGCCGTCGGGGCCGACGGGCAACTGGTCGACGTTCGCGAGCCCGACGAGGTGGCCGAGGGCACCCTTCCCGGGGCGGTCAACATCCCCCTCGGCGAGCTGCCGGGCCGCATGGACGAGCTCGACAAGTCGCGTCGGGTGGTGGTGCTGTGCCGCAGTGGGGGCCGCAGCACCAAGGCGTCGATGATGCTCACCGAGGCCGGCTTCGGCGACGTGGTCAACCTGGAAGGCGGGATGCTGGCCTACGCCGGCTGACCCGGGTCGGGCTCGGGGCGTTCAGCCTGTGTAGCGGGGATCCCCCGAGACCGCGTTGGCGGTGGGGGTCTCCGCTACCACCAGGGCGTTGTCGACGCCCGTCATGCCCGACATGCCCTCGAGCACGCCCTCGGCCTGGCTGGCGTCGGCGGCCGAGGGCACGTTGCCGGTGATCCGGAGCCGGCCCGACGTCGCCTCCACCTGCACGTTCTTGAACCCGGCGGCGCCCAGAGCGGCCAGGGCCCGCACCTCGAGATCGTCGTCGAGGTTCACCGAGGTCGCCGGCCCGGCCGGGGCCACCGTGGTGGACTGATCGGCGGTGGTGCTGACCACCGTGGACTGGGTGGTGGACTCCTGGGCCGTGGTCGAGCCGCCGGCGGCGCTGGTGGCGGGCCCGGCCGGCGGGGCGCTGTCGGCGGTGGAGCCCTGGCCGGCCGATTCCTGGCCGGTCGACACCGAGCTGGCCCGGTCGGTGCCCTTGGCGCTGTCGCCGGTGGCCTCGTTGGTACTGGCCCCGCCGCCGCACATCGACAACAGGAGGCCGAGCAGCACGACGGCGGCCGCCGCCGCGGCCAGCCAGGCCCACAACCCGCCCCGGCCCCGTCCGTAACCGTCGCGGCCCCCGCTGAGGGCGGTCAGCCGTCGCCCGGCGGCAGCCCCTCCCGATCCGGCGGCCACCCGCTCGGTCCGGGCCCCGCCGGCCCCGGGATCGGCTTCGGTGGGGGCATCGGCATCCGGCTCGGCATCGGCATCCGGCGCGGCACTGGCACCGGTCTCGGTCGCAGCGTCGCCGTCGCCCCGGCTCGCCAGATAGGCGGCGCCGCCGGCCAGGCCCAGGCCGGTGACACCGGCGGCCACGGCGGCCGCCCCGGTGCGAGCCGAACCGTCGTCGGCGTATCGACCGCCGGTGACCTCACTGTGGGTGTCGTCACTGTGGGTGTCGTCGGTGCGAGTGTCGTGACCGGCGGTGTCGTCGCTGCCGGCGACGGGGTCCCGGCCGGCCGGTCGGCTCAGGCGGGCGGTCACGAGGTCGCCGGCGCTGGCGGCGGGGGCGGTGACCAGGGGATCGGCGGCAGCCGACACCGGACCCGCCAGCTCCAGCGTGGTGGCCCCCAGCTTCTCGGCAGCGGAATAGCCGCCATCGCCGGCGTCGTCGCTGCCGGCGTCATCGCGGCCGGCGCCCGTGTCATCACGGCCGGTGTCGTCGCCGTGACCGTCATCGTCGCGGCCGGCGTCGTCGCGGCCGGCGCCCGAGTCATCACGGCCGGTCTCGTCGCCGGTGCCGTCACCGTCGCCATGGCGGCCGAACGTTCCGGCCAGGGCCGCTGCTCCGGCCAGAGTGGCCGCTCCGGCCACGGCGGCCGTGCCGGCCACGGCGGCCGTGCCGGCCACGGCGGCAGCGCCGGTGCCTCTGGCCCCGTCGGGGCCGTACAGGGCACGGAGGCGGGCGTCGCCCACCTCGGCCCGGGACCAGGAGTGGCCGTCGCCCCCCGGCTCGAAGCGGGCCGCGTCGGCGCCCTGGGGGTGGGAGGCGGCCAGGCTGAAGCCGGCGGCTTCGGCCGCCGAGGGGGAGTCGAACCAGACCTCGGCGTTGGTGGTGCCGTAGGCGCTGGAGTCGGGGCGGTGGTAGCGGCGCGACCCGTCGCGGCGCACGTTGCCCTTGATCGGGTAGCCCGCCGGGGCGGTGCGGTAGTCGTCGCCCACGACGTGGCTCCCCACGCCGTAGGGATGGCGCTCGGTGTCGTGGGCGGGGCGACCGGGCTCGATGTCCATGCCGTCCTCGCCCCGGGGGAGGCCGTCACCGGGGCCCGACGCGGCCGCTCCCATCAGGGGGGCGATCGCTGGTGCGGCGACGCCACCGGCCAGGGCCCGCACCGCGGCCCGGTTGGCCTCCACGGCGGCCGCCGTGCACGGATGGTTGGAGCCGCCCGGTTCGTAGCTGGCCCCGTCGGCTCCGGCGCCATGGGTGGGGGCGAGAACGAAACCGGCGGCTTCGGCCGCCGAGGGCGAGTCGAACCAGACCTCGGCCTTGGTGGCCCGGTAGCTGCGGGAATCGGGGCGGTGGTAGTAGCGGATGCCGTCGTTCCGGACGTTGCCCTTGACGGGGTAACAGTCGGGCATCTCCCGGGCGTCGGCCAGCGGCGCCCGCGACCCGGGCCCGTACGGATGCAGGGGGTCGGGGTATCCCAAGGACTCGCTCATAGCAGTTCCGCCTCACCGGTAAGAGGGTGGATGTGTTGGTAGTGGTCGCCCGCGGAATGCGCGTTGGCCGCAATGTACTGGACTGACGCCGAAGCGACGCCAGAGGTCGCGAAACGTCACGTCGGTGGTCGCCCGGTGGACAGCGCGGGGTGGCGCGGCCGCTCAGGGGGTGATCACCACGGGGGTGCCGAGGGGAAGGATCGACGCCATGTGGACGATGGTCTCGTTCGGCACCCGGATGCAGCCGTGGCTCGAGTCCCGCCCGATCGAGGCCGGGTCGTCGGTGCCGTGGATCCCGATCACGCCTTCGCCCCCGTTGAACGAGGCCAGCGTCTCGCTGTAGCCCGACAGCCCGAAGGCGTAGGGCCCGTAGAGGCCCTGGGGGTCGGCCGGGGCCAGCAGTTCGATCAGGTAGAAGGAGCCGATGGGGGTGGGGGTGGAGCCGGTCCCGATGCCCACCGGGGTGTCGACCACCACCTGATCCGAGTCCCACACCACGAGGTGGTGATCCGACACGTCGACCTCGATCCGGAACCGGTTGCGGCTGAGGGCCACGGTGCCGGCGGCGATCCACGCCGTGGTGCCGTTGGGCCGGACCGGGAGGGCCACCTCCACCCAGCCGCCCCGCTGGCTCAGCACCTCGAAGACCAGGGGCGCCCCGCTGGGGATGGGGTTGGCGAACCGCCCGACCTCCGGGCTCGCCGGGTCGGGGGCACGATGGGCCACCACCCTCGACACGGTGGCCGTGGCCACCACGGTGTCGTCGGCCACCTCCTCGTCCACCGCCGGCCCGGTATCGGGTGGGGCGGTGCTGGCCGGGGCGGTGCCGGCCGGGGCGGTGCTGGCCGGGGCCGAGGTGGGTGAGGCAGTGGCGGCGGTGGGTGAGGCGGCGGCGGCCGTCGGCCCGGGGCCGGGCGGGCCACTGGACCCACAGCCGGGGGCGAGGAACGGAACGAGCGCCACCAGCGCGATCACCGCCCGCGTGGCTGATCCGATCGTGTAGCTCGCCGCCCCGGGCGATGCCCGGCGGCACCTGACCACGGCCCCGAGGCTACCCGGCCCGTTCAGCTCGTGTCGCGCTCGTGGCGGAACCAGCGGCGGCAGCCCTGCTCGTGGAACCACGCCTCGACGGTGGGTCCCTGCGGGTTGGACCGGTTCCACACCCGGTCGAGATCGCGCTGGCCCGGGTCGCTCAGGTGATCGGGTACCTGGGGGATCTCGCCGTGGCGGAACTCCTCGACCGAGCGGGAACCGCAGTGGGGGCAGTGCAGCTTCATGGGGGAGCGGCCTCCTACTGGGTGCCGGCCGAGCCGGCGTCGGACAGGATGCGGTCGCGGGCGAAGCGGTCGAGCCCGAAGGGGGCGATCAGGGCCGGCGTGCGGCCGGTGGCGATCAGCTCGGCCAAGGCCTCGCCCCCGGCCGGGATGCCCTTGAATCCCCAGGTGCCCCAGCCGGTGGTGACGAGGAAGCCGTCGACCGGGGTGAAGCCCATGATCGGCGACGAGTCGGGCGAGATGTCGCACACGCCGGTCCACTGGCGCAGCACCCGGAGGTCACCGAGGAAGGGGAGGAGGGTGATGGCCTTGGCCGTGCACGACCGCAGGAACTCCGACCCCGACCGGTAGGAGTACGACGGCTGGCGCTCCCACTCCGCCCCCATCAGCATCTGGCCCCGTGCCGTCTGCGACACGTAGAACGCCAGCTCGGCTGAGAACACGATGGGGTGGAAGGTCTGGCGGTACTGGTTGGTGACGAGGGCCTGGAGCTGATGGGTGCGGATCGGCATGCGCAGGCCGACCATGTCGGTGATCGTGGTGGTGTGGCCGGCGGTGGCCGACACCACGGTGCCGGCGGCGATGAATCCCCGGTCGGTGTCCACCCCGGTCACCCGGCCCTGGCCCGAGCCGGCGCCGGGGCCCGAGCGGCCGGCCGTGCGGATGCCGGTGACCGTGGTGTGCTGGAGGATGTCCACGCCCCGGGCCGCCGCCCCCTCGGCGAAGGCCCACACCACCCGATCGTGGCGGGCCGTGGCGGCCGGCAGGTGGTGGGAGGCGCCCATCACCGGGAAGCGGCCGCCGCCGCTGAGGTCGATCTCGGGCACGATGGCCCGGATCTCCTCCGGTCCCACGAACTCGGTTTCCACCCCCATGGCCTGGTTGAGGTGGGCCCGGGCCCGTTCGGCCCGGATGCCGGTCTCGCTGTGATGGATCCACAGCAGGCCCTTGCGCCGGTGCATCACCGACCGGCCGGTCTCGGCTTCCAGCCCGGCGTACAGCTCCACCGAGCGCTGGTAGAAGCGGACCGAGGCGGGGATGCCGTAGTTGGAGCGGATGATCGTGGTGTTGCGGCCCGAGTTGCCCGAGCCGATCCAGTTGCGCTCGACCACCGCCACGTTCGTGATCCCGTGGCGGGTGGCCAGGTAGTAGGCGGTGGCGAGCCCGTGGCCTCCGCCGCCGATGATCACCACGTCGTAGCTCGGCCGGGGCTCGCCACCCCACCGCAGGGTGATCTCCTCCTCCACCTGCTCGTTCACGCCGGCCACTCCAGCCGCGGGGCCAGCTCGTGGGCGATCGGCGTGGGGGCGAGCACGAGCGCGTCGTCCCCGTCGACCAGGATCTTCACCGGCAGCCCGGCCACCTGGCCCTGCGACAGCCCGTCGCCGGCGGGCAGCAGCCAGTCGGCGTTGGCCGCCACCCAGCGGCGGACGTCGCCGGCGAAGCACCACGCGCCGGCGAACCCGGCCTCGGTGGCGAGGATGGCGTGGTGGTCGACGCCGGCGATCTCCTCCTGCAACGCCCCGAGCACGCCGCCGCCGGCCCCGGGGCTGAGCACGAGCAGATCGTCGGGGGCGAGGCGCAACACCCGCGCCCCCAGATCGGCCAATCGGGCCCCGAGGGCCCACGCCAGGGCGCCGTCGAGGACCACCGGGTCGGCCACCACCCGCAGGGCGGGGATCACGGCCACCGCCTCAGGCCCGGGCACGGCGGCCCTCCGGATCGAGGAACGGCGTGGGGGCGACCCGTACCGGGCGGCCGTCGATCGTGAGGTCGGGCCGGGGCTGGCCGTCGCCCTCGTCGAGCGCCACCCAGCCCAGCAGCACCGGGTGGCCGAGCATCGGCGACCAGCGCGACGAGGTGACGTGGCCGGCGTGGTCGAGGCCCGGTCCCGACCGGATCACGGCTCCCTCGTCGGGGGCGGCCCCCGGAGGCCAGCCCGGCCCGTCGCCGGCCGGGACCAACCCCACCAGCCGGCGGTCGGGTGGGATGCCGGCGGTGCGCTCGAGGGCGGCCCGGCCGACGAAGTCGCCCTTGGCCTCCAGCTTCACCGCCCGGTCCAGGCCCAGCCGGCGGGGGGTGGAATCGGGCTCGGTGTCCATGCCCACGATCACGTGGCCCTTCTCCAGTCGCAGGGTGAACAGGGTGTCGATCCCGTGGGGCTTCACCCCGAGGTCGCGGCCGGCGGCCAGCAGGGCCCGCCACAGCTCCACCGAGCGGCTGATGTCGTGGTGCAGCTCGTAGCTCACCTCACCGGTGAAGCCGAGGCGCAGCACATGGCAGGGCACGCCGGACACCGACGTCTCGACGTGGCCGAGGAAGGGGGGCGGGGGATCGGACGGGCCCAGCCGGGCCAGCAGCTCGCCGGCCAGGGGCCCCGTGACGTTGATGGCCCCCCAGCTCTGGGTGCGGTCGAGGATGTGGACCCGGGGGGCGACGGCGGCCGTCCAGTCCCGCAGCCACGCCTCGGCGAACCCGGCTCCGCCGGTGGTGAACGTGAGCAGGAACCGGTGCTCGTCCAGCCGGCAGACGATGCCGTCGTCGAGCACGGCCCCCGACTCGGCCAGGTTGAGGGCGTAGCGACAGCGGCCCACCGGCAGGTCGGCGACCGGGACCGGGTAGAGGTGCTCCAGGAGGTCGAGCACGTCCGGCCCGGCCAGCAGGAACTTCCCCAGGGTGCCGACGTCGCCCAGTGACACGCCCTCCCGGACCGCCCAGTACTCCTGGAGCGGATCGCCGTAGCGCCAGGGGCGCCACCAGCCGCCGAAGCGGTCCATCCGGGCGCCGAGAGCCCGGTGCTCGCCGTCGAGGGCGGTGCGGCGAACGGGCGGCGGGGCCCAGCCGGCGGCCGCCTCGGCCATCGTGATCTGGCGCACCAGCGGGCGGGGGGTGAACGAGCCCTGGTCGGCCACGCCCCGGGCGGCGAGGAAGGAGCGGACGTGGGGCATGCACACCGAGCCCTGGCAGGTGCCGGTGCCGGCCAGGGAGGCCCGCTTGACCAGCTCCAACTCCCGAAAGCCCCGATCCCACACGGCCTCCAGGTCGGCCACGGTGGTGCCCGAGCAGGGGCACACCACGCCCTCGACGGGTGGGGGTGGCAGCACGGCGGGCTCCGCCGCCTCGCCGACCACCCGCACGGCGAAGCCCTGGCCCATGCCGGCCAGCACGGCCCGGGGCGTGAGGCCCAGACCCAGCGTCACCGTGTCGCACGGGTGGCGGGCCTCGGTGCCGTCGGCCCGGCGGACCACGACCGCGCCCACCCGCCCGGCGGTGCGCACGTCGGCGCCGGGAGTCGCTTCGAACCGCACCAGCTCGCCCTCGGCCGCCATGACGCTGAGCCCCGGCGCCGGCTCCGGCGGGGTGCCGACGGCCACCACCCGTCCCAGGTCCACCCCGGCGGCGGCCAGGCGGGTGGCGGCCCGGGCCGTCACCAGGCCGGCCAGCCGGTTGCCGGGGCAGACCGGGTGGATCTCGGCGGCGCCGGTGGCCACCACCACCTCGCGGGCCTCCACCCGCAGCATCGTGCCGTGGGTGGAGCGGACGAGCAGCTCCGGGCCTTCGTAGAGGCCGGCCACCTCGTGGCTGGCACCCGCGCCCCCGCCACCTCCGCTGCTGCCGCCGCCGCCCACACCGTCGTCGAGCAGCAACACCCGGCGGCCCTCCGCCTCCAGGCGGGCCGCCTCGGCCCGCCCGGCCGAACCGCCGCCCACCACGGCCACGTCGACCTCGACGAGCTCGGTCGCCACCCGCCGCCCCAGCGGGGCCGACGGCAGCTCGGGTGGGGGAGCGGGGTGGGCCGGCTGGAGCCGCACCACCGCCCCCGGCCGGGCCGGGGTGCGGCACAGGCGGGTGTAGGCGACCCCGTCGATCTCGGCCAGGCAGTTGGGGCAGTCGCCGGCCCCGCACAGGGTGCCGGGCAGGGTGATGCCGGCCCGGAGCGCAGCGGTGAGCACGTCGTCGCCGTCGGCCAGCTCGACCGGCCGCCCGTCGATCACCAGGTGGGGCACGGCCGTCCACCCTAGCCCGTCCCGGTGGGCGGGTCCGGCCCCGCCCGGCCCGGTGGGCCGGAGGGCCCACCGGGCCGTGGGCCGGACGGCTCAGCGTGCTTGTAACGTCTCGATCTGGTGCCGGGGTTGCCGACCCGGAACATATGATCCGACTGGGCTGGAAGCGATTCCTCGGGCTTGGCCTGGCTCTGATCGCGCTCTCGACGCCCTTCGGCCTCGATGGCGTGGGCATCGCCTTTTTTGTGGTGGGGTTGGCGTCGGTGGCGGCGATGGTCAGCGGAGCCCGACACTACAAGCCTCGACGGGCTGCGATCTGGTACCTCTTCGCCGCCGCCGTCGCCAGCTTCCTGCTGGGTGGTGTGGCTGCCGAGCTTACTCTGCCGGCCGATCCACTGGCCGCTGCCCCATTTCCTGGCTGGCAGGAGCCGTTCGACCTCATCGGCTACCTCGGCTCCGTCGCCGCCGTGGGACTCATGGCGCGGGCCCGCCAGGCCAGTCGCGACCGCACCATCACTCTCGACGCAGCGATCAGCATGGGTGGCGTCGGGGCCCTGGCCTGGGCCGTGTTCATGTCGAGCTATCTGCACAGCGAAGTGCTGTCCCCGCTGGGAAAGGCCACCGGCATCTGCTTCACCCTCGTGTCGCTGGCGCTGGGGTTCGTGACCGTGCGGGTCGCCATCGGCCCCGGCTCCCGGCCTGTGGCCTACCGGTTGCTTTCGATCGCCGTGTCCGGCGGCTTCCTGTCGGAGGCAGCACTCGAGCTGGACCTGTCCGGCCGCGTCCGCCTGCCCGGCTCCGAGCTGGCGAGCACCCTCATCGCCGCCCTCGCCGTGCTGTTCACTGCGGCCGCCGCCCTCCACCCGACGATGGCCCACCTCACCGAGCCACCGGTGGACGTCACTCCCCGTGTCACCCGACGGCGGCTCGTGGCCATGACCATCGCCGTTCTCATCCCGCCGGTGCTGCTGCTGGCCGAGCCGGCACGTAGGGCCAACGTGGAGTCGGCGGCCATCGTCGGCGTGTGGGCCGTGCTCTCGGCGATGGTGATGCTGCGCATCTGGTCGCTGGCCAAGGATCGGGAGCACGTGGCCGACCTCGATCAGGCACTGGCCGGTGCCGAGGCGTCACTGGTGGCAGCTCCCGATCTGAGCCAGATGGCCATCGCCGTCCTGGACGGGGCGGCGGCTCTGGTCGGGCCGCTGCGGTGGGCCTCGCTGCATTCATGGGGCGAGGACGGGTGGGTGTCCGTGGCCCGGCGGGGCCCAGGGATACCCCGTCCCGTGGCCACCGCACCTCCCATCGGGCCGGGCGACGAGTGGGAGTGGCGCCACGGCGACCTGGTGATCGACCTGCATTTCAGCGCGGGGGAGGTTCATGCCGGTGTGGTCACGATCGGCTGCACGTCGCGTCCCGATCCACTGGAGCTGGGCCGGGTGACCCGCCTCGTGCACGACCTGTCCCGTGCCCTGGAATCGGCGGCGTTGCGGGAGGACCTGGTGCGAGAGCGGTCGGAGCGCCGGTTCCGGGCTCTGGTGGAACGCTCCACCGACATCGTGATGGTAGTCGACAGCGACCACGTCGTCCGGTTCGTCAGCCCCGCCGGTCCCCGCCTCCTCAATCGCAGCGAGGGTGACATCGTCGGCCGATCGTACGCCGAGCTGGTCGTGCCCGATCACCTGGAGCGGTTCTGGGCTCTGGTCGAGCGACCGGGCCAGGAGCTGGCGGAGCTCCAGCTCGTAACCGGCGATGGGGTCAGTCGCTGGTTCGAGATCTCGGCCGCCGATTGGCACGGATGAGCCGGAGATCCGCGGCACGGTGATCACAGCCAGCGAGATCTCGGGCCGCAAGCAGGCCCAGCTGGACCTGAGCGAAGCTGAGGCCCGGTTCCGTTCGCTCGTGCAGCACGCCAGCGACCTCGTGGCCGTGCTCGATGCCACCGGGATCGTCTCCTGGGCGTCGCCGTCGGTCAGCCGGACTCTGCACCGCATCCCGCCCGAGGACGACGTCCGCGGGTCGATCGTCCGTCCGGCGACTGGCAGCCTTTTTGGCGATCGTTGCAATGTGAGCGGCGAACCGGCCAAGCCAGGCCGCCACCTCCGCCTGAGCAGACGACAACTGACACTGAGGTGACTGGCCCGTACCGTCGAACCGAGTGGTAGCATCAAACAACGCCATGACGACGCCGAGCGCCGGAACCTGGAAACAGAGCCTGCGGCACCAGGCACCCACGACGATCTCACCGGCTGCCCAACCGTGTCGCTGCGCCAACGTATCGAGGCAACGATGGGGACGGGCGGCGACCAAGGGCTGGCCATGATCGTGATCGACCTCGACGACTTCAAGACGATCAACGACAGCCTGGGCCATTCGACGGCGACGAGCTGCTGCGGCACCTTCCGCCCGCCTCACCGGCACGCTCCGTCCCGGCGACATGGCGGCCCGGACTCGGGGGCGATGAGCCTGCCAGCTCCTGGAGGGAGCTGAACGGGCTTCGGTGCTGACCACGGCGCAGCGCCTGCTACGGGAGATCGAGGCCCCGATCACGATCTCGGATCGTGAGATCTCACTGCACGCCTCAGTGGGTATCGCCTTCACTGTCGACGGCGGGTCGGCCAGCCGAGACCCTGCTGCGTAACGCCGACCTGGCCATGTACGGGGCCAAGAAGTCGGGGCAAGGGCAGGGTCGCGGTGTTCGACGACTGATGCATGAAGGTGCAGCCTGAGCGTCTCGAGCTCAAGGCCGACCTGGAATTCGGGCGGTGGAGCGGATGAGCTGCTGCTCCACTACCAACCGGTCGTCGACCTGGCTCGAGGGACGATCGCCGGCTTCGAGGCGCTAATGCGCTGGAACCACCGGATGCGGGGCATGGTGGGTCCGGGTACGTTCATACCACTGGCCGAGGAGACCGGGCTCATCGTGCCGATCGGGCGGTGGTTGATGGACGAGGCCCTGGGGCAACTCCGCCGCTGGCAGGACCTCCTGCCCGCCGGCGAGATGCTGTCGATGAGCATCAACGTCTCTGGGCGCCAACTCGAGGACGAGCATGTGGTGGACGATCTGCGGGCCGCCATCGACCGGGCCGGTGTGGCGCCCGGGTCGGTGGTGGTGGAGCTGACCGAGAGCGTCGTGGTGGAAGACTCCCCTGAACTGGTGGGCCCGCTGCAGAGATCCGGGCTCGTCGGCTGCATCGCCGATGACTTCGGCACTGGGTTCGCCTCATACGCCGCGCCCAGAGCCTTCCCTTCACCGGGGTCAAGATCGACCGGTCGCTGGTCAGCGGGCTCGACGGCCTGATGCGGCCGACCGGGCGGCAGCGCAGGTCCACTGATCAGTCGGGACATGGCGGTCAGTACCGGCCTACGGGTGGTGGCGGAGGGAATCGAGTCGGGTGCTCAGGCTGCGGCGCTCCGAGAGCTGCACTGCGAGCATGCCCAGGGGTTCTACTTCGCCCGCCCGGCTCCAGCCGATGCCGCCGAGTCCGAGCTCCTGCGGCGGTTGGGCACGAGCGTTCACGGCTGAGGCGCCGGCGTTTACGTTGCATCAGCGGCGGCTTTATCCCGTCATGAAGACTGATGACACGAGAAACCGGCGGTTCCGTTCGGGCTTCGACTAGTGTGCAGTTCGCACGACTGCGCCAGAGCGCATCGTATTACATCTAATGACAAATCGATCCGCCGCACGTTCATTTCCCGCCGCTCTTCGCCGCTTCCTCGATGACCCTTCGTTCACCGTGGGATGTACCAACCGCCGTTCGCGCTTGTTTCGATGCTGAAACTGCCGCCCACGTTCTGCGTCGCTGCGACTGGGCCCAGGCCCTGATCGAGGGTGGGGTCGCCCCAGGCCGACCCGTCCTCGTGGCGGGGGCCGGACCAGAACAGTTGTGGCTTGGGTACCTCGCTGCTGCCATGGCTGAGGCGTACCTCTCATCCTCCCCGTCCGACCGGCGCGCTCGACCGGGCGGCCGACGTCGCCCGACGGCTGGCCGCGGCCCGCCGCCAGGTGCCCGACGGCCTGTTGGCGGTGGCGATGGCCGGGGACGAGCCAGTCATCGATCCCGGTGCCGGCGCATGGCTGGCTCCTGGCGCCGTCGGAACCGGATGCGGTGCCCCGGACCGCAGTCGGAGACCTGGCGGACCGGCTCGACCGGCTCGATCGGCCGGCAACCGCCCCGCTCCACCTCCAGCTCACGAGCGGCTCGACCGGTGACCCCCGTCCGGTGGTGATCACGGCGGCCAACGCCTCGGCGAACATCGACGCCTTCACTGCTGTCGGGATCACCGCCGAGACCACCTCGTGTTGGCTGCCGCCTACCACGACCTCGCGTTGGTGGGCTCAGCCCTCACGTCGCTGCTCGCCGGCTGCCACCTGCGCCTGCTCAGCCCGTTCGATTTCCTCGCTGATCCCGCCCACTGGCTGATCGCCATCGATCAGAGCCCGAGGGCGGTGTCGGCCGGGCCGAACTTCGCTCTCGATCAAGTCGTGCGCCGGGTGGACCTCTCCCGACAGCAGGGACTGACCTGTCGGGATGGCACACCCGCCTCACCGGAGCCGAGCCGGTCGACATGGCCACCGTCGAGCAGTTCCAGCAGACGCTGGCCCTCTGGGGCTGCGCCCCCAGGCGATCCGCCCTGGGTACGGGTTGGCCGAGGCTACGCTGGTCGTGTCGCTGGCCCCGGCGACCGGCGCCCGGACCCGTACCGTCGACGACGGCGCGGTAGGGCCGGTGGCGACGGTTTGCCTCGGTCCCGCCATCGACGGCGTGGCCATGGAAATCGTGGGGCCTGACGGGACGACGCAGCCTCGAAGACGGCCGCTGCGGTGAGGTGGTCGTGAGCGGTCCGTCCGTGTCTCCCGGCCGCCGACCGACGGCACGATCGAGCCGTTCGCCGGCGGCCGCTGCGCCACGGGCGACCTAGGTGTGACGCTCAACGGCGAGCTGTACCTGGTGGACCGGCTGAAGAATGTCATCATCCGCCACGGGAGAAATTGGTCAGCCGCCGCGCTCGAGGCCCAGTTGGCGCACGGTGCCGGTGTCCCGGTCGACCGTTGCGTCATCGTCCAGAGCGCATTCCACGGTGACCGGGTGATGGCGGTGGTCGAACGGGGCCGGCGGGGCGACGACGACGGGCTCCTGGCTGCGCTCCGTCGCTCAGCGTCCGATCTGGAGGTCGGACTCGACGAGATCCTCCTCGTGCGGCGGGCCGGCCTGCCCCGCACCACCAGTGGGAAGAAACAGCACGTGGAGCTACGCAACGGGCTCCGCACCGGCGCAGTGCAACCGGTGGCCCGCGTGGTCCTGCGGGTCGATGCTCGTGACGACGCGGCGGTCATAGACCTGGACGGCGGAGCCACCGTCCGACGTCGTGGGGTCAGTGGTCTCACTCGTTGTCGATCATGCTCGCCGCCTCGGATGGACGGGAGGGGCGGTCGCAGAGCACACGGTCCTCCGAGATCTCGGGTTCGACTCATTGGCCGTTGTCGAGCTCACGGCCGAGATGCATGCCGCACTCGGTGCTGCTGTGCCCGAAGATGCGCTCGCCATGGCCGTCACGGTCGGTGACCTGGCCTGCCGCAGAGACCGGCGCCGCGCACCGGTCGCTGCTCGCCCGTTTCGGCCGAGCTGCCACAGCCGCTCCGCCGGGTCGATGCGCAAGAAGGCCGCCAGCTCCTCATAGACGGCCGCTGGGTCACCGGACTGGCGGGGTGAACTACCTCGGCTTGGACCTCGAGCCCGAGGTCCAGTCGGCCGTCGGGCCGATGGTGGAGCGGTGGGGGACACACCCCAGCTGGACCCGGATCGTCGCCTCGCCCGCTCCCTATCTCGACCTCGAGCGAGATCTCGCCCGTCTGACCGGCGCGCCCGACGTCCTGGCGTTCCCGACTGTCACCCTGGCCCATCTCGGTGTCCTGCCGCTGCTGGCGAGCCCAGCCGACACGGTGGTGGTGGACCGTGCGGCACACCGCTCGATGCAGGAGGCCGCGGAGCTGGCCGCCGCTCGGGGCGCCGCCCTTCGTTGGTTCGACCACAGGGACGAGGCGAGCCTGGTCAGAGCGCTCGATGGGGTGCGGGGCCGGCCGGTGGTGGTGGTCGACGGCGTCTATTCGATGACCGGCACGGTGCCCGACCTGGCCGCCATCGTCGACCTGGTCGCCCCCGCCGGCGGCCTGGTCTACGTCGACGACGCCCACGGGATCGGGGTGCTCGGCCGCGACCCGGGCGGCCCCGAGCCCTACGGCACCGGGGGCGGCGGGGTGGTGGCCCATACCGGGCTGAGCTACGACCACATCGTGTACGTGGGCGGGCTGTCCAAGGCCTTCTCCTCCCTGGCGGCCTTCGTGACCTGCCGGGATCCCGACGAGCGGGCCCGGTTCGAGCAGGCGTCCACCGCCGTCTTCTCGGGCCCGGTTCCGGTGGCCAGCCTGGCCACCGCGCTGGCCGGACTGGCCGTCAACGCCGAGAGGGGCGACGAGCTGCGCCGGCACCTCCACCGGCTCACCGTCCGCGCCATCGAGGGCGCCCGGGAGCGGGGCTGGGTGATCGACAACCCGCTGGCGTTCCCGGTGATCAAGCTGGTGACCGGGGGAGTGGAGCGCACCATCGCCGCCTCCCGGGTGATGTGGGAGCACGGCATCCTGTTCACCCCGTCGGTCTTCCCCGCCGCCCCGGTCGACAGGGGCGGATTCCGGATCAGCCTCACCGCCGCCAACACCGACGACGACGTCGACCGGCTGCTGGCCGCCCTCGACGGGGTGACGGCCGCCCTGGGGCCGCCGCCGGGGCGGGAGCTACTGTCGCCGGCATGAACCTGCTCGACGTCGACGGCGCCCGCTGCTTCCAGGCCATGGTGCCGATGCGGGACGGGGCCCGGATGAACACCTTCGTGTTCCTGCCTCCCACCGCCGGCCCCGGCGACCGGTTCCCCGTCATCCTCCAGCGCACCCCGTACGGCATAACCGACCCCCTCCTGCCGGGCGGGGGTGGCCCGGCGGCCCTCGCCGACCCCACCCGGGGCTGGCTGCCCGACCCGGCCCAACCCCTGCGGGGCTCGATCCTGCGGGGCTGGCGGGCCATCACCGCCGCCGGGTACGCCGCCGTGTACCAGGACTGCCGGGGTCGCAACGGCTCCGAGGGCGAAGACCACGTCTACGGCGACGACGCCCCCGACGGGTTCGACACCCTGGAATGGGTCGCCTCCGAGCCGTGGTCGAACGGGCGGGTGGGCCTGTCGGGATCGTCGGCCGGAGCCACCACCGCCCTGGCCGCCGCCTCCACCCGCCACCCCAGCGTCCAGGCCTTCTTCACCCAGGTCGGCGGCTCCAGCATCTACGACGACGTGGTCTACGAGGGCAACTCGATCGAGCTGGAGCGGCTGTGGCTGTGGGTGGCCAACAACATCCCCGGTCTGTCGGCGTCGCACCGGGAGGGGGTGAAGGCCCGCAGCGGGCTCGGTGACGGCGAGCTCGACGCCGTCGCCGCCCGGGCCCGGGAGCGCTTCCTGGCCCTCGACGGAGCCCGCCACCAGCGCCCGCCCTACCTCGACTGCCCCGAGTGGATGCACCTGCCTCTGCTCGGCTACCCCGAGTTCTCGGTGTGGCAGCCCTACCTCGACGAGCTGATCAGCCACCCCGCTCCCGACGCCTTCCGGGCCGCCCACAGCTTCCGGGCCACGATCGACGTCCCCGGCTTCCACGCCACCACCTGGTTCGACATCTTCCTCACCAGCGTGCTGGCCGCCTTCGTCGAGATTCAGGCCCGGGTGGGCAACCAGCGGCTGTGGATCGGGCCCAACGACCACTACTTCGTGTACGAGACGCAGTACTGGACCCGGGACCCGTGGTTCGAATGGTTCGGCCACTGGCTGCGCGACGAGCCGGCCCCGATCGCCACCGAGCCCGCCGTCCACTACTCCCCCCGATGCTGGGTGGCCGACCCCGCCGCTTACGTGGCCGACGACTGGCGCCACGCCGACACCTGGCCCCCGCCCGGGGTGACCCCGCAGCGCTGGTGGCTCCAGGCCGACGGCGGCCTCGTCGCCGACGGGCCCGGCGGCACCGCCGATCCGGCACCCTCCGACGGCCCCGACGGCACCCGCTCGTTCCGCTACGACCCGGCACACCCGATCCCGTCGCTGGGCGGGCGCAACATGCTGATCACGGCGGGCAGCCGGGATCAGCGTCCGGTGCGAAAGCGGCCCGACTACGGCCTCGTCTACTCCAGCGCCCCCCTGGAGGCGGCGCTCACGATCGCCGGGCCGGTGACGGCCACCGTGCAGCTGGGCTCCGACCGCCCCGACACCGACGTGGTGGTGAAGCTCGTCGAGCACCAGGCCGACGGCCGGGCCATGCTGCTGATGGACGGCGTCACCCGGGCCCTGTTCCGCCACGGCGGACCCGATCCCCGGCCCCTGGTGGCGGGCCGGGTGCACGAGATCCGGGTCGACCTGGGCCACATCCACCACACGTTCGCCCCCGGCAGCCGGATCGAGGTCGACGTGACGTCGAGCAACTTCCCCCGCCGGGCCCGCAACACCAACAGCGGGAACCCGCTCCTCGCCGCCGACGGCCCCGACGACCTCCACGTGGCTCTGAACACCGTGCACCACGGCGCCGCCCACCCGTCGTCCATCGAGCTGCCGGTGCTCACCTGAACCCGGTGCTCACCCCAACCCGGTGCTCACCCGAACCCGACTCGGGGTGAAAGGGTGGGGGCATGACCGGACAAGAACCGGATGTGACTCCCCCTCCCACCCTCGCTGCCGTGGGGCCGTCGCCGTCGGCTGACGGGACCGCCGCCCCCGGTGTCACCGACCGGGACGGGTTCGCCCAGCTCTTCGCCGCCACCTACCGCCCCCTGGTGGCCTACGCCCGGCGCCGCACGCCGAGCCCGGCGGACGCCGACGACCTGGTGGCCGAGGTCTACGCCACCGCCTGGCGTCGCCGCCACGAGATCCGGGCCGACCTCTCGCCCCTGCCCTGGCTCTATGCCGTGGCCGGCAACCTGGTGCGCAACGCCCGCCGGGCCGAAGGCCGCCGGCTGCGCCTGGTCGACAAGCTGGCGGCCGAACCCACGCCCACCGCCGGCTCCGCCCCCCTGGGGGCCGACCCGGCCGAGCGGCCGGGGGCCGACCTGCGGGCCGCTCTGGCCGAACTGTCCTTCGATGACCAGGAGCTCCTGCGGCTGATCGCCTGGGAGGGCCTGACCCACGCCGAGATCGGCCGGGTGCTCGGCTGCACGGCCAACGCCGTGGCCATCCGGGCCCACCGGGCCCGCCAGCGCCTCGCCGACCAGCTCAAAGCCGACCGATCGGCAGCCGACCCGTCCACCACCACCATCACCCATCCAGCCCTCGAGGAAGACCAGCGATGACCGACGACCACACCCCCCGCTCCGCTCCGCCCGACGCCCTGCTCGACGCCCTGCGGGCCGCCGACCCGGTGGACCCGGCCTCTCTGCCCGCCGCCGACAGCCCCCGGGGCCACCAGGTCCTGGCTGCGGCCATGACCGCCTCCGACCCGGCGGAGGCCGAGGTCATCGAGCTCGCCCCGACCGGCACCGACGGCGGCGCGCCGGCCGTCCGGTTCGTGGCCCCGCCGGTGGTCAACCGGCGCCGCCCCCGGGTCGTGCCCTCGCCCCGGGGACGGTTGCTGGCCGCCTCGGCCGCCGTCGTCGCCGTGCTCGCCGCCGGCACCGTGGCCCTGCTGCCCGGCGGCACCAGCCCTGCCCTGGCCGCCGTGGCCGACACCGCCTCGGTGTCGAGCGGGCGGGTCGCCACCACCCTCAGCGTGGCCGGCAGCGGCCCGGATGCCGAGAGCGGGAGCGCATCCCTGGAGGCCGTGTTCGACGGGCCCGACCTGGCCGTGTCGGTGTCCGACGTGTCGTCGTCGACCGATCCGGCGGCGGCTGAGCGGGCCGGCCAGCTCGAGGGCCGGATCGTCGACGACACGGTCTATGTGCGCGACGGCGACACCTGGCACTCGGCGCCCGGCGGATCCCTGGCCAGCACCACGGCCAAGAAGTTCCTCGACCCCCGGGCCGTCCTCGACACGGTGAAGGACCTGACCGACATCACCGACCTCGGCCCGGCCACCATGGATGGGGTGCAGACCACCCACTACCGGGGCGTGGTGGACCTGGGCGGCGAGTCGGTGGCCAACTGGCTGGCCACCATGGACCCGTCGGCCGAGGGCGTGAAGGCCGAGGGCCAGGCCACCGTCGACCTGTACGTGGGCAGTGATGGCCTGCTCCGCCACCTCGACGTGGCCGGTAACGCCCAGGATCCCGACAGCGCCGACGCCGCCACCTTCACCCTCACCACCGTGTTCAGCGACCTCGGCGCCAACCTCGACGTGGAGGCGCCGGCCAACGCCGTCCCCTTCGGCGACGGCACCGCCGTCTTCGGCCAGGACTGAGTGCGCCCTGCGGGCGCCTCGGGTTCGGCTTCGCCGAACACCGGGGAGTGCGCCCTGTGGGCGCCTCGGGTTCGGCTTCGCCCAACACCGGGGAGTGCCGCCGCATGACAGGAACACGCTGACTGTCACTGGGCGGGATCATCATGGCTGCGGCGGCCATGGTGGTCCCGCCCCTCTGTGCGGAGGGGGGTATAGTTGGGGGTATGCCGAAGATGCAGGTCTATCTACCGGAGGATCTCTACCGGCAGGTGAAGGACGAGGGCGACCGGATCAACGTCTCGGCCATCCTCCAGGACGCCTTGACCGACCATCTGGCATACCTGCGTCGACAACGGGCGCTGGCGGACGCCGTGGCCGCCTACGAGGCCGAGTTCGGTGCGTTCACCGAGGCCGAGATGGATGCGCAGGACGCGGCCGACAAGGCCAATGCGATCACCACACCGGTGAAGAAGACACGGCGCTCCCGGCCCCGGCCGGCGGCATGAGCCGGCTGGTCCTCGACGCCGGCGCTCTCATCGCCTTGGAGCGAAGTCAGCGGTCGATGTGGCGCCGATTCAATCGTGCGCTGACCCAAGGTGCGGACATCATCACCCACGCCGGCATTCTCGGGCAGGTGTGGCGGAAACCCGAGCGCCAGGCCGTGCTCGCCCGGGCCCTGCCTTCGATCGATGTGCGGTCGCTCACGCCGGAGCTGGCCCGCGCCGCCGGCGAGTTGCTGGCGGCCAGCGGCACCGCCGATGTGCTCGACGGTGCGCTGGCGCTGTTGTGTCACCCGGGCGACATGGTACTCACCAGCGATCCCCACGACCTGGGCCTGCTCGTGACCGAACGGGGTGTGGCCGGCGTCGACGTGGTCCGGGTATAAGTGCGCCCTGCGGGCGCCTCGGGTTCGGCTTCGCCGAACACCGGGTGTGCGCCCTGTGGGCGCCTCGGGTTCGGCTTCGCCCAACACCGGGGTGTGCTCAGAGCATCGAGACGAGCAGTTCCCGGGTGGCGGCCCGCTGGTCGCGGCTGCCGAACTCGGAGGCGGCGAATGTGGTGACGCCGGCGTCGGCCAGGGACCGCACCCGGTCCTCCACCTCACCGGCCCCGCCGATGATGGCGATGTCGCCCGGGCCCTCGTAGCCCTCCCGGTCGAGCATGGCCTTGTACGACGGCAGCGTCCCGTACATGGCGAACGACCGGGCGGCCCGCTCCCGGGTGTCGTTGTTGGCCTCGGCCGACCCGTCGGTCACGCAGATCGGGAAACCGGCCACGATCTCCGGCTCGGGCCGGCCGGCGGCGGCCGCCGCCTCCCTGATCACCGGGGTGGAGTGGTCGGCGATGGTCTTGGGGCCGGTCATCCACAGGATGGTGCCGTCGGCCAGGCGGCCCGTGACCTTCAACAGCTGGGGGCCGAGGGCCGACAGCATCACCTTGGGGGCGGGGGCGTCGATCTGGACGTCGGCCTTGGTGGTCAGCGTCTCACCCTGGTAGCGCACCGACTTCTCGTGCAGCAGCGGCATCAGGATCTCCAGGTACTCCCGGAGGTGGCGGATCGGCTTGTCGAACGAGATGTTCCACGACCCCTCCACCACCGGCTTGTGCGACGGCCCGATGCCGAGCACCAACCGGCCGCCGATGGCGGCGTTCACCGTGAGCGCCTGCTGGGCCAGCATCATCGGGTGCCGGGGATAGGTGGGCACCACGGCGGTGGCGAAGGTGATGTCGGGCACGGACTGGCCGGCCACGGCGATGGCGGTGAGCGTGTCGAGCCCGAACGTCTGGGGGACCCAGAGGCTGTCGAACCCCTGCTCCCGGGCCGTGGTGGCCAGGGCGGTGAGACTGTCGATGGTCTCCACGAACGAGAACAAGCCGATCTTCATGGGCCTCATCCTTGCCGACGTCGGCTGTACGGTCCACCGCCCCGGCGTTACCGTTGGACAGACAGACGACAGGGGGATGATGACCGAGGTGCGGACCGACCAGGTGGCGAACGGCTCCACCGCCGCCACCACGCCGAACGAGTCCCGGTTCGCCGTGCTCGGCGTGCCGGGCTTCGCCGCCACCTACGCCGTGGGCGTGGTGTGGAGCATGTGCCGGTGGGGTCTCGGGTTCCTCGGCGCCTACGTGGTGACCCACAAGACCGGCTCACCCCGCCTGGTGCAGCTCACCGGGGCCATGCTGTGGGCGCCGCTGCTGCTGGCCGGCATGGTGGGCGGGGCCGTGAGCGACCGCTTCTCCCGCCGCAAGGTGCTGTTCGGCCAGTTCGTGGTGCTGTGCCCGCTCACCGTGGGCGTGGCCGCCCTGGCCGCCGCCGACCGTCTCCCCATCGCCCTGCTCTACGCCTATATGGCGGCCGCCGGCTTCGGCTGGGTGATCGACATGACGGTGCGCCGGGCCATGGTCTACGACATCGTGGGCGACGCCTACCTCAACCGGGCCATGGCCTTCGAGGGACTGTCGTCGTCGCTGGGCCTGGCTGCCGGGGCCATGGCCGGCGGCGCCCTGGCCAGCCTGGGCACCGGCACCGCCTACCTGGTGGTGGCGGCGGCCATGCTGGTGGCCGCCCTGCTCGTGCTGCGCACCCCGAGCGCCGCCTCCCTGCACCGGCCGGTCCCGGTGGTGCCCGCGCCGTCGGCGGCCGGCCCGGCCCCCACGGATGACGCGCCCGACGGAGCCGGACCCCCGCCCGCCGCCGCCCCGCCGGTACCGCCCGCCGCCGGGAGCCAGTCGTTCGTCACCGAGGTGGCCGAGGGCCTGCGGTTCCTCGGCCGCGCTCCCACGCTGCTGTCGATCCTCGGTGTGACCGCCATCACCAACTTCTTCCACTTCGCCTACTTCCCGATCGTGCCCCTGGTGGCGGAGCGGGTGGGGGCGTCGGCGTTCTTCGCCGGCTTCCTGGCCGCCGCCACCGGGTTCGGCATGGCGGTGGGCTCCACGTTCGTGATCACCCGGGGGCCGGCCCGGGGTCGGGCCTACGTGACCGGCGCCACCGGCGCCTTCCTCCTGCTCAACGGGTTCGCCCTGTTCCAGCACTACGTGCCGGTCTACCTGTCGCTGCTGCTGGCCAGCTCGTTCGTGGGCGTGTTCGGGGCCACCCAGAGCGTGCTGGTGATGACGGCGGTGGAGCCCCACATGCGGGGGCGGGCCCTGGGCATGCTGTCGATGGCCATCGGCTGGCTGCCCGTGGGCATGTACCTGCTGGGCGAGCTGGCCCAGGCCGTCGGGGCCTCGGCCGCTCTGGTGGCGGCGAACGTGGCCGGCGTCGCCTGCCTGTGGCTGTTCCTGGCCTGGCGACCCCAGGTGCTGAAGATCGTCTGAGGCGAAAATCGCTCAAGTTCGCGGCGCCGGCGGCCGTTGACTTCGAGATGCGCGGCCCAGTTGCCCCACCGCCCCGTGCCGCTCGCCCCGCCCGCCGCGTCGCCCCGACAACGATGACCCCCTCGGCCGTGCCGGACCGTACCTGATCGCCCCGCGGCGCCAGACCGCTCCCCCGGCCGGGTTGTCGCCCACCTGGTCGGGGGAGCACCCGCACCGGGCCGGTCCCGGCGTTAGGTTGGGCGGATGAGCGACGATCGGCTCTACCACATCGGGTTCGGTCCCTCGGACCTGCCCAGCCCCCCACCCGCCTTCGCCTTCCTGTCGGGCGACCCCGAGCGGGCCGAGCGGGTGGCCGTCGGCCACCTCGACCAGCCCCGTCTCCTGTCCGACCACCGGGGCCTGGTGAGCTGGCTCGGGTTCCTCGACGGGCACCCGGTGCTGTCGTCGACGTCGGGCATGGGCGGCCCGTCGCTCACCATCGTCGTGAACGAGCTGGCCCAGGTGGGCGTCCGGGCCATCGTGCGGATCGGCACCACCGGCTCCATCCAACCCCACGTGCCGGCGGGGGCGGTGGTCATCACCCGGGCCGCCCTGTGCCGCCAGGGCGCGGCGGCCGACATCGCCCCGGTCGAGTACCCGGCGGCGGCCGACCCCTTCCTCACCGTGGCCCTGGCCCAGGCCGCGGACGAGGCCGGGATCACGGCCCACGTGGGCGTCACGGCGTCGGTCGACACCTTCTACGAGGGCCAGGAGCGCAGCGCCTCGTCGGCCAACCCCCATCTCCTGCGCGCCCTGCAGGGGATCACCGAGGAGTACCGCAACCTGGGGATCCTCAACTACGAGATGGAATCGGGCACCCTGTTCAAGCAGTGCTCGGTGTACGGCCTGGCCGCAGGGTGCGTGCTGGCCGTGGTGGCCCAGCGCACCGAGGGCGAACAGGTCCTGCTCGACGCCAAGGGGACCGCCGAGGCCGACGCCATCGCCGTGGCCGTGGCCGGAGCCCGCCGCTGGCTGGCCCCGTAGCCTTCCTGGGCCTCGCCCCACCAACTGTGATCACTGTCACTCGTTGGGCTAGGTTGGCCAATCGTCGGAAACCGACGAAACAGGGGGAGAGGAACCCGTGACCATCAACACGTCCCGACGGTGGCTCATGCCGCTCGTCGCTCTGGCTCTCGCCGCCGGCGCCTGCGGCAGCAGCGGCAGCAGCAGCGGAGGAGACACCGACGCCCAAGGCGACATCATCGACGAGAATGCCCAGCAGGCGGCCCAGGACCAGGTGCAGAACGCATCCAGCACCACGGCCGACGCGGCCGCCGCCAGCCAGGCCGACATCGCCACGATCGAAGACTGGGAAGCGCTGTGGGAAACCGAGCGGGCGGCGATCGTCAAGGAGATCACCGACAACGGCTGGGGCTGGAACCAGGAGACCAACATGGTCACCGGCCCCGGCGGCTTCGAGGTCGACCTGTCGCAGTGCGCCTCCGGTTGGGACCCCTACGGGGGCCTGGGTGAGGGCAAGATCACGATCGGCCAGACGATCGCCCAGTCCGGCATCGCCGCCGACTACGGCAATATCGGCATCGGCCAGAACGTGCTCTACGAGTACGAGAACGCCAACGGCGGGATCACCGACTCGGAGGGCAAGACGTACACCATCTCCACCGACCAGCGCGACGACGCCTACGACCCGGCCAAGACCGTGCCCCTGGTCGACGAGCTGCTCGACTCGGAGGGCGTGTTCGCCCTGCAGACGCTGGGCTCGCCCAACACGATCAAGGTCTACGACAAGATGAACGCCCGGTGCGTGCCCGATCCCTACGTGATGAGCGGCCACCCCGGTTGGGGCGATCCCGTGAACCACCCGTGGACCTGGGGTCACCAGATGGCCTACAACACCGAAGCCATCCTGTGGGGGAACCTGATCGAGAAGAACTTCCCCGACGCCGAAGAGATCAACGTGGCGGCGCTGATCATCCAGAACGACTTCGGCAAGGCCTACGAGGTCGGGTTCCTGAACTACATCGCCACGGCGACCAAGAAGATCAACTTCAGCTTCGAGCGGGTCGAGCCCACGGCGGCCGTCGTCACCAACCAGATGACCACGCTGGCGTCCAAGAACCCCGACGTGTTCATCGGCATGGTCGGCGGCACCCAGTGCACCCAGGCCCTCATCGAGGCGGCCAACAACGGGCTCAAGGACTCGGCCAAGATGCTGTTCATGCCCTCGGTGTGCAAGGGCCTGAACTTCGTGAGCAAGGCCGCCGTAGGCGGCGATGGCGCAGCGACCGACGGCTGGTGGGTCGTCGGCGGCGGCATCAAGGACTTCAACGACCCCAAGTGGGCCGACGATCCGTGGGTCGGCTGGGCCCGTGACCTGCTGGAGAAGGCGGGCAAGCCGTCGGAGGGCTCGAGCCAGCTGGGCAACGGCTTCGGCTTCGGCTGGCCGATCGTGCAATCGCTGAAGATCGCGGCCGAGCTGCCGGGCGGCGTGAGCCGGCCCAACTTCATGATCGCCTCCCGCATGCTGGACATGACGAACCCCAACCTGCTGGAGGGGATCAAGTACAACATGCGGGCCGGCGAGGACGCCTACCCCACCGAGGGGTCCGAGTTCGCCCAGTTCGACGCGGCCGCCCAGACCTGGGCGACCGACGAGTCGCTGGGGATCATCGAGCTGTCGGGCAAGTCCCAGCCCTGCGCCTGGGACGTGAGCACGAGCAGCTGCAAGTAGGCCGCTGATACCGGTGCCCGCGCCCATCGGCGCGGGCATCGGTGCCACAGTAGGTATCGGCGGCGCCCTTTGCCTTCCGTTGGGGCGCCGCCGATCCGCGCCCGCAGGGGTACGCTGTCGGCCCGGAGGTGGGGAGACGCCAATGGCAACCAGGCGCAGATCGATCACACCCACCACCACCTCGGCCTTCGGCTCCGGGGCCCGGGAGGGGCACGACGCCACCCCGTTCTACGACCGGTTCCGGCCGCCCGAGCTGTCCGACGACGACACGGTGGCGCCGCCCGAACCGGTGGCCGAGCCGTTCGTGTGCGGCGACGCCCGGTCCATGACGGCGGTGGCCGACAACTCCGTGGCCCTGGTGGTCACCTCACCGCCGTACTTCGCCGGCAAGCAGTACGAGCTGGAGCTGCAGCGCGAAGGCATCCCGGCCACCTACCTCGAGTACCTGGCGATGCTCACCGAGGTGTTCGCCGAATGCGTGCGCACGCTCGAGCCCGGGGGCCGGCTGGCGGTCAACGTGGCCAACCTGGGGCGCAAGCCGTACCGGAGCCTGTCGGCCGACGTCATCCGCATCCTGGAGCACGACCTGGGCCTGCTGCTGCGGGGGGAGCTGATCTGGCAGAAGGCCGAGGGGGCCACCGGCTCGTGCGCCTGGGGGTCGTTCCGCTCGGCCGCCAACCCGGTGCTGCGGGACGTGAGCGAGCGGGTGATCGTGGCCTCCAAGGGCCGCTTCGACCGGGCCCGCACCGCCCGCCAGCGCAAGGCCCAGGGCCTGCCCCACGAGAGCACGGTCAACACCGACGACTTCCTGGCCCTGACGCTCGACGTGTGGTCGATGCCGGCCGAGAGCGCCCGCCGGGTGGGCCATCCCGCCCCGTTCCCCGTCGAGCTCCCCGAGCAGCTGATCCGCCTCTACACCTACGCCGACGACCTCGTGCTCGACCCGTTCATGGGCAGCGGATCGACCCTGGTGGCGGCATCCCGCCTGGGCCGGCGCTACGTCGGCTACGACCTCGACCCCGACTATGTGGCGCTGGCCCGCCGGCGGGTGGCCGACGAGGGAGGCGCAGCACCGGCGGGCGGGCCGGGTCCGGCTCCGGCCGGCGAGGGAGGACCGACCGCCGCCCGCCTGGCCGAGGCGGTGCTGGCCGACGCCGGGTTCGCGGTGGCCGAGCGAGACCGGCGGATCCGGGGCACCGGGGTTGCGGTGGACCTGGTGGTGCACGACGCCGACGGCCAGCCGTGGTGGATCCTGGTGTGCGGTGTCCACACGGCCCACCGGCCGGGGATGGCCCGGCCCGAGGTGACGTGGAAGGCGCTGGGCCGGGCCGCCGCCCTGCACCGGAGCCGGGGCGATGTGCCCCTTCTGCTCGTCTCCCCCCAGGTGCCCCGACCCCGCAGCGAGGGCGACGCCGCCCTGCGGGCCGCCGGGCCCGGCCTGGTGTCCGACGTGGTGGACCTGCTCGACGCCGGCGGCCGGGAACGGCTGGGCCGCTACGCCCGGGGCGGATACGGTGAGCTTCCCCTGCCGGGGTTCTGGACCGGGCGTGACCTCGGCCGGGACTCCGGTCGTGACAGCGGTCGGGAAGGACAGCCACGATGAGCAACCGAGTCGATCCCCCGTTCCGGGCCGATCATGTTGGCAGCCTGCTGCGGCCGGCGACAGTGCACGAGGCCCGGGCCCGGGCCGCCGCCGGGGAGATCACGGCGGCCGAGCTGCGCTCGGTGGAGGACGCCGCCATCGCCGTCGCCGTGGCCCGCCTGGCCGACACCGGCATCCGGTCGCTCACCGACGGCGAGTACCGCCGGGCCTTCTTCCATCTCGACTTCCTGGAGCAGCTGGAGGGGGTGGCCGTCACCGGTCGCATCGCCGCCAGCTCGAACTCCGAGGAGACGGTGCACATGAGCCCGCCCAAGCTGGCGGTGGTGGGCCCGATCCGCCACACCCACGACATCCAGGTCGACGACTTCCGCTACCTGGCCTCGGTGGTCGACGGGCTGGACCGGCCGGGCGTGATGCCCAAGGTGTGCATCCCGTCGCCGGCCACCGTGCACTTCCGGGGCGGGCGGGCCGCGGTCGACATCCACGCCTACCCCGACATGGAGCAGTTCTTCGCCGACCTGGCCGCCGTGTATCGGGCCGAGATCGCCGCCCTGTACGCCGCCGGCTGCCGCTACCTCCAGCTCGACGACACCAACCTGGCCTACCTGTGCGATCCGGTGATGCGCCAGGGGGCGGTGGAGCGGGGCGACGACCCCAACGAGCTGCCCCGGTCCTACGCCGAGCTGATCAACGCCTCCCTGGAGGGCCGGCCCGACGATCTGACCGTCGGCATCCACTTGTGCCGGGGCAACTTCCGGTCCACCTGGTTCGCCTCCGGCGACTATGAGCCGGTGGCGGAGGTGCTGTTCAACGAGTTGAACGTCGACGCCTACTTCCTCGAGTACGACGACGAACGGTCGGGGAGTTTCGCTCCGCTCCGCTTCGTGCCCGAGGGCAAGACCGTGGTGTTGGGGCTGATGACGTCGAAGCGGCCGGAGCTGGAGAGCTACGACGAGCTGGCGACCCGGGTGGGGGAGGCGGCGGCCTACGTGCCGATGGGCCAGCTGTGCCTCAGCCCCCAGTGCGGGTTCGCCTCCACCGTCGAGGGCAACAACCTCACCCAGGACGAGCAGTGGGCCAAGCTGACCCACCTCGTCGATTGCGCCACCCGCATCTGGTCCTCGTGATCTGATGTCGCACGCCGTCACCGGTGACGGTCTGGAACACCAGATCGGGGTTGCGTAGCCTCGGGGTGGGACGACCAAGGGGGACGACCATGCCGGCGCTGGAGACCATGCGGGTCCTCGACTTCACCCAGTGGGAGGCCGGGCCCACCTGCGGCCAGTATCTGGCCTGGATGGGGGCAGACGTGGTGAAGCTGGAGTCGCCCTCGGGTGACCCCGGGCGCACCATCATGAGCACCGACGGCACCGACTCCCAGTACTTCTGCAACCACAACGGCAACAAGCGGGGCATCGTCCTCAACCTCAAGAGCCCCGAGGGCCTCGACCTGCTCCGTCGCCTCCTGCCCCGCTTCGACGTGCTGGTGGAGAACCAGGGGCCCGGGGTGCTGGAGCGCCTCGGCCTCGGCCCCGAGGTGCTGCACGAGATCAACCCCCGCCTCGTCATCGCCCGGATCAAGGGCTTCGGCCTGTCCGGCCCCTACGCCGACTACAAGAGCTTCGACCCCCTGGCCATGGCGGCCGCCGGGATCACGTCGATGACGGGTACGGCCGAGAGCGGCCCGATCAGCCCCGGCGGCACCTTCGCCGACACCGGCACCGGCGTCCACACCGCCTTCGCCATCGTGTCGGCCTACGTGCAGCAGCAGCGCACCGGCGAGGGCCAGGTCATCGAGATGTCGATGCACGAGGTGATGACGATGTTCATCCGCACCATGGCCGCCTGGACCTGGGGCCCCGACGCCCCGCCGGTGGCCCAGCGCGCCGAGGGGGTGCTGCCCAGCGGCCGCTGGCGGTGCAAGGGCGACGGGCCGAACGACTGCGTGCTGGTGACCGCCGCCAACGAGGGCATGTGGGCCGCCTTCTGCGCCGCCATCGGCCAGCCCGAGCTGGCCACCGACCCCCGCTTCGCCAAGCCCGGCCACCGGCTGCGCAACGCCGCCGAGCTGCGGGCGGCGGCCCAGCCCTGGTTCCTCGAGCGGACCAAGCGGGAGGCCATGACCGAGCTGGGGGAGGCCGGGGTGCCGGTGGCCGCCGTGCTCGACACGGCCGAGGTGTTCGCCGACCCCCACCTCCAGGCCCGGGGCTTCTTCACCACCGTGACCCACCCGGAGCGGGGCGACATGGTGATGATGCAGGCCCCGTTCCGGATGTCGGCCAACGACGTCCCCCTGGAGCCGGCCCCCCTCCTGGGCCAGCACACGAGGGAGGTCCTGGCCGCCGAGCTCGGCCTCACCGACGCCGAGCTCGACGCCCTCGTCTCAAGGGGCGCCGCCCAGGGCTGAACCCGCCCCCGGGGCGGGCGTCAGCACCGGGGGCCGTTGGCCGCCCGCCAGACCCGTTCGGGGGTGAGCGGCAGGTCGACGTGGGTGACGCCGAGATGGGCCAGAGCGTCGACCACGGCGTTCTGCACCGCGGTGGGGGCGACGATTGCGCCGTTCTCCCCGATGCCCTTGGCCCCGGTGGGCGACACCGGCGACGGGATGTCCATGGTGGCGGTGACGAACGAGGGCAACTCGGCCGCCGACGGCAGCAGGTAGTCGGCGAAGGTGACGGTGCGGGGGTTGCCGCTGGGGTCGTAGGTGAACGCCTCGAACAGGGCCTGGCCGATCCCGGCGGCCGATCCGCCGTGCTGCTGGCCCTCCACCACGGCCCGGTTCAGCACGGTGCCGCAGTCGTCCACCGCCACATGGCTCACCAGCCGCACCCGGCCGGTCTCGGTATCGACCTCCACCACCGAGGCGTGGGTGCCCGAGGGGTGGGAGCCGCCGCCTTCCATCTTGTGGTCGACGGCCTCGGCCAGCGGCCGCCCCTCGGCGTCGGCCGCCGCCGCCAGCCGGTCCCAGCCCACCACCGACGCCGGCACCCCGGCCACCCCGATCCCGGCCGGGCGGCCCCCGGCGGCGTCGGGCCCCGTTTCGGCTGCCATCAGCACCAGATCGTCGGGGTTCGCCTCCAGCACGGTGGCGGCGATCGCCTTGGCCCGCTCCACCACGGCCCGGGCCGCCAGCAGGGCGGCGCCCCCGCCCATCTGGGCCGAGCGGGAGCCGCCGGTGCCGCCCCCGGTGGGGGTGCCGTCGCTGTCGCCGTCGAGATAGCGCACGGTCTCCCGGCCCACGCCGAGCTCGGCCGCCACCACGTCGCCGATTGTGGTGGCGTGCGACTGGCCGTGGCTGAACGTGCCGCACCGGACGCCGACGGAGCCGTCGGCCTCCACCGTCACCGAGGCGTGCTCGGGTGAGGTGTCGACGTAGGACACGTAGCAGGCGAACCCGATCCCGAGCAGCACCGGCCCGCCCGCCGCCCGCAACTCGGCCTGGCGGGCCCGCAGGGCCTCGTGCCCGGTGTGGCCGTCGTGGGCGATCAACGCGGCCGCCCGGTCGAGCGCGGCGGCGTAGTCGCCCGAGTCGTAGGTCAGGCCGCCGACCGTGGGCACGCCCAGCTCGTCGGGCCGCAGCAGGTTGCGGCGCCGCAGCTCCAGAGGGTCGAGGCCGAGGGCCCGGGCGGCGTTGTCGAGCGTGCGCTCCAGCCCGTTGGTCACCTCGGGCTGGCCCGCCCCCCGGTACGGCCCGACCGGGTTGGCGGTGGTGGCCACCGCCGTCCAGGCGTAGTCGACCCGGGGCACCCGGTAGGGCCCGGGGGCCAGCTTGCGGCTCATGAACGGCATCAGCGGCCCGAAGTGGGGGTAGGCGCCGCAGTCGGCCAGGTTGTGGACCCGCAGGCCCACGATCCGGCCGTCGTCGTCGAACCCCATCGACACCGTGTGGTCCTGGGCCCGGCCGTGGGGCATCGAGGCCAGGTTCTCGCTGCGGGTCTCGTCCCACCGCACGGGCCGGCCCAGGTGGCGGGCCACGGCCGCCGCCACCAGCACCTCCACCGGAGCCGAGTGCCGGCCCCCGAAGCCCCCGCCCACGGCGGCCGAGCGCACCCGGATCAGGGACTCGTCGAGGCCGAGGGCCTTGGCCAGCTCGTGGCGGATCACGTGGGGGCCCTGGCCGGTGGCCCACACGTCGAGGCCGCCCTCGGCCGTGGGCCGAGCGATCACGCCGGTGGGCTCCATGGGGGCCGAGCACAGCCGCTGGTTGGGGTAGCGGCCGGTCTCCACATGGGCCGCCAGGTCGAACAGGTCCTCCACCCGGCCCTTGTCGTAGCGCATGACCACGTTGGACTCGGCCCCGTCGAACAGCGCTGGGGCGTCGGCCGCGGCCCGGGGGTCGACCACCGCCGGCCGGGGGGAGATGTCGACCACCACCAGCTCGGCGGCGTCGACGGCGCGGGCCGCGGTGTCGGCCGCCACCACCGCCACCAGCTCGCCCACGAAGCGCACCCGGTCGGTGGCCAGCAGGGGCCGGGCGAACGGCTCGGGGATGGGGTCGAAGAAGCGGAACGGGGGCAGGGCCAGGTCGGCGGCGGTGACCACGGCCGCCACCCCGGGCCCGGCGGCGGCGGCCGACGCGTCGATGCCCCGCAGGTCGCCGTGGGCCTCGATCGAGCGGACGAAGGCGAGGTGGAGGCAGTCGGCGTGGGGCAGGTCGCGCACGAAGGCGGTCTCGCCCCGCACCAGCCCCGGATCTTCTCGGCGTTCCATCGGCGAATCCTAGTTCCGAGGCCCGCGGCCGCAATCCCGAACGCGAGCCGGGACCGGTGGCCTGAGCCACCGGTCCCGGCACCGAGCCCGTGGGGGATCAGGAGGAGATGGCCTCCAGCGTGTTGGCCAACCACACGACGATGGCGGGACGACCGTTGACGGTCATCAGGCCCTTCCAGAAGGCCAGGCCGTCGGGGTCGCTGGCCCGGTCGAGGGCGCCCTGGTAGACGTGGTCCACGAAGTCGTCGGCCGACAGATCGTTCACCATGCCACCCTCGGGGGTCTGCAGCATGAGGCCGGCGATGTGCTGAGGGCTGAGGCCGCTGTCGAGCAGACCGGTCCAGTAGCTGTAGCCGCCGTCGTCGGGCGTCCGGTGGAAGACCGTCTCGTACAGACGGCACACCTGCGACTGGTGGTCGGTGAGCGGCGAGCGGGTGTGGGTGAGGGCGACGTACTCGGCCGAGTCGCTGAACAGCAGCACCAGGGCGGACCGGCGCAGGCTGTCGTCGAGCCGGCCGACCCAGTACGTCAGACCGCCGGGGTCGCTGCTGCGGCCCAGCACGTCGGTGTAGAGCTGCTCCACGAACTGGGCGTTGGTCTGGCTGCCGCTGCTGGCCATCCGCTCGCTCGAGGCCAGCAGGTTCTCGGCCAGGCCCTGGGCCGACAGCAGGTTGAGGCGGGCCCAGGTCCAGTAGAGCAGGCCGGCGTTGTCGGCCGAGCGGCCCAACGACGCCTGGTACAGACGCGAGGTCTGGTCGATCACCACGTTCCAGCCGTGGTTGGCGGGGCAGGCGCTCTCCGGCTCCACCCAGGGCGTGCCGACGGTGAGCGTGGCCGAGCCGACGTCGTTGCTCAGGTTGGCCAGGCCGGAGACCGAGGCCGAGCTGATCGAGTAGTCGCCGTCGGCGGCGGCCACCACGGGCACCGAGACCACGCAGTTGGCCGCGGCCAGGGCGCTACCGCCGCTGAGCTGGATCGACGAGCCACCGGCGGCGGCCGTGAGCGTGCCGCCACAGGAGTTGGCGGTGGAGCTGCTACCGATCACCAGGCCGGAGGGCAGGGCGAAGGTGAAGTCCAGCCCGGAGGCGTCGGTGCCGCTCGTGTTGGCCAGGTCGAAGTCGAGGCTGACCTCGTCGTCCGTATCGGCCGTGGCGGCGCTGAAGGTGGCGGACAGGGCCACACCCCGGGGGGTCACCATCTGGCGGAGGGCCCGGTCGTAGATGCCGGGGGTCGAGCCCAGCGTCCACTGGACCATGATGCCGGCATCGTGGCTCGAGGCGTCGACGCCGAACCCGATGTCGCCGCCGGCGTCGATGGTGGCGTACTGGGTGCTGTAGTGCTCGGCCCGGGCTCCGTCGAAGGGCGCGCTGCCGGGAGCCTCCCCGTAGCCGATCTGGATGTTGGAGCTCGGGTTGACCGAGTAGACGGTGCGGCGGGGGCTGGTGAGCATCACACCCACACCCTCGTCGTCACTACCGGGGGCGGTGTCGCCGCCGAGGTAGAACTTCACCTCATCGGTGTTCCCGGCCGGGATCGTGATCTGGTAGGCGTCGGTGACATAGGTGTTGGGGTACGTGTAGCTGATCGTTCGGTCCACCACGTAGTCCCGGCCGCCCTGGGTGGCGGTGTAGCGGAAGTGGGCGGTGCCGTTGCCGGTGGTGGCCGACGGGAAGGTATCGGTGGCCGACCCGGTCACGCCCACGAGCACCAGGTCGGTCCATGAGGCGGCGCTCGCACTGCTCGCCGCCGACGCCTCGCCGTACAGGGTCCCGCCCACGTTCAGCATGGGGGCCGAGGCTCCACAGCAGTACTGGTAGGTGTTGCGGTACCAGACCTGATCCTGGCCCACCTGGCCGGCGTCGGTGACGGTGCCGTCCGAGTTGACGAGGAACATGAGGCCGTCGGCGCCGCCGCTGTCGACGCCGCCGCCGGGGTTGATGACGATCGACGGCACGCTGTGATCGCTGTCGGCTGCACCGGCCGGTAGGGCCGGCCCCGCTATCGAGGCCAGGAGGCAGGTGGCGGCGGCTGCCAGCGCCGGGCGAAGGAGTGGCGCACGCCACGGGATGCCCCGGGAACGCCGATGCTGGTCGAGCATGAGTGCTTCCTTTCGGTTCGAGCACTCACCACGTCGGCCCCTGGGGTCGTGTCGTTAGCTGCCGGGTGCGCCGATGGTGAACACCTGGCCCGGGACCGGGGTGGCCACCCAGGCCGGCCCGGCCGTTCCCGACGCCAGCCAGCCCTCCACCCGGGCCACATAGGTCTCGGGGAAGCCCAGCTCCCGCATCGGGGGTAGCACCGAGGCCTCGAGGTACCCGGGACGGGGCCGGCCCTCGGCCTCCGACGTCGCCCGGTAGGCCACCGCCGGGCCGTCCACATGGACCTCGATCCGCTCGTACAACCCGTCGTCGACGGCCTCGAACCGGTCGAGCACGGCCAGGTCCGCCTCGGCGCAGCTCCACACCAGGCCCCACACGGCGGCGTCGGGGCCAGCGGGCCGGATCGACAGCACGCCGTAGCCGGTGACGAACAGTTCCCATCCCACCAGCCGGGCCGGCGGCCCCATCGCCACGGCCGCCGGGGCCAGGGCCGCCATCTGGGGACGGTGCAGGTTGGAGCCGTAGGCGAAGTAGCGGTGCCGGCCGGCCCGGTTCACGACCCCAGGATCCGCCGCTCGAAGGCCCGGACCTTGGCCGGCAGGTGGGCCCGCCCGTACTCCGGCTGCTGGCCCACCACGATCTCCAGCAGCTCGTCGTGCTGCGCCGTCTCCTTCCACGGCAGGGCGATGTACAGCGGTAGGTCGAACCGGCGCAGCTCGCCCAGGTTCGAGTAGACCCGCTTCTGGTAGTGGTACCGCTCCTCCCACGGCCAGTTGGGCGGGGCGAACCCGGTGCCGGGGTCGAGGATGCAGCGGTGGCGCAGCCCGAACCGGTCGGCGGCGGCCAGCCGGTCAGCGAAGAAGTCGACGATGACCTGGACCGGGTCCTCCCGCACCATGGCCATCTCCCGCGGGTTCGGGCCCGACAGGAACGGCAGCACGATCGGCACCTCGTGGTCGGCCGCCACCCGCCACATCTCGTCGCTCTGCATCCCGTCGGCGGCGTTGATCACGGTGGCCCCGGCCTCCAGCGCCCGGTGCACCACCTCGGGCCGCCACGAGTCGATCGAGATGTCCACGCCCAGCGGCGCCAGCTCGGGCAGGATCGGCTCCAGCCGGGCCCACTCGTCGGTCCAGGGCACCACGGTGGCCACGTCGGTGGACCCCTGGCCGCCCAGGTCGATGGCGTCGGCCCCCTCCGCCAGCAGCGCTTCGGCCCGGGCCCGGGCCTCGGCCGGCGTGCGCACGATGGAGAAGTCGGCCAGGGAGTCGGGGCTGGCGTTCACCACGCCGTAGAGGATCACGGGCCAACTGTAGATCCGCCCGATCGGGAATGGCTGTGCTCTCGGGAATGGCCAGTGCGGCCGGAATGTTGAACGCTGGGATGGTGGGTATCGGCACGTTCCGGCTCGACCGGCCCGCCCTCGATGTGGTCCGGGCGGCCAAGGGCGACCAGATCGTCTCGTTGTGCATCCCGTGCCGCAACGAAGCCCCCACCATCGGCCGTCTGGTCGGGCTCATCCGCCGGGAGCTGATGGGGCCCGACGGCGTGGTGGACGAGCTGATCGTGATCGACGACGCCAGCACCGACGGCACCGGCTGGGAAGCGGCGCAGGCCGGGGCCCGGGTGGTGCCGATCGCCGACGTCCACGCCGTGCACGGTCCGGGCCGGGGCAAGGGCAACGCCCTGTGGGCCAGCCTGCTGGTGAGCCTGGGTGACGTGGTGGTGTGGTGCGACGGTGACCTCACCAGCTTCGAGCCCGACTGGATCCCCCGCCTGGCCGCCCCGCTGCTGGCCGACCCCGGCATCGGGCTGGTGAAGGCCTCCTACCGGCGCCCCACGAACACCGGGGGCGGGGGCCGCACCACCGAGCTCGTGGCCCGCCCCCTGCTGTCGCTCTACTATCCCGAGCTGGCCCGGCTCGACCAGCCCCTGGCCGGCGAGTACGCCGTGCGGGCGGCCACCGCGGCCGAGATCCCCTTCGTGCAGGGGTGGGGGGTCGAGATCGCCATGCTGATCGACGTGGCCGAGCGGTTCGGGCCCCAGGCCATCACCCAGGTCGACCTCGGCCTGCGGGAGCACCGGCACCACCCGCTCGAGGCCCTGTCGCTCCAGGCGGCCGAGGTGATGGCCACGGTGCTGGCCCGCACGGCCGAGGGCAAGCTCCTCGACGACGACCTGCGCCTCACCCGGGCCGACGGCGACACCCACGCCCTCAACCTGGCCCAGCGGCCCCCGCTGGTGGACCTCGAGTGAACTAGAGGGACTGCCGACGGCGGTTTCCGGTGCGGGGCTTCTGGGTTCGTTTACCGGGGCCCGCCGTCCGGGCTGGGCCGGACCGCTGCCGTCCACCCCACCTAGGGTGAAGCGGTGAGCACTGGTATGACGGAGCGGTTCGGGTTCGGCTGGGGCGATGTGGCCCAGCGGACGGCGGCGCTGATGCCCCGCCCGGCCGACTACGCCGGCCTGCGAACCTCGTGGCGGGGCGACCTCCTGGCCGGGGTGACCGTGGGCGTGGTGGCCCTGCCCCTGGCGTTGGCCTTCGGCATCACGTCGGGCCTGGGAGCCGACGCCGGCCTGATCACGGCGATCGTGGCCGGCCTGGTGGCCGCCGTGTTCGGCGGATCCAACGTGCAGGTGTCGGGCCCGACGGGAGCCATGACGGTGGTGCTGGTGCCGATCGTGACCCGGAACGGGCCGGGGGCCGTGATCCTGGTGGGCCTCCTGGCCGGCGTCGTGATCGTGGCCGCCGGCGTCGCCGGCTTCGGCCGGTACCTCACCTATGTGCCGTGGCCCGTGATCGAGGGCTTCACCATCGGCATCGCCATGATCATCTTCCTCCAGCAGGTGCCGGCCGCCCTCGGGGTGGCCAAGCCCGAAGGGGAGAACACCGCCCTGGTGGCCGGCCGGGCCGTGGTCCGGGCCGTCCAGGGCGAGGGCGGCTGGTGGACGCTGGGCCTGGTGGCCATCGTGGCCACGGTGATGCTGGTGGCACCCCGGATCCACCGGGGCCTGCCCGCATCGCTGTTGGCCGTGGTTGCGGCCACGGGGGTGGCGGCGGCGGCCGACACCGGGGTGGCCACCATCGGCAAGCTGCCCAGCTCGCTGCCCACGCCCGCCCTGCCCCACGTGACCACCGGGCTCGTGTCGAGCCTGTCGGGGGCGGTGTTCGCCGTGGCCGCCCTGGGGGCGCTGGAGAGCCTGCTGTCGGCCAAGGTGGCCGACGGGATGGCCGGTACCCCCAGCCACGACCCCAACCGGGAGCTGTTCGGCCAGGGCCTGGCCAACATCGCCTCGTCGCTGTTCGGCGGGATGCCGGCCACCGGGGCCATCGCCCGCACCGCGGTCAACGTCAAGGCCGGGGCCCGTACCCGGGTGTCGGCCGCCGTCCACGCCGTACTCCTGCTGGCCGTGGTCCTGTTCGGCTCGGGCCTGGTGTCCCGGATCCCGCTGGCCGCCCTGGCCGGGGTGCTGATGGTCACCGCCACCCGGATGGTGGAGCGCCACAACGTGGTCGCCATCCTGCGGGCTACCCGGTCCGACGGGCTGATCCTGGTGCTCACCGCCTTCGTCACCGTGGCCTTCGACCTGATCCTGGCGGTGGAGGTGGGCATGGCGGCGGCCGCCGTCCTGGCCCTGCGCCAGGTGGCCCGCACCTCCACACTGATCGCCGAGCCGGTGCCCGGCCCCGACGGGGACTCGCTCGACGGGGCCACCGCCGCCTCCCTGCGCCACGACCACATCGTCACCTACCGGCTCGACGGGGCCCTGTTCTTCGGGGCGGTGCAGCGCTTCTTCCACGAGCTGACCGAGGTGGGCGACGTGAAGGTGGTGATCCTCCGCCTGCCCGACCTGCAGATGATCGACGCCACCGGGGCCCAGGCGCTGGGCCAGATCATCGAGGAGCTGGAGCGCCGTCACGTCACCGTGCTGCTGAAAGGGGCCAAGCCCCACCACCTGCGCATCCTGCAGGATGTGGGAGCGATCGACCGGCTGGCCCACGCCCGCCACGTGTTCGACGACCTCGACAGCGCCATCGCCCACGCCCGGGAGCACGTGGCCCGGACCAGCAGCGGACCCGTGGGGGTCGGAGCCGACGCCGGATAGACAGGGGCCATGACCACACTGTCCGTTGGCGACAAGGCACCGGCCTTCACCCTCACCGATCAGCACGGGGAGAAGGTGCAGCTGACCAAGCTCAAGGGCCGGAAGGTCCTGCTGTTCTTCTACCCCAAGGCCGACACGCCCGGCTGCACGGCCCAGGCCTGCGGAATGCGGGACGTGGCCGACCAGGTGGGCGACGCCGTGATCCTCGGCGTCAGCCCCGACCAGCCCGCCAAGCAGGCCAAGTTCGACACCAAGTACGGGTTGGGCTTCCCCCTGCTGTCGGACCCCGAGCACAAGGTGGCCGAGGCCTACGGCGTGTGGGGCGAGAAGAAGCTGTACGGCAAGGCCTACATGGGCATCGTGCGCTCCGCCTTCCTCATCGACGAGAAGGGCAAGATCGCGCAGGCCCTCTACAAGGTCAGCCCCAAGGACACGCCGGTCAAGCTGCTCAAGGCGATGGCCTGATTCACGTGGTCGTGTGGCGCAGGAGCACGTAGCGGGGCTCGTTCGCCACCACGCCCACCTCCTGCTGGGGTCCGAAGCCGGGTACACCGGTGTAGATGTCGAGGACCACCCCGGCATCCCCGGCCGCGTCGGCCACCGCCGGCGGGTACCACGCCGGGACGTCGGCCAGCAGGCTCGGCACCGGCGTGAGGCCGGTCACCAGCTCGGCCACGGCGGCCGGATCGCCGTAGTCGAGCACGGCGTCGTAGGCGTAGTCGGTGGGGCCGGGAACGGACCGGTCGTCGTCGTCCGGCGTGCCCAGCGGCTCCTCGGTCCACAGCACCTGGGGCTGGCCGGGGAACTCGAACACGTTGTGCAAGATCTCGGCGTCGGCGCTCGGGCCGGAGTTGTCCGCCGGTCCGCCGGCCGGGTCGGTGGCGGCAGTGGCCCCTCCAGCGTCGGTCGCATGGGTCCGGGCCTGGTCCTCCCGGGCCTGGGGCGGGTCGCTCGGTCCGCAGGCGGTCAGAGCGGCCGCGGCGAGGGCGGCCGTCATCCGGGTCAGCATCCGGTGCAGGGACGTCATGGCGAGATCATGGCCCATCCGCTCTGCCGACGGGCCGCGGCCCCGTCCCGCCATCCCCCAACCATGTGACGGAAAACCGTGCCCCCCAACCGAACTGCGTCACGTTCTCGACGGATTTCGGAGGTTTCGCGACACAGAAGGCCGGCGTGTAGCGATTTCCGTCGCGCAGTTCGAGGCGGGGGGCGGCTACGGGAAGTAGGGGATGGGGGGCGGCCCGAGCTGGGTGGCCAGGATGCGCTGGGCGTCGTGGACGAAGCGGGCCAGGAGCGGCCGGGTGGCGGCGGGGTCGATGATGTCCTGCCCGGTGGCCTCGGCCGTGCGGAACGGGGAGGCCAGGGCGTTGAGCCGGTCCTCGATCTCCATCCGCTTGGCCTCAGGATCGTCGGCCGAGGTGATCTCGCGCCGATAGGCGGCCGACGCCCCGCCGGCGATGTGCATCGATCCCCACCGGGCCGACGGCCAGGCGTAGCGCCGGAACATGCCGCTGGGGCGGTGGTGGCACTGGCCGGCCACCCCGTACAGGCGCCGGATCACGAACGTGATCCACGGCATCCGGGTGCGGCAGGTGAGGGCCACCAGCCGGGCCCCGGCCCTCTCGATCCCGGCCCGCTCCGAGTCGATCCCCACCAGAAACCCCGGCTCGTCGGCCAGCGAGATCAGCGGCAGGTGGAACGTGTCGCACAGTTGCATGAGGCGGCCGGCCTTGGCTCCGGAGTCGACGTCGGTGGCGCCGCCGTTGAAGCGGGGGTCGTTGGCCATGATCCCCACCGGGTAGCCGTCGATGCGGGCCAGGGCCGTGATCCGGGCCCGCCCGTAGGAGGGGGCGATCTCGAACAGCGACCCCCGGTCCACCACCGCCTCCACCAGCTTGCGGGCGTCGTGGACCCGGCGGGGGTTGTCGGGCACCAGGGTCCGCAGCTCGGGGGCGGTGCGGTCGGCCGGGTCACCGGTCTCCACCCGGGGCGCCATCTCGTAGACCGAGCTGGGCAGGTAGGACAGGAAGCGCCGGATCTGGTCGAGCGCATCGGCCTCGGTGGCGGCCAGGTTGTCGACGCAGCCGCTCACCCGGGTGTGGATCTCGGGCCCGCCCAGTTCCTCCTTGGTGATGTCGTAGCCGAGGGCCGCCTTCACCACCGGCGGGCCGCCGGGAAAGATCTGCGAGGTGTTCTCGACCATGATGTTCCAGTGGGCCATGCAGGCGTTGACCGCCGGCAGCCCGGCCACCGAGCCCAGCACGGCCGACACCACCGGCACCAGGTTGAGCAGCTCCACGTCGGGATAGGTGAAGGCGTTCCCGTCGGGCAGGTAGGTGCGGCCCAGGTCCTCGAAGCCCCGCACCGAGCCACCGGCGGCGTCGAGCAGCCGTATGTAGGGCACCCGCCACTCCCGGGCCCGCTCCTGGGGCCGCAGCTCCTCGCCCAGGCCGCCGTGGCCGGTGGAGGCCGAGCCGCCCCGCACCGTGAAGTCGCCGCCCGACACCACCACCGGCCGGCCGTCGATCGAGGCCATGGCGTTCACCTCGCCCCGGGGGGTGAAGTGGGCCAGGCGGTTGTCGCCGTCGTAAGTGGCGTGGCCCCGGAGATGGCCGAACTCCTCCATCGAACCGGGGTCGACCAGCAGGTCGAGCCGCTCCCGCACGGTCAGCTTGCCCCGGCCGTGGTGGAAGGCGACCGAGTCGGCCCCGCCCATCTGGCGGCCCAGCTCCACCCGCCGCTCCAGCTCCTCCAGATCCTCGGTGCTCATGAGCCGGACCCTAGTGCCACCCGGGCCCGAAGCCGAACTGTGGCCCCCGGTGCTGCATTTTGCGCGCTGGCGCCACAGTTCGCCGTCGTCGTGGCCGGGTCAGACGGGTGGGGCCCAGGCGATGGTGCCGCAGGCCGCCAGATCGTCGATCCGGCTGCGGCCGTAGCCGAGCAGGTCGCCCAGGATGGCCACGTTGTGCTCGCCCAGGTTGGGGGCGGGTCCCATCGGGATCGACCGCCCGGTGAAGTGGAGCGACGCCCCCGGCATCCGCTGCGGCCCGGCCTCGCCCGACTCCACCGTGGCGATGAACCCCCGGCTCTGGAGTTGGGGGCCGTCCACCAGGTCGGCGGCCGACAGGGCGGCCATGGCCGGCACGCCCCGGGCCTGGAGGGCGGCCATGGCCTCGAACTTGCCCCGGGCCGACGTCCAGGCCGTGATCTCGGCATCGATGGCGTCGTGGTGGGCCCGGCGGCCCTCCACGGTGGCGTAGCGGGAATCGGCCAGGGCCGGGCGGCCCACCGCCTCCACCACCGCCGCCCAGTCGTCGTCGTCCCGGACCGTGACGGCCAGCCAGGCGTCGGTGCCGCCGCAGCGGTAGACCCCCTGGGGGGCGAAGCGGGGCGACCGGTTGCCCCACCGGGCGGGCCGCTCGCCCGTCACCGACGTGGTGAGCACGTGGTCGCCGATCAGGGGGAGCAGGGTCTCCAGCTGCGACAGGTCCACCTCCAGCCCGGTGCCGGTGCGCTCCCGCTCCCACAGGGCGGCCAGGATGGCCGACGTGCCGAACAGGCCGCCGGCCGGGTCGGGGAAGGCCACGCCGATCCGCAGGGGGCCGCCGTCGGGGTAGCCGGTGGTGGAGGCGAGCCCGGAATGGGTCTCGAGTATGGGGCCGAACGAGAAGTGGCTGGCCATCGGCCCGGTGGCGCCGTAGCCCGACATCGACACGGTGATCACCCGGGGGTTCACGGCCGACAGCGAGGCGTGGTCGATCCCCAGCGACTGCACGCCCCGGGGCGAGTAGTTGTTGAGCACCACGTCGGACCGGCGCACCAGGTCGTGGAGCACCTCCCGGCCGCCGGGGGCCTTCACGTCGAGGCACAGGCTGCGCTTGTTGCGCTGCAGCTTGTTGAACAGCCCCATCCGGTTCCACCAGTGCTCGCCCGCCTCCAGCGCCGGCCAGGTGCCGTTGCGCAGGGCGGCGGGAGGCAGATCGCCCCAGCGCCACGGCCCGCAGCCCTCGTCGGCCCCGGGATCGTCGGGCTCCAGCGCCGCGGGGACGATCGTGAGCCCTCGGGCCGTGGGGTGTTCGATCTTGATCACGTCGGCCCCGAGGTCGGCCAGGTTGCGGCCGGCCAGCGGGCCGGCCCAGGCGATCGAGAACTCGAGCACCCGGACGCCGCTCAGATCGACGGGCGGCACCACCGGTGCCGGGGCGCCCGACGCTGTGGCGCTGCCGTTGCCGGCCGGGCCGCCCCGGGCCCCCAGAGCCGGGGCGGACACGGCGGGGGCGGGGGAGCGGGGGCCGACGAAGAACGGCGGGCCCGGCACCTTGGCGTCGGGCCCCAGCGCCGGCACCGGGCTCCAGAACCGGCGGGCCTCCAGCTGCTCGTCGGCCACCAGGTCCACCAGGTCGCTGACCCGCCCGGCGGGGATGCGCTGCTCCTGGATGGCGGCCACCGCATCGGCCGCGTTCCGTTCGGCCAGCCACGGTTCGAGGGCGGCGTCGATCAGCTCGGCATGGTCGTAGCGGCCGGCCGGTGTGCTCAAGCGGTCGTCGGCCAGCAGTTCCACGGCGTCGGCCACGATGCACAGGTTCTCGAACTGCTCGTTGGAGGCGGCGGCGATCTGGATCCACCGGTCCCGGCAGGCGAAGGCGTTGATGGGGTAGTGGAACTCGGCCAGCCGGTTGCCGTCGCGCCGCTTCACGTAGCCGGTGTGGGTGTAGCTCGTGATCGTCCACTGGTGGGAGCCGGCCATGGTCTCCATGGCGCTCACGTCCACCAGCTGGCCGGCGCCGGTGCGGGCGGCGTCGAACAGGGCGACCTGGGCCCCGATGGCGGCGTTGGTACCGGTGAAGTACGCCGGCCAGGGGCCGCCGCCCTGCACCGGCTCCCGGCCGGGTTCACCGGTGAGAAGGAGGTGGCCGCCGGCCAGCCACTCGGTCAGCTCGGACAGCGAGGCCAGCGAGCGCCAGGGGGCCGGTGAGCCGTGGGCCGACGGGGCCACGAACGCAGGTGGTTGGTCCGCCGGAGGCGAAGTGATGGCGTACCGCCCCCTGGGGCTCGGCGCCGGTGGCGGTCCAGATCACCACCGCAGCATCGGACGCCAGCGCCTCCAGCGAGGCGAAGTCGTCGGCCACGACCGACGCCTTGCCGGCGTTGAGCCAGTGGTGCCACGGGCTCTCGCCACCGGGAAGCAGCGGCTCCCGGGTGCGCAGCGACGAGCCGCCCGGCGGCTCCACCAACGTCACGTCGGCCCCCAGGTGGGCGAGCAGGCGGCTGCACCACGCCCCGGCCACGCCTCCGGCCACCTCCACCACACGGATCCCTTGCACGGAGCGATCCTCCTGGCCCGCCCCGACGGGGGTCAAGTCCGGTCCCGGCACCATCCCGGGTCGTTCGGGGGTGAAAGCCCACCCGGCGGCGGTCACCGTGTGGCAGACTGCGGGGCCATGGAGCACCTCGTCGCCGGCTTCATCGCCGGCGATCCCGACGCCGTGCGGGCGATCTACCAGCGGTTCGCCCGTCCGGTGGCCACCGTGGCCCGGTCCGTGGTGGGGAACGATCAGACGCTGATCGACGACGTGGTGCAGCAGACGTTCACCAAGGCCTGGCAGGCGTCGCACACGATCGACCCCGGCCGGGACCTCGCCCCGTGGTTGTACGCCATCGCCCGGCGCACCGCCATCGACGCCGTCCGCTACGAGCGGCGCCCCACCCGGGGCGACCATGCGCCCGAGGCCGACGCCCCGGTGGGCGCGCCGACGATGGAGCAGACGTGGGAGGCGTTCCAGGTGCGCCAGGCCCTCGACGCCCTCCCCGAAGACGAGCGGACCGTCCTGCTGCTGAACCACGTCGGCGGGCTCAGCCACAGCGAGATCGCCGACCGGCTGGGGGTGCCGATGGGCACCGTCAAGTCCCGGTCGCACCGGGCGCTGCGCCGGCTCGGCGCCTCGCTGCAGCACCTCCAGAATCCCGCCGCGAACCGCCCGGACCCGGCAGACGTATCCTTCAGCAGGGAGGTGCCATGACCGACGACATGTCACCCGGCACCGGGCCGGAGAGCGAGGCGCTCGACCCGTGGACCGCCCACGTCGCCGGCCTGCTCGACAATCCGGCGCTGTGGGCCGAACCGTCGCCCGGGGTGGAAGACCAGGTGGTGGCGGCCATCCTGGCCGGCGCCGCCGTTCGCCCGGCCCCGCCGGCCCGCCCGCCGGTCGGTCCGGCGGACCCCGAGCCCCCGCCCGTTCCGCTCTCGCCCGATCTGACCGTCGTGGCCCCCCAGCCGCCCCGGCCGGGCGGCTCGCCTCCGGCGCAGCCGTCGGGTGGGCCGCCGGCTGCCGCCCCGTTCGACCCCGCCGTGACCGGTGTCCTGCCTCCGGAGGTCACCGGCTCCCTCGGCGCCGCCGGCTCGCCTGCCATCGGGCCGGCCGGGACGGCCGCCACCGGCTCGCTCCGCCCGGCCACCCCCGGCGTCACCGGAGCGGTGGTCCCGGGCGCCTCGGCGCCGGTCGTGTCGCTCGATGCCGCCCGCCGCCGACGTCGCCCCGGCGGCTGGCTCCTGGGCGGCCTGGCCACCGCGGCAGCGTTGGCCGTCATCGCCATCGGGGCCCTCGCCGTGGTCAACCGGGACGGCAGCATCGCCGGCACCGAGGTGGCCCTGGCCGGCAGCGAGCTGGTGCCCGAGGCGTCGGCTGTGGCCCACGTCGAGCCGCGGAACGACGGCGTCCGGATCGTCCTCGAGGTCACAGGGTTGCCCCCCGCACCCCCGGGCTCGTTCTACGCCGCCTGGGTGGTGAAGGAGGAGCCTCGCACCCGGGTCCCGATCGGCAGCTTCCACCTCCGGGGCGGGGGCGCCGACCAGATCGAGCTGTGGTCGGGCGTGTCGACCGACGACTACCCCGTCGTCTCCGTGACCCGCCAGAGCGAGGCCGACCCCGCCGGCCCCGGCGAGCCCATGCTCCGCGGTCGCCTCGGCGGCTGAGCCTCTCGACGTCTGAACCTCTCGACGTCTCCACCCTGAGCGCTTCCTGCCCTCCGCCCGGCGGCAACGGTTCGAACCGTGCCGCGGATCGAGCGGGGCCGGCGACGGCGATGGAGCGGGAGGTGTCAGGCCTTGCGGCGCTGGTGCGGGGGGAGGGGGAAGCGCATGGGCGACAGTGCCGTGAGGTCGATGTCGAGCAGCGTGGGCCCGTCGTGGGCGACGGCGTCGGTGAACGCCCGCTCGAACTCGGCCACGCCCGAGACCCGGGCCGACCGCAGGCCCATGCCCTGGGCGATCAGGTCGAACCGGACCGGCTGGAGGTCGACGCCGAAGCGCTGGCCCACCACCGCATCCTGGATCTCCCGCAGCACGCCGTAGCCACCGTCGTTGAACACGCAGATAACGATGGGCAGGTTGTGCTGGGCCACCGTGGCCAACTCGCCCACACCGAGCTGGAAGCCGCCGTCGCCCACCATGAGCATGGTGCGCCGCCCGGTGCCGGCGGCGGCCCCGATGGCCATCCCGATCCCCGGCCCGATCGACATCGACGACGGCCGCATCGACGTGCGGGGCTCCAGGATCGGCAGCACCCGGTTCCCCCACAGGTACACCGGCACGGTCGAGTCCCGGACGACGATCCCGTCGCGGGGCAGGACCCGGCGCACGATGTCGGCCAGCTGGCGGTGGTCGGGCCCGATCTCGCCCCACGAGCGCTCCAGGTCGGCCACCACCGACTTCTCCGACCGGTCGAGGAAGCCCGAGTCGGCGGTGCGGGGTGCCACCCGTTCACCCAGGGCGGCCAGGCCCAGCTTGGCGTCGCCCACCACCGCCACCTCGGCCGGATAGTTGAGGCCGATCACGGCCGGGTCGGCGTCGAGGTGGATGATCCGGCCCGGGATGGGGAGCTTCCACACCCGGGTGGAGTAGTTCTGGAACCGTGTGCCGACGGCCAGCACCACGTCGGCCTCGGCGATGATGTCGGCCACCGCCGGCCGCTCGGTCCGGGGACCTAGGGCCAGCGGATGGTCCTCGGGGATGGCACCCCGGCCCTCCAGCGTGGTCACCACCGGGGCCCCGATCCGGGTGGCCAGGGCCAGCAGCTCGGCCGAGGCGTCGGCCGAGATCACGCCGCCCCCGGCCCAGATCACCGGCCGCTCGGCCGAGTCGAGCAGGTCCACCGCGGCCTGCAGGGCGTCGTCGTCGGGAACCAGGCGGTCCACCGTGGGCGACCCCTCGATGGTCACCGGGGCCGTGCGGTACTGCTGGTCGATGGGGATCTCCACCGCCCCGGCCTGGGGCCGGCCCCGGCGGATGTCGTCGGCCACCGAGGTGATGACCCGGCTGACGTCCTCGGTGCGCCACGCCGTCTCGGCCCGCCGGGTGACCGAGCGGAGCAGTTCCATCTGTCGCTCGTTCTCGTGCAGGAACCCCTTGCCCTTGCCGTAGAAGGCCGACTCGGTCTGGCCCGTGATCAACAGCACCGGCGACGACCCGAAGCACGCCTCGTACAGCCCGCTCACGGCGTTGGCCGTCCCCGGCCCGGTGGAGGCCAGCGCCACGCCCAGGCGCCCGGTGGCCCGGGCATAGCCGTCGGCGGCGTGGGTGGCGAACTGCTCGTGGCGGCAGGCCACCACCTCGATCCGGTCCGACGCCGCCAGCGCCCGGTAGGTGGGCAGGTTGTGGACGCTGACGATGGAGAACACCCGGTCGACACCGAGCGCCTCCAGGGTGCGGGCGACGGCCTCGCCGCCGGTCATCGGGGTGGGTTCGGTCATGGGGTCGTTCCTCGCCGTCAGTCGAGCAGGCCGGGGCTGGCGCCGCCGTCGACCAGGAGACCGGTGCCGGTGATGAACCGGGCCGGCTCCGAGCACAGGAAGGCGACGGCCTGGCCGAAGTGATACGGGTCGCCGGTGATCTTCGCCGGCACCTGGGCGGCGGCCGTGGCCTCGTCGGGGATCAGCTTGGCCAGCCGATCGGTGTAATGGGTGCCGGGCTGGCAGGAGTTGACGCAGACACCGTCGGCCGCCACCTCCCGGGCCGTGATCTTGAGGAAGCTCGTGTACCCGGCCCGGGCCACCGACGACGCCAGGAGCGTGCCGATCGGCTGCTTGACCCCGATCGAGGTGATGGCGCACACCCGGCCCCAGTGCCGCTCCCGCATGGGAGGGATGGCCACCCGGCACATCTCGATCATCGACAGCAGGTTCATGTCGAGCGCCGCCTGGTAGCCGTCGAGGTCGGTGGACGAGAACCGCCCGGGGGGCGGGCCGCCGGCGTTGGTGACGAGGATGTCGACGTGGCCCAGGGCGGCGATGGCTGCCTCCACGAAGCCCCGGCCCCCGGCCGGGGTCGACACGTCGGCCTCGATCGCCACCACGTCACCCCCGATGGCCCCGCCTCCGATGGTGCTGACCGCCGCCGCCAGCCGCTCGGGGTCGCGACCGCATATGGCCAGCCGCACCCCCTCTTCGGCCAAGGCCCGGGCCGCGCCCAGCCCCAACCCGGCGGTCCCCGCCGCCACCGCCGCCGTCCTACCGCTGATTCCCAGATCCATGGGCTCCGACGCTAGCTGGCGTCGCTCGACCCTGGCCGCTCGATCCGCGACGCAGTTCGAACCGGTGGCGCACATGTTGCGCCGAGCGCTCGAGACGCGACACGGATCGAACTGTGTCGCGGTTGTGCCGGGTCAGCTGACCTCGCGCAGCAGGCCTTCCTGGGCGATGGTGGCGAGGTGCTGGCCGCTGGTGTCGAACACGTGGCCGGTGCTGAGGCCCCGGGTGCGGAGGATCCCGTGACCGGTCATGTCGAGCAGCATCCAGTCGTCGGCCCGCACCGGCCGGTGGAACCACATGGCATGGTCGAGGCTGGCGCTCATGAACGTCTCCTCCCACTGCCCGGTGGGCGGGATGCCCCGGGGGTGGGCGGCGGCCACCGCATCCATCGGGTTGGTGTCGCTCACGTAGGCCAGAGCGCAGGCGTGGAGGCGGGGGTCGTCGGTGAGCGGGCCGGGGTAGCGTGACCACACCAGCGACCGGGGCGGCTTGTCGGCGAAGGGGACGTCGTAGCGTTCGACACCCGAGCCCTCGGTGACGACGGGGACGGAGGCGGGGTCGGGGGCGTCGACCGGGAAATCGGCGGTCTGGGTCTCGATCCCGTGTTCGTGGCGCTGGAACGAGCAGGCCAGGTTGAAGATGGCTCCGCTCGACTGGCGGGCGATCACGGCCCGGGTGGTGAACGAGCGGCCGTTGCGGATGCGGTCGACCTCGTAGCGCACGGGCTCGGTGGGGTCGCCGCCCAGGATGAAGTAGGCGTGCAGCGAGTGGACGGCGTGGGCCGGGTTCACGGTCTGGGTGGCCGCCCACAGCGCCTGGGCGATCACCAGTCCACCGTAGATGCGGCCCCACGAGTAGGCCGGGCTCTCACCCACCCACACGTCGGCTCCGTGGGGTTCCAGCTCGAAGACGCGTCGCAGGTCCGGGGGGATCACCTCGATGCTCATCCCGCGGCACGGTAGCCCGGTCGCCCGCTCCGGAGTCGGATCGTGCCAGGGGGCAGAACCGCCCGGTACGGTCAGATGCGGTCCAGGGCCTTCGCCAGGGCGACGATGACCCGGGTCTGGTCCTCGTCGGTCAGCGACGATCCGGACGGCAGGCAGATGCCGCGGTCGAACATGAGGTCCGCCACCTCGCCCCCGATCCGTTCGGACCGGGCGAACACCGGCTGGGCGTGCATCGGCTTCCACAGCGGGCGGGCCTCGATCCGCTCGGTGGCCAGCGCGGCGCACACCTCGATCGGGGACACGCCGACAGGAAGCAGAGCGGCCGACAACCAGCAGTTGGGCCGTTCGGTGGTTGCGGAGTCGAGCCAGGTGAAGTCGGCGAAGGCCTGCCGATAGCGCTCCCGGATCTCCCAGCGTCGGGCGATACCCCGCTCCAGCCGGCTCAGCTGGGCCCGGCCCAGCGCCGCCAGCAGGTTCGACATCCGGTAGTTGAACCCGATCTCGTCGTGCTCGTACCACGGCACGGGCTGGCGGGCCTGAGTGGCCAGGTACTTGGCCCGGCTGATGGCGTCGGCCGATCCCAGGAGGGCGCCGCCACCGCTGGTGGTGACGATCTTGTTGCCGTTGAACGACAGAGCCGACAGGTCGCCGAAGGTCGCGGCGTTGCGGCCCCCGGCGATCGATCCCAGCGCCTCGGCCGCATCTTCCACCAGGGCGATGGCGAACCGGTCACAGACCCGGCGCAGCTCGGCGTAGTCGGGGCACAGGCCGTAGAGGTCGACCGCCATCACCGCGGCCGGCATCGCCGACGCCGGCTGGCGTTCCAGCCAGGCCCCGAGCCGCTCGGGGTCGATGTTCCACGTCGAACGGGACACGTCGCAGAAGACAGGCTCGGCGCCGGCGTAGGTCACGGCGAAGGCGCTGGCGGCGAACGTGGCGGTCTGCACCACCACCCGATCGCCGGGCTGCACGCCGGCACCGAGCAGGGCCAGATGGAGGGCGCCCGTCCCCGAAGAGATCGCGGCGCACGCCTCGACGCCGACATAGGCGGCGAGCTCGGCCTCGAAAGCATCGAGCTCTGGCCCGGCGGGTGCGACCCATCCGGAATCGAACGCCCGCAGCAACGCCTCGCGCTCCTGCGGCGACATGTCGGGCGGCGAGAGGTAGATCGGGCCGAGATCGACGTCAGCCGTGGCCTGGGGAGCGAGGGTGGGCGACGTCATGTGGCCAGCTCCGCCTGCTCGAGCCCGGCCCAGCTCATCAGCCCGACGGTGTCGTCGAGGTGCGCCCGTCGGGCCAGCTCGGCCACGACGGCCTGCAGGTCGAGGCCATCCTTGGGGTCGGTGTGGATGACCCGCGGGTGATGGCGACGGAAGCCGTTCTCGTGCGGGGCGACGAGGATCTCATGCAGCTTCTCGCCGGGCCGGAGGCCGGTGATCTCGATGCGGACCGACGGGTCGTGGTGTTCGATCAGGCGCTGGGCGATCTCCATCACCTTTACCGGCTGGCCCATGTCGAGGATCAGCGTCTCGCCCGGGTCCCCCACGGCCCCGGCCTGGAGAACGAGGCGCACCGCCTCCGGGATGGTCATGAAGAACCGGGTCACCTCGGGGTCGGTCACCGTCACCGGTCCACCGGCCTTGATCTGGGCCAGGAACGTGGGTACGACCGAGCCCCGGCTGCTCAGCACGTTGCCGAACCGAACGTTGACGGCGCGGGTGCCCGAACAGGCGGCGGCAGTGCTCGTGATCTGCTCCGCCATCAGCTTCGTGAGCCCCAAGACGCTGGATGGATCCGCCGCCTTGTCGGTGCTCACGTTGACGATCCGCTCCGCTCCGGCGGCCAGGGCGGCGTCGATGACGTTGCGGGTGCCGACGACGTTCGTCTTCACACCCTCCATCGGGTGCTGCTCCAGCAGGGTGAGGTGCTTCAGGGCGGCGGCGTGGAACACCACCTCGGGCCGCCACTGCTGGAAGATCTCCTGGAGCCGTTCCCGGTCCCGGATGTCGGCCACGATCAGCGACGGCGAATCCAGCAGGGCCCGTCCATCGATCGACAGCTGTACGGCGTGCAGCCCGCTCTCGTCTCGGTCGAGCATCAGGAGCATCTCGGGGTCGAGCCGCGCCAGCTGGCGACACAGCTCGCTGCCGATGCTGCCGCCGGCCCCGGTGACCAGCACCCGGCGGTCCCGGACGTAGGAGCTGATCTGCTCGAGATCGACCTCGACCTCCTCGCGCCCGAGGAGGTCGTTGTCGTTGATCGGTCGAACGTCGCGCATCGACACCGATCCGGCCAGCTCACTGGTGGGAGGCAGGGTCCGCACCTCCAGCCCGGTGTCACGGCTCAGGTCGACGACCTTGCGGATGAGAGCCGATGTCGCCGACGGGATGGCGATGATGACGAGATCGGCCTGGGTCTCGAGCGCCACCCGGGGAAGGTCGTCCACCGTCCCTATCACGCTGACTCCCATGAGGGTGCGCCGGGCCTTGCCCGGGCTGTCGTCGAGCAGTGCCACCGGCACCGCCTTGGCCGTGGGGTCGGTGAGCATGCCCCGCACGATCAGGTAGCCGGCCTCGCCGGCCCCGATGACAACGGCCCGCTTGCGTCCGTCGGTGCCGGGACGCAGCTCCCGCTCGAGCAGCGTGCGCCAGGAGAAGCGGACGACGGCCATGATCGTCAATGCCACCGAAGACCGGAACAGCGCCGGGGTCTCGGCCAGCCATTGGACTCCGGGCGACAAGGCCAATTCCAGCAGCGCGGTCGACGTGGCGACCGCGGCCCAGGTGATGGCGAGGGCGATCGCTTCGTCGTAGCCGCCCACCCGATAGCGGCCGCGATACAGGCCCATGGTTCGCCCGCACCAGCACTGCACCACCACGATCACGACCACGAAGGCGAAGAGCCCTCGGATGTTGGCCGGGGCGCCGTTGGGCCCCAGGTCAATCCGGGCCGTTGCGATGAACGCCAGCAGCCAAGCCCCGAGGTCGACCGCGACCATCAGGCCCGCTCGATATGGCAACAACCTGTCCCGCCAACGCATCGCCGAAATACGGCGCGCTGCTATCTGCCCCATGGTCCCTCGCATCCGATCGCGTCGTCCCTCAACGGCGCAGCATTCGCGACGCTAGTAGATCATACGACATGCAACGACGAGCAAAATTGCTGGAAAGCTGTTGTATCGGCTCGGCTCGCTGTGCCTCTTAGTAAGGTTTGGCCGTGGTTCGTCGTGTGGAGGTGGTGTGACCAGGGCAGACCTCACCGTGCGACCGGCGGGCGCCGGCGACGAGGATGCGGTGCTCGCCGTCTGCGCCCGGGCCCTGCAGTGGGCCGGAGATGGTGGGGACGCCGCCTTCTTTCACTGGAAGCACCGCCTGAATCACTTCGGTTCTTCGCCCGTATGGGTGGCCGAGGATCTTGTCGATGGTCAGCCGGCTCTGGTCGGCGTCCGGGTGATGATGTTGTGGGAGCTGCTCCGCCCGTCGGACGGTACAACGCTGCGTATGGCTCGGGCCGTCGACACCGCGACGCTCCCGAGCCACCAGGGCCGTGGGATCTTCTCCACGCTCACGATGGCCGCCGTGGACGCCCTCACCCGGGAGGGGCGGCACGCCATCTTCAACACACCCAACGCCAAGAGCGGTCCGGGGTACCTGAAGATGGGGTGGTCGAGCCTCGGGCGGGTGCCGGTGCGGGTGCGGCCGAGGCGGCCCGGGGCGTTGGTGGCGATGACTCGCGGGCGCACCGCAGCCGAGCGCTGGGGGCTGCCGTGCGACGTTGGCCTACCACCGTCGGTGGCCTTGGCCGACCAGGGTCGGATCGAGGCGCTCCTGGCCAGCGTGCCCAAGCCCGCTCGCTGGCACACCCCGGTCAGTGTCGGCTACCTCCGTTGGCGTTCCGGGTTCGAGCCCCTGCAGTGCCGCTTCGCCCTCATCGGCTCCGAGGTGGAAGACGGGCTCGTCCTGTTCCGCGTCAGGCAGCGGGGTGGTCTACGCCAGCTCAGCCTGTTGCACGTGTTGGCGCCCGCTCGGGGGCCGTCGCCCCGCCGGGCAATCGGCAGGCTGCTCAAAGCCACCGGCAGCGATCTGGCCATGGCCACCGGCGCCGAAGCGGGGCTGGGCGCCATGCTGGCCCCCGTGCCCCGGATCGGTCCCGAGCTCCTCTGGCGTCCGCTCGCCGATCCCGGCGTGCCCTCGCCGGCCGACCTGTCACTGCCGCTGGGGGCTCTGGAGCTCTTCTGACCGGGCCCGGCCGGCGGCCAGGCTCGCCGCTCCCAAGAGCACAGCGGCCCAGGTCATCGACAGGGCCGCCGCCGAGGACGAGACGGTTCCTGCCGCCCGGGCCCCCAGCACGATGACGGCGGCGACCGAGATCAGGCCCACCACGCCGGCCCGCCGGGCGACCCGGATCACCGGTGGGGCCGACCCGATCGCACCGAGCCCGAGGCCGCAGGCGACGCCCAGGACGCTGGAAGGGCGTCCCGTCCCGCCGGTGATCCCGAGCCACGAGATCAGCCCGGCCACCAACGCCGTGCTCAGCGGATCGAACGGTCGCGCCCGTCCGAGCATCGCCGCCAGGGCCACCACGCACAGCGGGCCTGGCACGATGCGCAGCAGCCCGGTCTCGGGAATGCACAGGAAGGCCCCCATCGACAGGGCAGCCAGCCCGACGGTGGCCCATCGGCGCCGCTCGGGGTCGCACCGGGCCCGGAAGGCGGAGATGGCGAACAGCGCCAAGCCGGCGCCGAGGCCGGCGACGGTGGCGGCCGGGTACGCCCACGCTTCGCCGTTGAGGAAGCGCGACGGCGGAACGTCGACCAGGGGCACCGCTACGGTGGCGGCCGCAACCCCGACGGCGATCGTCGGCAACTGGGGCGCGAACCGGCCGGCGGCCGCCAACAGCGCGGCGCAGGCCGAAGCGGAGACCACCCCGGCGACGGCGGTGGCGATGAGCGGATCGTCGATCGACCCGAGCGTAGCCATCGGCCGTGTGCTAGACGGGGCCGATGGCCCAGCCGGATCCCGACAGCCCCGCCGAGCGCCCCGCCGACCGCCCCGCCGACCGCACAGCACTGGTGGCCGCCATCCACGCCACCCCCACCGTGCTGGTGCTGGCGGTGACCGGCGGCGGGGTGGCGGCGGTGACCGATCTGCTGGGGGTTCCGGGGGCGTCGCGCACGGTGCTCGAGGTGCTCGTGCCCTACGCCGAGACCTCGCTGCGGGAGCTCACCGGTCCCGGGCCGGAGGACGCGGGTGCCGGCGCCGTCTCCCAGGGCACGGCGGAAGCCATGGCCACCGCCTGCCTGGCCCGGGCCCGGCACCTCGCCCCCGGGGTGCCGGACGACGAGGTGATCGGCGTGGCCTGCACCGCGGCCCTGGTGACCGACCGCCCCCGGCGGGGAGCGCACCGGGGCCATCTGGCCGTGGCCCGACGGCCCGACCGATCGGAGGGGGTGGCCTTGACCCACCAGTTGGTCGAGCTGGAGAAGGGTCTACTGGACCGGGTGGGGGAGGACCGGGCGGTGGCCGATGCCGTCCTGGCCATGATCGCCACCGCGTGCGGTGCGGTCGATACCGCCTCGGGAGCCGACGACGCTGCATCGGGCCTCTGACCACGGCGGCTATCGTTCCTCGTGCCTCCGCCCGGCCGACCGATCGGCCGGGCACCGACCGACGAGGAGCCTCCCATCGTGACCGACGGCTACGACCGGATCCGCGTGCTCTGGCCCGACCACCTCGGGATCGCCCGGGGCAAGTACCTGCCGGCCCGCCTGGCCCACAAGGGCACCAGCCATTGCGCCGCCGTGTTCGCTCTGTCCTACGACCGGTCCATGGTCCCGGCCCCCGGCTCGTTCCTGCTCGACGGCATGCCCGACGTCGAGGCCGATTTCGACCCCGAGAGCGTCAAGCCGGGCTGGGAGGACGACCGCACCGGGGTGGCCGTGGGCAGCCTCAGCATGCACGGCCATCCCTTCCCCTACTCGTCCCGCTACGCCCTCCAGCAGGCCATCGCCGACTGGGGCGCCCTCGGCCTGCGGCCCAAGGTGGGCATCGAGCTCGAGGCGTACGTGCTGGAGCCCAACGGAGACGGCGGCTGGCAGCGGTGGCAGACGCCCCGGGCCTTCGTCTACGGCACCGGCCTGGCCGCCGATCCGGTGGGTGTGATCGACGACATCATGCGCACCGCCGAGGCCAGCCAGTTCAAGGTGGAGTCGATCAACGCCGAGTTCGACGAGGCCCAGTTCGAGCTGACGCTGGAATACGACGACGCCCTGGCCGCCGTAGACGACGCCTTCCTGTTCCGGGTGCTGGCCCGGGAGGTGGCGCTGTCGCACGGGCTCGACCTCACCTTCCTGGGCAAGCCGTTCGCCGAGCTCTCGGGCAGCGGCGTGCACGTGAACTTCTCGTTCGCCGACGCCACCGGCAACAACTCGCTGGCCGACCCGTCGACCGCCCACGGGCTGTCGGCCGGCGCCCTGTCGTGCGTGGCCGGCCTGATCGAGCATCACCAGGGGCTGGCCGCCCTGTGCGCCCCAACCGTGAACGCCTACCGTCGTCTGCTCCCCGGTCAGATCAACGGCTACTGGGCCAACTGGGGCCTGGAGCACCGCAGCGCGGCCAACCGGATCCCGTCGGCCCGGGGGGCGGGAACCCGGATCGAGAGCCGGCTGGCCGACGGCGCCGCCAATCTCCATCTGGCGGTGGCCGCCGTGCTGCAGGCCGCCCGCCTCGGCTACGTCGATCAGCTCGACGCCCCCGACCCGCTGACCACCGACGGGTTCGAGGAATCGAACACCGACGTGTGCGTGGCCGCCGACCTGGGTGCCGCCATCGGTCACCTCAAGGCCGACGAGGCGCTACGCCAGGCCGTCGGCTCCGAGGTCACCGACAACTTCATCGCCATCAAGGAAGCCGAGTGGGAGCGCTACCTCACCGCCGTCGGCACCCACGAACCCGGCCCCCAGGCCAGCGACTGGGAGATCGAGAACTACCTCATGTATCACTGACCCTGAATCGGGTCACATGCTCCGGGATGGGGACCTCCATGCGCATCGAGGGATCGGTGATCGGGGCGCCGTAGGAGGTGACGAGGGGGACGACGCCGGCCCAGATCGGCAGCTCGTAGTCCTCCTCGTCGTCGCCGGGAGGGCCGGAGCGCATCTTGGCCGACGCCTCGGTGAGAGCGAGCCGGATCACCGACGTGCCCTTCACCTCCTTCTCGCTCATCGGGCGCAGGAACGGGATCCGGCCCGGGGTCAGCTTCTCCACCAGGGCGTCGAGGGCGGCCGCCTTGTCGGCCTCGTCGGTCACCTTCTCGGCCTGGCCCAGCACCACCACCGAGCGGTAGTTGATCGAGTGGTGGAAGGCCGAGCGGGCCAGCACGAACCCGTCGACCAGGGTCACGGTCACGCAGATCTCCTGCGTGACGGCCCCCCGCAGCATCCGGCTGGCCGGCGACCCGTGGAGGATGAGGTGGTCGCCCACTCGGGCGTGCAGGGTGGGGATGACCACCGGGCTCCCGTCCACGACCATCCCCACGTGGCACACGTAGGCCTCGTCGAGGATGGCGTCGATCGTGTCCCGGTCGTAGCGGCCCCGGTCGGCCAGGCGCCTGACGGTGGTGCGGTCGGTCTGGACGGTCACGGTTGCATCTCCTGTTCCTGTTCTGGTTCGTGTCCCTGCTCGGACGGGCCGGCCCCGGCCACGAGGCTGAAGCCCTCGTCGAGCCAGCCGGTCACGCCGCCGATCATCTTCTTCACCGGCCGGCCCAGCCCGGCCAGCCGCAGCGCCGCCCGGTCGGCCCCGTTGCAGTGCGGCCCGGCGCAGTAGACGACGTAGCGGGTGTCGGCTCCGAAGCGGGCCAGTGTGGCCTCGTCGATGAGCCGGTGGGGCAGGCTCACCGCCCCCTCCACGTGGCCGGCGGCGAAGGCCTCGTCCGACCGCACGTCGAGCACCACGAAGTCGGCCGGCCCGTGGGCCAGGGCGTCGTGCACGTCCCAGCAGTCGGTCTCATAGGCCAGCAGGGCGGCGAAGTGGCGGGCCGCCTCGGCCGGTGGGGCGGGAGCCACGGCCATCACGGCCGAAGCCGTCACGGTCGTGTTGTCGGTGTGGGTCGGCATGGGTCGGCTCCTCCTCCGCTTGCCGTGAAGGAAATGTATTGATACATTTCTCTCTATGTATCAATGCATTGTGCCGCCCACTGTAGGGGTCGCCCCGGGCGGAGTCCAGTGACTTCGCCGGTGCGCACTGCCGCCGATCTGGTGGCGCTGCTGGAGCAGCGGATCGGCGCCGGCATCCTGGCCCCCGGTGCCCGGCTGGAGCCGGTGCGGGCCCTGGCCGCCGAGCTGCAGCTGGCCCCCAACACGGTGGCCGCCGCCTACCGCATCCTGGGCGACCGGGGCCTGGTGGTGGGGGAGGGGCGGCGGGGCACGTTCGTGGCCGCCCGACCCCCGCTGGCCCTGGCCCTGGCCCCGGCCGACGAGCCGGTGGCCGAGGGTGTGGTCGACCTGGCCAGCGGCAACCCCGATCCGGCGTTCCTGCCGCCCCTGGCCCCGGCCCTGGCCGCCGTCGCCACCGAGCCCGTCCTCTACGGTCACCCGCCCATCGATCCGGTCCTGGCCGGGTTGCTGCGGGCCGATCTCGACACCGACGGGGTGCCGGCGGAGCACCTGGCGGTGGTGGGCGGCGCCCTCGACGGCCTGGAGCGGGTGCTGGCCGCCCACGCCCGCCCCGGCGACCGGGTAGCGGTGGAGGACCCGGGCTACACCTCGGTGATCGAGCTGCTCCACGCCCTGGGCCTGCGGCCGGTGCCGGTGGCGATCGACCCCTCCGGTGCCCGCCCCGAGGCCCTGGCTGGAGCGCTGGACTCCGGGGTGTCGGCGGTGGTGATCACGCCCCGGGCCCAGAACCCGACCGGGGCGGCCCTGGACGCCGACCGGGCGGCCGAGCTGCGCCGGGTGCTGGCCGGTGCCCCCGAGGTGCTGGTGGTGGTCGACGACCACGCCGGCCCCATCGCCGGCCAGCCCTACCATCATCTGGCCGGCGACCGGCGGTGGGCCACCGTGCGCTCCGTGGCCAAGTCGCTGGGGCCCGACCTCCGGCTGGCCGCCGTGGCCGGCGACGAGCTGACCGTGCGACGGGTCGCCGGCCGCCAGCTGGTGGGCCAAGGCTGGGTGTCGCATCTGCTGCAGCGGGTGGTGGCGGCGATGCTGTCGGACCCCGCCACCCCCGAGCTGCTGGCCGCGGCCTCGGCCGCCTACCGCCGACGCCGGGCGGTGGTGGTGGATGCCCTGGCCGCCGCCGGCATCGAGGTCGAGGGCCGTTCGGGCATGAACGTGTGGGTGCCGGTGGACGACGAGGCCCGCGTGGTGGCCGGCATGCAGCGCCGGGGCTACGCCATCCGCAGCGGGGCCCGCTTCCGCCTCGCCTCACCGCCGGGGGTGCGCCTCAGCGTGGCCGCCACCCCCGAGCCCGTGCTGGCCGAAGCGGCGGCCGCCCTGGCGGCCGTGCTCGACCGCTCCCGCCCCGTCCGCTCGGTCTGAACCGGACCGGCTCCCGGCCTGATCGCCGTCACCGGCCATCGCTACCATCGATTCCATGGCGAACTCCTCCCGACCCACCGTGGCCGAGGCCTACCTGCGGGCCCTCAAGAGCCGGGGGGTGGATTGGATCTTCGGCAACGCCGGCACCGACTTCGCCCCCATCATCGAAGCGCTGGCGGCAGGGGGCGACGGCGGCACCGCCGCGCCGGAAGACTTCCCCCGGGCCGTCGAGATCCTGCACGAGACGGTGGCGGTGGCCATGGCCCACGGCTACTGGCTGATGACGGGCCGCCCCCAGTGCGCCATGGTCCACGTGAACGTCGGCGCCGCCAATGCCCTCATGGGCGTGATCAACGCCTCCCGGGGCAAGGTGCCCCTGCTGTTCGCCTCCGGCCGCACCCCGATCACCGAGCACGGCCGGCTCGGGAGCCGCAACATCCCCATCCACTGGGGCCAGGAGATGTTCGACCAGGGCGGCATGCTCCGGGAGTTCGTCAAATGGGACAACGAGCTGCGGGCGGGGGAGCAGGTGGTGGACCTGGTCGACCGGGCGCTGGCCATCACCCAGGCCGAACCCCGGGGCCCCGTGTACCTGAGCCTGCCCCGGGAGGTGCTGGCCGAGCCCCTGCCCGACGGGTTCGTCGTGACCCCCGAGCCCGCCGTCACCGTACCCACGCCGCCCCATCCCGATCCCGCCGCCATCGCCCGGGCGGCCGAGGTGCTGGCCGTCGCCGAGCACCCGTTGATCATCACCTCCGACGGCGGGGCCGAGCTGTTCGAGGCCGTGTCGGCCTTCGCTGAGCGGTTCGCCGTACCCGTGGTGCAGTTCTGGCGCACCAGCCCCGCCATCGCCACCAACCATCCCTTCTACGCCGGCGAGGTACCGATGCCGTTCCTGGCCGAGGCCGACGCCGTGTTGGTGCTGGACACGATGGTTCCCTGGCTGCCGGGCCGCATGCCGCTGCGGACCGACGCCACCGTCATCCAGATCGGCCCCGATCCGCTGTTCGACGGGGTGCCGGTGCGGTCGTTCCCCGCTGCGCTGGCCATCACCTCGTCGCCCGCCCCGGCGGTGCGGGCCCTGGCCGCCGCACTGGAGGCCGCCGGTTGGGCCGAGGCCGACGCCACCACCGCCCGCCGGGCCGACCTCGTGCCCCGGCTGGCCGCCCGCCGGGCGGCCGAGGTGGCCACCGGGGCCGAGCCCGGCCCGGCCCCGATGACACCCGAGTTCCTGGCCGCCACCCTGTCCGACGTGATCGGGCCCGACGCCGTGGTGGTGAACGAGCTCGGCGTGGCCACCGCCCCCCTGGAGCTCACCCGGCACGACAGCTTCTTCGGCCCGCCGGTGTCGGCCGGGCTGGGCTGGGGCGGGGGTGCGGCGCTGGGGATCAAGCTGGCCGCCCCCGATCGGCTGGTGGTGTGGGCCACCGGCGACGGGTCGTACGTGTTCTCCAACCCCGCCGCCTGTCACCACGCCGCCGCCGCCCTCGGGCTCGGCCTGCTCACCGTGGTGGCCGACAACCGGGTGTGGAACGCGGTGCGGCGCTCCACCATCGCCCTCTACCCCGAGGGCGCAGCTGCCGCCGGAGGCGACGCCATGCCGTTGGCCTCGCTGGCCCCGGCGCCCGACTACCCGAAGCTGGTGGAGGCCTACGGCGGCTACGGCCAGCACGTCGAGGATCCGGCCCAGCTGCGCGCCGCGTTGGAGAAGGCGGTGGAGCACACCCGGGCCGGCCACCAGGCCCTCGTCTCGGTCCACGTCAGCTATCCCGATGCCGCCCATAACTAGCAATGATCGAGATGTGTCTTCCGTGTCAACGGATTGTGAAGTGTGGCCACTGACACGCCCCTGGGCCGAGCGCAGGCTGTCACTTCACCGTAATGTGAACGGTAGAACGCCGCGTCGGGGGTCAACGGCGATCCTCGGGGCGGCGCCTTCGACCCGCATACGAAAACGACGCGAGGCGCCCCATGGCCCAACCTGTCAACCCGTTCCCCGAGTTCCCCGAACTACCTGACTTCTCCGATCTCGCCGATCTCGCCACCCAGGCGGCCGAGGCTCTCGCCCCCGAAGGGGCGCTCGTCTCCGATCTCGACTCGCTCGACCTGGGAGCCACCCTCGGCCGGGCCGCCATGTCGGCCGCCACCCGTCCCTTCCAGCTGATGACGGCCAGCCTGGGCTTCGGCTTCCGCCTGACCCAGGCCGCGGTGCAGACTGCGGCGTCGGTGATCGGCGTGGAGGCCGCCCCGGTGGCCTCCCCCCGGCCCGGCGACCGTCGCTTCGCCGATCCCACCTTCACCGAGAACCCGCTGTTCAGCTGGTGGCTCCAGCGCTACCTGTTGTTCGGCGAGCTGGTCGACGACCTCGTCGACACGGCCGACCTCGACGGGGCCGACGCCAGCAAGCTCCGCCTCGTGGCCGACGTGGTGAAGGCGGCGGCCTCGCCCACCAACCTGCTGTGGTCCAACCCGGCGGCCATCAAGCGGGCGTTCGAGACCGGCGGCCGCAGCCTGGTCCGGGGGGCCCGCAACTTCGCCGACGACGTGGCCAACAACGGCGGCTGGCCCCGCCAGGTCGACACCCGGCCGTTCAAGGTGGGGGAGAACCTGGCGTGCACGCCGGGCAAGGTGGTCTACCGCAACGAGCTGATGGAGCTGATCCAGTACGAGCCGACCACCGAAGCGGTCCACGCCACCCCGATCCTGTGCTCGCCGCCGTGGATCAACAAGTACTACGTGATGGACCTGGCGCCGGGGAAGAGCTTCGTGGAGTGGGCGGTGAACCACGGGCACACCGTGTTCGCCATCAGCTACCGCAATCCCGACGCCTCGATGGCCGACACCACCCTGGAGGACTATCTGGTCCACGGGCCCCGGGCCGCCATCGACGTCATCACCGAGATCACCGGCTCGCCCAAGGTGAACGTCGTGGCCGTGTGCCTCGGCGGCTCGCTGGCCACCATGCTGCTGGCCTACCTGGCCGCCGTCGACGACGACACGGTGGGGGCGGTCACCCTGCTCAACACCCTGGTCGACTTCAACGAGCCGGGCGCCCTGGGCGCCTTCACCGATCGTTCCACCGTGGAGCGGCTGGAGAAGCGGCTGCAGAAGGAAGGCGTGCTCTCGGCCGACGAGATGGCCCGCACCTTCGACCTGCTCCGCCCCGACGACCTGGTGTTCAACTATGTGGCCCGCAACTGGCTGCTGGGCGAGCAGCCCCCGGCGTTCGACATGCTGGCCTGGAACGCCGACTCCACCAACATGCCGGCGGCCATGCACTCGTTCTACCTCCGGGCCTGCTACCTGGAGAACCGGCTGGCGGAAGGTCAGCTGGAGCTGTGCGAGCGCCAGCTCGACCTCTCGAAGATCACGGCCGACGCCTTCATCGTGGGCGCCGTCAACGACCACATCGTGCCGTGGCGGGCGAGCTACAAGACCACCCAGCTGCTGCCCAAGTCCGACGTCACCTATGTGCTGTCGTCGGCCGGGCACATCGCCGGCATCATCAACCCGCCCGGGCCCAAGGCCACGTCGTGGACCCGCAAGGACCACCCGGCCAACGCCGATGACTGGTTCGCCGGCACCACCGAGCAGAAGCGGAGCTGGTGGGAGCTGTGGAGCGAGTGGGCCGACGACGAGTCGCGCAGCGGGGCCATGGTGGCGCCGCCCACGATGGGCAGCGAGTCCTACCCCGTCATCGGCCTCGCTCCCGGCACCTACGTCCACGGCTGAGGCGGTCCCGGTGAGTGCTAGCTCTCGCTAGCATTTTCTGGCCATGGTGGTAGACATCCCATGCAGTGCTTGGTATGGTGATCACAAGCGATCGAAACAGCAAGCACTCGTAGGAGAACGATCACCATGGCCGAGAAGACCGCCCCCGCCACCGACCCCAAGACCTTCGCCGACACCGCCACCAAGGCCGTCGAGGACGCCGTGGGCAAGGCCCAGAACCAGTACCTGGCCATGCTCAGCGAGAGCCAGAACCTGGCCCTCGACGCCTACAAGTCCATGTTCGACGGGCTGGCCAAGCTGAACCTGCCGGTCGTGCCGGGCATGCCCTCGCCGGCCGCCATGGTGAAGCTGCCGGCCCAGATGATCGACGGTGCCTTCGGCTTCAGCGCCGCTGTGCTCGAGAGCCAGCGGTCCTTCGCCCGCAAGGTGTTCGAGGTTTCGCCGGCCTGATTCGCCGGTTCACGTTCACTACGATGACGCCGTCGGGGCCAACGCCCCGGCGGCGTATTCGCGTCCAGGAGCAGGTATGACCGACGATCTGTGGGAGGGCCAGAACAAGGCCCTCGGGGCCTTCATCCGGGCCCAGCGGGAGCTGGCCAGCCTGTCGCTGCGCCAACTGTCGGACATGGCCGACGTGTCCAACGCCTACCTGAGTCAGATCGAGCGGGGCCTGCACGAGCCCTCGGTGCGGGTGATCCGCAGTGTGGCCCGGGCGTTGGGTGTGCCGGCCGAGGTGCTGCTGGCCCAGGCCGGCCTGATCGACCCCGTTGCGGCCGACGACGTGGCGGCCGGCAACGGTGCCGACGGTCAGACGGCGCCGGCTCCGCCCGCCCCCTCGGTGGAGGACGCGGTGCGGGCCGATCCTCGGCTGTCCGAAGCCGAGAAGGACGCCCTGCTCGCGGTCTACCGCAGCTACACCGCCGGCAAGTAGCTCAGCCGGCAAGTAGCTCAGCCGGCAAGTGGCTCAGCGAGCCGTCGCGGCGGCCCCCAATGTGCTGGGCACGATGCCGGGCTCGTCGGTGCCCGGGAGGCGGGTCACGTCGCCCCACGGGGTGATCAACCGGGCCTCGCCCCGGGGATGGGCCGGCCGGTCGGGTGGACGGCAGCCGCGGCGGAGCGGGGGCTGCGGCGACATCGGACGGCGGCGGTAGGCCGCCGGCGGCAGCGGCGGCACGACGCGGACGGCGTCCGACAGCGCCAGGGTCATCACCGGGAGCCGGCAGGTGATGTCGGCCTCCACCGGCACGAGGCGCACGGCGAGCGCCCGGGCCCGGCTGGCCCGGAGGTGACGGTCCACGGCCAGCATCACCAGCACGAACCCGGCGGCAGCCAGCCCGAGATAGGGGGAGATCTCGTCGATCATGGTGACTGGAGCACGCCGCCCCCGCCCAGATACATGGATCCTGGTCGATCGGCCCCGCGGCCCCTCGGGTGAGGCGGCGGATCATTGATGGATTCGTAACGGTCATGGCCTCACCGTCCCGCCGGGCCGACCGACGTTAGAAATCACCCGCACGTAACACACCGGCCTTCTGGGAGACGACTCGCTGTGGCACCATCAACTCTTAGCCTCCACCCAGGCCGCGCTGCTCTTCGTCCTAGTGTCCGACTCGATCCGCCGGCCTCTTCCTCCGGGGCGGTCGATGTGTTGCACGTGATCCATCTCAGCTTCGAGGGCCCCGACGCGTACGCCCACGCCGGCGGCCTGGCCGTGCGGGTGACGACGATGGCCCAGTCGCTGGCCTCCCTGGGGCACCTGGTCGACCTCTACTTCGTGGGCGACCCGGCCGCCCCCGCCGTCGAGCACCGGCGGGGGGTGACGCTGCACCGGTGGAGCCAGTCGATCTCGCTCGCCGCCCCCCATGGCGTGTACGACGGCGAGGAAGACAAGATCGCCGACTGGTGCACCTCGCTGCCCTCGCACCTGGCCGACGTGGTGGCCGAGGACGCGGCCGCCGGGCGGCGCACGATGATCCTGGCCGAGGACTGGCACACCGCCTGGCCCCTCATCTGCCTCCACGACGAGCTGGTGCGCCGGGGGCTGCGACACCATCCGGTGCTGGCCTGGACGGCCAACAACCGTTTCGGCTTCGAGCGGATCGACTTCGCCCGGCTCGACCAGGCCGCCCTGATCCTCACCATCTCCAAGGCCATGAAGCACCTCATGTGGGGCTACGGCGTGAATCCCCGGGTCGTCCCGAACGGGCTCGACCCGGCGTGGATCGACGGCGACGTCTGCGGCCGGGCCGGGAGCGGTACCGCCGATCTGGCCCGCCGCATGCGCCGGGAGCTGGTGGGCCGCACCGTGCTGACCAAGGTGGGCCGGTGGGATCCCGACAAGCGGTGGCTGATGGCGCTGCACGCCGTGGCCGACCTGGCCGACCGGGGCCGACCCACGGTGCTGCTGGCCCGGGGCTGGAACGGCTCGCCGGCGGCCAGCGCCCACGCCCGGGAGCTCAAGGAGGCGGCGGCCCAGCGGGGCCTGCCGTGGATCACCCTGGACGACGGGGGCCCCGAGGGGTGCCGCCTGCCCGAGGCCCTGGCCGACGCCACCATCCCGGCCAACGCCGTGGTGGAGCTCGCCTTCCCGGTGGCCGGGGCGTCCCTGGCCGGGCTGTACCGGGGAGCCGACGCCGTGCTGGCCAACAGCGGGTTCGAGCCGTTCGGCCTGGTCGGGCTGGAGGCCATGGCGGCGGGGGCCATCGTGGTCACCGGCTCCACCGGCGAGGACTACCTTCGCCCCTTCCACAACGGCTTCGCCCTCGACACCGACGACCCGTCGGAGATCATCGGCTGCCTGGAATGGCTGGGTCGGGACCCGGCTCGGGCCCGGAGCCTGCGCTCCGCCGCCCGCCGCACAGCGGCCGCCTACTCGTGGCCCGCCGTGCTGGAGCGGCTGCTGCTGTCCACCGCCAGCGCCTGAACGAACCGCCGCGTCACAGCCCGTAGGCCTCGAGCAGGCGGAGCCAGACCTCGCTGACGGTGGGGAACGAGGGCACGGCGTGCCACAGGCGGTCGAGGGGGACCTCGGCGGCCACCGCGATCGTGGCCGAGTGCAGGAGCTCCTGGACCCCGGGGCCCACGAACGTCGCCCCCACCAGGATCCGGCGTTGGCGGTCGACGACGAGCTGGCTGGTGCCGGGGAACGGCTGGCCGGCCAGGGCGGCTCCGGCCACCGCCCCGGTGGCGTGGGTGACGGTGTCGACCGGGAGCCCGGCCTCCCGGGCCTCGGCCTCGGTCAGCCCGACGGCGCACACCTGGGGGTCGGTGAACGTAACCCGGGGCACGGCCCGGTGGTCGCTGGTGGCCGCCCCCTCCCGGCCGAGGATCACGTCACCCGCCACCCGGGCCTGGTACTTGCCCATGTGGGTGAGCAGAACCCGGCCGTTGCAGTCGCCAACGGCGTAGAGCCAGGGAAGCGGCCCGTCGGACCCGGCCGCCCGGAGCTGGTCGTCGACCGGGACCGATCGCCCCGGCTCCAGCCCCACGGTGTCGAGGCCGAGGTCGCCGGTGGCGGGGCGGCGACCGGTGGCCACCAGCAGCTCGTCGCCGGTGAACGATGCGCCAGCGGCCAGCGTCACGGTCACCGGACCGCCGGGGCCGCGGCGCTCGACCGCGGTCACCTCGGCACCGGTGTGCACGGCGATGCCCTCGGCCTCCAGGGCCGAACGCACCTCGTCGCCGGCGAACGGTTCTTCCGACATCAGCAGCCGGGGGGCGGCCTCGATCACCGTGACCTCGGCCGCCCCGAGCCGGCGGAAGGCCTGGGCCATCTCCAGGCCGATGGCGCCGCCGCCGATCACGACCAGCCGGCCCGGCACCTCCTTGGCCGCCGTCGCCTCCCGGTTCGTCCAGGGGCGGGCGTCTTCCAGGCCCGGGATCGGGGGCACGGCGGCGGCGGTGCCGGTGGCCACAGCCACGGCCCGGGCCGCCGTCAGCGTGGTGCGGCGCCCATCGGGGCCTTCCACCTCCACGGTGCGCTCGCCGGCCAGCCGCCCGGTGCCCCGCACCACGTCGATTCCCCGCTCGGTGAGCCAGGGCAGCTGGCCGGTGTCGTCCCACCCGCCGGTGAAGCTGTCGCGCACCTCGAACGTGGCGGCGGCGTCGACGGTGCCGGTGACGGCCCCGTCGGCCCCCGGCACCCGGCGGGCGGCGGCCAGCACGTCGCCCGGGCGGAGCAGCGCCTTGGACGGCATGCAGCCCCAGTAGGAGCACTCACCACCCACCAGCTCGCGCTCGACGATGGCCACCCGCAGGCCGCCCTCGGCGCAGCGGCCGGCCAGCACCTCGCCGGCCGGGCCGGCTCCGATCACGATCACGTCGTAGGCGTTGGGGTTCGGGTTCATGCCGTCGGGCCGGGGTTCCACCTTCAGGTGATACCACCGTTCGGTCCCCATCAAGCCTGCCAGGGCCTGGCCGTCACACTCCCCGCTCCCCGGGCTTCGGCGGCTGGTGGGAGGCGAGCTCGGCCCGGATCTCCTCGGTGTGCTCGCCCAGGATCGGGGGCCGGCGGTAGACGTTGGCCGGGGTCCCGGTGAACTTGATGGGGCAGGCCAGCTGGGCGGTGTCGGGATGGGTGGCGTGCTCCATCCGCACCAGCATCCCCCGGGCGGCGACGTGGGGCTCGGCGTCCCAGTCGGGCGCTCCGTACACCGGGCCCACGGGCACCAGCCCGCCCAGGGCGTCGAGGATCTCGGCCCGGGTGTGGGCGGCGCACCAGGCCCGCACCGCGGCATCGACCTCGGCCCGGTTGGCGGCCCGGGCCGCCAGCGTGGCGAAGCGGGGGTCGTCGGCCAGCTCGGGGCGGTCCATGGCGGCGCTGAGGTGTCGCCAGTGGGGATCGGTGAGGCCCACCAGAGACACCGAGCCGTCGAGCGTGGGATACACGTCGATGGGGGCCGCGGCGCTGAGGTTGTTGCCCACCCGCTCGTGGGTGACGCCCTCGTAGGCCCACAGCGTGTGGGCCGTCTCGCAGATCGACATGATGCCGTCGACCATCGACACGTCGAGGAACTGGCCCTCGCCGCTGCGCTCGGCGTGGAGCAGGGCGGCCAGCAGCCCCACGGTGATCTGGAGGCCGGGCACCAGATCGCCCACGATCGGACCGCCCCGCAGGGGATGGTCGTCGTCGGGGCCGGTGTTGGCCACGAAACCGCCCATGGCCTGGGCGATCGGATCGAGGGCGGGCCAGTCGGTGTAGGGGCTGGCTCCGGTGCGGGGGTCGCCGAAGCCGCGGATGGCGGCGTAGACCAGGCGGGGGTTGCGGGCCCGGCACGTCTCCCAGCCCACGCCCAGGCGGTCGAGCACGCCGGGCCGCATGTTCTCCACCAGGCCGTCGGCCGTCTCCACCAGCTGGAGGAAGAGGGCGCGGTCGTCGGGTTGGGCCAGGTCGAGGCAGACCGAGCGCTTGTTGCGGTTCCGCTGGGCGTAGCGCCCGCCGTACACCCGCTCGCTGTCGTCGGGATGGAACGGGCCGACCTTGCGCACGAAGTCGCCGTCGGGGCTCTCCACCTTGATCACGTCGGCCCCGAGGTCGGCCAGCATCAGCCCGGCGAAGGGCCCGGCGGCGAAGTGGGTGACGTCGATGATGCGGAAGCCGACGAGGGGCCCGGTGGCCCGTGATTCCATGGGCCGGGCCGAGGCCGGCACCGGGGGCGGCCCGCCGCCCGGCCCGCTCATGGTCCCGAGGCCAGGTCGGCCAGCAGGTCGACCATCAGGTCGGGGCGGGAGAAGAACGGCGAGTGGCTGACGTCCCACGTGACCGTGTGGGTGGCGTGGCGGGCCAGGCGGCGCTGGCTGTCGGGGGGGATGGCCTTGTCCTGCTCGCACACCACGTAGGTGCTGGGGATCGCCTTCCACGCCGGGGCCCCACCCGGGGGCGGGGGCGGCGAGGCCGGCATCGGGCGGCACGAGCGAAGGGCGAGCTCGATGTCGCTCGGGCCGCAGTCGCCGTAGAAGGTGGCGGCGGCCAGCTCGGGGATGACCACCCGGTGGTCGCCGTCGCGCTTGACCGCGTCGAAGGCGTTGGGCCCGCCGGCCATCACCTCCTGCAGGCTCTCGTCCTCGTCGAGCATCAGCGCGCACAGGTACACGAGGTGATCGACGTTGCCGCCCTCGCCGGTGCCGCGTCCGGCGGCCGCCGCCGAGATCACCTGGCCGCCGTAGGAGTGGCCCAGCAGGACCACCGGCCCGTCGATCCCGGCCACCAGGTCGGCCACCAACTCGGCATCGACCCCCAGGCCGCCCAGCAGCGGCAGCTCGGGGGCCACGGCATCGACCCCCCGGGCGGCCAGCCCGTCGAGCACCTTGGCGAAGCACCACGGGCCGTGCCACGCCCCGTGCACCAGCACCACCGTCGCCATGCGTCCCTCCGTCCGTCGTAGCCGACCGCCCCCGGGGCGATCGTAGTTCCGGGTCGCCGGGCGCACGATTTCCGACCCGGTCGCCGGCCCGGGCTCAGGCCACGATGTCGTACACCGCCTGCCACAGGGGCGTGGTCCTGGCGTCCGGGCCGAGGTTCTCCATCATCTTGTCGGTCGTGTAGGCCAGGGTGAAGCCGTGGCCCACGTCGTTGACGCACAGCGACCCGCCCCAGCCGTCCCACCAGCAGGCGGTGTCGGACGGCAGCTCCAGCTTCCCGCAGCGCAGCCCCCAACCGATCCCGTGGCGGAGGTGCTGGAACAGGATCTTGTCCACGTTGTCGCACTGGGGGCGGAAGATCACATCGGGGGCGGTGGGCGACAGCAGCCGCCGGCCGAACACCTCGCCCCGGTGCGACACCAGCGCCTGGGCCAGGGCGATCGAGCGGGCGTTGCCGTGGCCGTTGGCCGCCGGGATCTCGGCCCGTCGCCACGCGATGGTGGCCGAGTCGGCGGCCTGGAAGCCTCGGATGTTGGCGAACGCCCGGCGGGCCACGACCTCCTCCTCGGGGAACATCGACGGATCGGGCCGAGAGCCTCCCGGCGGGATCAGGTCGACCACCCGCGCGTCGTGGGCGGCCGAGGTGCCGATGTGGAAGTCGGCCCCCAGCGGGCCGGTGATCTCCCGGGCCACGAACTGCCCCAGTGAGTGGCCCGTGACCCGGCGCACGATCTCACCGCTCAGGTAGCCCTGGCTGAGCGAGTGGTAGCCCGAGGCGGTGCCGGGCTCCCACCAGGTGGGCTGGTCGGCCAGGGCGGCGCAGGCGGCGTCCCAGTCGTAGAGGACGGCGGGTTCGATGGGCTGGGGCCAGCCCGGCAGGCCGGCGGTGTGGCTCATCACGTGGCGCACCAGCACGTCCTGCTTGCCATGGGCGCCGAACTCGGGCCAGTAGGTGGCCACGGGGGCGTCGGGGTCCACCTCACCCCGGTCGATCAGCAGCAGCAGGGCCAGCGCCGTCATCGTCTTGGTGACGGAGAAGACGTTCACGATCGAGTCCCGCTGCCACTCGACGGTCCGGGTCTCGTCGGTGTGCCCACCCCACAGGTCGACCACCAGCTCGCCCCGGTGGACCACGGCCACGGCCGCCCCCACGTCACCCCGCTCGGCGAAGTTGCGGGCGAACTCGGCCCGCACCCGTTCGAAGCGGGCATCGCAGTGACCGTCGATGGGGGCGGTGGCGGCCGGGGCGCTGGAACTCATGGGCCCGACGCTAGTGGATGGGGCTACGGTGCGGCCGATGTACACGCTCGACGAGGTGGTGCCGTGGGGTCGGTCGCTGGAGGAGTACCGGCGGATGTTCGCCCTCAGCTCCGACGAGCTGGCCCGTGCCCGCATCCTGGGCTGCGCCGACGGGCCGGCCAGCTTCAATGCCGAGCTGACGGCGGCCGGGGGCCGGGTGGTGTCGATGGACCCGCTCTACGCCTTCGACGCCGCCGCCATCGGCAGCCGGGTCGACGAGGTGTTCGACACGGTGATGGCCCAGACCCTCGACAACCTCGACGAGTTCGTGTGGGGCCCGGTGGTGGCCGATCCCGACCACCTGGCCCGCCTCCGCCGGGGGGCGATGGACCGGTTCCTGGCCGACTACCCGGCCGGCCGGGCCGAGGGCCGCTACGTCGAGGGCGAGCTGCCGGCGCTGCCGTTCGCCGACGGCGAGTTCGACATCGCCGTGTGCTCCCATTTCCTGTTCCTCTACACCCGGCAGGTCAGCTTCGAGATCCACCTGGCGTCGCTGGAGGAGCTGTGCCGGGTGGCGGCCGAGGTGCGGGTGTTCCCCCTGCTGCAGCTGGGCGCCGTGCCCTCCCCCCATCTCGAGGGCGTGCTGGCCGCCATCGACCGCCGCCCCGACCTCACGGCCCGGGTCGAGACCGTCGACTACGAGTTCCAGCGGGGCGGCAACCAGATGCTCCGCCTCACCCGGCCGTCGTCGCTGCTGGCGCCGGCTCCAGGATGATAAGGCCGTTGCTGGTGTTCGACGTGGGCACGTGGTTCAGCCGGTACCGCTCGGTCACGGCGTCGCCCAGCGCCCCCCGCATGATCAGCCACATCACCAGCTCGATGCCCTCCGAGCCCGCCTCCCGCAGATAGGTGGCGTGCGGCACCTGGGCCTGGGTGTCGGGGTCGTCCACCAGGGCGTCCATGAAGGCGACGTCGAACGGCAGGTTCACCAGCCCGGCCCGCTCGCCCTGCAGCTGGTGCGACATGCCGCCCGTGCCGAACACCACCACCCGCTCGTCGCCCGGCCACGACTCCACCACCCGGCGGATGGCCCGGCCCAGGGCCAGGCAGCGCCGGCCCGTGGGCGGCGGGTACTGGATCACGTTGACGCACAGCGGGATCACCCTGAACGGCCAGGCGTCGGGCTGGCCGCAGGTGACCGACAGGGGCACGGTGCAGCCGTGGTCGATCGGCATCTCGTTCACGATCGTCAGGTCGAACTCCTCGTCGACGATGAGGCGCTCGGCCAGATGCCAGGCCAGCTCGGGATGGCCCTCGGCCGTCGGCACCCGGCGGGGCCCGTAGCCCTCGTCGGCCGGGGGGAAGCGGGGGGCCACGCCGAGGGCGAAGGTGGGGATGATCTCCAGCGAGAAGGCATCGGCGTGGTCGTTGTAGACCACGATGCACACGTCGGGTTTCGTCTGGGCCATCCAGGCCCGGGCCGGCTCGGTCTTGGCGAAGTAGGGGGCCCAGTAGGCCTCGCCCTGGCGGCCGTTGTCGATGGCGGCCCCCACGGCCGGCACGTGCGAGGTGCCGACCCCGCCCACGATCCGGGCCACTACGCCGCCCCTCCGGGCGAGGTCGGCGGCCGCCCACCGCCAACCATCATGGCGCTGAACGCTTGGGTGGTCATGCCCGACATGGCGGCGCCGACGTCCTGCATGGTCAGGCCGTCGACGATGGCCAGCTTGAACGTGTAGTAGATGTTGCCCCCGAGGCGGAGCAGCTCCAGCCAGTTGCGCTCCGTCACCGCCCGGCGCTGCTCGGGGGTGAGATCCCATCGGTCGAGGTAGGCGTCGGGGTCGGCGGCGAACGCCTCCCGGTTGGCCGCCTTGTTCAGCGACATGCAGAACATGTTGAGGGCGTACCCCTTGCGGCTGTGCTCGCCGTCGAACACATAGGTCCCGGGGATGTTCCAGGTTCCGGGGATATCGAGATGATCAGGGCTCATGAGGTCTCGGTGCTGATCGCTAGTAGGGCAGGCCGACGTACTGCTCGGCCAGGGCCGCCTGGGCCAGGGCCGACTGCGACAGATGGTAGAGCTCCTGCTCCTGAGCCCGCTGATCGAACTCGGTCTGGTCGGGGAAGCGGTGCAGGAGCTGGGTCAGCCACCAGGAGAACCGCACCGACCCCCACACCCGGCGCAGCGCCGTCTCCGAGTACCGCTCGAGCGGGCCGGGGTCGCCCCGGTAGGCGGCGATCAGGCCCTGCGACAGGTAGAGCACGTCGGCCACGGCCAGGTTGAGGCCCTTGGCCCCGGTGGGGGGCACGATGTGGGCGGCGTCACCGGCCAGGAACAACCGTCCGTGGCTCATGGGCTCGGCCACGAAGCTGCGCAGGGGGGCGATCGACTTCTCGATCGAGGGTCCGGTCACGATCTGCTCGGCCTGCGACCGGGGCAGCCGGCCCAGGAGCTCGGACCAGAAGCGGTCGTCGGGCCAGTCGTCGACGGTGTCGGTGAGCGGGCACTGGACGTAGTAGCGGCTGAGCATCGGGTTGCGCATCGAGCACAGCCCGAATCCCCGCTGGTGGTTGGCGTAGAGCAGGATCGGCAGGGGCGGCGTCTCCGACAGGATCCCCACCCAGCCGAACGGGTACACCTTCTCGAACTCCCGGCGCAGCCCGGCCGGGATCGACTGGCGGGCCACGCCGTGGAAGCCGTCGCAGCCGGCCACGTAGTCGCAGTCGAGCCGCTCGGTACGCCCCCCGGACGACCAGGTGACCGACGGGTGGTCGGTGGCGAGATCGTGGAGGGCCACGTCGCCGGCCTCGAAGACGATCTCGGCCCCCCGCCCGCCGGCGGCCCGCTCGTCGGCCGCCCGGTACAGGTCTTCCTGGATGTTGGTCTGGCCGTAGGCCATCATCCGCTTGCCCACCCGCTCCACGGTGTCGATCGACAGCACCTCCTCGCCCCGCCAGGCGATGTTGACCGAGGTGTGCACATGGCCGTCACGGTCCATCCGCTCGCCCAGGCCGTAGCGGCGCAGGGTCTCGACCGTGCCCCACTCCAGGACCCCGGCCCGGATCCGGCTGAGCACGTGCTCCCGGCTCTGGCGCTCGATCACCACGTGCTCGATGCCGGCCTGGGCCAGGATGTGGGCCAGCAGGGTGCCGGCGGGGCCGGCGCCGATGATCGCAACCTGTGTTCTCATGGGGTCGACTCCATATCGGCTCGGGCCGCAAGCGTCCTAGTATCCAAGGCCATGATCATCGACTGTCACGGGCATTACACCACCACGCCCCCCGGCGTGGGCCGCTGGCGCGACGCCCAGACGGCGGCGGTGGCGGCCGACCCGGCCCACGTGGGGGCCAAGGGTGAGATGGCGGTGACCGACGACGAGATACGCCAAAGTCTGGAGGGGGCGCAGCTGAAGCTGCAGCGGGAGCGGGGGAGCGATCTCACGATCTTCTCACCCCGGGCCTCGTGGATGGGCCACCACGTCGGCAACGAGCACACCAGCCGGTTCTGGACCGAGCACCAGAACGAGCTCATCCGCCGGGTGTGCGACCTGTACCCGGCGAACTTCGCCCCCGTGTGCCAGCTGCCCCAGTCGCCCGGCGTTCCCATCGAGGGATCGGTGGCCGAGCTGGAGCGGTGCGTGACCGAGATGGGGTTCATCGGGGCCAACGTGAACCCCGATCCCACCGGCGGGTTCTGGACCGGGGCCCCGCTGTGGGACCGCTACTGGTGGCCGCTGTGGGAGAAGCTGTGCGAGCTCGACGTGCCGGCCATGATCCACGTCAGCGCCGCCTGCAACGAGCAGTTCCACACCACCGGCTCGCACTACCTGGGGGCCGACACCACGGCCGTGATGCAGGTGCTCACCTCCGGGTTCACCCGCGACTTCCCCAACCTGCGCTTCATCATCCCCCACGGCGGCGGGGCCGTTCCCTACCACTGGGGTCGCTTCCGGGGCATGGCCTTGGACAACAAGTGGGACTTCGACGAGGCCGTCAGCCACCTCTGGTTCGACACCTGCGTGTACCACCAGGCCGGGATCGACCTCCTGGTGCGGGTGGTGCCCACGAGCCAGATCCTGTTCGGCTCGGAGATGGTGGGCGCGGTGCGGGGCATCGACCCCGAGACCGGCCAGTACTTCGACGACACCAAGCGCTACATCGATGCTGCGGCGTTGACCGACGACCAGCGGCAGGCCATCTTCACCGACAACGTCCAGCGGGTCTTCCCCCGCCTCCAGGTACCCAGGGAGCCATCGTGAGCCTGCGCAACCGCCACGTCGTCGTCCGCACGATCGACCGGGCCGAGGGGGCGACGATCGACGCCCTCGCCCCCATCGGCACCGCCACCGTGCACGAGGCCATCGGCCGCCGGGGCTACCTGGGGCCGGAGATCCGGGCCATCCAGCAGGGCACGAAGATCGCCGGCTCGGCCGTCACCGTGAGCTGCCACCCCGGCGACAACCTGATGATCCACGCCGCGGTGGAGGTGTGCCAACCGGGCGACGTGCTGGTGGTGACGACCACCGCCCCGTCCACCCACGGCATGTTCGGCGACCTCCTGGCTTCGTCGCTCATGGCCCGGGGCGTTCGGGGTCTGGTGATCGACGCCGGGGTGCGTGACTCCTACGATCTGCGGGACATGGGGTTCCCGGTGTGGAGCCGGTGGATCTCCTGCGAGGGCACGGTGAAGGCGTCGCCCGGGTCGGTCAACATCCCGGTGGTGGTCAACGGCCAGCTGGTGGAGCCGGGCGACGTGATCTGCGCCGACGACGACGGCGTGGTGGCCGTACCCCGGGCCGAGGCGGCCTGGGGCCTGGCCCAGTCCGAAGCCCGCCTGGCCAAGGAGGACGGCACCCGGGGCAAGCTGCAGGCCGGCGAGCTGGGGATCGACATGTACGGCCTGCGGGACACGCTCGAGGCGCTGGGCGTGATCTACGTCGACCGGCTCTCAGATCTCGACCAGGCGGATCTGAGCTAGCTCGGCGACCTCTCCTACACTCGTGGCCATGCTGCTCACCGAGATCGACCACGTCGCCATCGCCGTCAACGACCTGGAGGCCGCCATCGCCTTCTACCAGAGCGCCTTCGGGGCCGAGGTGGAGCACCGGGAGATCGTGGAGCGCGACGGGGTGGAGGAAGCCCTGCTCAGGGTGGCCGAGAGCTATGTGCAGCTGATCACCGGGGTGCGGGACGACTCGCCGATCACCAAGTACCTGGCCAAGAAGGGCGAGGGCCTGCACCACATCGGCTACCGGGTCGACGACTGCGCCAAGGTGCTGGAGGCCATGGTGGCCGCCGGCTGCACGCCCATCGACCACGAGCCCCGCCCCGGCTCCCGGGGCACCACCGTCGCCTTCATCCACCCCAAGGGCGCCCTCGGCACCCTCATCGAGCTGGTGCAGGAATAGGCAGCCAGGAGTAGGCGGGCCCGTCAGGCCGCCCAGTTACGCAGCAGGCGGAGGGCGTCAGCGGCGCCGGGACCGTCGGCCACGAGGTCCGAGTCGGCCGGGGCCAGGCGGTGGGCGCCGACCCGGCAGAAGTGTCCGGCGGGCCCGGTGATGCGGGCCGCGGCGCCGGCCGGGCCGAACGCCCACGCCTCGCCGCCCGGGCCGGTCAGCTCGGCCCGCACCGGCACCGGGTCGAGGCCGGCCAGGCCGAAGGCGTAGGGGAGCGTGGCGTGGCCCAGCCAGGCGATGTGCCGGAGGCGGGCCGTGTCGGCGAAGTCGGCTCCCAGCGGGCCGGCCAGGTCGAGGGTGTGGGCCCAGTGCTCGGCCAGCCGGGTGGTGGCCAGCGTCCGGGGCTTGAGCGGCGCAGCCGCCCACCGCAGGGGCTGGTCGGGAGCGGCCGCGGCCAGGGCCGGTACCGAAGCGGCCACCGCTGCCCGCCACCGGGCCAGCGCCGCCGGCCCGTCGAGCCCGGCCGCCGCCACATCGCTGGCCACGTCCGCTTCGAGATCGCCGGCCCGGGCGGTGAGTCCGCCCCCGCCCTCGGCCGCCGAACGGACCACCGCCTCCTCGGTGAGGGCCAGGTGGGCCACCACGTCGGCGATCGTCCAGCCGTCGGCCGCCGACGGCTGGGCCCACTGGGCCGGCGTGAGCGGCGCCAACACGGCGTCCAGCCGGTCGTACTCGGCCCGCAGGTCGGTCAGGATCTCGTCCATCTACGGGAGCCGGTGGTCGGTGCCGAGCTCGGCGGCGAGGTCTTTGAAGTAGGCGATCACGTCGGGGTGGTACGGGATGCCCCGGGCCCGGCGATCCTGCTCGGTCTCGTGCTCGGGGAGCCCGGCGTAGACCACCCGGCGCTGTCCCGGGGCCGGTGGGGTGTCGCGCAGGCCGGCCAGGAAGGTGGCCATGTGCTCGCTGAACTCCTCGGGATCGCAGAAGGCGTCGATGCGGTAGGCGATGAAGTGGTGCGACACGTCGCCCCGGGCCCGCAGGAAACCGGGCGGGTCGCCGCCCAGCACCCCGGCCAGGATGTCCACCATCACCGCCAGGCTGTAGCCCTTGTGCGAGCCGCCGTCCTTCGTGCCGCCCGAGGGCAGCATGTGGAACGTCTCGGGCACCAGGGTCTCGTCCAGGATCGGGGTCCCGTCGGCCGCCGCGATCCAGCCCGGGAGCACCGTGGCCCCCAGCCGGCGGGCGATGCGGATCTTGTTGCCGGCCACCGAGCTCATCGAGGCGTCGAACACGAAGTCGGCCTCGGTGCCGCCGGTGACGGCCACCGCGATCGGGTTGAGGCCCACCATCGGTTTCGACCCGAAGGTTGGCAGCACCTGCAGGCCGCCCACCGTCATCGACACCCCGACCATCCCGTGGGGCACGGCCCGGTGGGCGTGGTAGGAGGCGGCCCCGTAGTGCCGCCCGTTGGTCACCGACACGGCCCCGATCCCGCATTCGCCGGCCTTGGCGATGGCCAGGTCCATGGCCCGGGGGCCGGTGACGAGGCCCAGGCCGCCGTCGTCGTCGATGGTGGCCACGGCGGCCGCCTCCCGGATCACCCGGGGCTGGGCCGCCGGGTTGATCGTGCCGTCCCGGAACCAGGCCACGTAGGCCGGGAACATGTTCGACACGCCGTGGGAGTCGATGCCCCGGATGTCGGCGTACAGCAGGGTGTCGGCCCCCTGGGCGGCGTCGTCGGGTGACAGGCCCAGGGCCTCGAACAGGCGCTCCACGGTGAAGCGCATGTCGGCCTGGTCCACCCGCACCGCGATCTCGTCGGGCACGGTGAAGCGCTCTTCAGCCATCGTCCGGTCCCTCCTCAGAACGTCGAGTAGGCGATTTCTTTGGACGTGATGAACTCGAGGAGCACGGGCACGCCGGCCTCGGTCTGGGCGATGCCCCGCTTGAGGGCGTCGACGATGTCGTTGGGATCCTCGATCCGCTCCCCGTAGCCGCCCAGGGCCTTGGCGAAGTCGGCGTAGTGGCCCGAGATGTCGGTGCTGCCGTACTTCTCCTGGGCCACCTGCATGATCGGGATCTCGATGGCCATGGAGAAGTTGTTGAGCAGGATGGACAGGATCGGGATGCGCTCGCGCACCGCCGTCTCGAAGTCCATGCCGGTGAAGCCGATGGCGGCGTCGCCCCATACGTTGATGCACAGCTTGTCGGGGTGGGCCAGCTTGGCCCCCATGGCCAGGCCGAGGCCGTAGCCGAGCTGCGTGGTCTTGCCCCAGCCGATGTAGCTGAGCGGTTCGGTGGAGGTCCAGAACGGGGTCATCTGATCCCGGGGGCTGCCGGCATCGTGGGTGACGATCACGTTCGACTTGTCGACCAGCCGGTCGAGCTCGTAGACGACCCGGTAGGGGTTGATGGGGGTGTCGTTCGCCGTGAGCTTCGGCTTCCACGTCTTCAACCAGGCCTTGCGGGTGCTCTCGATCTTCGCCGGCACCTCCTTGGCCCGGGCCTTGGCCGACCGCTTGGCCGCCGCCGACACCCGCTGGGGCAGGCCGCCCCCGACCGTGTCGATCAGGGCCCGCAGGGTGAGCTGGGCGTCGCCCACCAGGGCGTGAGCCACCGGCACGTCCTTCTGGAGGTCGGCCGGGTCGCCGGTGGCGTGGATGATCGTGGCCCCGTTCGGCATCCGTTGGCCGAAGCCGGTGCGGGTGAGGCTGGCCCCGATGGCCAGGATCACGTCGGCCCCGGTCAGGAAGTCGTGGACCTGCTTGCCGATCGTGCGGCCGGCCGTGCCCAGCGACAGCGGGTGGTCTTCGGGGAAGGCCGACTTGCCGGCCAGCGTGGTGGTGACCGGGATCTGGAGCAGCTCGGCCAGCTCCTTCAACTCGTCCCAGGCCTTGGCGTAGTGGACGCCCTGGCCGGCGTAGATCACCGGTCGTTCGGCCGCCGCCAGCACCCGGGCCGCCGCCACCACGTCGGCCGGGTCGGGGCCGGAGCGCACCCCGAAGGTGGGGGCGTAGACGTCGGTGGGGTCGGCGCACTCCTTGGCGAACACGTCGGCCGGGACCTCGATCACCACCGGGCGGCCCCGCCCGTTGCGCAGGGCCGAGAACCCCCGCCGCATCGACTCCACCACGGCGCCGGGGTCGCCAACGTGGTCGGTCAGCTTGGCCACACCGGCCATCTGGCGCCACGAGCTGAAGTTGGGGTCGACGTTCATCACCCGGGTGGGGTAGCCGGCCGGTATGACCATGATCGGCACCGACTCGCCATAGGCCTGGGCCACGCCGCCGTAGGCGTTCTCCGCTCCCGGGCCGTGCTGCATGCAGAACACCCCGAGGCGGTCGCCGGAGCTGAGCCGGCTCCAGGCGTCGGCCATGTGGAGGCCCACCCGTTCCTGGCGGACGATGACCGTGCGGATGTCGACCTCGGCCGCCGCCTCGATCAAGGGGTTGACGGGGTAGGCGAACAGGATCTCGACCCCTTCGGCCTTGAGGATGCGGGCGATTGCCTGAGCGACGTTCATGGCCGCGACAGTACTCACGCCGCAAGCCCTCGGCGACCGGTGCCCGCACCCTACGGGAGAATCACGCCACGTACGGTGGCAGAACGTGAACAATACGCATGACTTGGGCCGCGAATTTCCTGGTAGAGAGCCACTGGGAAGCTTGCTCAGATCACACCAATGGAGCCGTGTTAGGGTTAGAGGAATGGGACTGCGACTCACCCTCCCGTACCCGCCGGGAGAGCCTGGGCACGAGGTCGGCGGCGCCCTTCCGGCCTCGGCCGGCACGCTGCTGGATGCGGGTATGACCTGGTCAGAGACGGGCACGGGGGAGCTGGTGGTGACCGCCCTCGGCCTCGTCGCCTGTGATCTCGAGAGCATGGAGATGGCCGGCGTTGCCTGGTCATCCTTCGATGCCGGTAGTCAGCTTTCAGACCTCGGCACCTACGCATCGATTGCGATGCATGTCGAAGGTTGTGGGACGCTTACCTTTGGAATTGATCATCGTCTCGCCGCCAACATTTGGGCTATTGCCAGCCAACTCTCGGAGGCCGGCCCCGATGTGGAGATCGACGGGGTGGTCACCTCACCCGGGATCGCGGCCCTGATCGAGCCCGACGCCCCGGCCCCGCCGGCCCCGCCTGCTCCTCCCGCCCCGCCGGCGCCTCCCTCCCGGGGGCCGGTCCTGTCGGCGGCCCCGGCCGAGTCGTGGTGGCCCGCCCCCAACGGCAGCACCGCCCTGTTGGGCGACGATGCCGCCCCCACCCCGGTCTCGGTTCCCACCCCCGTCTCGGTTCCCACCCCGGACTTCGGCGTCGACGACCAGGTCCACATCGACGACGAGGTTGCGCCGGAGGGTGAGGCCGCGCTCGAGGGGGATGTCGACCCCGGCCTCGGGTTCGATTCCGAGTGGACGGCGTGGCAGCACGTCGATGAAGACGCCACCGATGACGCCACCGATGACGTCACCGATGGCGATGACGTCGATGATGACGTCACCGATGACGTCGATGAGGACCCGGAGCTGGCGGCCGACAAGGCACTGGCCGCGGCCCGCCTCGCCGGGCCCCGGGGACGGAGCCTCTTCGACGAGGGCGACACGGTTCGGGTGCCCCCCAGCCTGGTCTCGCTCCCGCCGCACCTGCCGCCATCGGCCCCGGGGGCCGGACCGGCGGCGGCCCCCCCACCGGTGGACTCCAGCCGGTACCGGATCTACACCCCGGTGGTGCAGGACGAGTTGCCGGAGCCGACGCGCCGCCGGGCCTGGCTGCTGGGCGGGAGCCTGGCGGCCGTGGTCCTGGCCCTGGTCGCCGCCGGCATGGCGATCCTGCCGTCGGGCAGTGACGACGCTTCCGCCCCTGGTTCGTCCGCCACCACGGCCCAGCGCCTCGGTTCGGCCACGGCCGACGAGCAGGGGGCCGCAGGCGCCCCCGACGGCCCGGTGGCCACCGTGGCCACGCTCGGCACCGGCCGCTGCAGCCCGGCCTACCTGCCCTGCCTTCCCGACCTCGACGGCGACGCCCTCGACTGCGACGACCTGGCGCCCGACCAGAAGCCGGTGCGCCTGCTCGATCGCAACACGGACCCCTACCAGCTCCAGGGGCCCGACCGCTCCGGCGTGGCCTGCACCGGCTGAGCCGATCCGGTCAGGCCGGCCGGATCTCCCACCAGGTCGCCGGATCGCCGAGATCGAGCCGTGACAGCACGGTGAGCCGAATACCCTCCATGGCGGCCAGCCCCTCCCACAACCCGTTCCACGCCTCGAACACCTCGGGGGGTTGACCGGACGGGGGCATGGCCGCCCGGGTCAGGCCGACTCGGGCCGCCCCGTCGCCCGTCGGCTCCGGCCCCGTCACGTCGAAGCTTCCGCCGTGGGCGAAGAGCAGCCGGGCCAAGCGGTGGGCGAAGGGCTGGCCACCGTCGGGGTCGATGCGGGCCATGATCGACTGGTGGTACTGCATGGCGATCTGGCGAGCGGCCGTGCGCCCGACCGCACCGGCGTCGGCCGGGCCCAGCACCGCTGCCATCTCGGGCAGGATGCTGCTCACATAGGTCATTGCGTAGTTGCGTTCCACCCGGGCCAGATGCTCGCCGCTCCAGTCGGGCAGGGGGAGGGGATGGGGCGGGTTGGGCGGTCGTTCGCCCGGGCGGAACCGCAGCCGGTCCTCGGGGGCGAGCGGCTCCGGTTCCTCGACGTAGTAGCCCTCGAGGCCGGGTTGGCCGTCGGTGGTCATCATCGTGCACACGAAGCCCAACCGGGGGTTGCCCAGCGACACCCCGTTGTGGGCGTGCCAGCCCCGCAGCATGGCCCGGCTCACCTCGGTGGGGATGCCGCACACGGCGGTGCCGTCGAAGATCCACCGGGGTGGGAGATAGCGCACCCACGACTTGGTGTCGGTCTCGGGAATCCATTCCACCCGCACGCCGCCCAGGGCGTTCGACAGCACGTGGTACTGGGCGCAGGCCACGGCCGGCGGCAGATGGTCGATGCCCAGCTTGGCCAGGCCGGGCAGGAACTTGTCGAGGTGCTGACGCCGGAAGGTGCGGAACGCTACCTCGGTGGCGCGCTCGGTGCCCTGGCGTAGCACCAGAGCCAGCATCAGGCCGGTGAGGTAGCGGTGGTAGAGGTCGGCGACGGCGGCCCACCCATCCACGTCGGGTTCGGTGCTCATGGCCCCGAACCGTACCTGACGTGCCGCGACAGCCGAAGCCGGCTACGGTGCCGGCCCGGTGAACACGCGTGCCTCTCTACCCCTGCGGCCCCTCGGCCGCTCGGGGATCGACGTCTCGGTTCTGTCGCTCGGCTCGTGGCGCACGTTCGAGCGCATCGACCCCGGCACCGCCCTCGATGTGATGGTGGCGGCGCGGGAGGCCGGCATCACCTTCCTCGACGACGCCCGCTACGACGACGAGTCGGGCACGGCGCCGCTGCCCACCGGGTGGTCGGAGGTGCTGTTCGGCCGCCTGTTCCGGGAGGCGGGGTGGGTGCGGTCCGAGGTGGCGGTGGCCAACAAGCTGTGGTGGGAGTTCTGGCCCGACCAGAGTGCCGCCGACGAGCTGGACGGGTCGTTGGAGCGGATGGGGCTGGCGAACGTGGACCTGATCTATAGCATGCAGCTGCCCGACGGGCTGACCGTGCCGGCCGCCGTGGAGCTGATCGCCGAGTTGCTGGCCACGGGCCGGGCCCGGGCGTGGGGGATCGGTAACTGGCAGCCGGAGCAGGTGGCCGAGGCGGTGGAGGCGGCCGAGGCCACCGGCGTGCCGGGCCCGTGTGCCGCCCAGTTGCCCTACAGCCTCGTGCGGCGGGACTGGGTGGACGATCCGGCTATGGGCGACGCTCTGGCCCTGGGCGGCATCGGGCTCGTGGCCTCGTTCTCCCTGGCCGGGGGCACCTTGTCGGGTAAGTACCTCCTGGGTGAGGGGGGCCGGGCCACCGGACGGACCGACCCTGCCACCCAGGCCGGCCTGCTGGCGGCGGCCGACCTCGGCGCGCTCGCTCGGGAGTGGGACATCCCGGCGGCCCAGCTGGCGCTGGCGTTCGCCCTCGATCATCCCCGCCTGTCGAGCCTGTTGTTCGGGGCCACCAGCCCGGCCCAGCTGGAGGCGAACCTGGGGGCACTCGACGTGCACGCCCGGCTGGAGCCGGAGCAGTGGATGCGGCTCCGCCAGGTGGGGGCGTCCTCCCCATCGAATAGGCCCGCCGACTAGCTCAGTCGACCAGCTCAGTCGAATAGCGAGGGGGGCACGGCGGTGGCCCCCTCGATCAGCAGCATTCGCCGCTTGGTTTCGGTACCCCCGTTGGCCGAGAAGCCGACGAGCTGGCCCCCGGCGCCCAGCACCCGGTGGCAGGGGATCACGATCGGCAGCGGATTGGCCCCCAGGGCCCGGCCCACGGCCCGGGCCGCTCCCGGGTCGCCGAGGCGCCGGGCAACCTCGCCGTAGGTGAGCGTCTCGCCCGGGGGGATGGCGCGGGTCACCTCGTACACGCGGAGCTCGAAGTCGCCGATGTCGTCGAGATCGAGCTCGATGTCGAGCAGCTGATCGCGCCGGCCCTCCAGGAGCGCTGCCATCGCCCCCATGGCCCGGACTATCTGGGGTGGCGGATCGGCCCTGACGGCACCGGGGAGGCGGCTGGTGAGGCGGCGAATCGTGGCCTGGTCGTCCCGCTCGGGGAGCTGGACCGCCCGCAGACGGTCGCCCCGCCAGGCGACGCCGCAGCGGCCGATGGCAGTGTCGAAGAGGGCGACGCCCATGGCGGGCCCCTCGCCCGGGGTGGTGTCGGTCATTGGCGCCCGCCTCCTGCGTCGTTGCCGGGTTTCGGCGGCGAACCCTCAAGATTACTTCACCCGCTCCCTGAGGAGCACCTCCTGGGCGATCGTGGCCACATGGCTGCCGTCGGCGGCGAAGAGGTTGCCCACCGTCATGCCCCGGGCGCCGGTCAGCCCATGGCAGTCCCACTCGTAGAGATGCCATTCGTCGGCCCGGGCCGGCCGGTGGAACCACATGGCGTGGTCGAGCGAGGCACCCATGAACCGCTCGGCGTACTGCTCCTGGGGCACCTGCAGGGGGTGGATGCTGCGGGCGGCGGAGAACTGGATCGTGTCCGACGTGAAGGCCAGCCCGCACAGATGGTGGAGCGGATCGTCGGTGAGCGGGTCGATGAGCTTGACCCACCCCATCGAGCGGCCGGCACCGGGGTAGCTCACGAGGGGACGGCGCTGCATGATCCAGGGCCAGTCGTTGGGCTGGGGGCGGACGTCGTCGGGGTCGGGGGCGAGCGGCATGCGGGCCGTCTGCACCTCGGCGTCGACCTCCCGCACCTGGAACGAGCACGACAGGTTGAGGATGGCCCCGCCGGACTGGCGGGCCACCACGGCCCGGGTGCAGAAGCTGCGGCCGTTGCGGAGCCGGTCCACCTCGTAGCGCACCGGCTCGTCGAGCGAGCCGCCCTTGATGAAGTAGGCGTGGAGCGAGTGGGGAACGTAGGACCGGTCGACCGTCTGCAACGCGGCCCACAGTGCCTGGGCCACCACCTGGCCCCCGTAGATCCGGCCCCAGTGGTACTCGGCGCTCACGCCCACCCAGGTGTCGGGCCCGTGGCGGACCAGATCGAGGATGCCGGCGAAGTCGGTGGGGGAGCCCAGAGCCATGAGGGTCAGGGTAGGCCGACCGCCACCTATCGTTGGCTCCATGACCAGCATCATCCACGCCAGCCCCCTGCCCCCGGTGGACATCCCTGACTGCTCGATCACCGAGTTGGTGCTGCGGCGGGCCGACGAGCTGGTGGGCGACGTGGCCATCACCGACGGCGGTGCCGTCAGCTACACCTTCGGCGAGCTGCGGTCCCGCATCCGTCGCCTGGCTGGCGGATTGGCCGCCCGGGGCATCGGCCCCGGCTCGGTGGTGGGGATCATGGCCCCCAACCTGCCCGACTACGCCGTGGTGTTCCACGGCGTGGCCACGGCGGGGGCCGTCAACACCACGATCAACCCGACCTACGGCCCGGAGGAGGTGCGGTTCCAGCTCAACGATGCCGGGGCCGGCCTGTTGATCACCACGCCGATGTTCCTCGACACGGCCCGGGCGGCGGTGGAGGGCACCGCCGTGACCGACATCGTGGTCATCGACGAGCTGGAGACGCTCTTCGGCGACGAGATCGACCAGGTGGTGGTGGACTACGCCGACGCGGTGGTGGTGCTGCCCTACTCGTCGGGCACCACCGGGCTGCCCAAGGGGGTGATGCTCACCCACCGCAACCTCGTGGCCAACGTGGTGCAGCTGGAGCACGTGCTGCACTACGAGCGGGGCGAGGCGGCGTTGGCCGCTCTGCCGTTCTTCCACATCTACGGGATGCAGGTGCTGATGAACGCCCTGCTGGCCAACGGGGTGCGGGTCGTGACCATGCCCCGGTTCGACCTGGCCGAGGCGCTCGGTCTCGTGCAGCGGGAGCGGATCACCCGGTTCTTCGCCGTACCCCCGATCGTGCTCGGCCTGGCCAAGGCCCCCATCGTGGGCGACTACGACCTGTCGTCGATCAAGCAGATCTTCTCCGGGGCGGCGCCGCTGGGGGCCGAGCTGGCGGCCGAGGCGGCGGCCCGCGTGGGGTGCGAGGTGGTGCAGGGCTACGGGATGACCGAGCTGAGCCCGGTGAGCCACTGCACACCGGAGGGCGACTTCCGGCCCGGAACCAGCGGGGTGACCGTGTCGAACACCGAGAGCCGCCTGGTCGATCCGGCGACCGGGGAGGACGTGGGTGTGGACACCCCGGGAGAGCTCTGGGTGCGAGGCCCTCAGGTGATGAAGGGGTACCTCAACAACCCGGAGGCCACCGCCATCACGCTCGACGCCGACGGCTGGCTGCACACCGGCGACGTGGCCGTGATCGACGACCACGGGCATGTGACCATCGTCGACCGGATCAAGGAGCTCATCAAGTACAAGGGGTTCCAGGTGCCGCCGGCCGAGCTGGAGGCGCTGCTGGTGACCCACCCCAAGATCGCCGATGTGGCCGTGATCGGGGTGCCCGACGTGGAAGCGGGGGAGCTGCCCAAGGCGTTCGTGGTGACCGCCCCGGGCCAGAGCGACCCGACGCTGGACGAGGTGCAGGAGTTCATGAGCGAGCACGTGGCCTCCTACAAGCAGATCCGGCAGATGGAGGTGGTGCCCGCCATCCCCAAGAGCGCTTCGGGCAAGATCCTGCGCCGTGAGCTGCGCGATCAGAGCTGAGGTCATGGGATGAGGCTTCCGTCGGGGCGGTAGGTGCGCCACCGCCCGGTCTCTGGTTCCCGGGTGATCGAGAAGCCTTTTTGTTTCCATCGGTTGTGGAAGCCGCAGAGAGGCGCGCCGTTGGTTGAGTTGGTGGGTCCGCCTTTGGCGTGGTCGTGGAGGTGGTCGATCTCGCACCGGGTGGTGGGATGATCGCAGCCGGGCCACACGCAGCGGGGGCTCTGCAACTGCGCTGCCAGGCGGGCGGACCCGGTGAACAGGCGGGCCTTGCGCCCGAGGTCGATGACCACACCCTTGGTGTTCACGATCACCCGACGGATCTCGTTGGCCAGGCTGGAGAAGAACTGCTCCACCGGTTCCAGTGGCACACCGTCCAACGTGGAGCACCGGTAGGTGTCGGGATCGCACCACCGGCCTCGCTGGGTCCGAGCGTCGGTCAACGATGCGGACCAGTGGGTGTCGAGGGCGGCGGCGTCGGTCTCGAGGAGGTCGGCCAGGGCGAGGTAGGTGTCGGCCGACCAGACGATGTTGTGCACGATGGCCGGGGCCGCGGTGTCTCGGGGGGCGCCGGCGCCGTCGTTGAAGATCCGCTGCAGTGCGTCGGCCCGCCGCTGGGCGTCGGTCCGCTTCAGATCCGAGATCGTCACCGCGTCACCGAGCTCGGCGCGGGCATCGGCCCAGTCGGCCCGCCATTCGGCTTCGGCGTAGTGGTCGAGGATCTCCCGTAGCCGGGCGCCCTGATCAGCGGCGAAGTGCCCGGACAGTTCCCAGACGCCTTCGATGCTGTTGAGGATCAACCGGACGTTGCGATTCTCGTGGTGCCGTTGGTTGGAGCGGTGCCCACCATCGAGATCGACGGTGCGTTCCCAGCCCAGCATCTTGGTCTTGAACTCGTCGAACGACTCGGTGTCGGCCCAACGCAGGAACCGCTGTTGTTCGCCGGGCACGTGAGCCGCGATGCGGGGGTTGGCGTACACCCGGGCGATGACCTGAACATGGTCGAGCCCGGTCCGCCCGCACCGGACCGCCGCCTCTATCTCGGGCAGATCCCGTAACGCCCGCGCCGCCTTGGCTCGCCGGCCCGCCTCCTCGGGGGAGACCGTCAGGACGTGGCCGATGTGGGCCTCGACCGAACGGTGACCATCGATCCGATGCAACCGGCCGGTGTCGATGGCGGTCACGTTGTCGATCTGGGCGGCGCCGACCAACCGGTGCACGTGCTCCAGCCGGCGCTCGGCCAACAGGACATCGCCCGCCTGCTGGGGCTGAGCCAACTCCGCCGCCAACGCCTCGACCGCAGCCACCGCGGCGGCGACCCGAGCGCCGAGCGCCTCGTTCGCAAACCCGGGTTCCGCTGCCGAATCCATGAGCCAACCCTATGCAAGGGGTGTGACAGCGAACGCCGAATCGGGGCCACAAGAACGAAGAAATCCGTAGAACAACGAAAACGTTACGCAGAACGGGATTCTGCGTAGCGATATCGTCGGGCTCGTGACATCGTCGGGCTCATGGCCAACCTGATCAACGTCACGATCCACGCCCGTGAACCTCGCCGGCTGGCGGCGTTCTGGAGCGGGGCGCTGGGCTATCCGGTCGCGCAGGACAGCGACGACCTCGTCCGTCTGGCTGGGCCCCGAACCGGCGGCGCCCCCGACGTCCTCATCCTCCGGGCCGACGAGCTGGCCCCGACCGGTGGACGTGTCCACGTCGACCTCGCCGCCAGCGACATCGGCGAGGAGGTTCGCCGACTTCTCGCCCTCGGCGCCCAACTCGTCGACGGCGAGGACGCCGCCGGCCCCCGCCGTCGCGAGGCCCATGGCATCCCGTGGGTCGTTCTGACCGACCCCGAGGGCAACGAGCTCTGCGTCGGCTACCGGCCGTAGCCGGGACGCGGGACGCTGTCGGCAGCAGTGGGCAGCAGGCCCTACCCCGCCAGTACCGGCAGCAGGGCCTTGCTCACGGCCTCGGGCTTCTCCTCGTGGGAGAACAGCCGGGCCCCCTCGATCACCTCGATTCGCCCGTCGGGGAACGTTCCCGCCATCTCCCGGGCCCAGGCCACGGGGAAGAAGGGGTCACCGGCCCCCCACACCAGCTGCACCGGCACCGTGATCCGCTCGTGCAGCCCAGCCAGGGCTCGTACGTGCTCCTGGCTGAAGCTGTCGAGCACCTGGATCGCCGCGTCCCGCCGGGCCCGGTCGGACCGCAATGGCGCCAGGAACAGCTCGTCGAACTCGCCGTCGAGCAGGCTCTTGTCGGCGAAGGCCCCGCCCAGCACGAGGTCGTTGCGTCGCACCGCCCGCCGGCCCAGGGCCCAGGCGAGGCCGGCCCCGAACGCCGGGAGGTGGCGGGCGGCCAGGAACGCCTTGAACCGCCAGTTCAGCCCCTGCGACTGCTCGGTGTCGATGAGGCCCAGGGCCCGCAACCGGGGATCGCCGGCCAGGGCGTGGCGGGCGATGAGGCCGCCACTGTCGTGGCCCACGGCCGCCACCCGGTCGAACCCGAGCAGATCGACGACGGTGCGCACGGCGGTGATGTGTCCGTCGACGGAGAGGGGAGCGCCGGGGCTGAACCGGCTGGATCCGGCGCCGGGCAGATCGATCACATGGCACGTCACATGGTCGGCGAGATGGGGCAGCAGCCCCCGGAACGTGCCTCCGCTCACGGGCCAGCCGTGGATGAACAGCACGTCGGGTCCGTGGCCCACCCGGCGGTAGGCCACCTCGCCGGCCGCCCCCACGTCGAGGAATCGATCGGGGGCCCGCCGGAACAGCTCCACGGCGTCAGCCCTGCTCAGTGCCGGCATTAGACTCTCCCTCCGCGATGCTTCGCAGGCTTTCTTGTAGTGGTCACTGCGAACTATAATCGCAGTGGTCGCTACAAACAAGGGTGCGATGGGTCACAAACACACCAAGGAAGAGATCCTGGCCGGAGCCCTGGAGTCGGCGATCGACGAAGGGCTCAGCCAGCTCACCTTCGGCCGATTGGCCAAGCGGCTCGGGATCAGCGACCGCATCGTCGTCTACTACTTCCCCACCAAGGACGACCTGATCACCGAGGTGATCACCTCGCTCGGCCTGCAGTTGCAGGAGACGCTGGCCGCCGCCTTCGCTGCGCCCGCCGCCGACCACGTGGCCCTGGCCCGCACCGCCTGGCCGATCCTGGCCCGGCCCGACGTGGACCCCGTGTTCGCCCTGTTCTTCGAGGCCGCCGGCCTGGCCGTCGCCCGGCGGGAGCCCTACCACGCCCTCGTGCCCCAGCTGATCGAGGCCTGGGTCGCCTGGGCTTCGGCCCTGATCGAGGGGACGCCCGCAGTGCGGCGGGCCGAGGCCGAGGCCGCCGTGGCCCTGATCGACGGGCTGCTGATCATGCGCCTCACCGTCGGTCCCGATCAGGCCAACCGGGCCGCCCGCAGACTCGGCATCCGCTGATCCCGACGCCAGGTGTTGGCACCGCCGATCCGGCTGGGCCAGGCTAGGAGTTATCGCGAAAGACGAAACAGGGGGTCGACCCGACATGCCGATCAAGCAGATCATCCCCGGTGTCAGCGTCATCGACACCGACACCCACTGGTCGGAGCCGCCCGACCTGTGGACCTCGCTGGCGCCGGCCAAGTACAAGGATCTGGTGCCCCAGATCAAGGAGCACAAGGGCCGCCGGCGCTGGGTGGTCAACGGCGACATCCCCCTGGCCGGCGATTCGGCTGTCAGCGCCATCGCCCCCGACGGCGGCAAGATGCTGGGCCTCAAGTTCCTCAAGCACAACATCGACATGGTCCACCCGGCCAGCTATGACTGCCAGGCCCGGCTCGACCTGATGGACGACATGGGCGTCAGCCACAACATCGTCTACCCCAACGTCGGCGGCTTCGGGAACCAGAACTTCCTGCGCATCGAGGACCGGGCGCTGCGCATCGCCTGCGTCGAGATCTACAACGACTGGATGGCCGATCTGCAGCAGCGGTCCGGCGGCCGGATCCTGCCCATGGCGCTCGTGCCGTGGTGGGACATCGAGGCCTCGGTGGCCGAGATCGACCGGATGCACTCCGCCGGCGCCCGGGGCATCGTCATGTGCTCCAACCCGCACGATTCGGGCATGCCCGACTTCGCCCAGCCCGACTGGCGGCCGTTCTGGGAGGTCTGCGAAGCACTGGAGATGCCGGTCAACTTCCACATCGGGGCCTCCGAAGGCGACATCGACTGGTCGGGCAAGGTGCCCTACAAGTCGTGGCCGGGCGACGTGAAGATCTCCCTCGGTGGGGCCGCCATCTTCCTCGGCCAGCTCCGTTGGATGGTGAACCTCCTGGTCAGCGACGTGCCCGAGCGGCATCCGAACCTCAAGTTCGTGTCGGTGGAGAGCGGCGTGGGCTGGATCCCGTTCCTGCTCGACGCCCTCGACTACCAGTGCGGGGAGACCGCCCCCGAGCACCTGGCCCATCTGTCGCTCAAGCCGTCGGAGTACTTCCAGCGCCAGTTCTTCGGCTGCTTCTGGTTCGAGCACCGCACGCTCAAGAGCTCGGTCGAGATCCTGGGGGCCGACAACATCATGTTCGAGACCGACATCCCCCACCCCACCAGCCTCTACCCCGACGGGGTGGAGCGGGTGCAGGCGGCGATCGCCGATCTCGCCCCCGACGTGCAGCGCAAGATCCTCCAGGGGAACGCGGCCAAGCTGTACAAGATCGAGGTGTAGCCGTCAGCGCCGTGGGCTCGGTCGCACCGGGCTGTGCCAGACTTCCGGCATGGCCCACGACGAGCCCACGGCGGGCGTTCCCGAGCCCCATCCCCACCAGCCGGTGCGCTACATCGACCGCACCCGGGCCTGGTACGCCACCCTGGGCTACGACCCCTACCGGTGGCCCTGCCACACCGACGTGCCCTTCCAGCCGCTGGCCAAGCCGCTGGCCGAGAGCCGCCTGGCGCTGGTCACCACCGCCGCCCCCTACCGGCCCGACCGGGGCGATCAGGGGCCGGGCGCCGCCTACAACGGGGCGGCCAAGTTCTTCGAGGTCTACACCCGCCCCACCGAGCCCACGAGCGACGACGACCACGACCTGCGGATCTCCCACATCGGCTACGACCGCAACCACACGAAGGCCGACGACCGCAACACCTGGCTCCCGATCGAGCGCCTGCGGGAGGCGCGGGACGCCGGCCGCATCGGGGCCCTGACCGAGCGCATCTACGCCGTGCCCACCGTGCGGCGCCAGCGGTCGACCACCGAGGAGCACGCCCCCCAGGTGGCGGCCCTGCTGGCGGAGGACAAAGCCGACGTCGCCCTGCTGGTGCCCGTTTGACCGGTGTGCCACCAGACCGTGAGTCTGGTCGCCCGCCACCTCGAGGCCGCCGGCATCCCCACCGTGATCATGGGGGCGGCCAAGGACATCGTCGAGACCGCGGGCGTGCCCCGCTTCGTGTTCTCCGACGTGCCCCTCGGCAACCCGGCCGGCCTGCCCCACGACGCCGCGTCGCAGCGCACGGTGCTGGAGCTCGCCCTGCGGACGCTGGAGACGGCGCCCGGGCCCCGCACCACCGTGCAGTCGCCGCTGCGGTGGCCGGGCGAGGGTGGCGATCCTCACGCATGGAAGCGGGACTTCATGAACCTTTCGGGGCTCACCCCGGACAAGATCGCCCGGGCCAAGGCCGACTTCGAGGAGCAGAAGCGCCGGGCCGGCCTGGGCTCGTCGTCCTAGCTGGCCGTAGGCTGGCACGCCATGAGCGACCACCCGATCTCCCGGTTCCCGGTGCCCACCCTCGACGAGCTGCCCGACGACATCGCCGGCATGATCCGCACCGTGTCGGAGAAGTCGGGGTTCGTGCCCAACGTGTTCCTGGCGCTGGCCCACCGGCCGGCCGAGTTCCGGGCCTTCTTCGCCTACCACGACGCCCTGATGGACAAGAGCGAGGGCTTGTCGAAGGCCGAGCGGGAGCTGATCGTGGTCGCCACCAGCGCCCGCAACGAGTGCCTGTACTGCGTGGCCGCCCACGGCGCGATCCTGCGCATCCGGTCCAAGCGGCCCCTGCTGGCCGATCAGGTGGCCACCAACCCCCACAAGGCCGACCTGAGCGAGCGTGAGCGCCACATCGTGGCCTTCGCCCTGCGTATGGCCGACGACTCGGCGTCGGTCACCGACGCCGACATCGACGACATGCGGGCCAAGGGTTTCACCGATGACGAGATCTGGGACATCGGCGCCATCACCGCCTTCTTCGCCCTGTCGAACCGCATGGCCAACCTGACCTCGATGCGGCCCAACGACGAGTTCTACACGATGGGCCGGGGCTGACCGCCCCGGACTCACATATCGTCGTCGTCGGCCGTGTCCTCGATGACCTTGCGCCAGGCCTGGAGCTGGGACACGTAGGGGAAATCGAACTGCTCGCCCAGGCCCGAGACGATCTCCCGGGCCTGTTCGGCCACCGCCTCGGCCTTGTCCGGCGTGAGGGCGGCGATGAAGCTGGTGGACAGCACGCGGTCCACCACGCCCTCCACGGTGGTGGGATACGGGTTGGCGATCCGCCACTCGTCGACCGAGCCGAACCGCGCGTCGGAGTTGATGGCTCGGCGCCAGTGCATGTCGCGGTAGCGGGGGGTGTTGCCGGCGAACCGGTCCACCAGCTCGGTGAGGGCGGCCACCCACGGCTCGCTCTCGTCGCGCACGTTCCACACGGTCACCAGATGGCCGCCGGGCTTGAGCACCCGGTGGATCTCGTCGAGGGCCGGGCGGTAGTCGAACCAGTGGAACGACTGGGAGGCGACGATGGTGTTGGCCGTGCCATCGTCCATCGGGATGGCCTCGGCCGAGCCGATGCGGACCTCGGCCTCGGGCACGCTCTCCGCCAGCTGGCTCCGCATCGACACGACGGGCTCCACGGCGATCACCGGTTGGCCCAGGTCGACCAGCTGCCGGGTGAAGATGCCGGTGCCGGCGCCCAGCTCCACCACCACGCCGTGCCCGTAACGATCCACCACCCGACGGGCGACCCCGGCGTGGTAGGTGGGGCGGCTCCGGTGGTAGCGGTCGACCTCGCGGGCATAACCCGTTGCTGCTGCTTCGTGCACCACACCATCATCGTGCCCGGAGACGGAGCGCTTCACGCCGCCGTAACTCGATAACAACGTGCATTTCCGGGAAAGGGATCACGTTTCTGAACTGGGCAGATGTGCCGAACGTGGAACTTCACCCACGGATCGACGGCAACCCGGCCGGCACCGGAGGACCGGATCGGCCTGGTTACCCTCCATAGCCGTGTCTCGACCCGAGCTGGTGATCTTCGATTGCGACGGTGTGCTGGTGGACTCCGAGGTCCTCGTCATCGACATCGAGCGTCAGATGCTGGCCGAGCTGGGGGTCGACATGACGGCCGAGGAGATCAACCGCCGCTTCACCGGCCGTTCCGACGCATCCATGCACGCCGAGCTCAGCCGTGAGCTGGGCATCGACCTGGGCGAGGAGTTCTCGGTCCGGCGCACGGAGCGGGTGTGGGCCGCCTTCGACGCCTCGCTTCGCCCGGTGACGGGGATGACCGAGGTGGTGGCCGGGCTGGAACTGCCCCGGTGCGTCGCCTCGTCCAGCGTCCCGGCCCGGATCCAGCGGTCGCTCACCGTCACCGGCCTCATCGGCCACTTCGGCGGCCGGCTCTACAGCGCCACCATGGTCGAGCGGGGCAAGCCCGCCCCCGACCTGTTCCTCTTCGCCGCCGAACGGTGCGGCGTCCCACCCGACCGGTGCCTGGTGGTGGAGGACTCGCCCTACGGCGTGGCCGGAGCGGTGGCGGCCGGCATGCGGGCCGTGGGGTTCACGGCGGGTGGCCACAACCTGCCCGACGCCGCCGAGCGGCTGGCGGCGGCGGGAGCCGAGATCGTGGTCGACCGGGCCTCGGAGCTACCCGCCTGCTGGAGCTGATCGGGGTCGTCAGGCGTCGTCGTCGAGCACGATCCGGCTGGCGTTGCCGGCCAGGAGGGGCAGCGGCGCGGCCTGGAGGCGGGCCAGGCCGGAATCGAGCAGGTAGCAGGCGCCCACGATGAGGGCGCTGAGCGGGACCAGCCGCAGGTCGCCCGTCATCTCGGCCACCATCACGACGGCCACCAGGGGTGAACGGACGCTGGCAGCCAGGCCCACGGCCATCGCCACCAGCGCCCCGTCCCACCACGATCCCGGCAGGCTGATGCCGAGCTCGGCGGCGGCATGGAACGTGGTGAGGGCGGCCCCGGCCGCCACCGCCATCGACGGCGACACGATCCCTCCGGGCGCGCCGGCCCCGATGGCGAACGTGGTGGCCACGAGCTTCCCCACCAGGAGGGTCAGGGCCAGGGCGACGGTGGGCCCGGCGGCGGCCTGCTCGATGGCCTCCATGCCGTTGCCGGCGGTGCCGGGAGCGGCGGCCACCGCCGTGCCGGCGGCAACGGCCAGCACGGCCGGTGCGAGCCACCGCAGCCAGGGCTCGGGGGCGCCGCCGGTCCGGGCCGTGCGGGCCGCCAGGTGTTCCCTGACCAGGAAGAAGATGCGGCTGGCGGCATAGGCGGGCACGAGGGCGACGAGGGCCAGGGTCACGGTGGCCCCACTCAACGGGTGATCCCCGGCGGGGAAGATCGTGCCGCTCCCGAACAGGAACCGGGCGGCGGCGAACCCGGCCGCGGCTCCGGCGGCGGCATAGGCCGTCGCCCCCGGTGACGCCGTGGCGGCCGGGGGAGTTCGCTCGCCGTCGCCGCCCCGGCCGGCGCCGAGGTGCTCGTGGGTGTAGAGCACGGCGGCCACGGGGGCGTGGTAGGCGGCGCTGAAGGCGGCGGCGATGCCGGCGCTGGCCAGGGGGGCCACGGGTCGGCGGGTCAGCCGGGCGGCGGAAGCCCCCAGGCTGCCCCCGGTCTCGATGATCGCCGACTCCCGACCGATCGACGTCAACCCGACGCTGGCGGCCAGGGTGCCGGCGGCCCGGGTCAGCGACCCGGCCAGCGAGGGCCCCGGGCCCTCGCCCCGGGCGGCGGCCGCCACCGCCGCCATCCCCAGGCGCTGGTGGTACCGGGTCGTGGCGTAGCGCCCGATGGCCACCGCGGCGAACACCACGATCGAGACCGTGGCCGCCAACCGCCAGCGGGGGAGCGAGGAGGCGGCCTCGATCGGGTCCGTCGAGCCGGCCAGGGCCGACACGCCCACCCCGATGAGCCAGCGGAAGCCCCGGGCGAAGCCGGCTGCCATCACGGCCACCGCCGCCACCAGGGCCACCGTGGCCGGGCCATCGAGCCAGGCCGGAACAGCCGCCCGCCGCCGCTGGCCGCGGGCCAGGCGGGGGGCCCGGGCGACCGCGGCGTCATCCCGCTGAAGCGCCTCCACCGCTCCAGCCTGCCCGGCCGGGATCCATATCGCAAAGCGAAGGCGGGCCCACCATGACATAGGCTTGCCCTATGGATTTGCGGCAGGTGGAGTATGTGGTGGCCATCGTCGATCACGGCGGCTTCACCCGGGCCGCCAACGCCCTCGGGCTGGCCCAGCCGTCGCTGTCGCAGAGCGTGCGCCGCCTGGAGGAGGAGCTGGGCGCGCCGCTCCTGGCCCGGATGGGCCGTCGGGTGGAGCTGACCGAGGCCGGCGAATCCTTCCTGGGGCCGGCCCGCCGCCTGCTGCGGGAGGCCCAGCGGGCCCGGGACGCGGTGGCCGCCCATGCCGGGCTCACCGCCGGCACCCTCGACCTGGTGGCGTTGGCCTCGCTGGCCGTCGATCCCGTTGCCGGGCTTGTGGCCGACTTCCGGCGCCGGCACCCGGGGGTGACGGTGCGGATGCTCGATCCGTCGAGCCCGGCCCATCTGCTCGAGCTCGTCCGCTCGGGCCGGGCCGAGGCCGGGATCACCGAGGCCGACGGGGCGCCACCCGGGTTGGTCACCGTCACCCTGTCGAGCCAGTCGCTGGTGGCCGTGCTCCCGCCGGCGCGGCCCGGTGCCGACGGCCCGACCGGTGCCATGTCGGCCCGGGAGCTGGCCGGGCAGGCCCTGGTGGTGACGCCGCCCGGCACGTCGTTGCGCACCCTGGTCGACCGGTTCGTGGGGGCGGTGGGAGCCGGGGGTGTGCCCAGGCAGCCGGGTCAGCCGGGTCAGCCGGCGGCGGTCAGCGTGGCGATCAGCGTGGCGGTGGAGACCGACCAGCGCGACATGCTGGTGCCCCTGGTGCTGCGAGGGGCCGGGGCGGCGGTGCTGCCGCCGGCGCTGGCGGCCGACGCCGCCGCCGAGGGGGCCGTGGTCCGCCCCCTGGACCCTCCCCTGGTGCGCCGGATCGTGCTCGTGCACCCGGTCGACGGCCTGTCGCCGGCCGCCGCCGCCTTCGTATCCGAGTCGTCCCCCCGAGACGGCGGCCCGGGCTCCACTGTCACAGCCCCCGGCTAGGGTCGGTTGGCATGACGGTCGTCGGCAACTTCGAGCAGATGCGCCTCGACGAAGGCCTGGGGCCGGTCCGCCTGTTCGAGCCGGCCTCCGGCCCGGCGGTTCTGGCGCTGCGGCGGGATCTGGTGCCCGGGGTCGCCTTCCATCCGGCGGTGGCGGCCTGGTTCGAGCGCCGGTTCCCGGCCGGCCCCACCCCGCCCCAGGTCGAGGCCTGGCCCCATATCGCCGCCGGCCGTCACACGCTTGTGGCCGCCCCCACCGGGTCGGGCAAGACGTTGGCCGGCTTCCTCATGGCCATCAACCGCCTGTACCTGGCCCACGCCCGGGGTGCGGATGTCGCCGGCACCAGGGTGGTGTACGTGTCGCCCCTGAAGGCGCTGGCGGTCGACATCGCCGAGAACCTGGAACGCCCGCTGTCCGAGATCGCCGAGACGGCGGCCGCCCTCGGGCTGTCGGCCCCCGCCCTCACGGTGGCGGTCCGCACCGGAGACACCCCGTCCACCGAGCGCCAGGCCATGGTCCGCCGCCCCCGCACCTTCCTCATCACCACCCCGGAGTCGCTGTACCTCCTGGTCACGGCGGCCCGTAGCCGGGAGGTGCTGCGGTCGGTGGAGACCGTGATCGTCGACGAGATCCACGCCGTGGCCCGTGACAAGCGGGGATCCCACCTGGCGCTCACGCTGGAGCGCCTGGCCCATGCCGCCCACCGGCCGCCGGCCCGGGTCGGGCTGTCGGCCACCCAGCGCCCGATCGACACCGTGGCCCGCCTGCTCGTGGGCACCCGAACGGGCGCCAGACCCGGCGACGGCACCGGTGGCGGTGGCGGTGGCGGTGGGATCGACTGTGCCATCGTCGACACGGGCCACCAGCGCCACCTCGACCTGGCCATCGAGCTGCCCGACAGCGAGCTGGAAGCGGTGGCGTCGGCCACCCAGATGGCCCAGGTGCTCGACCGGATCGCCGAGCTGGTGGCCGACCACCGCACCACGCTGGTGTTCGTCAACACCCGGAGCCTGGCCGAGCGCCTGGCCCACGAGCTGGGGGAGCGCCTGGGCGACGATGTGGTGGCGGCCCACCACGGCAGCCTCAGCCGTGAGCGCCGCCACCGGGTGGAGCGCCGGCTGCGGGCCGGCGAGCTCCGGGCCCTGGTGGCCACCGCCTCCCTGGAGCTGGGCATAGACGTGGGCCCGGTGGAGCTGGTGTGCCAGATCGGCTCGCCCCGTTCGATCGCCACCTTCCTCCAGCGGGTCGGCCGGTCCAACCACACCCGGGCCGGCACCCCCCGGGGCCGCCTCTACCCCCTCACCCGAGACGAGCTGGTGGAATGCACGGCCCTGGTGTGGGCGGTGCGGGAGGGCACGCTCGACGTGCTCCGGCCCCCCGTGGCCCCGCTAGACATCCTGGCCCAGCAGCTGGTGGCCGAGACCGGGGCCGAGCCGTGGACGGCCGACGGCCTGTACGAGCTCGTCACCCGGGCCTCCCCCTACGCCGATCTCAGCCGGTCCGACTTCGACGCCGTGGTCACCCTGGTGAGCGAGGGCATCATGACCGGCCGGGGCCGCCGGGCGGCCTGGGTCCACCACGACGAGGTGAACGGCGAGCTGCGGGGCCGGCGGGGGGCCCGCCACGTGGCCATCACCTCCGGTGGCGCCATCCCCGAGATCTACGACATGCGGGTGGTGGCCGAGCCCGACGAGACGTTCATCGGCACGGTCACCGAAGACTGGGCGCTGGAGTCGGCGGCCGGCGACATCTTCCTGCTCGGCACCCATTCGTGGCGGATCCGGCAGGTCACGGGCGGGGTGGTCCGGGTCACCGACGCCGGCGACGCCCCGCCCACCGTTCCTTTCTGGACGGGTGAGGCTCCGGCCCGCACCGCCGAGCTGTCGGCCCAGGTGTCGGCCCTGCGGGCCCGGGTCGACCATCACCTGCGCCACGGCGACCCGGCGGGGGCCACCGCCTGGCTGCAGGACGCCACCGGCATCGAGGGCCACGCCGCCGCCCTCATCGTCACCTACCTGGCGGCGGGGTCGGCCGTGCTGGGGGCCATGCCCACCGCACACCACCTGGTGATGGAGCGCTTCTTCGACGACGCCGACGGCATGCAGCTCGTGATCCACTCGCCGCTGGGAGGCCGCATCAACCGGGCCATGGGCTACGCCCTGCGCAAGCGGTTCTGCGTGGGGTTCAACTTCGAGCTGCAGGCTGCCGCCAGCGACGACGCCGTCGTCATCTCGCTCGGGCCCCATCACTCGTTCCCCCTCACCGACGTCCGCCACTTCCTGCGCCCCGACACGATCCGCCCCACGCTCACCCAGGCCGTGCTCGACCAGCCGGCGTTCCAGTCCCGCTGGCGATGGAACCTCAACCGGGCGCTGGTGGTGCTGCGGATGCGCAACGGCCGGCGCAACCCGCCCCCCATCCAGCGCATGGAGAGCGACGACCTGCTGGCCGCCGTCTTCCCCGACGCCGCCGCCTGCCAGGAGAACGTCACCGGCCCCCGCGCCATCCCCGACCACCCGCTGATCCGCCAGACGATCCACGACACGCTCACCGAAGGGATGGACGTCGACGGCCTGATCGAGCTGTGGCGGGCTCTGGAGGCGGGCACCGTGACGATGAGCTGCGTCGACACCACCGAGCCGTCGGCCCTCAGCCACGAGATCCTCACCGCCCGGCCCTACGCCTTCCTCGACGACGGCGAGGCGGCCGACCGCCGCACCCGAGCCGTGCCCCTGCGTCGCACCCTCCCCCTCGACCCGTCGAACCTGGGCGCGCTCGACCCGGCGGCGGTGGCCGAGGTGCGGGCCGAGCTCGTCCCCAGCCCCCGCACGGCCGACGAGCTGCACGACCTCCTGCGGGACCTCGTGTTGCTGGCCGCCCACGAACCGTGGCGCCCGCTGTTCGACGAGCTGGCGGCCCGGGGCCGGGCCGTCGCCGTGCGCTGGGCCGGGGCCGAGCGGTGGCACCCGACGGAGGCGGCGGGCGCCGTCGCCGTGCTGACCGGCGGGCCGACGGCTGCCGCCGGGGGCCAGGAGCCGGCGCCGTTCCCGGAGCAGGTGGCGGCCACCGTGGTACGAGGGCACCTGGAGCTGCATTCACCGCTGACCGGGTCCGAGCTGGGCCGGATCACCGGGCTGCCCGCCACCCTGCTGGCGGTGGCCCTGGCCACGTTGGAGACCGAGGGTTCGGCGATCCAGGGTCGTTTCACGCCGGACGGGCAGAGCGAGGTGGAATGGTGCTCCCGGCGGTTGCTGGCCCGGATGCACAGCCGCTCCCGGGGGGCTCGGCGGCGGGCGGTGGAGCCGGTCACCCCTGAGCAGTTCGTCCGTTTCCTCACCCGATGGCAACACGTCGCCCCCGGCACCCGTCTGGCCTCGGCCGACGGCCTGGCCCGCCTGGTGGAGCAGCTCCAGGGGTGGGAAGCGGCGGTGGCGGCCTGGGAGCCCGACCTGCTGGCCGGCCGGCTGGAGCGTTACGACACCCGATGGATCGACCAGCTGTGCCACGCCGGCGAGCTCCAGTGGCTGCGCCTGTCGCCCCGGGCCGCCACGGCCGATCCGGACCGCCGGGGCGCCGGCCCGTCCAAGGCGACGCCGATCACGATCGTGTACCGCCACGACCTCCCCTGGCTCCTGGCCGCCGGCCGGGGCGGCGCCGAGCCGGCCCGGCCGGCAGCCGGCGCCGTGGCCGAGGTGGCCGAGGCGCTCGGGTGCCACGGGCCCCGGTTCCTCACCGAGCTCACCGGCGACACGGGCCGGCTGGCCCCCGATGTGGAGAGCGCCCTGTGGGACGGGGTGGCCCGGGGCCTGTTCACGGCCGACGGCTTCGAGGCCGTCCGCTCGCTCACCACCGGCGGCCCCGGGCGGCGGGAGGAGCGTCAGGCCCGGGCGCTGTCCCGCCTTCGCCGCCAGGGGGTGCGGGCGGCCCACGGGGCCGGGCGCTGGGCCCTCGTGCCGCCGGTGGCCATCGGCACCGGCAACACACCCGACGCCGGGCCGGTGGCCGATCGCCACGACCTGGCCGAAGCCCTGGCCGACCAGCTCCTGGCCCGCTGGGGAGTGCTGTTCTACGACCTCTACGCCCACGAGAACCTCAGCGTCCCGTGGCGGGAGCTGCAATGGGCGCTGCGCCGCCTGGAAGACCGCGGCCTGGTGCGGGGCGGGCGGTTCGTGAAGGGCTTCAGCGGGGAGCAGTTCGCCCTGCCGGAGGCGACCGAGGGCCTCAACCAGGTCCGTCGCCACGAAGCCACCGGCCAGACCGTCACCGTGTGCGGTTGCGACCCCCTCAACCTGACCGGGGTGATCCTCCCCGGCTCCCGCGTGCCGGCCCGTCGCACGGAGCATGTCGTGCTCCCGCTGTGAACGGTGACGGTGGCATATTCACCCGTCCCCGAGCGGCCCGTTCCGTAGACTCGCCCGATGATCGAGGTGCGCGGGATCGAGCGTCACGAGGTGCCAGCCTTCCGTACCGCCGTGTCCTTCGGGTTCGGCTACGACCTGCCCGGGTCGGAGCTCGAGCCGGAGGCGATCGAACGCTCGCTCGCCATCGATTCGGCGGCCACCATGCTGGTGGCGGTCGACGGCGGGCGTTTCGTGGCCACGTTCGCCGCCCGTGACTTCGATCTGGCCCTGCCCGGCGGGGCGTCGGTGCCGATGGCGGGGGCCACCATGGTGACGGTGCTGCCCACGCACCGGCGGCGGGGTCTGCTCACCGAGATGATGGGCCGGCACCTGGCCCAGGCCGTGCAGCGGCGTCAGGTGGTGGCCGGGCTACGGGCCTCAGAGGAGACGATCTACGGCCGCTTCGGGTACGGCAGCGCCACCCCCTGCTACCACCTGCACCTGCCGGCCAACGCCGTCACCGTGCCGCCCCCTCTCCCGTCCCCCTCCGGCGAGAACCCGTTGAAGCTCCGGCTGGTGACGGCCGACGAGGCGGCGAGGCTGCTGCCGGCGGTGTACGACCGGCACTGGCGGTCGTACGCCGGCCTCCTGAGCCGTTCGCCGGCGTGGTGGCGGGAGCGGCTGATCGCCGATCCGGAGCACCGGCGGCACGGCGCGACGGCCCGGCGCCACGTCGTGGCCGAGCGCACCGGCGACGTCGCCGGCTGGGCCAGCTACCGGCAGCGCGACAGCGGGGCGGTCGGCGACCCCGCCGGCACCGTCGACGTGGAGGACGTTCTGGCCTTCGACGACGAGACCCGCCGGGCACTGTGGCATTACCTGGCGCACGTCGACCTGTACCCCAACGTGGTGTGGGACCAGTGCCCGCTCGACGACCCGATCTTCCTCGAGGTCGACAGGCCCCGCCGCCTCGCCGTCCGCTGGCGTGACACGCTGTGGCTCCGTCTGCTCGACCCGGTCCGGGCCTTCGAGGCCCGAGGCTACGAGCGCGACGGGGTCGTCACCCTGGCCCTCACCGACCCTCTGGGCATCGCCGCCGGCACCTGGCGGCTGGTGGTGGAGGGGGGCCGGGCCGAGTGCCGGCCGGCAGCGGGGCCAGCCGAGGTGACGCTCGAAAGCCGGGCCGCCGGCGCCGCCTTCCTGGGTGGGATACCGCTGCTCACCCTGGCCCGGGCGGGGTGGGCGGAGGGGTCGGCCGATGCCGTGCTCCGGCTCGACGGCATGCTGCGCACCGCCCGGGCCCCCTGGAGCCCCGAGCACTTCTGACGACCACGGCTGATGCGCCGACGGCGACGCCGGCCGCATAGCCTGATCGGCGATGTCCGACGAGCGGCCCACCCGCCTCACCCAGTTCAGCCACGGCGCCGGTTGAGGCTGCAAGCTCGCCCCGGGCGAGCTGGCGCAGGTGCTGCGCCGCCTCGACAACCCCACGCCTCCCCAGCTGCTGGTCGGTTCGGCCAGCGGAGACGACGCCGCGGTCTGGCGCCTGGACGACCACCGGGCGCTCGTGTCCACCGCCGACTTCATCACCCCGGTGGTCGACGACGCCCGCGTGTGGGGGCGGGTGGCCGCCACCAACGCCGTCTCCGACGTCTACGCCATGGGAGGGCGGCCGCTGTTCGCCCTGAACCTGGTGGGATGGAACGTGCAGGCCCTGCCCACCAGCCTCCTGGGCGAGGTGCTGGCCGGCGGGCAGGACGTGGCCGCCGCCGCCGGTTTCGTCATCGCCGGCGGCCACACGATCGACGACCCCGAGCCCAAGTACGGCATGGCCGTGACGGGCGAGGTCGACCCGAACCGGATCCTCACCAACACCGGTCTGCGGGCGGGCCAGGCCGTGATCCTCACCAAACCGCTCGGCGTAGGGGTGGTCACCACCGCCATCAAGGCCGACCGGGCCGACGAGGCGACGGTGGCGGCGGCCGTGACCGAGATGACCCGGCTGAACGACGTGGCGGCCCGGGTCGCCCTGGAGGCCGGGGCCACCGGCTGCACCGACGTCACCGGGTTCGGCCTCCTCGGCCATCTGGGGCGGATGACGGTGGAGTCGGGCGTGACGGTCACGGTGGACTTCGACGCCCTGCCGTTCCTCCCCGGCGCCGTCGACCTGGCCCGCCAGGGGATCATGCCCGGGGGGAGCCACCGCAATCTGGCGGCCCACGCCGAGCTTCTCGACGTCGGGCCCCACGACGAGACGGCGCAGTTGCTGGTGGCCGACGCCCAGACGTCGGGCGGTCTCGTGTTCGGGATCGACCCGGCCCATGTCGACGACGTCCTGGCCCGATTGGCGGCCACCGGGCACACCGCAGCCCGGATCGGGACGGCGGCCGCCGGTCCCGGTGGCATCGTGCTGCGCTGACCACCACTGGGCAGCCACGGCGCAAACACCGGCGACGGGTCGTCAGCCCGGCGAGGCGGTGCGCCGTCGCCGCACGAGGGCGGTGACGGCCTGGTCGGCTGCGATCCGGAGCTGGGCCAGCGCCACCGGTGGGGGCAGGCGGCCGTCCCGGGCGTCGCGCTCGATGGCGGCGGCCTGGGCCGACAGAGTCAGCGCGCCGACCGTGGCGCTGCTCGACACCAGCGGGTGGGCGGCCTCCGCCACCCGCTCCGGGCTGCCCTGGTCGTACGCCGTCTGGACGTCGCGCACCAGGCCCGGGGTATCGGCCACCCAGACGCCGACGATGTCGTCGATGGCGGTGGGGTCGTGGGCCACGAGATCGGCCAGTGTGGCCAGCGCCGCCTCGTCGATCACGCTGGGCACGGGAGCCGTGGGCGGCGTGTTGCGCAGTACCTCGGCCAGGGTCTCGATCCGCACCGGTTTCGGGACGAACCCCGCCATGCCTGCGTTGAGGCAGCTGGAGCGGACGACGGCGATGGTGTCGGCCGTCATGGCCACGATCCGGGGGGCGTGGCGGGGGAGCAGGCGCCGGATGCGGCGGGCCGCCTCGATCCCGTCGATGCCGGGCATCTTCAGGTCCATCAGCACCAGGTCGTAGCCGGGGCCGAGTGTGGCGGCGGCGACCGCCTCCAGGCCGTCGGCCGCCACGTCGGCGGTGTAGCCGAGACGTTCGAGCAGGGCCAGCGCCACCCTCTGGTTGACCCGGTTGTCCTCGGCCACCAGCACCCGCAGCGGGTGGATCTCGCCCAGCACCGGCCCGTCGGCCCCGCCGGCGGCCGGACCGTAGGCCGACCCGGGCGCCAGCGCGGCCGGTTGGAGCGACAGGGCCACCCGGAGTGCGCCGAGGAGGGCCGCCGGCTTGATCGGTCGGGCCATGAGGCTGGTCGGCCCTCCTGGCGGTGGGGCCCCCGGGGGTAGCCCCACCGGACACAGGGGGATCACGGGGATGCCGAGCGCCCGGGTCAGCTGATCCCACCCGGCGATCCCGTCCACCGCCGGGCGCAGGCGGCTGTCGACCAGGGCCACATCGGGTCGGGGAGCGGATGCGTCCCACGCCGTCAGGTCGTCGCCCGTGTGCACGGTCATCCCCCAGCGCTCCAGCGTGTTGACCAGCGCCGCCCGGTTGGCCGGGCCGAGCCCGGCCACCAGCGCCACCCGGTCGGTCAGGTCGCCCAAGGCCCCGTCGGCCCCATCGGCGGCGCTGTCGGCCCCGTCGGCGGCCCCGTTGGCTCCATCGCCGTCGAGGTCGTCGGCCGCCGGCAGCGGCACCGCGATCCGGAACGTCGAACCCCGTCCCGGTTCGCTGGATGCCGAGATCGTGCCGCCCATGAGCTCCACCAGCTGCCGGGAGATGGCGAGGCCCAGCCCGCTCCCTCCCGCGCCCTGGCCGGGAGCGGCCGCCAGCTGGGTGAACGGCTCGAACAGCCACTCGATGCGGTCGGGGGGGATGCCGACACCGGTGTCGATCACCGCCATGAGGAGCCGGCCCGGGCCGTCGGGCACCACCTGCACCGTGACCTCGCCCCGCTCGGTGAACTTCACGGCGTTGCTGACGAGGTTGATCAGGACCTGGCGGACCCGGGTGGCGTCGCCCAGGTAGCGGTGGGGCAGATCGGCGGCGATGTCGTACGACAGCTCGACCGGCTTGGTGCCGAGCGTGGCCGCCGCCAGGTCGAGGGCGTCCTCCACGCAGGCCCGCAGGTCGAACGGTGCGAGCTGCAGCTCCAGGCGGGCCGCCTCGATCTTGGTGAAGTCGAGGATGTGATTGATGACGGCCACCTGGGCCTCGCCGCTGATGCGGATGGTCTCCACGTAGCCCCGCTGCTGGGGTGTGAGCTCGGTCGCCTCCAGCAGGCCGGTCATGCCGATCACGCCGTTCATCGGTGTCCGCAGCTCGTGGCTCATGTTGGCCAGGAACTGGCTGCGGGCCCGGCTGGTGGCGTCGGCCGTCTCCGCCGCCCGCTTCAACTCGTCGAACATGAGGTTGCGCTCGAGGGCGTTGGCGATCTGGCCGGCGACGGTCTCGGCCAGCACCCCTTGGCTGGCCCCCAGGGCCCCCTGCTGGGCCACCAGGGCCAGGGCTCCGGCCGCCTGGTCCCGCACGATGACGGGTACGGCCAGGTGACCGGCCTGCCAGAACCCGTCGTGCTCGGTGTGGCCGTCCCAGATCGGTCGTCGCTCGGCCACCGCCTGGCGGAGAGCGGTCCACGGGTCGGCTTCGTCGCCGGCCCGGCGGCGGTCGGGCCGAGCCGAGTCCTCCCGCCGCCGCCCCTGGGAGCCGCCGGGCGGCACCACCGGGGCCAGCTTGCCGTCGTCGCCCACCAGCGCCAGCACGCAGCGGTCGACGCCGCGCAGGCTGCCCAGCTCCCGGGCCGCCCGGGACAGGCGCTGATCGATCGGGGAGACGTCGTCGAGGATGCGGAACACCCGGTTGATGGTCTCGATGTCCCGCACCCGCTGGGCCGCCAACTCGTGGGCCAGGGTGCTGGCCCGTTCGGCACTGGTGGCGGCGGCCAGGCGTCGGATGCTGAGGATCGACACGCCCAGCAGCCGGCCGGCGTGCTCCAGGAGGCGGATGTCGTCGCTGGAGAAGCCATGGGTCTCCACCCGGGCCATGTTCAGGGTGCCGATCGTGGCCCACCCGGTGGGCAGGGGCACCACCAGGGCCGAGCCGTAGCCGTGGCCGGCCACCGTCATGACGTCGGGCCACGTCGATTCGGCGGCCACCGGCTGGTAGAAGGGCCGGCCCGTCCGCATCACCTCATGGAGGGCCGAACCCTCGACATCGAGGAGATCCCCGGCCCGCTCCACCCCCGATCCCTGCAGGCCCCACACCCGGAGCTGCCCGTAGTCGTCCACGAGCCCGAGCGAGGCCCGGCCCACCGGCATCAGGTCGCCCAGATACTCCTTGGCCACCTCGAACAGCCGCCGCTCGTCGTCCAGGCCGGTGAGGGCGGCCGACATCTGCACCAGCGCCTCCATGCGGCGGGCGAACGTGCCGGGATCGTCGAAGGGGGTCGGGGTGGGCGGATCCGACGGGGTCACCGAGGTCAGGTCGGCCGGGCAGCGCCGATCTTGACCGTGGGGCCTCATAACCTTGCCCCATGTCCCACACCATCGAGACCCCGGCCCGCATGGCCCTCGTGGATCGGGTGGCCGCCCTCGGGCCCACCTTCGCCGCCCGGGCCACCGAGCTCGACCGGTCAGCCGTCTTCCCCCACGCCAACTGGGCCGACCTGAAGGCCGCCGGCCTGCTCGGCATCTGCATCCCCGAGGCCGACGGCGGGCTGGGGGGCGACTTCGTGGGCTACGCGCTGGCGTCGGCCGAGCTGGCCCGGTGGTGCGCCAGCACGGCCCTCACGTTCAACATGCACGTGGCCACCACCCTCCTGGTGGGCCAGATCGCCGACGACCTCGATCTCACCCCGGCCGATCGGGAGCTACTGGAGCGGCGCCGCACGGTCCTGCGGCGGGGGATCGTGGACCGGCAGCTGATCCACAGCCAGCCGTTCTCCGAAGGCCTGGATCCCGGCGCCACCTCCGGGTTCGCCACCACCGCCGTGCCCACCGAAGGGGGGTACCGGGTGAGCGGCCGCAAGATCTTCGCCTCGCTCAGCGGCGGCGCCGACATGCACAACGTGGTGTGCACCGTGCCCGGCGACGACCGGATCCGGTTCCTGGGGGTGGCCGCCGGCAGCCCTGGCATCACGATCGAAGGGGAGTGGGATCCGCTCGGCATGCGGGGCACCGACTCCCGGACCCTCGTGCTCGACGACGTGTTCGTGCCGGAGGACAACGAGTGGGCCCCGCCCGGCCTGTTCGACCAGGCGGCCCGCCGGTGGCCCTACTTCTACATGACGTTGTCGTTCTCGTTCGTGGGGCTCATGCGTGGCATCCTCGACCACACCGGCGCCTACCTGCGGGGGGAGGGCTCGCCCAACACCCGGCGGGACCACCCGGTGAAGCAGCAGGGATGGGCCCAGATGAACCTGGTCCACGACCGGGCCCGGGCCCTGCTCTACCAGGTGCTGGACGAGTGCGGGGTAGACCCCGACGCCGACCGCCTGCGGCGGGCGTGGTCGTCGATGGTCACCACCATGGAGGGGGCCCCCGAGGTGGCGGCCCTGGCCCTGCGGGTGTGCGGCGGTAGGTCCCTGCTGCGTCCGTCGTACCTGGAACAGGCGTACCGCGACGCCCGGTGCGGGGCCACGATGCTGCCCTGGAGCGCCGAGATCTGCCTCGAGCGCCTGGGTCGTTGGGGTTTGTATCAATAATCGCCCCGGCTCGCCGATGGTCGACACAGCGTGCGAATAGTCGACACAGCGTGCCGATCCACCAAACGGTCCTGAATACCTATCCCTGCCGCCGTCCCTCAGCCGAAACCCTGAGGGAAGGACGCGGGATCCGATGCCTGCGTCCGATGGGGTACCAACCGGTATCGACCGTACGAGGGACCACACGTGGAAGACATCGACGAACTCCTTCAAGAATTCCTGGTGGAGAGCCACGAATTGCTCGACACGCTCGACGAGTCGTTCGTGCTCCTGGAGGAGAATCCGAGCGACTCGGTGGTGCTCGGCTCGATCTTCCGGGTGATGCACACGATCAAGGGCACGTGCGGCTTCCTCGGCTTCAACCACCTGGAGGGCCTGGCCCACAAGGCCGAGAACCTGCTGAGCCTCCTGCGCGACGGCAGCCTGAGCCTCACCACGGCCATGACCGATGCCCTCCTGGCCACGGTCGACCGCATCCGCCGCTTCCTCGACGTGATCGAGGCCACCCAGCACGACGACGGGGTGGAGTGGGCCGACCTCGACGCCCGGCTGGTGGCGCTGGCCGAGGGCCGTCCCGAGCCCGAAGGCGCCGAGGAGACCGAGACCGAGACCGAGACCGAGACCGATCCGCCGCTGCCCGCCATCGAGTCGGCCGAGGCCGGCCGGGTGGGCGACCTTCTGGTGGGGGCGGGTGAGGCCAGCCGCACGGCGGTGGAGATCGCGGCGGCCGAGCAGCAGTTCGGCGACCAGCGTCCCATCGGCGAGATCCTGGTGGGCCAGGGCGACGTGGGCGAGGCCGAGCTGGCCGCCGCGCTGGATCAGCAGGGCAGTGCAGATCAGCAGGGCAGCGGGGATCAGCAGGCCAGCGGCCGCAATGCCGCCGACTCCACCATCCGGGTCGACGTCGACCTCCTGGACGACCTCATGACCCTGGTGGGCGAGCTGGTGCTGGCCCGCAACGAGGTCATGCAGCTGGTGGGCGTGAACCCCGACGGCGCCTTCGCCGTGTCGGCCCAGAGGCTCAACCTGATCACCTCCGAACTGCAGGAGCGGGTGATGAAGACCCGCATGCAGCCCATCGGCACCGTGTGGGGCAAGCTGCCCCGCGTGGTGCGGGACCTGGCCCACCAGCTGGGCAAGCAGGTCCGCCTGGAGATGGAGGGCAAGGAGACCGAGCTCGACAAGAGCCTCATCGAGGCCATCAAGGACCCCCTCACCCACATCGTCCGCAACACCGTGGACCACGGCATCGAGACACCCGACAAGCGGCGGGCGGCGGGCAAGCCGATCGAAGGGGTGTTGCGCCTCACCGCCGGCCACGAGGGCGGGCAGGTGAACATCGAGATCCGCGACGACGGGGCCGGCATCGATCTGGACCGGGTGCGGGCCAAGGCGGTGGAGCTGGGCCTGGTGACGGTGGAGTTCGCCAACGCCATGTCCGACGCCGAGGCCGTGCAGCTCATCTTCATGCCCGGGTTCTCCACGGCCAAGCAGATCACCAACGTGTCGGGCCGGGGCGTCGGCATGGACGTGGTGAAGACGAACATCGAGAAGATCGGGGGCTCGGTGGAGGTGCGGACCTCGGCCGGCCAGGGCACGACGTTCAAGATCAAGATCCCCCTGACGCTGGCCATCATCCCCGCCCTGATCGTGGGATGCGGCGGCCGGCGCTACGCCATCCCCCAGATCAACCTGGTGGAGCTGGTCAAGGTGGACAACGACGAGCGGGGCCGGGGCATCGAGTACCTCCACGGCGCCCCGGTCTTCCGGCTGCGCGACCGGCTGTTGCCGGTGGTGGACCTGCGGGGGCGCCTCGGCGGCAGCGAACCCGACAGCACCGATTGCGACATGGTGGTGCTGTCGGCCGAGGACCACCGCTTCGGGGTGCTGGTGGACGACATCTACGAGACCCAGGAGATCGTGGTGAAGCCGCTGGGGCAGGTGGTGGCCGACGCCCCCATGTTCTCCGGGGCCACCATCCTGGGTGACGGGCGGGTGGCCCTCATCGTCGACGTCATGGGCCTGGCCCAGGAGACCCGCATCCTGTCGGGCGGATCCGACACCACCGCTCTGCGGGAGGCGGCGGCCGCCGCCTCGTCGGGCGAGGTCGACGCCATGAAGTCGCTCCTGCTCCTGTCGGTCGGGCAGGGCCGCCGGGTGGCGATGGCCCTGTCGGACGTGGCCCGGCTGGAGGAGTTTCCCGCCGGCCAGCTGGAGATGTCGGCCTACCGGCCCGTCGTCCAGTACCGGGGCGAGATCATGCCGCTCATCGATCTGGCCCAGGACCTCGGCTACGGCCGGGCCATGGCCGGCGAGGACGGCGCACCGGTGAACGTGGTCGTCTACCACCACCACGGCCGCGACGTCGGCCTCCTCATCGACGAGGTGTTGGACATCGTGGACGAGCAGGTCGGCTCCACCGGCAACGGCGGCACCGTGGTGGTGTCGGGCCGGGTGACCGAGCTGTTCGACCCCGGGGCCCTGCCGAGCCTCGCCGCCCTCGACCGTGAGCTCCAACTCCAGGAGGCGCAATGACCCCGGCAGTCCACAGCCGAGCCAGCGAACGTCAGCTCTGCACCGCCCGGGTGGGCGATCTTCTGCTCGGGCTCGATGTGCTCAGCATCCAGGAGGTCCAGTCGTCCAACGACGTGACCATCATCCCCCAGAGCGCCCCTGTCATCAGCGGGCTCATCAACCTGCGGGGACAGATCGCCACCGCCATCGATCTGCGGGTGGTGTTCGGGGTCAAGCCCCGGCCCGACAGCGACCTGATCCAGATCGTGGTGCGGCACCGGGGCGAGCCGGTGAGCCTCCTCGTCGACGAGATCGGCGAGGTGATGACGCTCAGCGACGAGATCTTCGAGACCCCGCCCGAGACGGTGGACACGCTCACCCGGGAGCTGGTCACCGGCGCCTACAAGCTCGAGAACGAGCTGCTGCTGACGCTCGATGTGGATCGGGTGATCGCCACCAGCAGCCCGGGGGCGGTGGGCGGGCAATGAGCTCCGACTTCGACCTGAGCGTCGCCGTCTTCCAACCGGACGACAACGGCACGACCCTGTGGGACGACGACGACAGCTGGAGCTCGGCCTACTCGCCGGCCCCGTCGTCGGCCGGGTCAGCTCCGACGTCGACCCCGGCCACGCCGGTCGCCCCGTCGAGCGCCACACCGTCGGGTCCGGCGCCCTCGGCGGGCCCCCGAACAGGGGGCCAGCCGGCGATGCGGGCCACGATCGGAACCCGTCTGGCCATCCTGGCCGCCGTGATGGCGGTGCCCCTGGCCGGCGTCACGGTGGTGGGGATGATCACCGCCCGGGAGATGGCGATGGAGAGCCGCCACGTCTCGGAGCAGGCGGTGCCGGCCACCCTGCTGGCCCACGAGTTCGAGAACGCCGCCACCGACGCCCAGCTGTACGCCACCAAGGCCATGTTCCTGGAACCGGGCCCCGACCACGATGCGGCCATGGCCCAGCACGAGACGTCGGTGGGCGAGGCCATGCAGTACCTCGACCAGCTCCGCCAGGGCATCACCGACCTCGAGGGCGAAGCGGCCCAGGTCGACGCCCTGGCCGCCGACTTCGCCGCCTGGCACGACTCGGTCGACGAGGCGGTCAACGGCTACGCCGAGTACCAGAGCCTGGCCGGACAGGCGCTGGACATGGCCTACGGGCAGGCACAGTCCAGCACCGACATCACCGACCGCACCCTGCTCCTGGCCGCCGTCGGCAGCCGGACCGACGCCTCGGACCGGGTGCGGGCCTCCTCCGAGAGCTTCGCCGCCATGCGGGCGTCACTGCGGTCGCTCACCGAGGACACGTACCAGATCCACATGGTGGACGCGCTGGAGCACCTCAACGCCGAAGCCAACGACTCCACCCGACTGTTGCTGCTCAGCCTCGGCATCGGCCTGGCTCTGGCCGTCACCGTCGGGTTGTTCGTGGCCCGCTCCATCCGGCGGGCCGTGTCGCACAACACGGCGGCCCTGGAGCACGCCTCGGCCGAGGTGGAGCAGGCCGCCAGCGAGCTGGGGACCATGACGTCCACCACCGCCCGCCAGGTGAGTGACGTGTCGAGCCTGGCCGACACCGTGGCCTCCGACATCTCGGCCGTGGGCCAGGCCATCGACGGCCTCTCGACCTCGATCGACGAGATCTCCCACAAGGCCGAGCGGGCGTCGGTGGTCGCCAGCGACGCCGCCTGGCGGGCCAAGGACACCAACGCCACGGTGGCCAAGCTCGGCGCCTCGTCGGAGCAGATCGGCGAGGTGATCGAGATGATCACCTCGATCGCCAAGCAGACCAACCTGCTGGCCCTGAACGCCACGATCGAGGCGGCCCGGGCCGGCGAGTCGGGCAAGGGGTTCGCCGTGGTGGCCAACGAGGTGAAGGAGCTGGCCAAGCAGACCTCGTCGGCCACCGAGCAGATCGCCGGCCAGATCGCCACCATCCAGGAGGACACCTCCCGCTCGGTGGAGGCCATCGAGGCCATCACCGCCGTGATCGACGAGATCGCCGAGATCCAGGTGTCGATCGCCAGCGCGGTGGACGAGCAGACCTCGGCCACCTCCGAGATCGCCCGCAGCGTGAGCAGCGCCGCCGAGTCGGCCCGGACGATCGCCGGCACGGTGGACGTGGTGGCGGATGCGGCCGAAGGCGCCGACCGGGAGATCGACTCGACGCTGAGCGCAGCTCGGATGGTCCAGTCGATCGCGGTCGAGCTGCGCGGCCTGGTCGGCCGCTGAGTGCGGGGAGCGACGCATGGATGAGGGACAGCGTTCGCCCCGGGTGCTCGTGGTCGACGACTCGCGGGCGATGCGCATCACGTTGGCCCGGCTGCTGGGCGGCCTGGGCATGGAGGTCACCGAGGCCGGCAACGGCGTGGAGGCTCTGGAGGCTCTGGCCACCGGGGCGCCGTTCGACGCCGCCTTCATCGACTGGTACATGCCCGGGCTCAACGGCCTCGACCTGGTGCGCCAGGTGCGGGCCGAGCCCGCGTTCGACCCGGTGCGCCTGGTGATGGTCACGAGCGAGTGCGAGGCGCCGCTGATCGCCTCGGCGCTCGACGCCGGGGCCGACGAGTACGTCACCAAGCCCTTCGACCGCGTCGTGTTCGAGTCGAAGCTGGCCGAGATGGGGATCGAGCGGCGGGGACAGGTGCCTCGGCCATGACCGCTCTCGCCCCCGACGAGGTGCAGTGGCTGCAGGACCTGCTCGAGACGACCACCGCCATCCAGCTCGACGGCGCCCGCAGTGGCCGGGTCGGTATGCGGCTGGCCCCGGTGGCCCAGCGGGCCGGCGTGGGTTCGGTGTCCGAGCTGATCTCGCTGGCCCGGCGGGAGCGGCGGGGTCCGCTGATCGACGAGATCATCGACGCCATAGCCACCCACGAGACCTCCTGGTTCCGTGACAACGACCCCTGGAAGGTGCTCTCCCGGGCCGTGGTGCCCGAGGTGGCCAGCCGGCGGGGGCCGAACCGGCCGGTGCGGATCTGGTCGGCCGCCTGTTCCAGCGGCCAGGAGCCCTATTCGATCGCCCTGGCCCTGACCGAGACCATGGGGCCGTTGCGGGGCCGGGTGCTCATCACCGCCTCGGACTTCTCGGCCTCGATGGTGGAGCGGGCCGCCCAGGGCCGCTTCAGCCAGCTCGAGATGAACCGGGGGATGCCGGCCCGGTACCTGGTGAAGTACTTCCAGCGCGACGGGGTCTACTGGCGGGTCAACGACGACGTCCGCTCACTCGTCACGTTCGAGCAGCGGAACCTGGTGCGGCCCTTCGACGGCATGCCCACCTTCGACGTGGTCTGCCTGCGCAACGTCCTGATCTACTTCGACCTCCCGGTCCGCGCCCGGATCCTGGAGGAGATGCGGCGGGTGGTGGCCCCCGACGGTTGGCTGCTCCTGGGCAGCTCGGAGACCCTGCTGGGTCTCCCGGTGAACTGGGACTACACGACGATCGACGGCACGGTGCTCTACCGGCCCAAGTCGCAGGGGGCGCACCGCTCATGACCCTGTCATCGAGCCGGGCCGAGGGCCTGGCCATCACGTCCGACGACCTGCTGGTGGTGCTGGCCGACCTGTGGGAGGCGACGTTCAGCTGCGCCATCGCCGAAGCCGCGGCCTCGCCTGATCCGGCCACGGCGTGGTGGGCGGCGGTGGACCTGATCGATGGCGAGGGCAAGGGCGTGGTGGCCGAGGTGGTCATGGTGGTGGACGAGCCGGCCCTGGCCGCCGTGGCCCGCCTGACGTTCGGCGCCGACGAGCCCGCCACCGACCACATGATCGAGGTGGCGGCCGAGGCCGCCAACATCCTGGGCGGCAACGTGAAGGGGATCCTCGCACGACGCACCCGACTGTCGTCGCCCCGGGCCGGCCGGGGCGTGCCGCCCCTCGGGCCCGGACCCCGAACCTCCGTCCACGCCGTCGACGATCGGGGTCGTCGGATGGAGGTCCATGTGATCCACACAAGCGGCACCGCTCCCGGCGGTGCCAGCAGAAACGAGGCCCGACGATGATCGGTTCGCTGCTCTCCCGGATCAGCCTGCGGCTGTTCCTCACGATCACCGCCTTGACCGTGCTGGTGGCCGTGGTCATATCGGCGGGGGTCACGGTGATGACGTTGTCGGAGGTCACCGAGGGAACCCATCGCCAGATCGAGCTCCAAACGGCGGCCACCACCGCCCGGGAGGTGAAGCAGGCCATCGAGACCCAGCGGGCCCTCCAGGCCGAGTACGCCATGGACCGCGATCCGGCCACCCTCGATGCGCTCCTGGCCACCGCCCGGTCGGCCCAGGACATCGCCGGCGCCCTGGCTGAGCAGGCGCCCTCGGTGGCCGACGCGGCCGCGCTGGCCCAGCAGATACAGACCCTCGACGCCGAGCACGACCGGATCATCACCGACGAGATGGTGCCCGCCCTCGAAGCGGGCGACACGGTCGCCGTGGAGGCCGCCCTGGGCCGGGCCCGGGACAAGCTCGAAGCGGCGGGGGGGACGACCGACGAGATCCTCGACACGCTGGCCGCTGAGGGGATCCGGCTGCAGAACCTGGTCGACTCCCGAACCCGCCGGGCCACCACCCTGTTGATCGTGACCGAGCTGGGCTGCGGGATGGCCGTGCTGGTCGGGGTGTCGGGTAGCGCCTGGGCTCTGGCCCGCCGGTTGCGGAGCAGCGTGCGGCGCCTCGATCGAACCCGGGGCGACCTGAGCCGCAACGACTCGGCTCTGCTGGGTCAGGTGGCGGACACCCAGCACGAGGTGGAGCAGATCGCCGGGTCCAGCCGGGACGTGATGTCGGAGATGCAGGTGCTGGCCGGTTCCGTGCAGGACCTGGGGGCCGCCATCGCCGAGATCGCCGCCAGCTCGTCGTCGGCCTCCACCGTGGCCGCCACCGCCGTGGCCCGGGCCGACGAGACGAACGAGACGGTGGCCACGCTGGGCCAGTCGAGCGCCGAGATCGGCCAGGTGATCGAGGTGATCACCTCGATCGCCAAGCAGACGAACCTGCTGGCCCTGAACGCCACGATCGAGGCGGCCCGGGCCGGTGCCGCCGGCAAGGGGTTCGCCGTGGTGGCCAACGAGGTCAAGGAGCTGGCCAAGCAGACGTCGTCGGCCACCGAGCAGATCTCGGCTCTCATCGCCGGTATCCAGCGCGACAGCGAGGGCTCGGTGCGGGCCATCGGCGAGATCCGGGCCATCATCGGCGAGATCTCCGACATCCAGACCGTGGTGGCCGCCGCCGTGGAGGAGCAGGCCGCCGTGACCAACCAGATGTCCTACACCGTGCGGGCCGTCAACGACGGCATCGAGCAGCTGGCCGGCCGGACGGTCGCCCTCCAGAGCTCCACCGAGCGGACCGTGGCCGGGGTCAACGCCTCGGCCGGTCACCGCCACGAGATCGACGAGGTGGGCGACGAGCTCCGGGGCCTGCTGGGGGGCTAGCCCTACGGCCGAATCGTCCGGAGGAAGTCGTTGAGGAAGGTGCCCGAGGGGTCGACCCCGTCCCGCACGGCCCACCACCGGGCCCAGGCCGGGTGGATGGCGGCCAGGGTCGCCCCGTCGAGGTAGTGCACCTTGGCCCAGTGGGGCCGGCCGTCGTGGTCCCGGAACACCTGCTCGGCCGCCCGGAACAGGGGCTCGTCGTCGTCGGCGGCCGGCAGATGGAGCGAGATCGTGACCGTGGGCCGCTCGTGGGCGGTGGACAGCCAGACGTCGTCGGCCGCCAGCGTCCGGTACTCCACCGGCCACCCCATGGTCGGGAACTCCCGGGCCAGCATGGCCCGGATGGCGGCGAAGCAGGCCGGCCCGGCCTCGGCCGGCACGCTGTACTCGATCTCGGAGTGGCGCCAGTCCCGGTGGCTGGGGAGCACCTCGTAGCTCCAGGCGCACCGCTGGCCCTCGGGGCCGACCGGGTACTCCGGCTCGTCGTCGGTCTCGTCGATCACCTTCACCACCGCCCGGTCCCGCGTCGGGTACCAGAACATCTCGGCGTGGCGGCTGACGTCGGCCAGCTCGTCGAGCCGGTCCACCACCTCGCCCAGCGGGGCCACGAAGCCCCGCTCCCGGAGCCGGTAGGCCGACCGCAGCTGCAGCTCCAGCCGGGTGACGATCCCCAGCGCCCCCAGGTTGAGGCGGATGGCCTGGAACAGCTCGGGCCGCTCGCCGGCATTCGTGTCCACCAACTCCCCCGAGGCCAGGGCCACCCGGGCCCCCACCACGGCCGACGACAGGTTGCGCAGCGTCCGGCCCGTGCCATGGGTGCCGGTGCCGGTGGCGCCGCCGATGGCCTGGCGGTCTATGTCGCCCTGGTTGACCAGGGCCAGGCCGGCGTCGTGCAAGGGGCGGCCCAGGGCGTGGATGGGTGTGCCGGCCCACACCCAGGCCCGTTGGCTGGCGGCGTCGGTGCTGATCACGCCGCTGAGGCCCGAGAGGTCGGCGATCACCCCGTCGGTGGGCACCAGCGGCATGTGGCTGTGGCCGGCCCCGGCCACCCGCAGGCGCTTCCCGGCCCCGCTGGTGGCGGCGGCCAGGGCAGCGGCGTCGGCTTCGCTGCGGACATGGTGCAGCGAGGCCCCGGCGGGGGCCCGCAACTTGCCCGACCAGTTCGTCCATGGCGCAGTGCTGGCGCCGCCGGGCCCGGCGGTGTTGACGGTCACCGTCTCGCTCATCAGGCTGACACTAGCTGGGCGGTCCGCGATACTGAGCGCCGTGACCACCACCTACAGCCCCGAACAGCTCCACCAGTACGTCGTCACCACCTGCCAGGCCCTGGGCAGTGAGACGCTGGAGGCCACCCTGGTGGCCGACCAGCTGGTGGGGGCGAACCTGGCCGGCCACGACTCCCACGGGGTCGGGATGTTGCCGACCTACGTCGACGCCGTGCGGGGCGGCCGGCTCAAGGTGAACCACCACGCCACCGTGGCCCGCGACTCGGGCTCGGTGCTGCTGATCGAGGGGAACCGGGCCTTCGGCCAGGTGGCCGGCTACGAGGCCACGAACATGGCGATCGAGCGGGCCCGGGATACCGGGGTGGCCCTGATGGGGCTGCGCAACAGCTTCCACATCGGTCGCATCGGCCACTGGGGCGAGCAGTGCATCCGGGCCGGCATGGTGTCGATCAACTTCGTGAACGTGGCCGGGCACGAGCCCCTGGTGGCGCCCTACGGCGGGGCCGAGCCCCGGTTCGGCACCAACCCGGTGTGCATCGGCATCCCGGGCCGGGACGGCCGGCCCGCCGCCCTGCTCGACATGGCGACCAGCGTGATCGCCATGGGCAAGGCCCGGGTGGCCAAGCTCAAGGGGGAGCCGGTGCCCGAGGGCACCCTGCTCGACGGCGAGGGCCGGGTCACCCGGGACCCCAACGGCATGTTCCGCCACCCCCGGGAGGGGGCGCTGATCGCGTTCGGCGAGCACAAGGGCTCCGGCCTGGCCATCATGTGCGAGCTCCTGGGGGCGGCCCTCGTGGGCGGTCTGACGCTGGCCCCCAAGTGGGAGCGGGACGGTTCGGCCATCAACTCCATGCTGTCGATCGTGATCGACCCCGATTCGCTGACCAGCCGAGACGGGCTGGCGGCGGAAGCCGACGCCTTCCTCGACTACCTGCGGTCGTCGGCCCTGCGCGAGGGCTTCGACGAGCTGCTGGTGCCGGGCGAGCCCGAGCAGCGGGCCCGGGAGGCCCGGGCGGCGGCGGTGCCGGTGGACGACGGCACCCTGCGCGAGCTCCGGGTGGCCGGGTCCAAGGCCGGCCTCAGCGAGGAGACGGTGGCCGAGCTCCTCGGCTAGCCGGCGATCTCGCTCAGCGTGGCCAGGAAGCGGTCGTTCTCCTCGGGTGAGCCGATCGTCACCCGCAGCCCCTCGCCCGGGAACGGCCGGGCCACCACGCCCCGTCGCTCCAGGTGGAGGTAGACCTCTTCGGTGCGGGCCCCCAGGGCCAGGAACACGAAGTTGGCCTGGGCGTCGGGCAATTTCCAGCCGGCGTCGGTGAGGGCGTGCACCATCCGGTGCCGCTCCGCCACCAGCAGCTCCAGGCGGGGCTGGATCTCGTCCACGTGCTCGATGGCGGCCAGGGCGGCCGCCTGGACCAGGCTGTTCGTGCCGAACGGCAGGAGCAGCTTGTCGACGTCGACGATCAGCTCCGGATCGCCCACGGCGTAACCCAGCCGGAGCCCGGCCAGCCCGTAGGCCTTGGAGAAGGTGCGCAACACGACCACGTTGCGGTGGTGGGGGACCAGGTCGGCCACCGGGTCGCCCAGGGCGGGGTCGGCGAACTCCCGGTAGGCCTCGTCGACCACCACCACCACGTCGTCGGGGATCCGGCCCAACAGCTTGGCGATGGCGGCGGTGGACACGGCGGTGCCGGTGGGGTTGTTCGGCGTGGCCAGCAGCACCAGCTTGGTCCGCCCGGTCACCGCCTCGGCCACCGCCTCCAGGTCGAAGGCGTGGTCCACCAGGGGGATGCGCACCGGGACGGCCCCCATCTCGGTGGTGAAGATGGGATAGGCCTCGAACGAGATCCAGGGGAACACGGCCTCGTCGCCCGGATCGAGGTACATCATGCACACCTGGCGCAGCAGGCCCACCGATCCGGGCCCGGTGGCGATCCGGTCCCGGTCGATGCCCAGCCAGTTCGCCAGGGCGCGGCGCAGGGCCGCGGCCCCGTGGTCGGGGTAGCGGTTGACGGTGGTGGCCGCCTCCTGGATGGCCTCCACCACCGCCGGGATCGGCCCGTAGGGGTTCTCGTTCGACGCCAGCTTGATGGCGTCGGTGATCCCGTGCTCCTGCTCGGCCTGGACTGCCGCCTTGCCCGGCTTGTACACGGGCAGGGCAACCACCGACGGCCGGATGCGACCTACTGACATGCCGTGTTGTCTACCCGGCCAGCGCCGTTTCCATCGCGGCCAACCCGGCGAGGATGGCGTCGGCTCCGGCCTCGTCGACGGCGGCGTAGGCCGGCAGCACCATCTGGTCGGTCAGTTCCTCGGCCGCGTTGTGCTTGGCCCGGTCCTCGTCGGTGATGGTGGGGGCCTCGGCGTAGCCGAAGGTGGTCACGTCGGCTGGCCGCTTGATGGCGTGGGCCACCGCCGGGTCCAGGTTGTGGGCCCGGATGGCGGCCAGGTGGGCCGATCCCCGGAACTCCCGCAGGACGGCCACGAGCTGCATGGCCCGGGCCGGCAGGTCGTCGGCCAGCGGCTCGGCCGAGATGGCGGCGTAGAGGGCCAGCGCCGCCGGGTCGGCGGCGGCGTTTACGGTCTCCAGGGCGGCGCAGAAGGCGTCGAGGTCGGCGATGCCGGAGAACTTGGCCCGGCCGAAGGTGTGCAGGCAGTCCATGTAGACCCGGCCGGCCTCCCGGGGGGCCAGCTTTTCCCGGGCCGAGCTCCACATCTTGGCCACCAGGTCGGGGGCGAAGTAGCCGAATGCGCTCTGCACCACCCGGGGTTCCACGTCGCCCAGCACCCCGCCCCGGCCGAGGAAGTAGAACCGGAACCCGTCAAGGCCCAGCTCCTTGCCCCTCGGCACGGTGATCTCGCGGTCGAAGTAGTGGGCGGCGCCCAGGCTGCCGATCTTGGGGCAGGCGGCCTGCACCAGTTCCATGGGGGTGGTCATCAGGGGGCTCTCCTTGATCGCGGACCGCATCATCTCAGCGCACCCGCGCGACCTGCACAAGATGACCCATTTTTCGGGGGGCGAAGGCCACATGACGGCAGGTCGCGGCTGCCATACACTGTGAGGGGCGAAGGGAGGCAGACGACCGTGCGGGTGTTCCCTGTTCTCAAACCGGCATCGTGGCAGGGGCTGACCTATGGCGCCCGGGCCCACGTGTGGATCGGAAGCCCGCAGGCACCGGAGGTGGTGGTGGCCTACGGCTGCTACGACGGGGGATTCGCCTCGTACATCACCAACGAGACGCCGGCCTACAACGACCCCGACGAGCTGGTGCGGGAAGCGTTCGACAACCTCAAGGCCCACGACGTCGAGCTGCAGGTGGTGGGCACCGGCGCCGACCGGGTGGTGATCGCCGCCGGGCCGTTCGCCGCCGAGCAGGTGCTGAGCGAGCGCCACGTCCTGGCCGTCCACGACCGGCTGGAGGCGGCCGAGATCGTGGTGTCGATACCTCGGCGGGACGCCCTCCTGGCCTGCCCGGCCGACGCCTCCGAGCAGCTCCGCCGCACGGTGACCGGCCTCCATCGCGAGGCCTGGGTGGGTCGAGGCCAGCCGGATAACAAGGCGCTGGATGACAAGGCGCTGGATAACAAGGTGCTCGACGGCCTGATCGTGTTCGCTGCCGGGCTGAAGGTCGACGTGATCCCCATGGGTGAGCGGGCGGCCACCGCCGTGGGGGCGCCGCTGCGCTGGGGAGCCTGGGCGGCTGGTCAGTAGCGTTCGCTCCCATGAGCGAACCGTGGGAGCTGACCGCCTGTGAGGCCCGGGACCTGATCGGCCGGGGCGAGTTGTCGCCGGTGGACCTGCTCGAGTCCTGCCTGGGCCGGATCGACGACGTCGATCCGGCGGTGAACGCCCTGGTGACACGGGCCGACGAGCGGGCCCGGGCCGAAGCCCGGGCGGCAGCCGACGCCGTGGCCCGGGGAGCCGGGCTCGGCCCCCTGCACGGGCTGCCGGTGGCGATCAAGGACCTTCAGGCCACGGCCGGGATCCGCACCACCTACGGCAGCCCCGACTTCGAGCACCACGTGCCGGCGGCCGACGCCGGCATCGTGCGCCGGGTGCGGGCGGCGGGCGGGATCGTGGTGGGCAAGACCAACATCCCCGAGCGGAGCATCGGGGCCAACACGGTCAACCGCCTGTTCGGAGCGACCGGCAACCCGTTCGACACCGAACGCACCTGCGGCGGTTCGTCGGGGGGTTCGGCCGTGGCCCTGGCCACCGGGATGGCGCCCTTGGCCACCGGTTCGGACCACGGGGGCAGCCTGCGCATCCCGGCCTGCTACTGCGGGGTGGTGGGCCACCGGGCCACACCGGGGGTGGTCCCGTTCGAGGAACGGTCGATCACCCAGACGTTCTACTCGGTGCAGGGCCCGATGGGCCGCACCGTGGCCGACACGGCCCTGCTGCTGAGCGTGGTGGCCGGTCGGGACCGTCCCGGCGATCCGATGGCGTTCCCGCTCGACGCCCCGGCGCTGGCCCGCCTGGAGCCGGTGGATCTGAGCAGCCTGCGGGTGGGGGTGAGCGAGGATCTGGGCGGGGTGCTGGTGTCGGGCGCCATCCGGAGGACGTTCGCCGACCGGGTGGCCCGGATCGAGGGGCTCGTCGGCTCGTGCCGCCCGGTGGCGGTCGATCTGCGGCCGGCGGCCGAGGTCGACTGGCTGCTGCGCAGCGACGTGTTCGTGACCCAGTACAACGAGGAGGCCCAGGGCTGGGACGAGCGGTTCAACCCCAACATCCGCAACAGCTACAACTCGGCGCTGGCCACCCCCATGGAGCGGATCGCCGCTGCCCGCCGCACGCAGATGGGGCTCTACCGTCACTTCCAGTCCCTGTTCGACGAGGTGGACGTGGTGCTGTGCCCGGGGGTGAGCGTGCCGCCCTTCCCCTGGCGCCAGCTGTACCCGCTGGAGGTCGACGGGGCCCCGGTGGAGAACTACATGGCCTGGCTCACCCTCACCGCCGCCATCACGGTCATCGGCCACCCGGTGACGGCCCTGCCCTGCGGGCTCGACGAGGAGGCCATGCCGTTCGGGCTCCAGATGATCGGCCCGGCCTACGGCGACCACCGGTTGCTCTCGGCGGCGGCCGCCCTGGAGGAGGCCCTGGCTGGCGATCCGGTGACAGCCCGGCCCGTGCCCCGCTTCGATGGGCGCCAGCCCGAGACCCCCTCACTGCGCACCGATGGCCGTGAGGTCCACTGAGGCCAGGAGCAGGCGGTCCGGCCGCAGGTACAAGGGGGTCCTACGACCTATGTCCAATTACAAACCGCCACGCCTCCTGTAAATCTTAAGGACACACCGGTGAAACGCCGGTGCCACGGGTGGCCGGTCGGGCAGGACGCGGTGCCAGTGCTCAGGTCGCAGTCGAGCCGGGACGGGTCCATCCCTCGCTCCCGGACCCTTCCCGGCTCGACGCGTCCTCTCCCGGTGCTGGGGTCAGCGGCCCCAGATCAGCCCGGGATCGGCCTGCTCGGTGAGGCGGGCGGCGCCGGTGCCCCGGTCGATGTTCAGGTTGACGCCGTTCAGGTAGCTGGACGACACCGGATCGGCCAGGAACAGCATGGCCGGGGCCATCTCGGCCGGTTCCGCCATCCGGCCCGCCACCGCCTCGGCGTGGTCGATGATCTCGTCGCCCAGCCCCCGGCGGAAGTCGGCCATGATGCCGGTGGCGGTGATGCCGGGGCACACGCTGTTCATCCGCACCCCGGTGGGGAGCAGCTGCACGGCCCGCCACAGCGTGTAGTACTGCACGACCTCCTTGGAGAAGGCGTACCCGTCGCCCACCACCTCGGGGTGGGCCTGCACCCAGGCCAGGCCCTCGTCGAAGGTGGCCGCCGCCATCAGCTCCCGGTGCTCGGTCACCCGTTCCGGCCAGTTCCGTCCGGCGGTGGAGGCGATGTGGACCACGGCACCCCCGTCGGGGACGCGGGGCAGGAGGGCCTCGGTGAGGTGGCGCAGGCCCAGCCAGTTCACCCGCATCACGTCGGTGGCGCTGAACCGGCCCCCGTTGGGCACGCCGGCGCAGTTCATGAGGGCGTGCACCGTGCCCGGCAGGCGGGCCGCGGCGGCGTCGATGCTGGCCGGGTCGGCCAGGTCGCAGCGCAGGAAGGCGACGTCGCCCCCCACCGGGGCCACATCGAGCGCGTGCACCTGGGCCCCCTGGGCCACCAGCAGGGAGGCGGTGGCGGCCCCGATGCCGGTGGCCGCCCCGGTGATCACGACGGTCCGGCCCGAGAAGTCGAGGAGTGCTGCCATCAGCAGAACGGTACCGGTAGAGGGGACGCCGGGAACCCTTAGCCTGGGCCCATGCAGATCGTCCTGGCCGGAGAAGGAGCCATCGCCCAGCGCCACGCCCAGGCCCTGGCCCGTATCGAAGGGGTCGAGGTGGTGTCGGTGGCCGGGGGGAGGGCGGAGGACACCGAAGCCTTCGCCGCCTCGATCGGGGCGCCCCACTGGTCGCTCGACCTGGCCGAGTGCCTGGCCCGGCCCGGGGTGGACGCGGCGATCCTGGCCACCCCCACCCCGCTCCACGCCGCTCAGGCCGTCCAGGCCATGGAGGCGGGCAAGCACGTGCTGGTGGAGATCCCCATGGCCGACTCGCTGACCGACTCCGAAGCCGTGGTGGCGGCCCAGGAGCGCACCGGGGTCACGGCCATGGTGTGCCACACCCGGCGGTTCAACCCCAGCCACCAGTGGATCCACAACCGGATCGCCTCGGGCGAGGTGACCCTCCAGCACCTGGTGGTGGAGACGTTCTTCTTCCGCCGCACCAACACCAACGCCCTGGGCCAGCCCCGGAGCTGGACCGACCACCTGCTGTGGCACCACGCCTGCCACACGGTCGACCTGTTCGGCTACCAGACCGGCCGGCCCACGGTGGGGGCCTGGGCCCAGCAGGGGCCCCGCCATCCCGAGTTGGGTATCGCCATGGACATGACCGTGGGCCTGCGCAGCGACGCCGGCCAGCTCTGCACGTTGTCGCTGTCGTTCAACAACGACGGGCCGCTCGGCACGTTCTTCCGCTACATCTGCGACAACGGCACCTGGATCGCCCGCTACGACGACCTGGTCGACGGGCGGGACCAGCCGGTGGACCTGTCGGGCGTCGCCGTGTCGAATGACGGGATCGAGCTGCAGGACCGGGAATTCCTGGCCGCCATCGCCGAGGGCCGGGAGCCCAACGCCTCGGTGGCCCAATGCCTGCCGGCCATGCTCACCCTCGACCAGCTGGAACGCTCGCTGAACCCGGGCTAGGGCGGATCACGCCCCGGGGGCGTTCTCCCGGTGGGTGGCCACCCAGGTGAGGAACCGCTCCCGGTCCCAGGTGTTGATCACCTGGTCGCGGGGCACCCAGCCCCGCTGGGCGGTGAGCACGCCGTACTCCATGCGGCCCAGCTCGGAGGTGTGGTGGCTGTCGGTGTTGATCACCAGCTTCACCCCCCGCTCCACGGCCCGGCGCACCACGTCGGACGCTGCGTCGAGGCGGTCCAGCGCCCCGTTGATCTCGAGGGCCACGTCGAAGTGGTGGAGGGCCTCCAACACGATGTCGATGTCGAGCTCGATGCCGGGCCGGCGCCCGATGTAGCGGCCGGTGAGATGGCCGATCGAGTCGACCGTGGGATCGGCGATGGCCTTCACCAGCCGGGCCGTCTGGTCCCGGGCCGACCCGTCGAAGTGGGAGTGGACGCTGGCCACCGTGTAGTCGAACTCCCGGCGGAAGTCGGCGTCGTAGTCGAGGCCGCCGGCGGCCCCGATGTTGAGCTCGCAGCCGAACAGGATCCGCAGGTCGGGGTACTCCTCCTGCAGGGCCCGGATCCGGTCCCGGTGGGCCAGCATCTGGGCCCGGGTGGAGCCGTTGATGGCCAGGTCTTCGCCGTGGTCGGTGATGGCCAGGTAGCTGTAACCCCGGTCGGCCGCCACCTTCACCATGTCCTCCAGGGGCGCCCGGCCGTCGCCCGACCGGTCGGTGTGGTAGTGGAGATCGCCCCGGATGTCGGCCAGCTGCACCACCTCGGGCAGCTCGCCCCGGGCCGCCGCCTCCACCTCGCCGGTGGCCTCCCGCATGGGGGGAGGCACGTAGGTCAGGTCAAGCGCGGCATAGATCTCGGCCTCGGTGCGGCTGGCGATCACACCGCCGTCGGCGTCGAGGAGGCCGTACTCGTTGAGCAGCCAGCCCCGCTCGATGGCCCGCTGGCGCAGCTCGATGTTGTGGGCCTTGGATCCGGTGAAGTAGAGCGTGGCGGCGCCCAGCTGCTCCGGGGCCACCACCCGCACGTCCACCTGGATGCTGGCTCCGGCCGCCCCGGCAGCGGTGAGGAACGAGGTCTTGGTGTCTCCCGAGACCACGATCTCGTGGACCGCGGGATGGGCCCGCACGGCCGCCATGACCAGGTCGGGCCGGGTGGCGGCCACGGTGATGTCGATGTCGCCCACGGTTTCGGCCATCCGCCGCAGCGAGCCGCAGAACAGCACGTCCTGCACGCTGTCGACCAGGCGCAGCTCGTCGACCAGCCGCTCGGCCAGGGGCCGGGCCCGGGCCACGGGGGTGCGGCGGTCCTTGCCGGTGAGGCCGAGGCGCTCGATGGCCTTGGCCAGCTTGGCCTCGCTCGCCGCCCCCATCCGGGGGAGCGTGCGGACCTGCTCGGCTTCGATGGCGGCCTTGAGGCCGGCCAGGTCTTCCACCCCGAGCTGGGAGCGGAGCTGTTTGAGGGTCTTGGGGCCGAGGCCGGGGATCCGGCTCAGCTCCACGAACGCCGGGGGATAGGCGGCCCGCAGCGCCTGCAGCTCGGCCACGGCGCCGGTGTCGACCAGCTCCCGGATCTTGGCTGCGATGGCCTTGCCCACACCCTTGATCTTCTGCAGCTCGGCCTGGGTCAACGCTGTGACGTCGGCCCCGTGGGCCTCGACGGCCAGGCGGGCCGACTCGTAGGCCCGGACCTTGAACGACTGGTTGGTCTCCTCGTCGAGCGTGGTGAGCGTGGCCATCTCGCCCAGCATCGCCAGCACGTCGGCATTCGTCGTCATCGAGCCCAAGTCTACGTTGCCTCTCCACGCGCTAGTCTTTGTCGCTGGTCGCGACACAATGGACACGGGGCACGGACACGGGGCGCTGGTCTGCGAGGACGGGTTTGAGAGACAACGGGATGGGGCCTACCACGCTGGCGTGGGAGCTTCGCGGCCAGACGGTCGACATGGCCCAGCTGCACAAGGACTACAAGCCGATGCTCCGCCTGGTGCGGGAGCTGATCGGCGTCGTGCCCAATTGTGATCCGTACCTGGAGATCTGGCCGGCTGGCTTCCGCACCTACAACCTCCTGGTCCCGAACCTGTTGAACCTGCCCAACCTGATCTTCGGCCAGGGGGCGCCCAAGGATCTGGTGGGCCTCGGCATGTACGTGTCCAGCCGGGCGGCGGAGTGCATGTACTGCTCCGCCCACACCTGCTCGTTCGCCCTGCGGCGGGGGGCGTCGGCCGATGCCCTGGTGGGGGAGTACACGCCGGTGGAGGAGGCGGTGGCCGTGCTGGCCCACGCCCTGGGGTCGGTACCGACCACGATGACCGCCGCCTACATCGACGAGATCGACCGCTACCTGGCCCCCGAAGACGTCGAGTGGGTGGTGATGGGGATCGCCCTCATGGGCTTCCTCAACAAGTTCATGGACGCCATGGGCATCCCGCTGGAGGCCGAGGCCATCCACGACGTGGCCGACCTGATCGAGCCCACCGGTTGGACCTCGGGCAAGCACCTGTGGGACGACGTCGACCTCGACGGCTACCATGACAACGGGAGCAGGGGCAACGGTGGCGTGCCCAAGGATTCGCTCGGCACCTACCTGCGGGTGCTGCGCCAGGCCCCCGGTGCCCTGAGGCTGGAGAGCTCCTGGACCAAGGGGGTGTCGGGCCGGATCGGCCCCGCCCTGGTGATGCTGGAGGAGAAGGTGGGCTACGCCTTCCCCATCCTGTCCACCCTCCAGCACAAGCGGGCGGTCAAGGCCATCGCCACCGTGCTGCGGGAGAACCTGGACCCCAACCTCACCAAGGTCGGCCTGCCGGCCAAGTGCATGGTCGGGCTCGTCTTCGCCAAGGTGGTGGAGGACGAGATGCTGATGTCGGAGATGATCCAGCTGGCCCAGCTGCTGGCGCCCGAGATCGATGCCCGGCTGCTGGTGGACGTGGGCAAATATGCCGTGTACCCGGCCGAGTACGCCGAGATCCCCCGGGGCCTGTCGAGCCGGGAGGCAGCGGCCATCATGCTGGCCAAGGCCGCTTCCACCAGCCCGTCGAACGTCAACGAGATCACGGTGTCCACCGTCGTCGGCCACCTCACCCCGGCCCAGATCGTGGAGACGGTCGTGTGGCTGTCGGTGCTGCAGATGCTGCACCGGCTCTATGCCTACTATGACGCTCGTATCGGCCTGATCTGATTCCCCGGGACCGTCTGCCGGCGGGCTCGACCTAGGGTCTACCCATGGGGACGCATGACCCAGCGGGCGAGGCCCGGGAGCGGTTAGCCGAGATGCGCCGCGCCGCCCACCGGCGAGCGGCCAGCCTGGCCAGCGGGTTCGACGCCATCGTGGAGGCCGCCAGCGACGTGGCGACCGACGACGAGCACGATCCCGAAGGCCACACCATCGCCTGGGAACGCCAGCAGCTCGCGGCCCTGGCCGAGGAGACACGGCTGGCCCTGGCCAGCATCGACGCAGCCGAGCAGCGACTCGACGAAGGCCGCTACGGCCTCTGCGTGATCTGTGATCGCCCGATCGGAGCCGCCCGCCTGGAGGCCCTGCCGGCCACTCCGACCTGCATCGAGTGCGCGTAGACGACACCATCAGTCGATCTCCCTTCATCCGATCTCGGTTCCGTCGGGGCGGTAGGTGCGCCACCGTCCGGTGTGGGGGTCTCGTCGGGTGGTGTAGTTCTTCTGTTTCCACCGGTTGTGTCTGCCGCAGAGGGGGACGCCGTTCTCGGGTTCGGTCCTGCCCCCGCTGGTGTGCGGGTGGGCGTGGTCCGACTCGCAGACCGTTGTGGGGACCCAGCAGCCGGGCCAGATGCAGGTGGGGCTCTGGAGCTTGACCGCGAGTCGGTTGCGGCCGGTGAACAAGCGGCGCTTGGATCCGACGTGGGTGGGCTGTCCGCCGGTGACGAGCACGATCCGTACGTGGTGGTGGAAGCTGTCGAACATCGCTTCGACCGGTTCCAGTGGGTGGCCGTTGAGGGTTTCGCACCGGTAGGTGGCGGGGTCGTACCACCGGTTGCTGGTGTGGGCCTCGGCGTCACAGTGGGGGTCGGTGCAGGTGACACGGTGGACCGTGGAGAGGTAGGTGTCGGCGTGCCACAGGATCACGTGCTCGGTGCCCGGGCCTTTGGCGTCGGGGCCCGCCGAGGCGGCCAGTTCCGCCATCCGCTCCAGCGAGTCGGCCCACCGCTGGGCTTCGCTGCGTTCGAGGTCGGCGACGCAGGTGCTGTCGCCGTGCTGTTTACTCGCTTCGTCCCAGTCGGCCAGCCGGGCCTGGTCGGCCAGGCGGCGCAGCAGCTCCTGCACCCTGGCCCCCTGCAACGGGCCGAGTGAGCCCTTGATCTTCCACGCCAGGCTCGCGGGGTCCTGGGAGAGCGAGAGGTGCCGATTCTTGTGCGCCTCATCGGTCTTCGGTTCGGGCCCATTGGCATCGACGAGCCGCTCCCATTGGCGGATCACCTGTTCGAACACCGGGTACTCGCACTCGGTGGCCAGGACCAGCAGGTCGGGTTGGAACCCGACCAATGCCTCCCGCACCCGGGGGTTGGCGTACACCCGGGCGACGAGGTCCACCTGCTCGGTACCGATCGAACCCGCCCGGTACGCCTCGGCCACCAGCGGGAGGTGGCGCAGCGCCCGCTCCTGGCGTTCCCGCCGGGCTGCCTCCGGCGCCGAAAGCCGGCACAGGTGGCGGACCATCACCTTGGGCGAGGCGTGCCCGTCCACGTGATGTAGCCCGGACCGGCTGATGTGGCTGAGCATCGTGACCCGGGTGGCATCGATCCGACGGGTGGCCACCTCCAGCTCGGCCACGAGCTGCCGGGTCTCGTGATCCCACAGATCCCCGTCCGACAGCGCCTGAGCCCGGCCGATCACCGCCGCGAGATCGGCCAACACAGCAGCCGGGGAGTCACCCCCGAGCCCGCCGTGCAGCTGGTCAGATCCCGCCGAATCCATGAGCACACCGTACGCACGGGGTGTGACACTGAAGCCCGCATCGGAGCCGCTTGAGCGAAGAAATCCTACAAAGAGGGGAAACGCGTACACGGTTCGCAGTAGCCGCTCGCCGACGCCGACCTGGACTTCATCTCCACCGAGATCGCCGACCGGCTGTTGGCGGTCTTCGCCTCCTTCGACGATGTGCCCACCGCCGTCGTCCGCTGCGACCCCGGCGCCGTCTGCAGCTGCTCGGCGAGCGGTGACGCGCCCACAGCCGCGCCGCGCCCTCGGCCAATCCGAGCCCAGTCGGTGTTCGGCGAGTCGATGCCGACACCCAGGCCGGTACCAGTTGAACCGGAGGCGCCCTCTCACCGATCGTGACGGGGCCCAGGCGCCGCCATTCACCGCTGGAGCGGGGCCCGGCTCGCTATGGTTTGAGCCGACGGCCGACAGGGCCCGCAGAACAGGAGCGACCCGTGCCCGACAACTCCAGCGCCGACGCCCCCGAGCCTGCCCGCCTCGACGGCGTGCCGCTCGACGAGCTGGTGTCGGCGGCCCGCCAGCTCCTGCGGGACAAGGCGGTCAGCGAGTTCGACCCGCCGATCCGCCTGGCGTCGGGCCAGCTCTCCCGGTTCTTCATCGACGGCAAGGCCGGCCTGGCCCACGCCGCCGACCTCCGGCTGGCCTGCCGCACCCTGCACCGCCTGGTGGAGGCGGCCGGCATCGAGTGGGACGCCGTGGGCGGGCTCACCCTCGGCGCCGACCACCTGGCCGTGGGCATGGCCCTGGCCGCCGACCGGCAGTGGTTCTTCGTGCGCAAGGAGCCCAAGGACCGGGGCACCGGCCGTCAGATCGAGGGGGCCGCGATCGGGGCCGGCACCCGGGTGGTGGCGGTGGAGGACGTGGTGTCCACCGGCGGTTCACTGTTCAAGGCGATCGACGTGATCGAGGCCACCGGGGCCACGGTGGTGGCCGCTGTCACCCTGATCGACCGGGGCGGCGGCGCCGGCGAGATGCTGGCCGGGCGCAACATCCCGTACCTGCACATCGCCGCCCATGCCGACCTGGGCCTGCCCCCGGTGGCCAGCGCCGCCGCCCTGGCCGAGTCGGTTGGCGTCGCCGTCGACACCGGCCCCGGCTCCGGCGCCGGGGCCTGACGGAGGCAGTCCGATGGAGCTGAACACCCAAGCCCGCACCGAGACCGCACCGGTGGGCGGCCCGCCGTCGGTGGAGATCGCCCGCCCCGACGACTGGCATGTCCACCTGCGCGACGACGAGATGCTGGCCGCCGTGGCCCCCATCACCGCCGCCACATTCCGCTACGCCCTGGTGATGCCGAACCTGGTCCCGCCGATCGCCTCGGCGGCGGCCGCCGCCGACTACCGCCAGCGCATCCTCGACGTCGTCGGCCCGCCCCCGGAGGGCCGGGAGCCGTTCGTGCCGATCATGACCGCCTACCTCAGCCCCGAGCTCGACGTCGACGATCTGCGTCGGGGGGCCGAGGCCGGCATCTGGCGGGCCGTGAAGTACTACCCGGCCGGCGCCACCACCAACTCCGAGCACGGCGGGTCGTCGCTGCCGTCTTGCGGCGCCGTGCTCGACGCCCTGTGCGAGATGGGGCTGCCCCTGCTGGTCCACGCCGAGTCGACCGATCCGACCATCGACATCTTCGACCGGGAACGGGCCTTCCTCGACGCCGAGCTGGCCCCGGTGACCGACGCCTGGCCCGAGCTGGCGGTCACGGTGGAGCACGTCTCGACCCGGGCCGGCGTCGAGTTCGTGACCGACCATCCCCAGGTGCGGGGATCCATCACCCCCCACCACCTGCGGTGCGACCGCTCCGACCTGGTGGCCAACGGCCTCCGCCCCGACCTCTACTGCAAGCCGATCATCAACTCGGCCGACGACCGGGCGGCCCTGGTGGCGGCGGCCACGTCGGGCTCCCCCGACTGGTTCCTCGGCACCGACTCGGCCCCCCACCCCACGGCCCACAAGTACACCGACCGGGCCAAGCCCGGGATCTTCAACGCCCCCTTCGCCCTGCCGGTGGTGGCCGAGGTGTTCAACCGGGCCGGCGCCCTCGACCACCTGGAGGCATTCGTCTCCCTCAACGGCTGCGCCCACTACGGGTACCCACCGTCGGGGGAGAAGCTGCGCCTGACCCGGGTGGCCGAAGGCTGCGGATCCACCGGCGAGCCGATCCCCGATTCGGTGGTCACCGCCGACGGCCAGCAGGTGGTCATCTTCGGTGTCGACGAGGCCCGCTGCTGGCGGGTCGAGTGGCTCTGACTTTAGGGCCTCATCCCCCGGCGCCGGGTCAGCGTTCGGCCAGCACCGTGACCGTGCCGGCGGTGCCGTCGACCTCGATCAGGGCACCGTCGGGTATGCGCAGGGTGGCGTCGGTGGCCGACACCACGCAGGGGATGCCCAGCTCCCGGCTGACGATCACGGCGTGGCTCATCACCGCCCCCACGTCCACGACCACCGCCTCGGCCGCCACGAACAGGGGGGTCCACGACGGGTCGGTGAGGGGTGCCACCAGCACGTCACCGGGGGCGAGGCCCCGGGGATCGGCCGGATTGGTCACCACCCGGGCCCGACCGGTGGCCCGGCCCGGGCAGCCGGGCAGGCCGGTCAGCGTCTCACCTGCCGGCAGCGGGGGCAGCTCCCGGGATCGAGGCTCCCACTCCTCCAGCGGGGGCTGCCGGCCGGCGACGAAGAACGGCGGGATCCGCTCGGCCAGCCTCCTGTGCTGGGCCCGCCGCTCGGCGATCAGGTCCCGATGGGCCCCGGGGTCGGCCAGGTAGGCATCGACCTCGCTGTCCACCAGGAACCACAGATCCCCTTTCTGGCCCCCCGAGCGCTCCACCAGCCGACGGTCCAGCTCCATGGCCTGGAGCCGGGCCCCGTGGATGGCCCGCACCACGGTGGTCTTGGATCGCTCCCGGCTCCGGGAGTGGAGGCGGGCCGAGCGCAGCGCCATCCGGAACAGCCCCCGGACCGGCGGTTTGAGCCGGCCCAGGCAGTCGGACTCCAACGCCTTGGCCTCGGCCGACAGCCGCTCGCCCTGGCGGGCCGGGTCGTGGCTGTCGTCGGCCGCCCGGAGGCGGTCGATCAGCACCAGCGCCAGGTTCGGGTCGGTTTCCCACGTGTCGAACGCGGTGTCCCATTCGTTGGGGCCCCGGGAGCCGAACCGGGCCAGAAAGGTCTCGAAGTCGGCCCAGAAGGCGGCCGCCTCAGGATGCTCGGTGGCCGCCGCCCGCAGGCGGGCCGCCAGGTCCTGGGCCCCGGCGTCGAACACGGCGGCCACCGGAGCGGCGGCCTGGGCCTGGCGGCTGAGGACCCACATGGCGGCGCTGGGGGCGGCCGAGTCGACGTCGCCCAGTCCGGACAGGAGCCGGCTGGCCAGCAGGGGATCGCCGAGCTGGCGTTCGCAGATCCCGCTGAGCACGGCCACCGCCGTGCCGGCCCCCACGCTGACGATCAGGTGATGTTCGAACAGCCCGGCGAACAGGTCGATGACGGCGTCGACGGAGCGACGCAGCTCCCCGTCGGTGGCGGTGGCGGGGGAGGGGAGCGAGGCCAGGTAGGCGTCGACCCGGCGCTGGTCATCGGCCAGGAACGGGATCTGGGTGGTGCGCAGCAGCCGCCACAGGTAGCGCACACCGGCCACGGTGGCCCGCCGGTTGCGTTCGTGGGGATCGGGCACATAGGGCGGGGGTTCCTCGCCCACGCCGAGGTAGTTGACGTCGGCGTCGGTGGCCTTGCCGCCGGGGGTGCGGGCGGCGGCCAGGCGCTGGATGCTGAGGTTGAGGTAGGCGTAGCCGCCGAACACACCGGATCCGACGGCGGTGGTGACCGGGATCGGGCTCAGCTCCTCGGGGCGGATCAGACCGGTGCTGAGCATGGCGCTGCGCATGGCCAACTCGGCCGCGTCGGCCGCCACCGAGAAGCTGAGGGGGGTGAAGACCTCCGGGTAGACCTCGCCGGCGTTGCCCCGGGTGTAGACGCTGAAGCGGTCGCTCGGGTCGTGGCCCACCCACCTGTCGGCGGCGCCCGGCGGGCCCACCGGCTTCCAGATCCCGTCGGTCGTCATGCTCGCCGTTCCCCCTGGTCCGGTGCCTGCGGTTCCCCATCGTTACCAGATGCGAGCCCTACAGTGTGCGGGTGTTCCGCTTTCGGTTGGCCGCCGGGGCCCTGGCCGCTCTCCTGGCCGGGGCCGGATGCGCCTCGGCGCCGTCGCCCGGTGCGACACCCTTGCCGGAGCCGAGACCGGACCCGTCGGCCCCGGCCCCGGACCCGTCGGGGGGACCCACCGGCTCGGTGCCGGGCGAGCCGGCGGAGCTGGAGCGGCTGATCGACGGCGACTCGATGGAGCTGCGCATCGGGGGCGAGGTGGTGGAGGTGAGGCTGCTCGGCATCAACGCCCCCGAGCTCCGGCTGGTGAACGGGGACGCCAGCTGCAATGGGCGGGAGGCCAAGGCGGCGATGGAGGCGGTGCTGGCCGCCGGCAACCTCCGCTTCGACGGCGGCGAGACCGACCAGTTCGGCCGGCTGCTGGGCCACCTCTACGTCGGCCGCCGGGCCGTCGACGGGGCGATGGTGAGCCAGGGCTGGGCCCTGGCCCTGTGGTCGGGCGGCGACCCGGCCCTGGTGGCCGCCATGGAGGACGCGGCCGCCGCCGGAGCCGGGCTGTGGGGCCCGACGTGCGGCGAGCCGGCGGCCGCCGTCGAGGTGGGCGACGTGCAACCCGATCCCAAGGGTCGGGACGAGGAGCATCTGAACGACGAGTGGATCGAGATCGTCAACCGGGCCGGGGCGCCGCTCGACCTGACCGGGTGGAGCGTGGCCGACGAGACCACGTCGAACCGGTTCGAGCTGCCGGCGCAGTCTCTGGCCCCGGGGGCCACGCTGCGGATCCACACCGGCTCGGGGGCCGACACCGCCACCGATGTGTACCTCGACCAGCGGGATCCGGTGTGGAGCAACTCGGGCGAGACGGTGCTGGTGGCCGATCCCGCCGGCGTCGTCGTCGCCCACCGCTTCCTGCCCGGCTGAGACCGCCGCTCGAACCGCGACACAGATCGAAGTGGGTGCGCGACGGGTGCGCGATCTGTGCGCTCAGCGCTCGCGACGCGCCGTCGGTTCGAAGCGTGTCGCGGATCGAGCGGGCGGCGACGGCGGGGCGCCAGTGGGGCGTCAGCGGGTGAGGTAGCTGATCAGCAGGCCGGCGGGGATGAGCACCCAGGGGATGAACGTCAGGATGATGGCGATGAGGGCGATCGTTCGGGACTGGTCACGGGGTGGGCTGCCGCACCGGCCGATCGTCTCCCACAGAGCCCGCAGCGGGGCATCGGTGGCCAGCTTGATCCGCCGCCGGGCCACGGCCGCCCCCCGCAGGATGATCCACGCCGCCCCCGCCACCACCAGACCCACCACGATGATGGCCACGATCCGGGTGATCAACGAGTCGAGCGCCGACGCCAGAGCCGATCCCAGCACCTGCAGCAGGGTGGACAGCACGGCCCCACCCAGCAGGAACGTCGGGACACCCAGCGGGTTGCGCTTGAACCCGGGGGCGAGGCGCATCATGTGGATCCGGGCCCGGGTCAGCATCGCCCGCGACGGGTCGTCGAGCTGGGCGTTGGCTTCCCGCCGGGCGTAGAGCCACATGATCTGGTCCACCACGCTGGACTGGTAGCTCCGCACCACGAACACCGCCACCTGCTGGATCAGGTACGCCGCCACCGGTCCGAGCGGGCCCAGCCCCCGCACCCGCACACCCCGGGCCCCGTTGCGGTCCAGCACCTCGAGTGAGCGGACCATGAGGGCGTGGGCTTCGGCGAAGCGCTCCGGGTGGCCCAGCGGCGCCGGCGAGCTGAGCTGGAGCACGATGTCCTTGTCGACCTCGTCGTGGGCCCCCAGGGCATCGAGGATCGACTCGGTGGCGGCCGAATCGCTCTTGCGGAAGGCCTGGAAGGCCCGGAACTTCTCGTCGAGATCGTCGAGGACGAGGCTGCGGTCGACCCCGAGCCCGGCGTCAGTGCTGGGGGTGCTCACCGCGCAGCTCCCGGACGTGCACCAGCAACCGGTGGAGCAGCGCGCCCAAGACCTCGACCTCGTCCGGCTCCAGCAGGTCGAGGAAGTGTTCCCGCACATGGCCCACGTGCACGGGGGCGGCGGCCTCGATCGCCTCCTGCCCGGCGTCGGTCAGGACGGCGAACGTCACCCGTCGGTCGGCGTTGCTCTTCTCCCGCTGCACCCAGCCCCGGCACTCGAGCCGGTCGATCCGCTGGGTCACCCGGCTCTGGGAATGGAGCAGCCGGGTGGACAGATCGGTCATCCGCATCCGGCGGCCCTCGGCCTCCGACAGCTGCACCAGCACCTCGTAGTCGTCGAAGGTGATCGACGCGTCCCGCTTGAGCAGGCCGTCGAGCAGCTGGATGACGCCACCGCTCGATTCCACGAACGCACGCCACGAGCGCTGTTCGCCCTCGTTCAGCCAGCGCGGCTCGTGCGCCCCGGCCACCTCGTCGGTTCCGTCACCCGCTGCTTCCACCCTGGCCATCCTAGGCGACAGGGCCGGCCGGCGAGGGATACGCTTGCAAGATGAAGGACTCCGCAACCGTCTCCACCGATCGACAGGCAGAGTGGGAAGACCTGCGGCAACGGCACCTGAAGCCCCGGGGCGAGCGGCCGCCGAGCACGGCCGGAGGCGTGCACCACGTGGCCCTGCTGTGTTCCGACGTGGAGCGCACGATCCGCTTCTACCAGGACCTGCTCGGGTTCCCCCTCACCGCTCTGTTCGAGAACCGGGACTACAAGGGCTCCACCCACCTGTTCTTCGACATCGGCAACGGCAACTCGCTCGCCTTCTTCGACTTTCCCGGCCTGGGCCTCGGCCCGTACGCCGAGGTGTTGGCCGGCCTCCACCACCTGGCCATCTCGGTGACGCCCGAAGCGTGGGAGGCGGCCCGGGCCCGGCTGGACGATGCCGGCATCCCCTACGACAACCGCAGCGGCTCGTCGATGTACTTCAGTGGGCCCGATGGCGAGCGCCTCGAGCTGCTGGCCGAGCCCCTGGGCCGCATGTACGGCGGTGACGTCGGCTGACCGCAGCGCGGCTGCGGGCCGGGCCGGGTCCCGGCCGGGATGGGTCCGGGGGCGCAGCCCCCGCTACCTGGCAGCCGGCAGCTCCATGATGCGGGGGTCGAGCAGCACGCCGTGCTTGGCCAGCTTGTCGGCGAACTCGGGCTGGTTCCCGCTCGACTGCAGGTAGGAGCCTTCGGGCCGGGTGGGGTCGGCCCCCTGGCCCTCGGCCTCATCGCCGTAGACCCGCGTGAACAGGGGGTTCATCACCACCCGGTCACCGTCGACCCCCAGCACCTCGCTGATGGAGCCGACCACCCGGGCTCCCGTGCGCAGGCGCTCCAACTGCACGATCACGTCGACGGCCGACGCCAGCTGTTCCCGGATGGCCTTGGCCGGGATGTCGAGGCCGGCCATCATCACCATCGTCTCCAGCCGGGTGATGGCGTCGGCCGGGGTGTTGGCGTGGAGGGTGCCGAGCGAGCCGTCGTGGCCGGTGCTCATGGCCTGCAGCATGTCGAGCGCCTCGGCCCCGCGGCACTCGCCGACGATGATCCGGTCGGGGCGCATGCGCAGGCTGTTGCGCACCAGGTCCCGGATGGTGATCGCCCCCTTGCCCTCGATGTTGGCCACCCGGGTCTCCAGCCGGATCACGTGGCGCTGGCGGAGCTTGAGCTCCACGGCGTCCTCGATCGTCACGATCCGATCGCCGGCGGGGATGAAGGTCGACAGCACGTTGAGGAACGTCGTCTTACCGGTGCCGGTGCCTCCGGAGACCAGGATGTTCAGCTTGCCCTTCACCGCCGCCGCCACCAGAGCCAGCGCCGGGCGGCTCAGCGAGCCCCGGGACACCAGATCCTCGGCTGTCATCGTGTCGGCCGCGAACTTCCGGATGGTCAGCACCGGGCCATCGACGGCCAGTGGCGGGATGACGGCGTTGACCCGGGAGCCGTCGGCCAGGCGGGCGTCGACCATGGGCGACGACTCGTCTATGCGGCGTCCCATGGAGGCGGCGATCCGCACGATCACCTGCTTGAGGTGGTCGGCGCTGCGGAACCGGTACGGGGTCAGCTCGATCCGGCCCCGGCGCTCCACGTAGATGGCATCGGTGCCGTTGACCATGACCTCGCTCACCGTCGGGTCGGCCAGGAGCGGCTCGATCGGGCCGTAGCCCAGCACGTCGTCGATGATGAGCGACACCAGCCGGGCCCGCTCGGCGGCGTCGAGCAGGGCGCTGGCGTCCACGATGAGCCGGTCGAGCTCGTCGGCCACCAGGGCCTTCAGCACCAGCGGGTTGCGCTCGCTGCCCAGCTTCTTCGACACGTCTTTCATGAGTGACTCGCGGGTCCGGTCGCGCAGCTCCTCCAGCGGATCGCGCCGGGTCCGGCGGGTGGCGGGCAGCCCCCGGTCCCGCTGCTCCCGCTCGGCCAGGAGGTGGCCCAGGGTGGCGGCCGTCATCGCCCACCTCCGCCCATCGACTGGCGCCCCATCACGCCGCCCCCAGGTGACGCCGGGGCAGGGCCGCCGGGGGAGCGGGGGCCCCGGCGGTGCCGGCCGCCGGGGCGGCGGCCGGGCGCAGGGCGGCGGCCAGCTCCCGCAGGACCCGGACGGCATCGGCCTTGGGGTACGCCTCAACCAGGGGCAGGCTCTGGTTGGCGGCCACCGGGATCTCCCGGCACTCGGGGATGGCGTGGCTCACCGGCAGCTCCACGGTGCTCTCGATGGCCTGCGTCGACAGCCCCGTGCGGAGGTCGGCCCGGTTCAGCACGAGGCGGCGGTGGGCCCGGGTGAAGCCGAGCTGGTCGAGCCCGTCGAGGTTGCGGCGCAGCGACCGCAGCCCGCCCAGGTCGGGGGTGGCGATGGCGAGCAGCTCGTCGGCCACCTCGGCCGCCACCGCCAGCGGGGCCCCGGCCCCGGGCGCGGTGTCGACCACCACGGTGCGGAAGGCCCCCTTCAACATGGTGAGGATCTCGACCAGGCGGTCGGGGTCGACGGCGTCGGCATCGACCAGGTTGTCGGGGGCCGGTAGCACCAGCAGCCCGGTGGGATGGGGGCACAGGCTCAGCTTGAGCACGGTCAGGTCGAGCGGCACCCCGGGCACGGCCACGGTGGCCACGGTGGAGCGGTGCTCGAGCCCCAGGAGCTGGTCGACCTCGCCCGCCACGAGGTCCAGATCCACCAGGACCACCTCGTTGGGGGCGCCCCGGCTCAGCTCCAGGGCCAGGTTGACCGCCACCGTGGTGCGGCCGACCCCGCCCTTGGCCGCCATCACCGCGATCAGCTGGCCCTGGCGGGTGGGGGCGGCGGCCGCTTCGCCTCCCGCCCCGCCGGCGGCGGCCGGCCCGGCCAGGCGGGCCCGGCGCAGGGCGGCGGCCGCCGTCAGATGGGCCACGGTCTCGGCGATGACCGGGGTGGCCGTCTCGGGGGCGATGACCTGCCGGATCCCGGCAGCCATGGCGTCGCCCAGCAGGCTGGGCGTCGGCTGGTGCACGAGGACCACGTCGACCTCGGGGAAGGACTGGCCCATGTCCCGGGCCGTGGCCATGACGACGTCGAGCGACACACCGGGCCCGAAGACCACCACGTCACCACCCACCCCGGCCAGGTACTGGGCGATCCGGGTGGGACCGTCGGGCAGATCGGCGGGATTGATGGTCGTGACGGGCAGGTCTTTCAGCGCCGAGATCATCGATCCTGGCGTCGTCACCAGCGTGACGCGACCATGCCCAGCCTGCACCGCAACCACCTCCCTCCGGCCTTACCGATTTCCGGCCCGGGGTTGGCGTCGGGCCCCGGTGAGGGGCCAGGCATCCGGCCTCGGCCAACCCCGTTCTTCGGTTCGTTCGGCCCACAGCTTTAGGCCCTTCGGACCGCTCCTCTATCGTCTTGAGCCATGGCGTCATACGAGGACATCACCGTCACCACCCACGAACACGTGGAGGTGCTGACGATCAACCGCCCGGAGGCCCGCAACTCGCTCACGTTCCGGACCTACGCCGAGATGGAGGACGCCGTGCGCTCCTCCCGGGCCCGGTGCCTGGTGGTGACGGGGGCCGACCCTGGCGGGTTCTGCGCCGGCGACGACGTGAAGCAGGTCATGGCCAACCCGAACGCCAAGCCGGCCGAGCGCCTGGCCCGGGAGCCCCGCACCACCCCGCTGGCCGCCGCCCTGCTGGCCACCGACATCCCCGTCATCGCCGCCGTCAACGGCCCCGCCGTCGGGTGGGGGATGGAGCTGGCGCTCATGGCCGACATCCGGGTGGCCTCCGACCGGGCCCGCTTCGGCGAGTTGTTCGTGTTGCGGGGCCTGAACTGCGACGTGGCCGGCCTGGGCCGCCTGGCCGGGGCCGTGGGCCGGGAGCGGGCGGCCGAGCTGCTGTTCACGGGCGACGTGATCGACGCCGCCGAGGCGAAAGCAGCCGGCCTCGTGAGCCGGGTGGTGCCCCACGACGAGTTGCTCCCCACCGCCCTCGGGCTGGCGGGGAAGATCGCAGCCAACCCGCCGCTGGCCGTCCAGGCCATCAAGCAGGGACTGCGCACCGCCCTCGACCCCGACTGGGACAGCCTCGGGGTGTGGGTGTCCACCAACCTGGCCCGGCTGTTCACCACCGCCGACCACGCCGAAGGGGTGGCCAGCTTCCTGGAGAAGCGGCCGCCGGTGTTCAGCGGTCGCTGACCACCTCGGGCCGGCCGTCGGGCCCGATCTCCAACCGGAGAACGGCCTGGCGGTCCTGGGCGAAGCTGGTGCCGAGGACCCGGACGACGGCCACGTCGAGCGAACGGATCGGCTCCTGGAAGCGGTAGGGCGGCCCGTCGCCCGAGGTCCAGAAATGCTCGGGCGGCCCCAACCGGCGGGCCAACCGGGCCGGGGGTGACCGGTGGGCCCGGTTGGCGTAGGCCAGATAGTCGGCCAGGAACTGCTGCGACGGTGCCACCAGCGCCGGCGGACCCAGCGTGGCCTCGTGGGCGTCGAGCTCCTCGAACGTCCCGATCTGATCCAGGGCGTCGATGTCGGCCGCCGTCGCCACGGCGCCGTAGGCGCCGCTGGCCGACACCGCGGCCCCCAGCTGGAGGCGGTCGAAGGCCACATGGTGGCCGAGCGGGGCCAGGGCCTCGGAATCGACCGAGTAGCGGGAGCCGCTGACGCCGGTGGCCGTGATCCGGTAGCCGTAGGACACGGGGGCGTCCAGCCAGGCCAGGCCTGGCGGGTGGAACAGCACGGGGGCGCCCAGCACGGCGGCCACGGCCACCACGCCCCGGGCCGGTGTGGCGTTGGCCGCCGCCCAGCTCCGCAGGGACGGGGCGGTGAGGAGCACGAACAGGCCCACCTCCACCGCGATCCAGGACAGGAACCAGAAGCCGGTGATGGCGAAGACGGCCAGGTGGAACCCGACAGCTGCCGGCAGCCACCAGCGCAGCAGGCGGGGCCGGGTCACGGCCACGATCGATCCCAGCTCCACGGCCAGGATGCCGGCCATGGCCGGCGCCCGGACGGCGTGCAGGAGGTCGGCCAGCCACCGGGCCCAGCTCCCGTCGCCGTTGCCCCGCCAGCCGGCGGCGTAGCTGCTGATCGGCAGGTTTCCCAGATCGCCGGCGGTGAGCCAGCCGATGGCGATCTTGCCCTTGCCCGGGATGAAGAAGTGGGCGGCCAGCGCCGAGGCCGCCACCAGCAGCACGGGCGCCGTCCGGTTGCGCCCGGTGGCCACGTACACCAGGTGGCCGGCCGCCACGGCCAGCACCACGAGCACCAGCAGGTCGTCGATGTTGCGGCCCGCCGGGGTGTCGAACGGGAGCACGAACTGCTCGGCCACGATGCGCACCGCCACGGCGAAGGGCACGAGGAACGCCGGCCGGGCCAGGGCGGCGGCGGCCAGCGCCACCACCGCCAGCCGGTCGACCCCGTGGAGCCGGCCGGCCAGCCAGTTGTAGGGGTAACACGACGCCTGCCACGCCAGCAGCACCACCAGCACCCCGGTGAACCAGCGCAGCGCCCGTCCCTGCTCCAACTCGTTCCACGGGGCCAGGAGGCGGCGGGGACGGAGCATGGCGGCGGCTGCGGCGGCGGCCGCCAGCGGAGCCAGCGCCCACCACCGGTGGGCGGCCGCCGCCGCCAGGAGGGAGGGCCGGTCGAGGTCGGCCGCGGTCACCACGGCCGCCGCCCGGGCCAGGTGCTCCACCACGGTGAACAGGACGAACGTGCCCAGGACGAGGGCCAGGTCGGCGGGGCGATCGGGGCCCAGGGCGGCTGTCGGCCAGCTTCTGGCCGCCGTTGCGCTCTCCCGCCCCCCGATGTTCATCGGGCGAGCTTCGCGCGGTCCGGCGCGTCGTGCTCGACGGGGGATGGGCAAATCGGCGAGCGGTCCTCAACCCCCGGGGTCTTCCATCCGACGGTGATGGGGGCGATCCGCGCCCCGTCTTCGGAGAGACCGTGGCCAAGCACCCACCAGCCAAGATGTCGGCCGTGCTCGGCCGGTGCCGGCGCACCGGCCGCTGGCGCCTCGGTGCCCGGTCCAACGTGCTGGCGGTGCTCGGTTCGGTGCGCCTCGACATGCGCCACTCCCTGGTGGAGGGCGACGAGCCCGACGAGCTGAAGATGAAGATCACGGTGTTCTTCGGCTCCGCCGTGCTGATCCTGCCCGAAGGGGCGGAGGTGCGGCCGTCGGGCATGTCGCTGCTCAGCGCCGAGTGGGTCGACGTGCCCGACCACCCTGTGCCGTCCGGCCTACCGACGCTGCAGGTCGAGTGGACCTGCGTGTTGGGCCGGGTGCACGTCGTCACCGGCTCGGTGCTGGACAAGGTGGCGCAGGAGAAGGCGGCTGCCGACGACGACGGGAACGGTGACGCCGGCCACGGCGACCAGGGTGACGTCGGCTCCGACCCCTGGGCGGCCGACCACCGCCCCGACGAGATCTCCGATCCCGGTCCGGCCGCGGCGGCGCCGGTGGCCGAGATCGTCGTGGACATGGGGGTGGTGGATTCCAAGCCCTGGTCGATGTCGGACTTCGAACAATCGGAGCTCGCCACCGAACCGGCGGCTGGCGCCCCGGAGGAGTCGGCCCCGCAGCTGGTGGAGGCGTGGCGCACCCATGACTGGGGGCCGGGGATCCTCCAGCGGGACGACGAAGACGACGAGGAGGACGACGCATCGGCCCCGGCCGGGGCGTCGGCCTGACATGAGCCGGACGACATGAGCAGGACGAGATGAGGCAGCGATGAGCTCACCTTCAGCCCCCGCCGACGAGGTGTCGGAGGCCGACTTCCTCACCCTCCAGCGCCTCATGCTGGAGCAGAGCGCGATCCTGCTCGATCGCGGCCGGTCGTACCTGGTGGACGCCCGCCTCCGGCCCGTGGTCCGCCGGTACCAGCTCCCCGGGATCGCCGAGCTGATCCGGGCCCTCCGCCCCGGCGACCACCCCCAGCTGATGGCCGACACGGTGGACGCCCTCACCACCAACGAGACGTCGTTCCTCCTCTTCCCGGAGCTGATGGAGCCGCTGGCCGAGGGACTGCTGGCGCCGCTGGCGAAGGCCGCGGCACGCGACCCCCGGCGGCCGCTCACGGTGTGGAGCGCCGCCTGCTCCAGCGGCCAGGAGCCCTACTCGCTGGCCATCCTGCTCCGGGAACACCATCGGGCCCTGGTCGACAGCGGCCGGGTGCGGATCCTGGCCTCCGACCTGTCGCCCACCATGGTCATGCGCTGCGCCGCCGGCCGGTTCAGCCGGATCGAGGTGCGCCGGGGTCTCCCGGCCGTCCTGCTCGACCGGCACTTCGAGCGCGACGGGCGGGACCACGTGGCCGTGGACGAGCTGCGGGCCCTGCTGGCGCCGCTGGTGATCAACCTGGTCCAGCCGTGGCCCGGTATTCCCCGCTGCGACCTGGTGGTCCTGCGCAACGTGTTGCGGTACTTCCCCGAGCCCGTCCGCTACCAGGTGATCGAGCGGATCCGCCGGACCGCTCTGGCCCCCGGGGGGCGGCTCCTGCTCGGCGACGACGATCCGATCCTGGGGCCGTCCGACGGGTTCCAGCCCGTCGGCCCGGCCCCCCTGGCCTGCTACCGAGCAGCGGAGGCGGCGTGATGTACCACACCTCGAACCTCGACTTCCATCATCACCTGCTCAGCCTGGCCGAGGCGATGAAGCCGCTGCCGACCACGGTGTGCCGGCTGGCGGCCCTGATCGCCGACGAGCACAGCCAGATCGCCGACGTGGTGGGCATCCTGCGGGAGGATCCGTCGCTGGTGGCCGCCCTGCTCCGCCAGTCGAATTCGGCGGCGTCGGCTCCTGCGTCCGAGATCGTGACGGTGGAGGCCGCCATCGTGCGCCTGGGCCTGGCCCGGGTGCTGGCCATCGCCACCCACACCGCCATCGGGGCCCAGCCCCAGGAGGCGCTGGCCGCCTACGAGCTGGCCCCCGGCCGGTTGTGGGACCACTCGGTGCGGGTGTCGTACGTGGCCGAGGCCATCTTCCGCCGCACGCCCCGCAAGGTCGGCCCCGAGGTGGTCACGGCCGCCCTGTTGCACGACATCGGCCAGATCGTGCTGGACAAGGTGCTCGACCCGACCCACTTCCATCTGGCCCGCAACGCCCACGTGCTGGTGACGACGGCCGAGCGGGAGCTGGTGGAGGTCGACCACGCCGAGCTCGGCGCCATGCTGCTGGAGCTGTGGGAGATCCCGGCCACCATCGCCGACGCCGTTCGCTACCACCACGACCCGAGCAGCGACGACGACGTGGCGGCCCACGTGGTGCAGGCCTCCAACCTCATCATCCACACCCTCGACGACGACCCCGACAAGATCACCCGCTTCGAGCGGGAAGCCGACGATGAGCGGCTCCGCCTGTCGCTGGGCCTGCTCGAGGTCGACCGGCGCGACATCGTCGACCGCTCGCTCGAGCTGCTGCGCCGGGCCGGGCTCCTGTCCGACGGCGACAGCCCCATCGAGCTCTGACGATCGGCTCCGCGCCCGATCGCTACCGCTCCCGTCGACGGGCTTGATCGAGCGCGCCTCCTCGCCCGGTGCCGGGGGTCGGCTGGCCCGGTACCGGGGTCGGGCTGGCCCGGTTCCGGGGTCGGGCTGGCCCGGTTCCCGAGGGTTCGACGGGACCACCGCACGGCCCGACCCTTCCTGGCCCCGGACGCGGCAGGACCCAGCCTGACGCGCTCAGGCTGGGACCTGCCGTGCTCACCTCACGCCCAGGGAAGGGGGGCGTAAGAGATCAGGTTCTCCGGGTCAGGATCACCGCTTCAGGGCCACGATCTCCTGCAGGAGCTCGTCGGACGAGGTGACGACCCGGGAGTTGGCCTGGAACCCGCGCTGGGCTCGGATCAGGGCCGTGAACTCCTCGGCCAGGTCGACGTTGGACATCTCCAGCGTGCCGGGGGCCACCGACCCCCGGCCGCCGGAGGCGGCGGTGCCGATCTGGGCCAGGCCGGAGTTGGTGGTCATTCGCCAGTTGGAGCCGGTGATGCGTTCCAGGCCCTCGGGGTTGGAGAAGGAGGCCATGGCCACCTGCCCGATCGGCTTCACCAGCCCGTTGGAGTAGGAGCCGACGATCACACCGTCGGTGCCCACCCGCAGCGACTGGAGCATCCCGGCGGCCGACCCGTCCTGGGTGACGGGTGCGACCGAGGAGGCGCCGCCGTACTGGGTGATGCGCCGCTCGTTGGCGCCGCCGATGGTGAAGGTGACGGCACCCAGGCCGGGGATGCCACCGGCCGCGATGTCGATCTGGAGGTCGGCCGGCGAGGTCAGCTCACCGTTGGCTCCGAACGTGAGCACGTTGTCGGCCAGCACGATGGGGATCTGGGTGGGGCCGTAGGTGGCCGAAACGGTCCACTCGTCGTCGTTGGTCTTCTCCAAGGTGACGTCGAGGTCGATCGGGTTGCCCTGCTCGTCGAACACGCTCAGACCGGTGAAGTACTGGGTGCCGACGGTGGCGTCGGCGCTCAGGTTGCCGCCCAGCTTCACGTCGCTGGTGACCACCGGCGAGCTCTGCTCGCCGATCGGGATCCGGATGCTGCCGGGGGTGCCGCCGGAGTCGACCAGGGTCCCGGCGGTGTCGGCGTTCCAGCCCTGGATCAGGCCGCCGTCGCTGTTGACCAGCCGCCCGTTGGCGTCGAGGAAGAACGACCCGGCCCGGGTGAACATCTGCTCCCCGCCCTGGTCGACCACGAAGAAGCCGTCGCCCTGGATGGCCAGGTCGAGGTCCCGGTTGGTGACCTGCAGCGAACCCTGGCTCAGGTTCTGGGCGATGGCCGACACCATGACCCCCAGCCCGATCTGGGCCGGGTTGGTGCCGCCGAGGGTGGCGGTGGGGGTGCCGGCGCCGTGGATCATCTGGCTCAGCACGTCCTGGAACAGGGCCTCGCTGCGCTTGAACCCGTGGGTGTTGACGTTGGCGATGTTGTTGCCGACGACATCCATCATCGTCTGATGGCTGCGCAGGCCCGACACCGCGGCGTACATGGAACGGATCATGGCTGGGGGGTCTCCTGGGGTTCGGTGGCGGGGGTTGGGGCTGGGGTGGCGGATGACGGGTCTGCGGTCGGCGGGGTTGCGGTGAGCGCCGGGGCGCCGACCGAGACGATCTCGTTGAGGTGGACGACGCCCTTGTCGGTGTCGAGGACGACCTCGCCCGACACGAGCTTGCTGCGCAGCACCACGGCCTCGACCGGGGCACCGTCCTGGATGGCCGACACCGACCGGCCGACCATGGCCGAGGCGGTGGTGAGCGACGACACCAGTGCCGTCGCCTTTCCCTGCTCGGTCAGCTGGTCGAGCTTCTCCACCATGGTGAACTGGGCCGTGGTGGCGATGAACTCCTCGGAGCTGCTGGGCTGCATCGGGTCCTGGTACTTGAGCTGGGCCACCAGCAGCTTGAGGAAGGCGTCCTTGTCGAGCGTGCTCGACTGGGCGTCGGTGAGCTTGGAGCCCGACGAGCCGGCGAAGTTCGACGCGTCGAGGCGGGAGGGGCCGGCCGCCTGATTGGTGCCGGCGGCGGGGGCCGTCTGATAGGCCAGCGGTACGGTGGCGCCGGCCCGTGCGGTCACGAGGTCAGCCATGGCGCAGGTCTCCTTCTGATCGAGGTGATAGGGCTGGTCGAGGTGAGGACCGGTCGAGGAGGGGGGCTGGTAGAGGGTCACAGGGCCAGATCCACACTGGCCGTCGAGCGACGGCGGGCCGCGGTCCGGAGGGCCTCGGCCCGCCCGGTGTCGGGCCGGGAGTCGGCGACGCCCACGGTGGCGCGGCCGGAGCGGTTGCCGGCCGGTGAGCCGGAGCCCGAGCCGGGGCCGGAGTGGGAGCTGGTGGCGGCACCGGTGCCGTCGCGGCCCGGCGTGCCGCCGGACGACGGGCCGGAGCCCAGGCCGATGTCGATGGCGGCGCCCCGGAGGCCGCCGCCGTTCAGCTCGTCGGCCAGGAGGTGCCGCTGCTGCTCCAGCTGCTGGGCGGCGGCCCGGCTCTCGGCCACCAGGGCCACCGTGGTGCCGGCTTCGCCGGTGGTGACCTTGACGGTGAGCGAGCCGAGGTGGTCGGGCCGCAGCCGGATCGTCATCTCGTGGTTGCCCTCGGCGTTGACATGTACGGCGTTGAGGGCCCGCTGCACCTGGCGCCACAGGGGATCGGCCCCGGCCGACCGGGTGCTGCCGTTGGCTGGGGCCGAGGGTGCGGTGCCGGTCGGAGGAGCGGCGGGATCGCCATTGAGGGCGGCCGCCAGCCGGCCGTCGAGGGACCGGGGGTCGGCGTCGGCGCGGTCGGCCGCACCCGGCCGGGGGCCGGTGCCGTGGGGGCCTTCGATCCCCTCGGCGGTGGCGGCCGGGGGTCGGCCGGCCGGGGCCGGACCGGCCGGCACCGGGGCGTTGGCGTTGGCGGTGGCGGCGGCCAGTGCGCTGAGCGGCCCGCTGGCGGGGGTCGGCGTCGGGTCCGGCCGATCGGGGCCGGTGGCCGTCCGACTCCCGACAGCGTTGTTGCCGGCGTTGTCGCCATCAGCGGCGCTGTCGTCGGATGTCGCACCGCCGCCGGAGCTGGCGCTGCCATCGGCGGCGGCGCTGTCGGCGGCGGCGCTGTCGGGGATGGCGGCGTCGGTCGTGGTCCCGCCGGCCGTGCCGTCGGCCGTGGTGCCGGCGTCGGCCGGCGCGGCGTCGCCGGTGCCGCCGCTGCGGGCGACGTCCCCGGTCGCGACCCCCTCGCCGCCGGGCCCGTCGGGGCCGGACGCCTCACCGGGTCCGGTGCCGGCGCCGGCCGGGGCCGCGCCGGGGGTCTCACCGGGCAGGAGGGCGGTGCCCGGCTGGACGGCGGGGGAGAGGGGGGCGGTGGCACCGCCACCCGTTCCGGTCCCCGAGCCGATCGGTCCCGCTCCGGTGTCGACGGCGAGCGGGTCGCCCCCGGTGGTCCTGCCGTCGGCGGTGTCGGCCGTCGGGCCGGCGGGGGCCGCCGCCGTCATGGCCTGGGCGGCCTGGAGGCTGGCCGCGGCCACCTCCGGGAGGCGGTCGGCCCCGTGGTTCCCGGTCGGGTCGTCGCTCCGCTCGGTCTTGGCCTCGGCGGCGCCCGGTGCCGCCGGGCCCGTCCGGTGGGGGCGGCCAGCACCTCGGGGCACCGCACTGCCCGGTGCTGCGTCGGTGGCGGTGCTGCGGGTCGGCGCCGGCCGCCGGGTGGCAGGAGAGCCCACGGGGGGACGGCGGCTGTGGCTGTCCGGCCGGCTGACGGCCGGGCGCTGTCGGGCGTCGGCCGGATCCGGCCGCGCCCCGGACGGGCAGCCGCCGGACGGGCCGCCTGGTCGAGGGCGTCGTGGAAGCGGCGCGACCGGTCGGCGTCGGCCCGCCGGTCGGCGCCCGTCCCGGTCCGGCCGGGGGCGGGGCGGGCCGCCGGGGCCGGAGCGGCCGGAGCGGGCAGCGCCGCCAGGGGGATGGCGTCGGAGGTCATGAGCGGTCCTTCCAGGCGTCGAGAACCTTGTTCACGTAGGCGCGGGTCTCGCGGTAGGGGGGCACGCCGCCGTAGCGGGCCACCGCTCCCCGGCCGGCGTTGTAGGAGGCGACGGCCAGCTCGCTCGAGCCGAACCGGTCGAGCGAGGTGCGCAGGTAGCGGGCGGCGCCGTCGATGGCCGACGCCGGATCCCAGGGATCGACGCCCATCTCGGCCGCCGTGGCCGGCATGAACTGCATGAGCCCCTGGGCCCCGGCCGGGCTCTTGGCGTCCGGGTTGAAGCCAGACTCGGTCTGGGCGATGGCGGCCAGCAGGTTGGGATCGACGTTCCAGCGCCGCCCGGCATCGGCGAACAGGGCCTGGTAGCGCTGCTCGGCCGGGCCGGCCTGCCAGGTGGACGGCGAGGCCGACGGGGCCGGGGCGCCGGCCGGGGTCCCGGGTTGCGGGGCGGCCAGCGCGCCGGTGGCCGTGATGATCCGGCGGATCGAGCCGATCGGCCGGTCGATGGGCTCGATCTTCACCACCTCGCCCCGCTTGGGGGCGTGCAGCATCTTGCCGTCTCCCACGTACAGGGCCACGTGGGTGACGGGGCGGCCGAAGGTCAGGATGTCACCGGGCAGGGCCTGATCGATCGAGTCCACCGCCACGCCCATCGTGGCCTGATTACGGCTCCACTTCGGCATCTCGACGCCGGCCTGGCGGTAGGCGAGCTGGATCAGGCCCGAGCAGTCGAGCCCCTTGTCGGGGTCGGTGCCACCCCACAGGTAGGGCACGCCAAGGTACTCCTCGGCCGCCGTCACCACCGCCTCGCCGGGAGTGGCAGCACCGCCGGGAGTGGCAGCACCGCCGGGAGTGGCAGCCCCGCCGGAGGGGCCCAGCGCGGCGAGGCCGTACGGAGCGTCGATGCCGGGCCCGGCCGGGCTCGACACGTCGGTGCCGAGCGCGTTGAGCAGGCCGGCGGGCAGGGGGGCGCCGGCCAGCAGCGGCCAGCCGCCGCTGGCGTCGACGCCCAGGGCGTCGGCCAGCAGGGCCTCGGGAGACCTGGCGCCGTCGGCTCCGGTGCTCGAGCGTGCGCCGGCCAGCACCGTGTCGAAGGCGGAGGGGGACCCGGTCCGGCCGGGCGCGGTGGCCGGGCGGTTGGCGCTCAGCCCGAACCGGGCCTGGATGGCAGCCATCCGATCGGGCACGTGGCCCGCACCGGCGGCGGAGCCGAAACCGAGGGGGCCGGCCATCAGGCTGCGCTCCCGGTGGCAGCCTGGGCCCCGGCGGGAGGTCGGCCGGCTCGGCTCGTCACCACGTCCTGCCATTCGGCGTTCTCTGCCAGGCGGCGGCCGGTCCGCAGGCCCGTGTCGAGCCGCTCCACCAGCTTCTCCAGCGAGCGCACCCGTAGTCGGGCCTCGTGCCAGACGGCCTCGGCCGCCGCCGCTTCGGCCTCCTGATGCGCCCGGGCGGTCTCGAGCGCCTGCTGGTGGCGCACCCCGGCCTGGGCCAGCAGGCCGCGGAGGGCGGGATCGCCGGTGGCGGCCAGCAGCTCCCGCGTCCGGTCGGCCTCGGCCGCCATGGCGGCCCCGGTCTCCTGGGCCCGCTGCCGGGCCCGGAAGGCGGCCAGCTTCAGCCCGTCCTCCACCTGCTGGGCGGCCCGGGTGGCCCGCACGGCGCGGCTCTTGCGAGCGGCGCTCACGACGGGTCTCCGTCGAGAACGGCCGCCAGCATCCGCCACGCCTCACCGGCGGTGGTCAGCTCGTGCAGGGGCTGGCGGGTGAAGTCTTCCAGCAGGGCGTGGAGAGCCACCGCCCGGTCTATCTCGGCGTCGGCCCCCGGGGCGTAGGCCCCGATCTCGATCAGGTCGCGGGCCCGGTCGTAGGTGGCCAGCAGCCGGCGGGCCTGGGCCGCCAGGGCCCGCTGGTCGGCGGTGCACACCGAGCTCACGACCCGGGAGGCGGAACGGAGCACGTCGATCGAGGGGAAGTGGCCGGCGTTGGCCAGGTCCCGGCTGAGCGAGATGTGGCCGTCGGTGATGGACCGCACGGTGTCGCCCACCGGGTCGTTGAGGTCGTCGCCCTCCACCAGCACGGTGTAGAAGCCGGTGATCGAGCCCGAGGCCGAGGTACCGGCCCGCTCCAGCAGCCCGGGCAGCAGGCCCAGGGCCGAGGGTGGGTAGCCCCGGGTGGTCGGGACCTCACCGGCGGCCAGGCCGATCTCACGCTGGGCGATGGCGAAGCGGGTGACGCTGTCCATCAGCAGGTTGACGTCCATGCCGTCGTCGCGGAAGCTCTCCGCCACCCGGGTGGCGAGGTAGGCGGCGTTGCGCCGCACCAGGGCCGGCTGATCCGAGGTGGCCACGACCACCACCGAGCGGGCCAGGCCCTCGGGGCCGAGGTCGTTCTCGATGAACTCCCGCACCTCACGGCCGCGCTCGCCCACCAGGCACAGCACGCTGCACTCGGCCTCGGTACCCCGCACCAGCATCGACAGCAGGCTCGACTTGCCCACCCCGGAACCGGCCAGGATGGCCACGCGCTGGCCCCGGCCCGACGTGAGCAGGGTGTCGAGCACCCGCACCCCGACCTGGAGGGGCTGGGTGATGCGGGGCCGCTCCAGCGCCGGCGGCGGAGCGAGGTGGATGGGCACCGCGGTGCCGGGATCGAGCGGGGGGCCGTCGTCGAGGGGGCGGCCCAGGCCGTCGAGCACCCGGCCGAGGAGCTGCCGGCCGGTCGCCACCTGCATCTGGCGACCGGCCGACAAGACGGGCTCTCCCACCCGGCGCCCACGGAGGTCGCCGTAGGGGAGGACCGTGGTACGGGAACCGGCGGCCGCCACCACCTCGGCCAGCACCGGTTCCGTCGCCCCGATCATGACGAGGTCTCCCACACCCACGGGGAGCCCCACCACGTCGGCCTGTGATTGGAGGAGCCGCTCCACCCGGCCCACCAGGCGGGGGCGGGCGGCGGCGATGATGCCGGCCAGCATCGCCGGCGACACGGGCTCCGGGGCCAGCATCGGGCTCATGACGTCGCTCCCCGCCCGGCGGCGCCGCCCGGCGCCGGTTCGCCCAGCAGCTCGGCCACCCGGGCCAGCGCATCGTCGAGGCGGCCGTCCACCAGGGTGTCGGCCACCGTCACCCGGGCCTCGCCCGAGGCCAGCGACGGGTCGGCCACCACCGTGAACGGGCGGCCCTCGACCTGGGGGAGGGGGCCGAGTCGTTCGGCGTCGGCCGGGTTGACGTGGGCCACCACGGCCCCCGGCAGGGGGGCCATGGCCAGGCAGCGGGCGATGGCGTCGGCCCCGGGATCGTGGGCGGTGCGAACCTCCCGATCGAGGATGGCTTCGGCGATGACCAGGGCCAGCCCGGTGGTCCGTTGAGCCAGATCGTCGATGGCGGCCGCCACCCGGGCGTCCACCTCGGCCCGCAGGATGTCGACGGCGTCGGCCAGGCGGGCCACCTCGGCCGCGGTCTCGGCCCGGGCCTGGGCCAGGCCTTCCATGCGGCCCTCGTTGGCGCCGCGGGCGTGGCCCTCCTGGCGGGCCCGATCGAAGGCCTTGGCCGCCTCCGCCGCCCACGGCCCGGTCGGGGTGAGCGCGTTCGAGTCGTCCACCGGACCGACGAGGTCGATCCGGCGGGCCCGGGCCGCCTCGGCCCCGGTGAGGACCGGGCTCGTGACCAGCTCAGCTGACAAAGTCGTTGCCTCCACGGTTGATGACGAGCTCGCCCGACTCCTCCAGCGCCCGCACCGAGTCGAGGATCTCGGCCTGGGCCGCCTCCACGTCCACCGTGCGCACGGCCCCCATGAGCTGCATCTCGTCCAGCAGGTTCTCCCGGGCCCGGCTCGACAGGTTGTTCAGCACCTTGTCCCGCACCCCGTCGGCCACACCCTTGAGGGCCAGCGGCAGGCGGCCGGAGTCGACCGAGCGCAGCACGAGCTGCATCTGGCGGTCGGCCAGGAGCTGCAGGTCGTTGAACACGAACATCTTCGCCCGGACCTCGAGGGCCAGCTCGGGGTCGATCTCGGTCAGACCCTTCATCACCAGGTCCTTCACCGCCGGATCGGCCAGGGTCAGCAGCTCCACCAGGGAGTCGATGCCGCCCGTGGCCTCCAGGAACTTGTTCTCCAGCACGGAGGCGAACCGCTGGCGCAGCCCCTCCTCCACCGCGGCCAGGGCGTCGGCCGTGACCCGCTCCATCGTCCCCAGCCGCACCCCCACCTGCACCACCACCTCGGGTGGCAGGTAGGAGATGATCTCGGCCGACTGGTCGGGCCGCAGGTGCGACAGGACGAGGGCGATCACCTGGGGCAGCTCGCCCAGCAGGTTCTCCGCCACCACCTCGGCGTCGAGGTTGTCCATGAACTTGAACGGGACGTCGGAGACGCCACCGGTGACCTCGCCCATGACGTCGCGGGCCATGCGGTCGCCGAACGTCGACTGGATGTAGTTGAAGGCCAGGTCGTAGTCGCCCATGGGCAGGATGTCGACCTCGGCCGACTCCAGGAACTCCCGCACCACGGCCTCGGCCAGGGCAGCCGGCACCTTGCCCAGGTGGGCCACCTCGTCGGCGATGGCGCTCAGCTCGGGCCGGCGCAGGCCCCGCAGGAGGGGCGCCCCCTGCTCCGGGCCGAGCTTCACCAGAAGGATGGCGGCCTTGCGGCGGGGGCTGAGGGAGCTGAGATCGACCGGGGTGCTCACTTGACGAGCTCCTCGTCGTTCAGCCAGGAGCGCAGCACGCCGGCCACGTCGTCGGGCTGGTTGGCGATGAGCGACTGGAGCCGTTGCTCCACCGGCTCGGCCTGGTCAGCTTCGCCCAGGACACCGGCCGACAGGGCGGGCATGCCGCCCTCCAGCTCGCTGAGGGCCACCGAGTCGATCACCTTCCGCCCGCCGTCCCGCTTCAGGCTCCGCAGGCCGAACAGGATCACCACCAGGGCCACGATGACGGTGCCGATCGTGCGGATCAGGCCGATCAGGTCGAGCCCGGCGCCCGCCACCTCTTCCGGTGTGTTGGCCGCTTCGATCGTCGCCCGGACCTGCTCGTTGATGGGCAGGAGCGACACGGCCAGGGTGTCGCCCCGACCGGCGTTGATGCCGGCCGCCGCCGTCACCAGGTTCTCGATGTCGGTGACGCGGGCGGCGTCCACCGCCGTCTCGTCCAGCAGGACGGCCACCGACAGCTGCGTGACCTGGCCCGGCGCCTTGTCGGCCGTGGTGACCACCTTGTTCATGGCGTAGTCGGCGGCCTTCTCGTCGAGGCTGTACTTGACCGAGGTGTCGTTGGTCCCGGCGGTGGAGGTGGAGGTGACGGCGCCGGTGGCGTCGGTGCCGGGCGTCTCGGTGCCGAGGACTCCGGTCTCGCCGGCGGCCGCCGCGTCCCGGTACAGCTCCTGGCGGCTCGTCTCGTTGAGCAGCGTCTGCGACCCGTCCTCACCCCTGATCGGCTCGTACTGCTCGCTGGTGGTCTGCACGGAGTCGAAGTCGAGGTCGGCGGTCACGCTGACCTTGGCCAGGCCGGGGCCCACCACGGTCGACAGCAGCGACTCGAGGTCGGTCTCCAGCTCCCTCTCGTACTCCCGGCGGGCCCGGAGCTGGCTGTCGCCCTCCAGCCCGGCCACCGCCCCGCTGTCGCCGGGGGCGGCCAGGATGCGGCCGTTCTGATCGGTCACCGACACCTGGTCCGCCGTCATGCCCTCCACCGACGACGACACCAGGTTCACGATCGCCTGGACCTGCATGGGGGCCAGCTCCTGGCCCCCCTTGGTGACGAGCAGCACCGAGGCCGACGCCTTCACGTCGTCGGCGGCGAACAGGTCGTCTTTGGGGATGACGAGGTGCACGCTGGCCTCCTGGACCCCGTCGATGGCGCCGATGGTCCGGGCCAGCTCGCCCTCCATCGCCCGCTGGTAGCCCACCCGCTGATCGAACTCGGAGGTGGTGATGCCCTGCTGATCGAGGATCGACCAGCCCTCGCCGCTGTCGGGCAGGCCCTGGGAGGAGAGCTCGAGGCGCACCGAGTCCACCTGGGCCGCCGGGACCTTGATCACCCGCCCGCCGTCGAGCAGCTCGTAGGGCACGGCCTGGGCGTCGAGCTGCTCCACCACGGCGGCGGCCGACTCGGGCTCCAGGTCGGCGTAGAGGGTGGCCATGGCGGTGCCGCCGGTGAGGCGGGTCACGGCGAACATGGCGGCCACGGTGGCCACGAAGGCGAAGCCGAGGGTGAGGCGCTGCGGCCCGTTCATCCGGCTGACCGATCCGGTCACGCTGGAGCGGACGGCCTCGAGGTTCACGCCGGCCGCCATCAGATCTGCATCCGCATGATGTCGTTGAAGGCGGAGATGGCACGGTCACGCACGGCCACCGTGATCTGCGTGGTGAGCTGGCTCTCGGTGGCGGCGATCATGTAGTCGGTCACCGAGCGGAGGTCGCCGGTGGCGGCAGCTTCCGCCGCCCGCTCCACCGCCACCTCCTGGCTGCCCACCTTCTTGAGGGCATCGCCCACGGCCTGGCCGAAGCCGGTGCCGGTGGCGCCCGCCACTCTCGAATCGGACGCCCCGTTGGAGGAGGAGCCGATCTTGTCGAGCAGGTCGCTGGCGGGGTTCGCCTTGCCCGGGGCGGCGGCGCCCCGGAGGGGGTTGACAGTGCCGGCCATCGGGACCGGTCCGATTCCCGCCACCATCAGCGGCCGATCTCCAGTGCCCGCTGGTAAGCGTCGCGGGCCGAGCGGAACGCCGTCACGTTGGCCTGGTAGGCCCGCTGGGCGATCACCATGTTGGTCATCTGGTCGCTGAGGTTCATGTCGGGGAGGCGCACCATGCCGTCGCCGTCGGCAAGGGGGTGCTGGGGGTCGTAGACGATGCGACCCAGCGGGTTGCCGAAGCGGACGCCGGTGACGGCGGCCCCGTCGGGCCGGCCGCCCCGGCCTGTCTGCGAGCTGGCCACCACGTAGCGCTCCTGGAAGGCGGCGGTGTCGGTGGACGTGACGTTGTTGATGTTGGCCACGTTGTCGGCGATGGCGTCCATCCAGGTCTGGTAGACGTCCATGCCGGAGCCGGAGATGGCCAGGCTGTGGAAGGGGTCGGTCATGCCGGTCGCTCTCAGCCGTTGCCCAGGGCGGCCCGGAGGCGGCCGTAGTGGTCGTTGAGGGCCTGGGTCATGAGCCGTTGCTGGAGGGCGTTGAGCTCCAGCGACGTCATCTCGTCGGCCACCTGCACGTTGTTGCCGTCGGGCCGGGTGGCCTCGGTCGACAGGGTGGTGGAGATGCCGGCGGCGCCGGGCCGGCCGGTGGTGGCGGCCCGGCGGAGCGAGTCCTCGAACGAGACCTGCCGGGCCCGGAAGCCCGGGGTCTCGACGTTCGAGAGATTGAGCTCGTGGGCCTGACGCTGTGCCTCGAGGCCCCGCATGGCGGCGGCCAGGATCTGCGTGTGGGTTCCGCCGATTTCCACGTCGAGCGCGCTCCTGAGACTGGTACGAGAGCCCGGTCCCTGGGCGGCTACGAAGGCGAGCGTCCGGCTCGCCACCTCTTAGGTATCGGGGGAACGGCCCCCGTTCTTGAGTAGGCCGCCCGGATCAACTGGGCGGCGTGGGGCCCCCGGGCCAGCCGGCCCGGGCGGCCGTCAGAGGTCGGTCGACACCGACGGGCGGCCGGGGAAGGGGCGGTGGTGGCGGGGCCCGAAGGCGGCCCGCAGGTGGAGGTCCTCCCGGCGCAGGCGCATGGCCTCCTCCAGGCCGGCCGCCTGATCGAGGAGGTCGCGGGCCCGGGGGGCGAGCCCCGCGGGCAGGTCGAGGCCGGCCACGTCGGACGGGGGCCACGGGGAGCCGATGGGCTCGGCGTCGTGTTCCAGCACCTGGCGGAACACCTCGAGCCGGCGCTCGAAGTCGTCGAGGGCCGAGACCCAGCGGTCGGTCGGGGTGGCGGCGGTCCCTGATGTGGCGATGGGGCTCATGTCAGTGCCCGGCCGCCACCGGCACGGCCGGGGCCGCCTTGGCCGGCACCACCGCCTCGCCCCGCTGGATCATCTGGTAGGCCTCGGTCCACGACTCCCGCAGCGGGGTCACGATCTCGATGCAGCGCCGCACCTGCTCGGCCGACTTCTTCAGGTTCGCCGCCACCAGCAGCCCGAGCAGGTAGTCGTAGATGGCGGCCAGGTCCCGGGCCCCCTCCCACAGGTCGGCGTCGAGGGCCATCTGGAGCTCGAACACCAGATCCTGGGCGTTCACCAGGGCCTTGTGGGCCCCCTCCACGTTGCGCTCGTCGATGGCGGCCAGCGCCGTGTCGAGATCCCGGGCCAGCCGGTCGTAGATCAGCACCACGAGCTTCTGGGGCGACGACACCGCCATCCCGTCGGCCTTGTACCGGCTGGCCAGCAGGGCCTGTTGACTTGGGGTCACGCGCTATCTCCCGATCGAGCCGAGCTGGGCGGCGAGGTTCGACGACTGCTTCTGGAGGGAGCTGAGAGCCACCTCGAGGTTGGCGTACGTGCGGCGCAGGGCCGCCTCCCGCTGGGTGAGGCGCGTCTCGTAGGCGTCGATCTGACGGCCGTAGTCGTCGATGCGCCGGTCGTTGGCCTCGCCTGCGGTGTAGAGGTAGCCCTCGCCCACCTTGGTGGCGCTGTCGACAGCGGCCACCATCCGGTCCAGGGCCCCCGTGCCGCCGCTGACCGTTCCGCTGGTGAACAGCTTGGTCAGATCGGTGGGGTCGTTCTTCAGGGCCTCGGTGAACTTGGCCTTGTCGAAGTTGATCGTGCCGTCCTTGGTCAGCTCCACGCCGACCACGCCCACCGAGCTCAGCGACGACTCGTCGACCGGGGCCACCAGCGCTCCCCGGAGGGCCTCGGCCGCCCGGCGGGTCTCCCGGCTGCCCTGGAGGATCGACCGGTCCGCGCCCGGGACGTTGGCCGTGGCCTTGGCGATGCGGGCGTTCACGTCGTTGAGCTTCTTCACCAGCTCCTCGACCCTGGTGGCCACGGCCTCGTGGTCGTGCTCGGTGCTCACCGTCACCGCGGTGTCGGTGAGGGCGTTGACCGTCACGTCGACGCCGGGCAGCAGGTTGGAAAAGGTGTTGGTGGACGAGCTGACGGTGTACGGGTTGGCCCCCGTGATCGTGATCTCGGCGTCGGAACCGGCCGACAGGGTGGTGAAGGAGGTGGAGCCGAACAGCTGGGCGTCGGGGGTGAAGGCCGAGGCGGCACCGGTGGTCTTCGCCGTCAGCTGCAGGCGATAGCCGTTGCCGGTGTTCACGGCGGTGGCCGAGTACCCCAGGTCGGAGCGGTTCACGGCGTTGACGACGTCGGACAGGCTCCCGGTGCCGGTGTCGAGCTGCGTCACCTGCGCCGTCCCCTCCCGCAGGCCGCCCGACAGGGTGGCCGAGATCGTGCCCGTACCCCCGCTGGGCAGGGAGACCACGGCGCCGGCGCTGGCGTCGGTCACGGTGGTGGAGGTGCCGTTGACCGACACGATGCCGTCGGTCCCGAAGGCGGTGAGGCCCACCGAGAGTCCGAGGGCGGCGGCACCGGTCCCGCCGGTCACGCCCACCGAGTGGGCGCTGCCCTCGCCGGTGGTGGTGAGCTGGATGCGGTCCTGGTCGTTGAGGGAGGCGGTGACCTTGCCCGCCGCGCCCGAGGCCTGGATGGCGTCGTTGAAGGCGGCGGCCAGGTCGGCCTTCGTGGTGTAGGTGTCGTTGGTCAGCTGCACGGAGAACGAGAAGCCGTCGACCGAGATGTCGATCCCGTCATTGGTGCCGTCGATGGTGATGGGAACGGCCGGGATGTCGACCACGCTGTCGAGCTTGGCCGCCGTGCTGGCCTGCAGCACCTCGAAGGCGACGTCGCCCGGATCGAAGCCGGTGCCCGTCATCGATGCGATGCCGAGCGACTGGTGGCCCGTGGCCGAGAACACGGCGCCGGTGGGGCCGACGGGGGAGTCGAGCGAGGCGAAGGTGTTGGCCGAATAGACCGAGGCGGCGGAAGCCAGCGACGTGACCCGGAAGGTGTAGGCGCCGGTGGTGGCGGCCGAGCCGGTCGACAGCGAGACGGCGGTGGTGTTGGTGGTGGTCGCCTTCAGCGGGTTCCAGGCCGAGGCCAGGCGCAGGTCCCGGGCCAGGGTGCCCAGCGCGTTGACGTCGGAGCGGATGCCGGTGATCTCGGTTCGGGCCTTCTCGGCCTGGCTCTTGCGGGTGGTGAGGGCGTCCTGGGGCTTGCGCTCGATGGCCATCAGCTGCTTGATGATGGCCGTGGTGTCGAGCCCGGTGACGAGTCCGTCTATCGATGACATGGTGACTCCTCAGTGGGAGGGGGTGCGCCCGGGACCGGCGGCGTGGGGGCCGATCCCGGGCGCACCGCCATCTCCCGATCGTTCAGGCCAGCAGTCGGAGGACCGACTGGGGGATGGCGTTGGCCTGCCCCAGCATGGCCGTGCCGGCCTGCTGGAGGATCTGGCTCTTGGTGAAGGCCACCATCTCGGAGGCCATGTCGGTGTCCCGGATCCGGGACTCCGAGGCGGCCAGGTTCTCCGTGGTGACCTGGAGGTTGTTCACCACCGACTCGAACCGGTTCTGGATGGCGCCGAGCGTGCCCCGGGAGGTCGACACCGCCTCGATGGCGTCGTCGATGGCCTCGATCGAGGTCCGGGCGTTGGTCGCCGTGTCGACCGTGAGCGAGGTCAGGTCGGCACCGCCCAGGTCGGTGTTGTCGAGCACCCCCACCGTGGTGGAGATCTGGTTGCCGGATGAACCTTCCGATCCCACCTGGAAGTTCAGCGCGGTGGCCGTGAACACGGAGCTGCCGCTGAAGGTGGTGTCGTTGCCGATCCGCCCGATCTCGTTGGCCAGAGCGTCGAGCTCGCTCTGGATGGCGTCCCGGGCCGCGGTGTCGTTGGTGTCGTTGGCCGCCTGCACCGCCAGGTCCCGCATGCGGTTGAGCATGGAGTGGACCTCGCTGAGCGCCCCTTCCGCCGTCTGGGCGAAGCTGATGCCATCCTGCGCGTTTCGGGTGGCCTGCCTCAGACCCGAGACCTCGGCTCGGAGTTTCTGTGAGATGACCAGGCCGGCGGCGTCGTCACCGGCCCGGTTGATACGGTACCCCGAGCTCAATTTCTCGAGGCTCTTGCCCAACTGGGCGTTTGATGTGCCCAGATTTCGGCTGGCGTTGAACGCCATCACGTTGTTGTTTATACGCATAGATGCTCCCGATGTCCTTCCCTGTGAGAGCTTTGTGATGCGGTCCGGTCTGATCCTTCAGGCCTCCGCCCCGGCCCCTACCGGGACCGGTGATCGCAGGCTCGGCCGGGTCAGCGGTGGTATTAGCAAGGTGGATCAATAGCGAGGTCGATCGACATGCGTCGGGGAGCGGTGGCTCCCTGACCTCTTCCGCATCGGCAGGTCGGGTGGAGCATGTGAGCGCGGGCGCGCGCCAGCGCCCGATCCGCGGTCGCCCCCCCGGTGGGGGAGCGACCGCGGTACCGGGCGCGTGCTGCAGATCGGCGCAGGATCTACTCAGGCGTACCTAAGGAACCCGGAGGGTTCCCACTAGCCGTTGAGCAGACGGAGGATGCCCTGCGGGATGCTGTTGGCCTGGCCCAGCATGGCCGTGCCGGCCTGCTGGAGGATCTGGCTCTTGGTGAACGCCACCATCTCGGAGGCCATGTCGGTGTCCCGGATCCGGGACTCCGAGGCGGCCAGGTTCTCCGTTGTGACCTGGAGGTTGTTGATGACCGACTCGAACCGGTTCTGGGCCGCACCGAGATTGCCCCGGCTCTCCGAGACGAAGGAGATGGCCGTGTCGATGGCCTCGATCGAGGTCCGGGAGTTGGCCGCCGTGTCGACGGCCAGGGCGGTCAGGTCTTCACCGTCCATGTCGGTGGCGTCCAGGACGCCCACCGTGACCTGGATCTGATTGCCCGAGGCGCCTTCCGAGCCGACCTGGAAGTTCAGCGCCGTGGCGCTGAACACGGTGGCACCACTGAATGTGGTGTCGGCACCGATCCGGTTGATCTCACTGGCCAGGGCATCCACCTCGGACTTGATGGCGTCGCGAGCCGCCGCGTCGTTGGTGTCGTTGGCGGCCTGCACGGCCAGGTCCCGCATGCGTCCCAGCATGTTGTGGACCTCGCTCAGCGCACCTTCCGCCGTCTGGGCGAAGCTGATGCCGTCCTGGGCGTTGCGTGTGGCCTGCCGGAGCCCCGAGACCTCAGCCCGGAGCTTCTGGGAGATCACCAGGCCGGCGGCGTCGTCGCCGGCTCGGTTGATCCGGTAACCGGAGCTCAACTTCTCCAGGCTCTTACCCAGGTTCGTATTCGAGATTCCCAGGTTTCGACTGGCGTTGAACGCCATGATGTTCGTGTTTACGCGCATGCTCCCTTTCGTCCTTCCATGTGAGAGCGGTAGCTGTCGACCCCTCGCCAATCCGTTGGTCCGGGATCACCGGGTCTCCCCGGTCTTCGGAGTCTCGACCGCCCTGCACGGTGTATGAGGGCACGGTGTATGAGGGGCCGAACGCGTCATCCCGCCCGGCGGGTCACTGCATCACGAGCTCGGTGATCAAGACCCGGAGGACGTGCTCATCGTGGTACGCCTCCTTCAGCCGCGTCGTCAGCTCCTGTTTCACGTGCTCCCGGCCCTCGGCCGAGCGGAACTCGTCGGGCTCGAGCGACGACAGGTACTGCACGGCCACGTCCTGGGCGATCGGCAACTCGAGCTGGAACTCCTCGGCCACCGTCAGGGTGTCGAGCACCAGGGCCAAGCGGATCTTGAGGTAGGTCTCGTCGGGACCGGCCAGGTTGAGGATCATCTCTTCCATCTGGAGGATCTCGCCCTCCGGTGGATCGAGGAGAGCGGCCTTCTCCTCCGGCGTCATCATCGCCGCCAGCTCCTCGGGGGTGAGCGAGCTGGCCGGCTCGGCCGGCTTGGCCAGCACGAACTTGTAGACGCCGCCCAGGAGGACCAGCGCGCCCACGATCATGATGATCTTCTTCTTGCCGCCGCCGGACTCTTCCTCGTCGTCGCCCTCGTCCTTCTTGCCCTTGTCCTTGGCCATGGTCGCCCTTTCTCAGCGGTCTTCGTGGCGTGCCGGTTCGGTGTCGCCGGGGACGAGGTGGAGGGCCGGGCGGGCGGCTTCCGACACGTCGATCGTGTTCGCCAGCGCCAGCACGGAGGCCCGGTACTCGAGGATCTTGCGCACCACCTCGTCCATCGGCTCGAGCACCAGGAAGCGCTTCTCGTCGTTGAGGGTGATGACCGTGTCGGGGGTCGACTCCACCCGCTGGATCTGATCCGGGTTGAGCCCGATCTCGGTCCGGTTCAACCGGGTGAAGACGATCATGGTGCGGCAGCTCCGAAGTGGTCGGGTGAGGCGACGCGGAAAACCGCGCCGGTCTCCCCGGTCGGCATCCGGGCCGCCGAACTTGAGATCACCGCGGCCTCATGATCCGGTCCCTCCGCCCGCAGTGCTCATGCTCGGCCGTTACCGGCCGACGGGCTCCGAGTGGCAGAAGGGCCTGTCGTGAGCGAAGGCAATCCGTTCCAGCAGGCTCGGCCGTTGACGGCCGAGCGGGCTCAGCTGTTCTCCCGCTCGACCGAGGCGATGTGCGAGAAGCTGCAGGAGGACCTGGGCCGCTGGCTGGGAGAGACGCGGGTTCAGGCCACTCAGGTCGAGACGACGATGATCCCCGCCCTGGCCCTGCCCGACCACCATCTGACGCTCATCAAGGCCCGCTACCACATGTCGCACGGCCTGATCGCCGTCGAGCTGAAGCTGGGGCTCACCCTGGTGTCGATGCTGTGCGGTGGGATCGCCTCGCCGGTGATCGACATCCGGCCGCTGAACCGCCTCGAGATGGGCGTGCTCGAACTGGTTCTGGCCCCGGTACTGAACGTGGCGGCCGAGACGTTCGACACCGGCCCGCTGGAGGTCGGGGCCCACCTGTCGCACGTCACCTCCCTGCCCGACTCGAAGCCCGAGCCCGCGGTCTCCGTGTCGCTCGCGCTGAAGGTGGGCAACGTGGAGGGCCGTCTGGTGCTCGGGCTCACCATGGGCCAGCTCCAGGTCTACTCCGAGGAGATGGACCGGCGCATCGCCGGGCGGGTGCCGGCCCGCACCAACACCATCAACGTGCGGGCGGCCCGGGCCGTGGCTCCGGTGCCGGTGGAACTGGCCGTCGGGTTCGACCTGTTCCGGGTGCCCGCCGGGCAGCTCGCCGGGTTGCGGGTGGGCGACGTGGTGCGCACCTGCCAGTCGGTCACCCGCCCGCTGGTGGGCCGGATCGGCCCGGAGCGCCTGTTCCACGTGCGGGCGGCCCAGCGCGGCCAACGGCTGGTGGCCGAGGTGACGGGGAAGCTCGACCCGGGCAAGGCGACCAGCCAGTGATCAGGATGCCAGCGACAAGCTCGACCAGGAGAGAGGCACAGGCGTGACCACACTGACCGACACCGAGGTCCGATCGGCGCTGGAGGCGGTGGCTTCGGCCGCCGGGCTCCAGTTGGGCCAGGCGGTGGACGCGTCGGCGGTGGCCGCCGCCCCCGGCCCGTTCATCACCCGGGAGGTGGCCGGCCCCGGCGGGTCGCCGTCGCTGGTGGTGGCCGTGCGCGACGCCTTGAGCGAGGGGACCGAGGATCTGTGCCTGGCCCTGGTCCAGGCCGTCACCGACGGCCTGGACGGGGCGGAGGGCAGCCCGGTGGCCACGGGAGCGGAGCTGGTGGCCCGATTCGCCACCCCGTTCGACGCCGTGACCCTGAGCGACGGCGGTGTGGTGCACGCCCTCGTGCTCACGGGCCAGGACCGACGGGGAGGCGGCGGCCTGCCCGCGTCCGGAGCCGGCGGCGCCGGTCCGAACGCCCTGGACCAGCTCGAGGCGGCCCAGGCCGTGGCCGGCTTCGAGAAGCTGGTGAACGTGGCGCTCGAGGTGTCGGTGGAGCTCGGCCGCACCCGTGTGACCCTGGCCGACGTTCTGGAGTACGACGTGGGCTCGGTGGTGGAGCTCGACCGGGCGGCCGGAGCCCCGGTGGACATCCGGGTCAACGGCATCCTGCTGGCCCACGGCGAGGTGGTGCTGATCGACGACGAGTACGCGGTGCGGATCACCGCCATCGTCGACAACGGCGGATCGTGAGCACCCCGGCCCTGCTCCTGGGCGCCTCCACCGCCGAACTGACGCTGCGGATGGTGGTGTCGCTGGCCGTGATGGGCCTGGCCGCCCTGCTGGTGACGAAGCTGGCCCGGGGCCGGCTCCGCCTCGGCGGGGCGCGGGCCGGCATCGCCGTGCACGCCCGCCACCAGCTCACCCGCAACGCCTCGGTGGCCGTGATCCGGGCCGGTGACCGGTGGCTGCTGGTGGGGGTGACCGACGCCAACGTGACGGTGTTGGCCGAGGGCGACGATCTGGTGGCGGCGTCGGCCTCCGTCGCCGATGCCCTGCCGCCAGACGCTTCGGTGCCGGTGCCGGGGTCGGTGCCGGCCCCGATGTCGGCGTCCGCCCCCGGGGCGGGCCCGGACGAGCCGGCCCGACGGTTGACTCATCATCGGGCCCGAGCGGCCGATGGAGCGGCCAGGCGTGGCGCAGGGAAGCGTCACCGGCGGGCCCCCGATGGCGGCCCCGGAAGGTCACGGACGAGCCTGATCGAGGCGCTCCGGGAGAAGACCGTTCGGCGCTGAACCAGGGCGGAGGCCCCACCCGATGCTCGCACGGTTGCACAACAGCATCGCCGCCGCAGCTCTGGTGCTCGCCCTGCTCCTCGCCGTGGTGCTCCTGATCCTGGGGGCCACCGCCCGCCCCGCCGGCGCCCAGGACGGTCCCCAGCCGCCGCCGGTACCGGTGGTCACCACGCCCACGGCCCCGGACCCGGCCACGTCCGCGCCCGACAGCCGGCCGGCCGACGCCACCGGGCCCGTGGTCACGATCGCTCCCGTCACCGGGCCGGGAACAGCCGGCGACGGCGGTGCCACCGGCGACGGCTCGATCAACATCGACATCGGCACCCCCGGCGACGGCCCGTCCCAGTCGGTCCTGCTCATCGTGGGCCTGGCCGTGCTGTCGCTGGCCCCGTCGCTGGTGCTGATGCTGTCGAGCTTCACCCGCATCGTGATCGTGCTGTCGCTCACCCGCAACGCGCTCGGCCTCCAGGGCATACCCCCCAACCAGGTGCTGGTCGGCCTGGCGCTGTTCCTGAGCCTGTTCGTGATGAGCCCCACCCTGAAAGAGGTGAACGACCAGGCGCTCCAGCCCTACATGGATGGCGCCATCACCCAGGAGGTGGCCTACGACCGGGCCTCGACCCCCATGCACGCCTTCATGCTGTCGCAGACCCGGTCGTCCGAGCTCGATCTCATGATCGGGGCCAGCGGCGACGACCGCCCGGCCAACCCCGATGACATCCCCATGTCCACCCTGATCCCGGCGTTCCTGCTGTCGGAGCTGAAGACGGCGTTCATCATGGGCTTCGTCATCTTCATCCCCTTCCTGATCATCGACATCGTGGTGGCCGCGGTGCTCATGTCGCTGGGGATGATGATGCTGCCGCCGGTGTTCGTGTCGCTGCCGTTCAAGCTGCTCCTGTTCGTGATGGTCGGTGGCTGGTCGCTGATCGTCCAGACCCTGCTGGCCAGCTTCTGATGGCGGGCTGGCCAGCTTCTGATGGCGCGGCTGGCCAGCTTCTGATGGCGCCCCCTGATCGAGAGGAGATCCCCTGGTGACCGAGACGACCGTGATCGAGATCGTGACGTCGGCCATGTGGACCGCCACCAAGGTGTCGGCCCCCATCCTGGTGACGGCGATCGTGGTGGGGGTGGTGATGGGCCTGCTCCAGTCGGTGACCCAGATCCAGGAGCAGACCCTGGCCTTCGTCCCCAAGTTCGCCGCGGTGGGCCTGGTGATCGTGATCTCCGGCCAGTGGATGCTCCACCTGCTGGTGGACTTCACCACCGAGCTCATCGGCCGCATCCCCTCGATGCTGTGACCCGCACCGCCCTGTGATTCCTGCCGCCCTGTGACATGAACCTGGCTGTCGACCCGTCCACCCTGGTGGCCTTCCTGCTGGTGATGACCCGGCTGCTGGCCGCCTTCGTGACGGCCCCGCCCTTCGCCGGGGTCCTGGTGCCGTTCCGGGTGCGGGTGGCGCTTGCCGTTTCGGTGGCCCTGGTGGTGGCGCCCACCCAGCACAGCGACGTCCGCCTGGCCGTGGGCCCCCTCATGGTGGCCCTCGTGTACCAGGTGGTGGTCGGCGGCCTGTTCGGCTACCTGGTGCAGCTCGTGCTGAGCGCCCCGCTGATGGCGGGGGCCCTGATCGACAACCTCTCGGGCTTCTCGGTGGCGGGCCTGTTCGACCCGTTCTCGGCCTCCAGCACCACGCCCGCCGCCCGCCTCAACCAGCTGGTCACCACGATGATCCTGATCCTGCTGGAAGGGCACCTGCTGGTGGTCAGGGGGGTGCTGCGGACCTACCAGGCGGCCCCCCTGAGCGGGCTGCGGGTCGACTCGCTGCGCGGCGTGCTGTCCGACGCCATCGGCCAGCTGATGCTGGCCGCCATCGAGGTGGGCCTGCCCCTGCTGGTGGCCCTGTTGATGGCGGAGCTGGTGCTGGCCATGGCGGCCCGGGCCGCCCCCCAGCTCAACGTGATGGTGGTGGGCTTCGCCCTCAAGAGCCTGGTGTTCACGATCGGCTTCGCCGTGGGCCTGCCCCTGCTGGTGAACGCCAGCTCCGGGCTGCTGGAGCACGGCCTGCGGTGGGCCGTCCAGGTGGGCGGGGGCTGAGGGCGGGCGGCGGATGGCGGACGACAACGGCCAGAAGACCGAGAAGCCGACACCGAAGCGTCTCCAGGAGGCCCGGCGCCAGGGCCAGATACCCCGGTCACCCGACCTGACGGGGTGGCTGGTGGTGCTCGTGGCCACCTGGCTGTTGCCGGCCCTGGTGGGCCGGCTGGGGCGCGAGCTGCGGACCTACGTGATGGAGATGACGGCCGCCGTGGCGGCCCACGAGACCGAGGCCTTCATGATGGGCACCGGCCGGCTGATCCCCCGGCTGGTGGTGGCCATGGCCCCCTACCTGGCTCTGGTCATGGTCATCACCGCCGTGTCGCTGGCGGCCCAGGGCGGGGTGACCCTCACCGGCGAGGCCATGAAACCCAAGCTGGAACGGCTGTCGCTGCGCCAGGGGGTGAAGCGGCTGGTGTCGACGCAGAGCGCGGTGGACACGGTGAAGGCCGTGGTGCGCCTGGCCGTGCTGGTCGCCCTGGTGGCCAACACCTCCCGGGGTCTCATCGCCGAGTACCTCAACGGCACCACCCGCGACCTGTCGGCCGTGGGCCCCAGCCTGGCCGCCAGCCTGTTGCTGCTCATGCGGGCCGCCGCCTTCGCCGGGGTGGTGGTGGGCCTCGCCGACTACGTCTATCAGCGCCACAAGATCTCCAAGCGGTTGAAGATGTCGAAGGAGGAGATCAAGCAGGAGGCCCGCAGCACCGAAGGCGACCCGATGATCAAGAGCCGGCGCCGGGCCATCCACGCCCGCCTCAGCCGGAACCAGATGCTGGCCGCCGTGTCCGATGCCTCGGTGGTGGTGGTGAACCCGACCCACGTGGCCGTGGCCCTGGCCTACGCCCCGGGGCGGGTTCCGACGGTGGTGGCCAAGGGGGGCGATCTGCTGGCCGAGCGGATCCGGGAGCGGGCGTTCGAGTCCGGGGTACCGGTGGTGGAGGCCCGACCCCTGGCCCGGGTCCTGTTCGACACGCTCGACGTGGGCTCCGAGATCCCGGCCGCCATGTACGAGGCGGTGGCCATCGTGATCGCCTTCGTGATGCGCACCCCCCGCAACCGCTTCGGCCGAAGCATCCGCCGGGTCAACGTGCCGGCCAGCAAAGTTCCGGTGGGCACAGTTCCGGTGGGCACAGTTCCGGTGGGCACAGTTCCGGTGGGCACAGCCCCGGTGGGCACAGTCCCAGCGGACGGGGCGCCGACGGAGCTCGTGGCCTGATCCTCACATCCCGGACGGCCGGGCCGACGGGGGAGCGGCAACGTTTCGGCCCGCTGACCCGCGGCGGGTAGGAGGTGCGGCCCGTGCGCGGAGGCGCCAGACAATCAGAGGGAGCGCCCGAGGGGCCTCCACCGCGCTACCAGCGCTACGTCGGCCCCGAGCTGTCGGCCGTCCTGGCCGAGGTGCAGAAGGCCCACGGGTCCCAGGCCGCCATCGTGAGCGTGGACCGGGTGCGGGAGGGCGGCGTCGCCGGCTTCTTCGCCAAGGAGACCTTCGAGGTGCTGGTGGACGGGGCGGCTCCCGGCCGCCCGGCGTCCGGGATCGGGCCGGCGCTGGACCCCGACCGGGGCCCGTCGGCCGGCCCGCCGGCTGCCCTGAGCTTCGCCGATCTCCTGGCCCGCCGGATCGAGGAAGAGGAGCGTCGGGAGCTGCTCGACGAGATGGGGGCCCGGCATCACGCCGACCTCGATCCCGACCTCGCCGTCCGGGCAGCCCCCGGATCGGCCCCCGACGCCGACCCCGACCCCGACGACTGGTTCGACCCGGAGCCCCCTGCGGCCGATCTGCTGGCTCAGCCCGTCACCGGTGACGCTTCGGGCCATGAGATGGTGGGCCTCGACGATCTGTTGCCGGGGGACGTCACGGGTGACGCTTCGGGCCATGAGATGGTGGGCCTCGAGGATCTGTTGCCGGGGGACGTCACGGGTGGCGCTCCGGGCCACCAGATGGTGGGGCCGTCCCGGGCGGTCCGCCGTCCGCCCCGGCTCGGCTCGCTCGACTGGTGGACGCCGGGCCAGCGGCTGCTGCCGCCCCCAGCGCCGCTGGAGGCGGCAGGGCGCCACGGGCCGCTGCCCTCGGGCTCGGCGCTCGAGTTCTGGGCCGGGTACGACCGGGCCCGCCGCCAAGCCGAGCTGCTCGACCTGCCCCCGGTCGCCCTGAATGCCATCGTGGGCTCGCTGCCGGCCGCCGGGCCCGTGGTCGAGCGGTGCCGGAGCGGCCACTGGGCCGGCGACTGCGACGTCTACGCCCTCACGTCCCGCCCCGAGGAGGCCGGCACCGACTGGACGGTGGTGAGCGACAGCCGGGAGCTGGCCGCCATCGCGGCCGACCGGCAGGCCGAGTTCCCCCTCGTCGTGATCGACGTGCCGCCCCTGCTCCCCGGCTGGGTGCGCCCCCTTCTCGACGAGCTGCGCCAGGCCGGCCTGGGCCGGATCCATTACGTCCTCGACGGCGACCCCACCGACGAGGACCTGGCCACCTGGCACGGCGAGATCGGCCGCCCGGCCGTGCTCGACCTGGTCGGCGCCCCGCCGCCCCATCGGGTGCTGGAGCTCGTCGACCGGGGAGAACCCATAGCCAGCATCGCCGGGGTGGCGATGTCGGCCGACCTGTTGTTCGCGCTGCGCACAGAGGTGAACAGAGAGGTGACCAGTGCCCGCTGAAGCCCCACCGACACCATCGGAGCCGATAGGCTCCGCAACGATGCTGATCGAGTCCACTCGGTTCGGCTCGTTCGAGGTCGAGGCCTCCCGCTCTCTCTCGTTCGACGACCCACTCCTGGGTTTCCCGGACTCCTCGACCTACGTGGTGGTGGAGGTGGTCGACACCCCCTACGTGTGGCTGCAGAGCGCCGATGAGCCGGAGGTGGCGTTCCTGGCCACCTCCCCGTTCCTGTTCTTCCCCGACTACGACCTGGAGCTGCCCGAGCAGGCCCGGGAGTCGCTGGCCGTCGACGATCCGGAGCAGGTGGAGGTCATGGCCCTTCTCACCGTGCACCGGGTGGGTGACGACCCGGTGAACATCACCGCCAACCTGCTCGGCCCGATCGTGGTGAACGTCGAGACCCGCAAGGCCCGCCAGGTGGTGCTGGACCGCAGCGGCTACTCGACCCGAGAACCGTTGGTGGCGTGATGCTGGTGCTGTCGCGACGTGAGTCGCAATCCATCATGATCGGCAAGGACATCGTGATCACCGTGATCTCGATCCGGGGCGATCAGGTCCGGATCGGCATCGAGGCCCCCCGGTCGGTCACCGTGCACCGCCAGGAGGTGGCGCTCGCCATCGAGGCCGCCAACCGCGAGGCGGCCGCTCCAGTGGACTTCGATCCCACGGCGCTGCCCGTGGGCCTTCCCGCCGGCCTGCCGGCCGGGATGCCCAAGGCCCCGGCCACGGCGTCGGGCAAGCCGCCCGTGCCCCGCCGGCCGCCGGTGGGGGCGAAGGGGTCCGGGCCGGTCCGCTCGGCCTCGGCGCCGCCGGTCAGGCGGACCGACCAGGCCGCCGGTACGGGGGCCGATCCTCCAGATCCAGGTTGACGGTGTCCGGCCGGGCGAACCCGGTCCGCCGCAGCATCACCTCCACCGCCACCAGCGCCGTCCCGGCGGCCAGGGTGAGCGAGGTCGAGTCGGCCAGGAGGGCCCGGAGCAGTGATCCGAAGGTCATGCCCAGGCATCGGCCGAACGGCCTACAGTCTTGACATGGAACTGAGCGACGTCGTCCGCACCGCGGTCACCACGCGGTACTTCACCGAGGACCCCGTGACCGACGAGCAGCTGGAGCGGGCGTTCGACTACGCCCGCTTCGCTCCCCAGGGCGGCAACCGCCAGCCCGTGCGCTTCGTGGTGGTGCGCGACGAAGCCAAACGCCGCCAGCTGGCCGAGTGGTACCTCGTGCCGTGGAAGGCGTATCTGGCCGGAGCCCAGAGCGGCGAGATCGGCATCGGGGCCGAGAAGGCGGAGAAGGCGCTGCGCAACGCCGACCACATGGCCGAGAACCTGCACCGGGTGCCGGTGATGGTGGTGGCCTGCGCCCATCTCGACGGGGTGCACCCCACCGACACCGAGCTCGGCCGCCTGTCGGTGGTGGGGGGTGGCTCGATCTACCCGGCGGTGCAGAACTTCATCCTCGGGTGCCGGGAAGCGGGTCTGGGTGCCGCCCTCACCACCCTGCTGTGCCTGTTCGAGCCGCAGGTCAAGGAGTTGCTGGGCATCCCCGACGACGTGATCACGGCGGCCCACATCGCCGTCGGGCACCGGGCGGCCCCGTTCCCCACCCGGCTGGACCGTCTGCCGCTGTCGGAGATGGTCTTCACCGACACCTACGGCTCGACCACCTACGCCTGAGCCGGGCGCGGTGGTGGCGACGGGGGCCGACGTCGACGTCGACCGCTATCTGGCCCGCATCGGCTACGACGGCCCCCTGGGGGTGAACCGGGACACGCTGGAGGCGCTCCAGCGGGCCCACATGACGGTGGTCCCGTTCGAGAACGTCGACGTCTACACGGGGGTGCCGGTGCACACCGGCACCGACTGGTCGCTGCCCAAGGTGGTCGACCGCGGCCGCGGCGGGTGGTGCTTCGAGCTGAACGGCGCCTTCGGGGCGCTCCTGGGCGCCCTCGGCTTCCGGGTGCTGCACCTGGCGGCCGCCGTGGTGCTGCGGGGCCCTACCGATGTGGTCGACCATCTGACGCTGGAGGTGCTGCTCGACGAGGGCCCCTACCTCGTCGACGTGGGGTTCGGCGACGGCCCGTGCCGCCCGCTGGCCCTCAACCGGTCCGGCCCCCAGGACGGCCTGGTGGCCGGCTTCGAGCTGGTGCGGGGCCCCCAGGCCACCACCCTGGTGCGCCACGAGCCCGGAGCCCCCGCCGCCCCCCAGTACCGGTTCCGCCGGGTGGCGGTGGCGCTCGGCGATCTGGAGCCGGCGTCGCAGCGGTTGCAGGCCGACCACACGATGATCTGGCACGCCCGGGCCTTCGCCTCCCGGCTGGTCGACGGCGGGCCGGGTCGGATCAGCCTGCTGGGACGCACCCTGCGGCAGACCGCGCCCGACGGGACCGTGGCCGACATCGCCGTGGCCGACGAGGCGTGGTCCCAGGTGCTGGAGGCCCACTTCGGCCTCCGGGTGGAGCTGGACGAACCGCCCGAGCGCGGGAACACTATCGTTCGGTAGCAAACGAAATGGAGCATCCAGTGGAGGGTGGCATCGTGGGTGAGGGGCTGGTGGGTGAGACCTGGGTGGAGCCCTACCTCTACGATCTGGGCGATGCCCACGCCGACCTGACCGACCACGACGCCTTCACCGGCGTGGTGCCCCACGCCACCCTGGCCCGGCTCCGGCGTGACGAGCCGGTGTCGTGGTGGGACGAGCCCGACGGCGCCGGCTTCTGGGCCGTCACCCGCTACGCCGACTGCCTGCGGGTGAGCCACGACGTCGCCGTGTTCAGCTCGGCCCGGGGCATCCGCCTGGAGGACATGGCCGACGACGAGCTGGAGGCCCGGCGCACGCTGATGGAGCTCGACCCACCCGACCACACCCGACTCCGGCGCCTGGTGAGCCGGGGGTTCACCCGGCGCTCGGTGGAGGGCTACGAGGCCGCCATCCGGGAGCTGGCGGTGGAGGTGGTGGAGCAGGCGCTGGCCAGCGACACCTTCGACTTCGTGGCCGCCGTGGCCAAGGAGCTGCCCATGCGGATGCTGGGCCGGCTGCTGGGCATCCCCGACGACGACGGACACCGGCTGGTTGAGCTGGGCGACGCCCTGCTGGGCAACACCGACCCCGAGTTCACCGACACCCCGGTCGGCCTCACCGACACCGACGCCTTCCGCCTCCTGCCCTTCCGCAGCCCCGCCTCGCTCGAGCTGTTCGCCTACGCCGAGGCCCTGGCGGCCGAGCGCCGGGCCCACCCCGGCCCCGATCTGGTCACCCAGCTCCTCGCTCCCACCACCGACGGCGAGCCGATCACCGACCACGACTTCAACAACTTCTTCACCCTGCTGGTGGCGGCGGGGAACGACACCACCCGCTACAGCATCGCCGCCGGCCTGCTCACGCTGATCGCCAACCCGGCACTGTGGAAGCGGTGGCAGGACGACCGGTCGCTCACGGCCCCGGCGGTGGAGGAGCTGCTGCGCACGTCGGCCGTCACCATGCACTTCCGGCGCACGGCCACGGTCGACACCGAGTTGGGGGGCCGCCGGATCAAGGCCGGCGACAAGGTGGTGATGTGGCTCAACTCGGCCAACCACGACGAGGCGGCGTTCCCCCGCCCGTTCCGCTTCGACCTGGCCCGGGACCCCAACGACCACATGACGTTCGGCCGCAACGGCCCCCACCTCTGCCTGGGGGCGTGGCTGGCCCGGATGGAGCTGCGGGTGGTGTTCGAGACCCTGCTCGACCGGGTGGACCACTTCGAGCTGGCCGGACCCACCACCCGCCTCCGCTCGAACTTCATCAGCGGCGTCAAGTCGCTCCCGGTTCGGGTCTGCTAGCGCCCCCGGCCTCCCGCCCCGCCACCGGATCGGCGATGATGGTGGGGTGAGGTTCGGGATCCTCGGGCCGCTCGAGGTGTACGACGGCGCCGGCCGCCCGATCGTGCTGCGCCACCCGGCGGAGCGCCGGCTCCTGCTGCACCTCCTCGTGGGCGACGGCGAGCCGGTGCCGGTGGAGGAGCTGGCCGCCGACGTCGGGGTGCCCCTGCGGGCCTCAGCCGTGCTGTTCGACCGCATCGCCGGTCTGCGCCGCCGGTTGGAGCCGGGCCGGACGCCCGGCACCCCCGGCCGGGTGCTCGTGACCACCCCCCACGGGTACGCCCTCCGGTCGGGGCCGGCGCCGGGGCTGGGGCGGTTGTCGGTGTCGGGGCCAGTGTCGGGGCCGGGGCCGGGGCCGGGATCGGCGCCGGGGCCGGCGCCGGGGCCGGACGCCGGGTCGGGGGCGGGGGTCGGCGCCACCGTGGCCCGCGACGACCGGGACGCCGCCCGCCTCCTGGTGGCCGCCCGGGCCGAGCTGGCCGCCGGGCGGGCCGGCTTGGCGGGGGAGCGGGCGTCCGAGGCGCTCGGCCTGTGGCGGGGCCCGGCCCTGGTCGACGCGGGCGAGGCCCCGTGGGCGGATGCGGTCCGGCACCGCCTGGCCCTGCTGGCGGCCGACGCCCGCCTGATCGCCGGGGCCGCGCTGGCTCTCGATCGCCCGGCCGACGCCCGGGCCGTGCTGGACGACGCCCAGGCCGAGCAGCCCGCCGACGGCCGGCTGTGGGCCCTGCGGGCCGCCGTGGAGCTGGCCCTGGAGCGGGATGTGGAGGCGCTGCGGGTGCTGCGCCGGGCCCGTCTGGCCCTCGAGGCCGAGGGTATCGCCGACCGGGGTCCGGCCTTGCGGGCCATGGAGGCCGCTGTTCTCCGGGCCGACCACGACGCCGCCCGGGTCTTGTGCCGACGCATCGCCCTCGGCGATCTGATGCCGCCGGCCGTCACCGGTGACGGTCTGGAGCATGAGATCGATCCCGGCCGTGATCTGATGCCGCCAGCCGTCACTGGTGACGGTCTGGAGCATGAGATCGATCCCGGCCGTGATCTGATGTCGCCGGCCGTCACCGGTGACTCGCTCGTCGAGCGGATCCGGGGGTTGCCGGGCCGCAGCCGCCGCCTCGTCGAGCTGCTGGCGGTGGCCGTCGACGACGGGGCCGACGGGGGGCAGGGGGCCGACGGGGGGCAGGGGGTCGCCGGGGGACAGGGGTCGATCGGGATCTCCTGGCCCGGGCCGCCGGTTCTGGCGCCGCCGGCCGTGGCCGACGAGCTCGACCCGGCCGTGGCCCTCGGGCTGGTGGCGCTGGACCCCGCCGCGGTCCGGTTCCGCCACCCGGCGACGGCCCGGGCCGTGCTGGATGGGATGACGCCGTTCCGCCGGCGCTGCACCCGTCGCCTGGTCGACCAGGCCGCTCGGGCGGGACATGCGCTGCGCCCCGTGACCGCCAGCGCCCCCGCCAGCAGCCTGGCCACGGATAGACTGCCGGGCATTGGCGCCCAACCCTCCTGTCCCACCTCCCTTCCCCGCTTCAGCGTCGTCCGCCCCGCCGCCTCCGCCCCCGGTGGTCGGCGATCCGCTGACGGTCCTGGAGCGACATGAAACGTCGCTGGCCGGCCTGAGGGCCGGTCTGGTCGACCTCGAGGCGTCGCCCTCGTACCTGATGCTGGTGGGCGACGAGGTCGGCCCGTCCACCCAGGCCCGGGTGGGTGCCGCTCCCCGTCACGCCGCCGACCTGTGGCCCCTGCTCCATTCGGTGGAAGCGGCCCTGGGTGAGATGCGGGCCTACGTGACCGAGCAGGGCACCGGAGGCCGCCAGAAAGCGGAGCTGACCCGGCTGCTCACCGAGCGGTGGCCGGTGGACCTGCGCTGGCCCGACGGCGGCTCGGCCACGACGCCGGCCACGGTGCCCTCCGCCCTGTCGGTGGCCGAGTCCCTCGACATGTTCCGCCGCCGGTTCGACGCCATCCGGAGCTGGGTCAGCGAGGTGAACGCCCTGTTCCTCGACCTGCTGCCCCGGGTCGACGCGGCCCGCACCACGCTCGCCCGCCTCGAGAGCGAGGTGCAGGCCCTGGGCGTGCCCGAGCCCCTTATCGGGCGGGCCAGGGCGCTGTCGGACGACATCGAGCGCCGTCTGGTGGCCGATCCGCTGGCGCTCACCGCCGATGGTGACGGGGCGCAGCTCGATGCTGCGGTGGCGGCGGCAGCTGCCCAGGTTTCCAGCCTCCGCACCGGCCACGATCGGCTCGACGCCGACCTGGGGGCGGCCGAGGAGCTGCTGGCCGCTCTGCGCTCGCTCCGGGCCCGGGTGCAGGCCTCGGCGTCGGAGGCCCTGGCCAAGGTTGTCGACCCCGAGGGTCTCATCCGGATACCCTCAACCGCCGTGCTCGACGGGCCCGGGGGGCTGGCTGACCGCCTCGACGACATCGTCCGCAATGCGGGCGCCAGCTGGGATCAGCGCCGGACGCTGATCGACGGCTGGCTGTCCACCGCGCGCAAGCTCGAAGCCCAGCTCCAGCGGGCCGACGCCGCCAACCGGGCCCCGCTGGCCCGCCGCGACGAGCTCCGGGGGCTGCTGCGGGCCTACCAGGCCAAGATCTCGGCCGTGGGCCGGGCCGAGGACCTGGAGCTGACCGCGCTCGCCGATCAGGCGCGGGTGGACCTGTACACCGCCCCCACCGATCTCCCCCGAGCCGCGGCCACGATCGAAGAACTAGCGAGGAGGCTCCGATCATGAGCTCGTGCACCCAGTCCGGCTGTTCCGGCACGATCGCCGCCGACGGGTACTGCGACACCTGCGGGGTCAAGGCACCGGCGGCGGCCGCCTCCCGCCCGGCGCCGGCGCCCGGCCCGGTTGCCGGCAGCCGCCTGGCCTCCGCCCCGCCGAGCGGCCCCACCGGCCCCGCCGGTCCGGCGTCCCCCGCCGGTCCGGCGTCCCCCGCCTCGCCCGCCGGCCCAGCGGCTTCGCCCGCCGGTCCAGCGGCTTCGCCGCCCCTGCCGCCGGCCATGGCCACCGCCGCCCCGACCGCCCTCGGCGGTCCGGCGTCCCCCGCGGCGGTCGCCCCCGGTCGGGTGTGCGGCCGCGACGGCTGCGCCGGCACGATCTCGGCCGACGGCTACTGCGACACCTGCGGCCTGTCGGCCGCTCCCACCAGCCACCGCTCCTCGCCCGGCACGGGGCCCGGCACCAGCGGGAACGGCCACGGCAGCGCCTCGCCGCCCTCCGTGCCGGGGCTGTCGGGCGGCGGGAACGGATCGGGCCGATCCGGGCCCGGCATGGCGCCGAGCGGCCGGGGCCCGAGCGGGACCCGGCCCACCATCGCCGCCCCCGAGGCCCCCGACACCTCGTCTCGCCTGCAGAAGACGGCGGGCCAGCCCACGAGCCGGCGCACCCATTCCTCCTCCCGCACCACCTCGGCCCGCACCGGGATCGGCCGGGGCCTGGTCACCGTGGCCCCCACCCCGGTTGGCGATCCGGCCAGCGCCATCATGACCGAGGAGGAGGTGCAGTCGGTCCTGGGCACGGTGCCCGAGGACCAGCGGAACTGCACCGCCTGCGGGCGTCCCGTCGGCCGCTCGGCCGACGGCAAGCCGGGCCGGGTGAAGGGCTTCTGCGGCACCTGCCGCACCCCGTTCGACTTCGTCACCAACGCCCCCGCCCTGGCCCGGGGCGAGCTGGTGGGCGGTCAGTACCAGATCCTCGGGCCCCTGGCCCACGGCGGCCTGGGTTGGATCTACCTGGGCCAGGACCGGGCCGTCTCGGACCGGTGGGTGGTGCTCAAGGGCCTCCTCAACATGAACGACGTCGACGCCGCCCTGGCCGCCGTGGCCGAGCGGCAGTTCCTGGCCCAGATCGACCATCCGAACATCGTCAAGATCTACAACTTCATCTCCCACCGGGGCGCCGGCTACATCGTGATGGAGTTCGTGGGCGGCGAGTCGCTCAACGCCAAGCTCAAGCGGCGCCGAGAGAAGGCCGGGCGCCCCGATCCGCTGCCTCCGGCCGAGGCGATCGCCTACATCCTGGGGATCATGCCGGCCTTCAGCTACCTCCACGAGCACCGGCTCGTCTACAACGACATGAAGCCGGCCAACATCATGGCGGTGGGCGACGACGTGAAGGTCATCGACGTCGGCGCCGTGATGCAGATCGACGATCAGCAGGCCGCCATCTTCGGCACCCAGGGCTTCCAGGCCCCCGAGGTGGCCACGCTCGGCCCGTCGGTGGCGTCCGACCTCTACACGATCGGCCGCACGCTGGCCGTCCTCATGCTCCGGTTCGTGTTCCACGAGGGCCCCTACCTGTACGCCCTGCCCAGCCGGGAGGAGGAGCCGCTGTTCGCCCAGTGGGAATCGCTCCACCGGTTCCTGCTCCGGGCCTGCGCCTACCACCCCGACGACCGCTTCCAGTCGGCCGGGGAGATGAACGAGCAGCTCCTCGGGGTGCTGCGGGAGATGGCGGCCATCACCGACGGTCGCCCCCGGGCCTACAACTCCACCCTGTTCGACCCCGACCAGCTCACGGCGCTGCTCACCAGCTCGGCCGACGCCTACGACGTCACCCGGCCCGACTGGCGGGTGCTGCCCGCCACCAGCATCGATCCCGACGACCCGTCGGCCGCCTTCCTGCTGGGCCTTCCCGAGCGGGATCCGGCCCGCAGCCTCGACCTGCTCGAAGCGGCGGTACAGGCCGGCCAGGTGGACGCCTCGGCCGAGGTGGAGCTGTTCCGGGCCCGCCAGCAGGTGGCGCTCGGCCTCGATCCGGCCGCCCCCCTGGCTGCGGTGGAGGCAGCCAACCCGTGGGAGTGGCGGTCACGCTGGTACCGGGCCATCCACCAGCTCCAGGCCGGCTTCGCCACCGAAGCGGCCGAAGGGTTCTCCCGGGTGTGGACCGAGCTGCCGGGCGAGAGCGCGCCCAAGCTGGCGGTGGCGCTGGCGGCCGAGATGGCCGGCGCCTACGACCGGGCGGCCGAGGTGTACGACCTGGTGGCCTCGGCCGACTCCACCTACGTGTCGGCCGCCTTCGGGTTGGCCCGGTGCCGGGCCCAGACCGGTCCGGCCCAGGCCGTGGTCGAGGCCTACAACCGGGTGCCGCCATCGTCGGCCGCCCACTACGACGCCCAGGTGGCGTCGGCCCGGGCCCTGGTGGGCGGCGGACCGTCGGGCCGGCCCACGGTGGCCGACCTGCACGCCGCCTCGGCCACCATCGAACGCCTCCAGCTCGACGCCGCCGAGCGGGCCCGGCTGTCGGCCGACGTCTACGAGCGGGCCCTCGCCGGCCTGCTCGACGGCTCGATCCCGTCGGGTGCCACCACCCTGCTCGGCCAGGAGCTCACCGAGCGATCGCTGCGGGAGGGCCTGGAGCTGGCCTACCGTACCCAGGCCCGGTTGGCCCTGACCGCCGCCGAGCGCATCGCCCTCATCGATCGGGCCAACGAGGTCCGACCCCGGAGTTTGCTGTGACCGTTCCCGAGCTCATCCAGTGTCCCGTCTGCCACGAACCGGCCCCGGCGGCGGCGAAGTTCTGCGAGGCGTGCGGCACGGAGCTCGCCGGCGAGGCCCGGCCGGTGGGGTCCGGCGGGTGGGTCGGCCCGTCCCCGGTCTGCGTGGCCTGCGGCGAGGACGCCGTTACCGACGACGGGTACTGCGGCAGTTGCGGCCACAAGCAACCCGGGCCTCGGGACCATCTGGAGATGGCGGCCGGGGTGGCGGTGGCCATCACCGATCGCGGCGTCCGCCATCACGACAACGAGGACGCCGTGGCCATCGGCGAGCTGCCGGGGGGTGGGGCCGTGATCGTGGTGTGCGACGGTGTGTCGTCGACCCCCGGCTCGGCCCAGGCGTCGCAGGCGGCGGCCGACGCCGCCCGTGACCTCCTGGTGGAGCACCTCGGCACCGCCCCGCTCGACGGGATCCCGTTCGAGCCGGCCCGGGTCGACGACGCCCTGGTGGCGGCGGTCGCGCTGGCTCAGGAGAGGGCGGCCGCCGTCCCTCCGCCCGACGTGATCGAATCGCCGTTCCACGGCGGCCCCCCGTCGTCGACGTTCGTGGCCGCCGTGGCCCGGCTGGTGAACGGCGAAGCCCAGCTCGACGTGGCCTGGGTGGGTGACAGCCGGGCCTACTGGCTGGCCGGCGGCGAGGCCGTCCGCCTCACCGAGGACCACGAGCTCGGCGGCAGCCTGTCCCGTTGGCTGGGGTCCGACAGCATCGATCCCACGCCCGAGATCACCCGCCTCGTGGCCACCGCTCCCGGCCGGCTGCTGGTGTGCACCGACGGGTTGTGGCGCTACGCCGATCCGGCACCGGCCATGGCCGATCTGGTGGCCCGCTTCGAGGCGGAGGTGGCCAACCGCCGTGATCTGGCGGCGGCCCTGGTGGACCATGCCATCGCCGGGGGCGGGCACGACAACATCACCGTCGCCCTGTGGAGCTCGGCCGAGGCGCTCGTCGAAGGACCGGCGGCGGTGGGATCGGCGGCCAGGGAAACGGCAGCGACGGGGCAGATGACCGGAGGGAACGAGCAAGCATGAGTGACTTCAACGCCGAGGTGTTCCAGAACGAGTTCCTGCCCGCCGGGGCGGGAACGGTCGACGCCATCGTCACCGTCCGGTCCACCGGGGGCGGGGCCGCCGGCGCCGCCCCGGGGCAGGTCGATGCGGTGGAGATGATCCTCATCGACACCTCCGGGTCGATGACCGAGGAGGGCGGCCGCAAGTGGCGGGCGGCCCAGGCCGCCACCCAGGCCGCCATCGACACGATCCGCGACGGGGTGCACTTCGCCGTGGTGGGCGGGCACAGCGCGGCCTACATGATCTACCCCCACGAGGGGCTGGCCGTGGCCGACGCCGCCAGCCGGGCCGAGGCCAAGACGCGGGTGTCGATGACCCAGCCCCAGGGCGGCACGGCCATGGGCACCTGGCTCCAGGCCGGCGCCTACCTGGCCGGGCTGCGGCCCCAGGCGATGGCCCACGCCATCCTGCTCACCGACGGCAAGAACCAGCACGAGGAACCGTGGGTGCTCGACCAGTCGATCGCAGCCTGTGTCGGGCGGTTCCAGTGCGACGCCCGGGGCCTGGGCGTGGACTGGAACATCTCCGAGCTGCGCAAGATCGCCTCGGCCCTGTTGGGTACGGTGGACATCATCCCTCAGCCCGACGACATGGTGGAAGCGTTCACCGAGCTCACCCAGAAGGCCATGGGCCGCCAGGTGGGGTCGGTCGACCTTCGCTTGTGGACCCCCAAGGGCTCCTCGATCCAGTTCGTCAAGCAGGTGGCACCGTCGCTGGAAGACCTCACCTCGATGGCCCGCAACGTCGACGCCCTCACCAACGACTATCCCCTCGGGGCGTGGTCGGGGGAGGAGGAGCGTGACTACCACGTCCGGGTGACGGTGCCGGTGGGGGCGGTGGGCGACGAGCGCCTGGCCGCCCGGGTGACGCTCCGCATCGACGGCGTCGACCAGCCGGCGGCCCTGGTCCGGGCGGTGTGGACCGACGACGAGGCGCTGTCGACCAGGATCAACCGGGAGGTGGCCCACTACACCGGGCAGGCCGAGCTGGCCGACGCCATCGCCGAGGGTCTGGCCGCCCGCGACGCCGGCGACGAGGCCAGGGCCACGATGAAGCTGGGGCGTGCCGTGCAGCTCGCCACGGCCACCGGTAATAACGACACGGTACGCCTGCTGGCCAAGGTTGTCGACGTAGATGACGCCGGCAACGGTACGGTTCGTCTCAAGCGCGAGGTGGAAAAGACGGATGAGATGGCTCTTGACGTCCGTTCGACCCGCACGGTCCGGGTGAACAAGGGTTGAGCACGACGGGAGGCGATATGACCGGAAACGGCCAGAGCGAAGGCGCCCGGCGATGAGCGGGGCTGCCGAGCAGGTCTGCGGCAACTGCGGAGCCGTCCACGGCCCGGACGACATCTTCTGCGAGAGCTGCGGCTACGACTTCATCACCGGTTCGCTTCCTTCACCCGAGGAGGCCAACCGCCTCGGTATCGGCGGCGGCCCCGACGGCGCCCCGGCGGACGGCTCCGGCGCGCCGTCCACCGGGTCCACGGCGGCCTCCGGCCCGCCGCTGCCCGTTCCCCGTATCCGCTTCGAGGTCGGTGTGGACCGGCTCTACTTCGACGCCGTGGTGTCCGAAGGTGAGCTCGAGTTCCCCGATCCGGCGCCGGCCCCCAAGGAGATCGAGGTCGTAGGGGCCGAGATCCACATCGGGCGAACCAGTCAGAGCCGCGCCATCCATCCCGACCTCGACATCGCCGATCTCACCGGTGATCCCGCTGTCTCCAGCCGCCACGCCGTGGTGCGGGTGGGGGCCGACGGGGTGCTGACGGTGACCGACGTCGGCTCCACCAACGGCACCATCGTGGGACTGCCCACCGAGAGCACCATCCCCGAGGGGCAGCCCCGCCCGGTGGCCGACGGTGCGGCCTTCTACGTCGGGGCGTGGACCCGGATCATCGTCACCCGGCTGGCCTAGCAGGCTCCGTTCCCGGCAGCCGTCAGGCCAGGCCGGGTGGCGGGACCACCACCTCGATCGACACCACGTCCACCGTGCGGGCCTCGTCGTCGAGATCGAGGACCACCAGCACGTCGTTCAGCCAATGGAGCCGGGCCGAGCGGGCCGAGTAGTCGTCGGCCTGGCCCAGCATCCAGGGGTCGCCGTCGAGGACCACCTCGCTGAGCCACTGGTACAGCTGCACCTGGATCTCGGGCTGGAAGTAGGAGCCGGCCACGAACAGCTCCTCGCCGTTGGTGAGCACCCAGCGGGTCATGGCCCGGCCCGTTGCCGTAGCTCGCGGACCATGGCATCGTGGTCGGCCTTCAGGTCGGCCACCAGATCGTCGGGTAGGCGGTGGTCGCCCCGCACCCGCCCGTTCAGCACCGCGGCCTCGTAGGCCTCCCACAGGGTCTTTAGTTCGCCCGGGGCCGGCGCCCGGCCGGCGACCAGCCGTTCCTCCATCTGCTGGCGGGCGGCGATCAGCTCCTCGGTACGGAGCCGGCGGTCGGATCTACCTGCCATCCGGCAATCGTACAAATGTTCGAGTGGTTCGGCAACGGTGTCGCCGTCACGTCCTGGTGAGTCACATCCTGGTGAGGAGGAAGCCGCCGACGCCGAGCATCAGCAGCACAACCAGCACGATGAGGATGAGGGCCGGGCCGCTCAGGCCGGAGCCCCGGCTCGCGGCCGGCGCCGCCGAGAGCGTCTGGGGGAGGGGGCCCGACAGGGGGCGGTGCTGCTCGGGTCGCAGGCTGCCGGCCTTGGAGCTGATGAGGGGGGCGGGCCCGGCCGCGCCGCCAGCGGGCCCGAGGCCCGGCGGCGGGGAAGCGACGGCGCCGGCCGGGTTGAGCACGGCGGGCGGCGGTGCCGGCCGGGGCGTCCGGGGGACCGGGGCCTCGCCGGCCGGGGAGCGCCAGCTGTCGGGTGGCGGCGGCGGGGCCTTGGGCGGCGGTGCGTGGCCGGCGGCGCCGGCCAGCCCGGGAGGGGGGCTGGGGGCGGGGAACCCGGGCGGCGGCGTGAGCCCCACCGGGTTGGCTGGCAGGGCCTTGGGGGCGGCCGAGCGAGTGGCCGGCCTCGAGGGCGGATCGGACGGCGCCGGGGCCTTCATCGTGCGGCTGGAGTCGATCACGGGGCCGGCGGCGTCGAGCCGGGCGGCGGCCGGCCCGGGCTGGGGCGGCGAGGCAGCCGGGGGCACGCCCGCCGGGGCCGCCGATGGGGGTGGCGAGGCGAGCGGCAGCGGGGTCGGCCTGGGGGTCGCCGACGAGGGCGGGGCGGCGAGCGGTAGCGGGCTCGGCGTGGGAGCCGGGGGCTGGCCGCCGGGGGAGGACGGCGGTCCGCCGTCGGCGGCGAGCCCACCGGCCGGGCCCGGGCCGGGGACGACCGGGGGAAGGCTGAACGGGTCGTCCCGCTCGATCTCAGCCGCCGGAGCCACGGGGACGGCCCGGTCGGGGCCGCTGCCGGGGGCGTGCCGTTGGGGCGACGCCGAGCCGGCCAGCGGCAGGGGCGTCGGGGCGGGGGCCGGGGTGGCGGCCGGGGGCGGGTTCGGGGCGGGGGTGGCTGACGCCGCCGGGGTGGGCGAAGCGCCGGTACCGGTACCGTCCTGGGGCGGGGGCAGGCGCAGGGTGGCCGCGCCCACGGCGATGGCGTGCTTGGGATCGGCGTCCACCGAGGTGGGCAGGTTCAGCTCCCGCTGCACCAGCTGGGAGATGAGGGGGATCCGGCTCGAGCCGCCCACCAGCAGCACGTGGTGGATCCCGCTCGTCTCCAGGCCGGCCGAGGCGATGGCCCGGCGGGTGGTCTCGATGGTGTCGAGCAGCGGTGGTCGTATGAGCTGCTCGAACTCGGCCCGGGTCAGGCGCATCTCGGTCTGGTAGTTGGGCAGGAGCACCGGGATCGTGGTGTCGGTGTCGGCCGACAGCGCCTCCTTGGCCTCCACACAGTCCTGGCGGAGGCGGGCGATGGCGCTCAGCGTGAGCGGATCCTCCGGGTCCAGCTCCGTGTAGTGCTGTCCCAGGTTGCTGGTGACGTGGGCGTAGATGGCGGCGTCGAAGTCTATGCCGCCGAGGCGCTCGATGCCGTCGGGGCGGCCGAGGATGGCGAACCCCACCGGCGTGCGCTGCAGGAGGGCCACGTCGAAGGTGCCGCCGCCCAGGTCGAACACGCACACGTTCTGGCCGATGCCCACCCGCTCCCGGGAGGCGTAGCTGATGGCTGCCGCCTCCGGCTCGGTGATGAAGGCGCACTCGGCGGGGTCGAGGTCGGCCCGACGGGCGATGTCGGTGAGCAGCTCGAGCTTGTACGCACCCCAGTTGGCGGGGTGGGAGATCACCACCTGCTCCGGTGGTCGGCCCTGCTGGGTGGCCACCTGATCGATCACGGAACGGAGCAGGCGGGCGGTGAGGGCTTCGGCCGGATACGGGGTGCCGGCCACGATGATGGGCGTGGGGTCGCCGATGCGGCGCTTGAACTCCCGCGCCACCCGCTCGGGCTCGCTGATGGCCCGACGCAGGGCGGCCTCGCCGGTGAGCACGGTGCCGTCGGCCCGCAGCAGCACGACCGAGGGGATGGCGGCCCGTTGTTGTCCCAGGGGGAAGATGGCGGCCTTGCCCGCCTCCGAGATGGCGGCCGCCGTCCATGTCGTGCCGAGGTCCACGCCGAGCCGATAGGTCACCGCTGGTTCTCTCCCTCCGAGAATCTTCCCCTCGATTCTAAACCACCGCGGTCCACCCGCCCGTGCCGGGGTGGGCCCCACGCAGGATCACCGGGCCTCCGGGGGTCAGGGCTAGGATGGGCCCCCAACCGACCGAGAAAGGACGGCGTGGCCGTAGCACCCGCATCAGCGTTCCTGGCGGCCGAGACGGCGGGCCGGGGGCGGTTCGTCGATCTCGACGTTTCCATCTGGGCCTGGGTCGGTCTCACCGTGCTACTTCTGGCCCTGCTCGGCCTCGATCTCTACCGCCACCGCAACGCCCGGGTGCCGTCGCTGCGGGAGGCGCTCACCGAGTCCGCCACCTGGGTCGCCTGCGGCCTGGCCTTCTCGATGGTCATCCTGTGGGCCTACGGCGGTGGGGCGTTCGGCGAGTACCTCAGCGGCTACCTCACCGAGAAGGCGCTCAGCGTCGACAACGTGTTCGTCTGGTCGATCCTGTTCACCGCCATGTCGATCCCGGTGGCCCTCCAGCACCGGGTGCTGTTCTGGGGCGTCTTCGGCGCGCTCACGCTGCGGGCCGCCTTCATCTTCACCGGCACCGCCCTGCTCGACCGGTTCGACATGCTGCTGGTGGCCTTCGGGGCCTTCCTGGTGATCACCGGCTTCCGCCTGCTGCGCCACCGCAACGACGAGGGTGACGACGGGTCCACCGCCGGGCTGGGGCTGTTGGGCCGCGTCATGCCCGTGTCCGAGACGCTCGACGGCCAGCGCTTCTTCACCCGCATGGGGGGTCGGCGGGCGGCGACGCCGCTGCTGGCGGCCCTGGTTGTGGTGGAGGTGACCGACGTCATCTTCGCCGTCGACTCGGTACCGGCCATCCTGGCCCTGTCGCACGAGCAGTTTCTCGTGTTCTCGTCGAACGCGTTCGCCATCCTCGGCCTGCGGGCCATGTACTTCCTCCTGGCCGACGCCCGCGAGCGGTTCCACTACCTCAACCACGCCCTGGGCGCGATCCTGATCTTCGTCGGGGTGAAGATGGTGGCCGCCTACTTCGGCCATCACCTCGACACCTGGGTCTCGCTGGGCGTGATCATGGGCCTCCTGCTGGCGGCGATCGTGGCCAGCCGGTACAAGGAGCGGCGGCTGACGGCCGGCCGGCTCGCCGCCGGGCTGCCGACCGGCGACAGCGGCGCCCACGAGTCGCTCGAGCCGGTGGACGTGCTCGACACCGGCGACGATCCCGACATCGACTGAGGATCGATGCCCCCCCGGCCCGGGGGCTGGTTCACGTCCCATGCACATGGGCCGGTTCACGTCCCATGTTCATGGGCCGGTTCACGTCCCATGTTCATGGGCTGGTTCATGTCCCATGTTCATGGGACATGTCCTCCTCGGACATCGCCTGGTTCCCGCCGCAACGATGTCCGAGGAGGCACGCAGACCACAATCCACTTGGGAAAGGGTCCCTCCAGCCGCTCTTGCGTCCGAAAGACGCATGAGCGACGAGACTGCTCCCCCATAGGAAACAACGAGGTTGGCGGTTTGTCAAGGTAGGGCATGTCCTTTCGCTTCCTGCCCTTTCGCTACCGTTCAGGTGTGCTCGTGGCGGTTGGTGACCTGGTGGTCGACGTGGTGGTACGCCTGGAGGAGCCGCCCGATGGCCGCCCCGACGGCGTCGGGGCCGGTTCGGTGGTGGTGAACCTGGGGTCCGACACCCCGGCCACGGTCACCCACCGCCAGGGCGGCAGTGCGGCCAACGTGTGCGTGGCGGCGGCTCGGCTGGGGGCGCCCACCCGGTTCGTGGGCCAGGTGGGCGACGATCCCACCGGCCGGTGGCTGGTGGACAGCCTGCGGGCGGCCGGGGTGGACACCGCAGTGCGGGCCGCCGGGAGAACAGGGAGCGTGATCGTGCTGTGCCACGCCGACGGGGAGCGGTCGATGATCACGGATCGTGGTGCGTCGGCGGAGCTGGCCGGTGCTGAACCCGATTGGCTCGACGGTGCCCGGGCGCTCCACCTGCCCCTGTACACCTTGGCCGCCGACCCGCTCCGGTCCACGGCCGTGGCGCTGGCCGGTGCCGCCCGCCGGGCCGGCGCCGTCGTGTCGGTGGATCTGTCGTCGACCTCGCTGCTGGCGGCCCTGGGCCGGGCCGTGGTGGGTGACCTGATCGCCCGCCTGGCCCCCGACGTGGTGCTGGCCAACCGGGCCGAGGCGGCCTGGGCCGAGGCGGCCCGGGCCGGCGGTGCCGGGGTGGGGATCGTGCCACTCTCGGCGATGCGGGTGGAGAAGCGGGGTCCGGAGTCGGCGGTGGTGACGGCGGCGGGCCGGGCCGCAGTGGCTGTGCCGGCGGTGCCGATCGGCCCGGTGGCCGACTCCACCGGGGCCGGCGACGCCTTCGCTGCCGGGTGGCTGACGGCGTCGCTGGCCGGCGCCGATCCGGTGGAGGCCACGGTTGCCGCCCACCGGGCCGCCGCCGACCACCTGGTGGCGCTCGGCGCCGGGGGTTGAGGCGGGGCCGGCCCGGCGTTCCCGCCGGGCTCACGGCCATCCGTGGTGGGCCGAGCGCTCGCCCGGCGGGTCCCGGGGCCAGGCCGACGGGGGATCGGTGGCCCAGGCCGCCGACTGGTACAGATCACCGTCGGTCCGGATCCAGTCGAGCAGGGTGATCCGGTGCCGGGCCAGGCGGGCCCGGAGCCGGCCGTACACGACGAGGTCGGCCGGCGAGAACGGGGCGAAGCAGGCGGTGGCCGACACGGCGAGCAGCCCGCCCCGACCACCGGTGAGCTGGCGGACGAGCCGGACCGGGTAGGGGCACCCGGCGAGATCGATCGTGACGTCGGGCCCGGGGCCCGGGACACGGGCGGCCAGGCGGACCAGACGATGGCCGCCGTCGGCCACGGCCACGAACTGGCCGACGGGATGCCGGTCGGCCAGCTCGAAGGCCAGGCCGAGGGCGTCGGCGAACGTGGCGACCAGCCGTTCGGGCGGCGGGAGCGGATGGGTGTCCATGGGGGACGACCTCCGGGTTCGGTTGCAACAGGCAGGCCGGGGCCGCGAAGCGATCCCACCGCCCGGGACCGGCTCGGGCCGTGGCCCGGCGGCGCCGGCGGGGGTGCGAGGTCGACTCTAGAGACCGGGTGTGACGCTCAGGGGAGCGCCGGGCCCGTCACGACAGGGCGATGCGGACCCTCTTGTTGCCCTTGCCCTTCGACTCCGTCTTCACGATCTCGAACCGACCGATCTCGGCGGTGCTGGCCACGTGGGTGCCACCGTCGGCCTGCCGATCGAGCCCGACGATGTCCACCACCCGGATCACCTGCACCGAGTCCGGGATGAGGTTCACCTTCGTGCGGATGAGGGCGTCGTCGGCAAGGGCCTCGCCCCGGGGCAGGAACGAGACCTCGATCGGGCGGTCGGCGGCGATCTCGGCGTTCACCGCCTCGCTCACGTGCCGGGCGAACCCCTCGGGCAGGGGATCGAACTCGAAGTCCATCCGGCCTCCCAGGGGTTCCATGTTGCCGCCGGTCACGGCCCGCCCGTAGTTGTTCCAGATCACCCCGCACAGCACGTGCATGGCCGAATGGGCCCGCATCAGCTGGTGGCGGCGGTCCCAGTCCAGCTCGCACCGCACGGTCGCCCCCACCTCGGGTGCCGGCCCGTCGAGCTGGTGCCACACGACCGTCCCCTCCTTGGCCACGGCGGTGACGCCGAGAACGGCTCCGCCGTGGTGGAGGCGTCCCGTGTCGTGGGGCTGCCCGCCCCCGGTGGGGTAGAAGATCGTGCGGTCGAGGGCCACCGCATCGTCGCGGCGCTCGACCACGGTGGCCTCCAGCTCCCGCCGGTAGGCATCGTGCAGGTACACCAGCTCGGTCTCCATCCGCACAGCCTACGAGGGGCCCACAATGGTGCAGAGGGCCCATCCAGATCGGCCGGTTCAGAGGCCGATGCTGAGAAGATGGCGACGCGGCCCGACCTTTCGTCCGAATCCGAGCAGCGCCCCCCGGGGCCCGACGAGCGCGGCGCCAGCCTGGTGGAGTACGCCTTGCTGCTGGCCCTCATCGCCATCGTGTGCATCGGTGGCGTCACCCTGATCGGGCGGGCCACGATGGACCCGCTGTCCTCCGCAGCCTCGATGTTCGGGGGCTGAGCGCCGTCCTCAGGGCAGCTGGTAGTCGGTCCGGTCGCACACCTTGCGCAGGGCGAAGCTCGACCGCAGGCGGGCCACCCCGGGCAGGCCCGACAGGTAGGTGCGGTGGATCCGCTCGTAGTCGCTCACGTCGGCGCAGGCCAGCTCCACCAGGTAGTCCGACTCGCCAGCCATCAGGTGGCACCGCATCACCTCGGGGCAGGCGGCGATGGCGGCCTCGAAGGCGTCGAGGTGGTCGTCGTCCTGGGAGGAGAGCGTGATCTCCACGAACACCGTGGTGGGCAGGCCGACGGCCGCCGGGTCGACGAGGGCCACGTAGCGGTCGATCACGCCGGCCCGCTCCAGGGCCCGCACCCGGCGCAGGCAGGCCGACGGCGACAGGTTCACCTGGTCGGCCAGCTCCACGTTGGTGATGCGACCGTTGGCCTGGAGCACCTTCAAGATGGCTCGATCGGTTGCATCAAGGTTCATCGACGCAATAGTTGCGCGATATCGGGCATTCACGCAATGCGGATTGTGCGCGAACACTGTGTTTCGAGGCCGGATTGGCAAGCCCACACCACGGGTATCGGCATAACGTGAGCGGTACCAGCCCACACCACTGAACCGGGAGTGCGACGATGCGCATCGGGGTGCCCAAGGAGATCAAGCAGGCCGAACAGCGGGTGGGCATGACGCCCGGCAGCGTGCGGGAAGCGGTGGTCCACGGCCATCACGTGGTGGTGGAAACGAACGCCGGTGTCGGCATCGGCGCCGACGATGCCGCCTACGCCGCCGCCGGCGCCACCATCGCCCCCGACGCCGCCACCGTGTTCGAGCAGGCCGACCTGATCGTCAAGGTCAAGGAACCCCAGGCCGGGGAGCGGGCCATGCTCCGGCCCGGCCAGACGCTGTTCACCTACCTCCACCTGGCCCCGGATCCCGAGCAGGCGGCCGACCTGATCCGCAGCGGGGCGGTGTGCATCGCCTACGAGACGGTCACCGACACCCAGGGTGCCCTGCCCCTGCTGGCCCCGATGTCGAAGGTGGCAGGGCGCATGGCCGTGCAGGCCGCCGCCCACTCGCTGGAGGCCCCCCAGGGGGGGTCCGGCCTGCTCATCGGCGGGGTGCCCGGCGTGGAGCCGGCCCGGGTGGTGGTGGTCGGGGGCGGCGTGGTGGGCGTGAACGCCACCGAGATCGCCGTGGGTATGGGAGCCGACGTGGTGGTGCTCGACCGCAGCCTGCCCGTGCTCGACGCCCTCCAGGCCCGCTTCGGCCCGGCCATCACCACCGTCTACTCCACCGCCGCCGCCCTCGAAGACCATGTGCTGGGGGCCGATGTGGTGATCGGGGCGGTGCTGGTGAAGGGGGCGCGGGCCCCCAAGCTGGTGACGGCGGCCATGGTCACCCAGATGCGCCAGGGCTCGGTGCTGGTGGATGTGGCCATCGACCAGGGCGGCTGCTTCGAGACGTCCCGGCCCACCACCCACGCCCAGCCCACCTACGTGGTCGACGGCGTGGTCCACTACGCCGTGGCCAACATGCCGGGCGCCGTGCCCCGCACGTCCACCTACGCGCTGAACAACGCCACCCTGCCCTTCGTCCTGGCCCTGGCCGACAAGGGCGTGAAGCAGGCCCTGGCCGATGACCCCCACCTGCTCAACGGGCTCAACATCAGCCGGGGCGTGGTCACCGAGCAGGCGGTGGCCGATGCCCTGGGCCTCGACTACGTGGACCCCGACGCGGCACTCGGTGCCATCTGATCCCGCCCCACCGTCCCAGCCGCACCACTCGCGCCACCCGCTCGAGCGGTACGGTGTCGGGGTGAGTGAGCTGCTGGAGCGGGTGGCGGACGTGGCCGACGCGGTGCTGTGGCCGGCGGCCCAGGACGTCGACCGGGCCCCGATCATCCCCCGCAGCCATGTCGACGCCCTGGCCGACCTCGGCCTGTTCGGCCAGGCCGCACCGCCCGAGCTCGGCGGGTTGGGGCTCAGCCCGCCCGACACCCGGCGCATGCTGCGCCTGATCGGCTCGGGCTGCGCCGCCACCGGCTTCGCCTTCGCCCAGCACCAGGGGCTGGTGGGGGCGTTGGTGCGCACGGCCAACGCCGGCCTCCGTGAGCGCTGGCTGGCGCCGCTGTGTCGGCGGACCCTGGCCGGGATCGCTTTCGCCCATGTACGCCGTTCGGGCCCGCCGGCGCTGACGGCCACCCCGCTGGACGGCGGGGCGTGGCTGATCGAGGGAGAGGCGCCCTGGGTCACATCGTGGGGGCTGGCCGAGGTGTTCCTGGTGGCGGCGGTGGCCCCCGACGATCGCCTCCTGTGGTTCGTTGTCCCGGGGGCCGAGGCGCCGGGGCTCACCGCCTCCGGACCCCTGGCACTGGCCGTGCTCAGCGCCACCGCCACCGTGCGGCTCCGGTTCGACGGCTACCGGGTGGCCGAGGCCGACGTGGTGGAGATCGTCGACCGCGGGCCCTGGTCGGTGGGTGACCGGCGGGCTGCGGCCCGTCCCAACCCCCTGTGTCTGGGCGTCGGCGACCGGGCCCTGGCCCAGCTGGCGGGCGCCGAGCCGTCCGCAGCCGAAGCGCTCCGCCCCTGGTGGGAGGGGGTGTCGGCCCGGGCCGAGGCGGCGGCGCTCCTCGTCGACCGCCAGCAGGGCGACCCGGCCGACCTGGCCGCCGCCCGGGCCGAGAGCATCGCCGGGGTCCAGCGCCTCACCACCGCCCTCCTGGCGGCCGTGGGCGGTGGGGGAGCGATCCTCACCCATCCGGCCCAGCGCCTGGCCCGGGAAGCGCTGTTCTATGTCGTCCAGGCTCAGAACGCCGATGGCCGCCGGGCCACGCTGGCGTCGCTCACCGCCTGACGCCCCCCGGCCAGCCCCGCCGGCCCCCGGTCGGCCGTCCCTCCCGCCGAACCGTGTGACGAAAACCGCGCCCCGCCGATCAACTGCGTCGCGAAACCGCCGGAATCCGGCGAAAAGGTCGCGCAGGTTGCCGGGCGGGCGCAGTTCTCGTCGCCCAAACTGGGCGAGTTGGGGGTAGCGAACAGACGTTCGTTTCTGGCAGGATGACACCATGGGAACAAGCGTTCTCCCGTCGCTCGTCGAGCAGCCGTCACTGTTCGGATTCGATCCGCCCGGCTTCGACCCCGGCTTCGCCTCGCTGGATCGGCGCTACCTCGGGTTCGGGGCTTGGGTCGACCACGTGCCGGGCTGGGTCCGGGGTCACGAGGCCCTGTTCGCCTCGGTGGTGGACGCCGTCGAGTGGGAGCAGCACCAGCGCCCCATGTACGACCGCATGGTCGACGTGCCCCGCCTCACCGGCTCGCTGGCCCCGGGGCACGACGCCGAGCTGACCCTGTTCCGGGCCATGGCCGACGCCCTCGGCACCCGCTACGGCACCCGGTTCGAGCGTCTGGGCTTCGCCCTGTACCGCGACGGCCGGGACAGCGTGGCCTGGCACGGCGACCAGGTGGCCCGGGAGCTGCCCGAGGCGCTGGTGGCCACCGTGTCGCTGGGGGAACCCCGCCTGTTCGCCCTCCGGCCCAAGGGTGGCGGCCGGGCCGTCCACTACCACCTCGGCCACGGCGACCTGGTGGTGATGGGCGGCACCTCCCAGCGGACGTGGGACCACGCCGTGCCCAAGGTGGCCCGGGCCGGCCCCCGGGTCACGGTGATGTTCCGCCCGGCCTGGGCGGCCCGCTTCTCCATGGCGCTGCCCGCAGCGCCAACGCCCTAGCATCCAGCGGATGAAGCTCTCGGTCGCCTTTCCCCCTGTTCCCGCCACCCCGGACCACATCGTGCTGGCCGAGGAGCTCGGCTTCCACACGGCCTGGGTCTACGACACCCCCGCCCTGCAGCTCGACGTGTGGATGACCCTGGCCCTGGGAGCGGTGCGCACCGATCGCATCCGGCTCGGCCCCGGGGTGCTGATCCCGTCGCTGCGCCACCCGATGGTGACGGCGTCGGCCATCGCCACCCTGGTGGGCCTGGCCGGAGCGGACCGGGTGGTGGTGGGCGTGGGCACCGGCTTCACCGGCCGGCGGGCCATGGGCCAGCGGCCGCTGCGGTGGAAGGACATGCCCGACCTGATCGGTCAGGTCCGCCGGCTGCTGGCGGGCGAGGTGGTGGAGGTGGAGGGCCAGGCCACCCAGATGCTGCACTGGCCGGGCCAGGCTCCCGACCGCCCGATCGAGGTGCCGTGGGTGATCGGGGTCAACGGCCCCAAGGGCCTGGAGACGGCGGCCGAGCTGGGGTGTGGTGTGTTCACCTCCCGGCCCCGCCCGGGGGCCGACTACAGCGGGATCGACGGGGTCACCCTGCTCGGGTTCGGCACGATCCTCGACGACGGGGAGAAGCCCGACTCGCCCCGCGTGCTCGACACCGCCGGCCCCGGGGTGATGGTGGCGTACCACGCCTTCCTGGAGCAGCGCGACGAGCGGCTCACCACGTTGCCCAACGCCGAGCGGTTCGTGGAGCTGGCCACGGCGGGCGATCCGGCCACCCGCCATCTCGCCATCCATGCCGGCCACCTCACCGAGCTGAACCCGATCGACCGCCAGGTGATCACGGGCGACGCCATGGGCATCGCCCCGCTCCTGTGCGAGGCGTCGGCTCTGCCGGCCCGGCTGGAGCAGCTGGCCGACAACGGCATCACCGAGGTGGCGTTCCAGCCCATGGGCGACATCGAGCGCGAGCTGCGAGCGTTCGCCGCCGCCGCCGCCGCACGGGCGGTGGAGTAGGGGCCCCCGGATTACAGGATGCGGGCCGGGATGGTGCGGGGGCCCCGCACCTGGCCGGCGGCGAACGTCACCCCGGCCTCGTCGGCGATCTCGAAGTCGGGGAAGCGGGCCATCCACTCCTCGAGCGCGATCACCATCTCCATGCGGGCCAGGTTGGAGCCCAGGCAGCGGTGCACGCCGAGGCCGAAGGCGGCATGGCGGTTCACCTTGCGGTCGATGTGGACCTCGTCGGGGTCCTCGAACATCTCGGGATCGCGGTTTATCGACGGCAGCCCGAGGGCCACCCATTCGCCCTCCGCCACCGGGCAGCCGCCGAGCTCGGTGTCCTCGGTGGCGATGCGGGCCACCCACACCGGCGGGTAGAACCGCAGGAACTCCTCCACCGCCATCGGGATCAGGGACGGGTCGGCGGCCAGGCGGTGGCGGTCTTCGGGGTTGCGGGCCAGGTGCATGAGCGACGAGCCGATCGACGACCAGGTGGTGTCGATCCCGGCGATGAGGAACAGGTAGATCATCCGGGTCAGCTCGTCGTCGGTGATCGGCCCGTCCTCGAACTCCGACTCCAGCAGGAACGACACCACGTCGTCGCCCCGGTGCTGGCGGCGCTCCTTGGCCAGGTCGGACATGTAGGCCATCATCGTGGCGGTGGTGGCCCGCATGACGTCGGGGTTGGTGGGGCCCACCTCCAGCAGATCGTGGAGCCACTCCCGGAACAGGGGCACGTCCTCCAGCGCCACGCCGAGCATGATGGCGGTCAGCTCGGCCGGGATCACCTGGGCGTAGTCGACGGCCAGGTCGACCTCGGTGCGCCCGGCCAGCCGGTCCAGCTCCCGCCGGCAGATCTGGCGGATCGGCTCTTCCCACTTCTTGATGGCGGGGGGAGCGAAGAACGGCAGCAGCGCCCGCCGCCGGTCGTTGTGGTCGGGCGGGTCGAGGTTGATCGGGGGCAGGTTCACGCCCCGGCGGTCGGTGGGGACCTCGTTGATGATCAGGCGGCGGCTGGTGAACCGGTCGGGATCGTGGATGGCCTCGTAGACCTCGGCCCACCGGCTGAGCACGTTCACGCCGCCGTAGCGGTCGGAGTGGGCCACCGGGCACTGGCCCCGGAGCTCGGCCCACACGGCGTCGGGGTCGGCCAGGTAGGTGGGGTCGAAGTGGTCCCAGTCGGTCACCCAGCTCTCCACCGGCTTGCGTTCGCTCAGCTCGGCCATGGCGTTCCCCCGTGGTGCTCGTACCAGTTTTCTGGATCAGTTTAGGTTCGAACCGGCGATCCGGCTAGTGCGCCGTGGGCGCCCGGTGGGGTTGGGGTCCCCGCAAACTGTCCGAAGGGTAGCCGGATGGGAAAAGCGAGGCGGAGCCGGGCGGCGGGGGGCAGCCGGCGGAGAAACTGTGACAGGATGCCCCCATGGCGTTCGACGTGGGAAGTCGCACCGGGATCAACACCAGTGTGGAGGGCCGCCTCGCCGGCAAGACCGCGGTGGTGGTGGGGGGCGGACAGCTCCCGGGGGAGACCGTGGGCAACGGCAAGGCGGCCGCCCTGCTGTTCGGCTGGGCCGGGGCCAGGGTGATGGTGGTCGACAGCCACCTCGACCGGGCGGCCGAGACGGTGGCCGGGATCGCCGAGGGCGGGGGCGAGGCGTTCGCCCACCAGTGCGACATCACCTCGGAGGCCCAGTGCCAGGCCATGATCGCCACCGCCGCCGAGCAGCTGGGCCGCATCGACGTGCTCCATAACAACGTGGGCATCGGCACCCATGACGGCAGCCCCACCCGGATCACCGAGGAGGGGCTCGACATCATGCTCGACGTCAACCTCAAGGGCTTGATCTTCACGTGCAAGCACGCCATCCCGGTGATGCGCCCCCAGGGTTCGGGCAGCATCATCAACATCTCGTCGGTTGCGGCCGTGAGCCCCTTCCCCGGCGTGGGCTACAAGACGACCAAGGCCGCGGTCAACGGCTACACCCAGAGCCTGGCCCTGCGCCTGGCCCGCGACGGCATCCGGGCCAACGTGATCATGCCCGGCCTGATGAACACGCCGATGGCCATCGACGCCAACCTGGCCTACCGGGACGTCACCCGGGACCAGCTGGTGGAGTCACGGGATCGCCAGGTGCCGTTGGGCCAGAAGATGGGCATGGGCTGGGACATCGGCTACGCGGCCCTGTTCCTGGCCTCCGACGAGGCCCGGTTCATCACCGGCGTCGCCCTCGCCGTCGACGGGGGATCGAGCGCCCGGGTGGGCTGAACGGACACGACGCGCAACAGACACAACACAGGGGGACAACCGACATGGTCAAGCTGACCTTCTTCGTGAAGCGCTTGCCGGAGGTTTCGCACGAGCAGCTGTGCGACCACTGGCTGAACATCCACGCCCCGGGGGTGCGGGACCTCATGGGGGCGCGGCACTACTCGGTGACGCACTTCAAACAACGCGACGGCACCCCCTACGACGGGATGGCCGAGCTGTGGTACGACGACTGGGCCACCGGTCGCCAGGTGCACAAGAACCCGCCGCCGGCCGTGGCCAACGACGGGTTCGTGCCCCTCACCGGAGACTTCGTGCGGCTCGACTGCGACGAGCACGTGATCGTGGACGGCCCCCGGCCCGAGGGGGCGGTGAAGATGGTGTATCCCGTCGCCTTCCGGGACGGGGTGGACCACGATGAGGCCCGGGCCTACTGGCTGGAGGTCCACGCTCCGCTGGTGGCGGCGTCGGTGGAGGCCACCGACGGCGCCCACCGGTACGTCGTCTCCCAGCAGATCGACTCCCACCGCGGCCCCTGGGCCGGCATCGCCGAGCTGTGGTACAGCTCGCTCGACGCCGTACGGGCCCAGGGTCAGGTACTCCAGCCCGACGACTTCGCCCGTTACACCACGGTGTCGACCCCGTTGCTGGGGCGGGAGTACCTGATCATTCCCTGAGCAGGGAGCCCTCCTAGCCTCGCAGGCGGGCGTCGGTGTCGTGCAGGCGGATGGCCAGCTCGGTGGCGATCGCCCGCACGAGGGGCGGGTTGTCGTCGAGGATCTGGTCGAACCGGTTGTACGGGATCACCAGCAGCTCGACATCGGTCTTGGCCCGCACCGTGGCGCTGGCCGCGCCCTGCACGAAGAAGCCGAGCTCACCCACGAACTCGCCGGCCGGGATCTCGGCGATCTCCTTGCCCTCGATCTCCACCACCGCCGTGCCCGATTCGAGCACGTAGAACTCGTGGTGGTGGCGACCCTGCTCGATCAGCACGTGGCCGGCGCTGGCCGTCACCTCGTCGGCGGCGGACGCCAGATGGTGGAGGGCCTCCGTGCCGGCTTTGGCAAAGATCGGCACCGCCTTCAGCCGCGCTTCCTTGGGATCTGACTTGGCCATTTCATCCTCTCCTGATGGGTCGACGGGTCGTCGATGTCACTCGACCCAGGCCTTGATCTGCTCGATCGTGCCGAGCTTGTCTTCACCCTGGGGTTCGATGTTCAAGTACGTGACGCCGACTTCGTTGTACACCTTCAGGCGCTCCCGCACATGGGACTCAGGTCCACACAATGTGGCCAGATCCAGATATTCGTCGGGAACGGCCGCTGTGGCCTCGTCTCGCCGGCCGCTGAGGAAGAGGTCCTGGATCTTCTCCGCCTCGTCCTCCCAGCCGTAACGCCGGAAGAGATCGTTGTAGAAATTCTTGCTCTTGGCCCCCATGCCACCCACGTAGAAGGCGATGTGGGCCCGGGCCGCCTCGCGGGCCTCGTGCACCACCTGGCCCTCGCCGATGGCCACCGGACCGCCGGCGATGATGTCGAGCGGGCCCAGTGCCGGGTCCCGGCGGGCCGAGCCGGCGGCCAGGGCGTCGCCCCAGACCTGCTGGAAGCGGTCGGGCACGAAGTGGATCGGCTGCCAGCCGTTGGCCACCTCGGCCGTCAGCTCCACGTTCTTGGGCCCGATGGAGGCGATCACGATCGGGATGTCCTGGCGGTGCATCCGGTTCATGAACTTGAGCGGCTTGCCCAGCCCTGTGCCCTCGCCCTCGGGCAGCGGCAGGTTGTAGGCCTGGCCCTGGTGCACGACCTTGTCGCCCGACCACACCTTGCGGCAGATCTCGATGGTGTCGCGGGTGCGGGCCAGCGGCTTGGCGAAGGGCACACCGTGCCAGCCCTCGATCACCTGGGGGCCCGAGGTGCCGAGGCCGAGCACGAACCGGCCGCCCGACAGGGCGTCGATGGTGGCCGCCGTCTGGGCGATCAGGGTGGGGCTGCGGGAGTAGACGGGCACGATGCCGGTCATGAGCTCGAGCGTGGTGGTCTGGCCGGCCAGGTAGGCCAACGTCGAGGTGAGGTCGAAGCCGTAGATCTCGCCCCCCCACACGAGGTCGACCCCGGCCGCCTCCAGGTCCCGGGCCTGCTTGGCCAGGCGGACCGGATCGCCGGTGAACGCGATGGTGGTGCTGATCTTCATGGGCGACACCGTAGTGGGCCGTGGCCCGGCGAGAAAGCAGAACGGCCGCCCTCAAGATCTACTATTGGTGACGTGCTGGAGAAGGGTTCGATCGAGACCAGCCTGGTGCCCGGTCCCGTCGAGTACTCGACGCTGCGCGCCGGCAGTGGCCCCAGCTCCGAGTTGCCGATCGTCCTGTGGCTCCACGGCGGGGGTGGCTCCTCCCGGTTCCTCGAGACCTGCCAGGCCCAGTTCGTGGCCTGCTGGTCCGAGTCGAGCCTGCCCGACCTGCTGGCCGTGACGCCCAGCGCCGGCTGGTCGTTCTACCTCGACCGGCTCGACGGCACGGAGCTGTGGGAGACGTTCCTGCTCGACGAGCTGGTGCCCCACATCCGCAAGCAGACCGGGTCCACCAACGGGCCGCTGGTGGTGGGCGGGATATCGGTGGGCGCCCTGGCCGCCCTGCGCATCGCCTTCCGCCGGCCCGAGCTGGTGACGGCGGTGGTGGCGGTGGAGCCCACCCTGGAGGCCGCCACCCGGTCCGACGACGTGCCGGTGCGGGACCGGGTGCACATGCCCGACGTGATCCGCCGCCGCCTCTTCGGTGACCCGGTGGACCCCGGCTACTGGCTGGCCAACCACCCGCTGGCCCTCGCCGCCGGCAACGGCCCGGCGGTCGCCGCCGCCCGCACCGCCATCTATCTGGAGTGTGGCGACAACGACCAGTTCCACGTCCAGTACGGCACCGAGCTGCTGCACCGGCGCCTGTTCGACGCCGGCATCTCGCACGAGTACCGCCTGGTGCGGGGGGCCAACCACGTGGGCCCCACGGTCGGGCCCCGCATCGTGGACGCCCTGCGGTTCGTGGGCCGGGTGCTCAAGCCCAGCCCCTTCGACGGCCAGTCGCTGCAGGCCATCGTGGAGGTGGAGACGTTCGCCGCCAAGGTGCGGGAGCTGGAGCAGGCGGTGGGGTACCGCCAGCGCCGCGAGGTGCGGGGGCCGGACTGCGAGCTCACCGTGCACGCCCAGGGCCAGGGGCCCCGGGTGGTGCTGCTGCCCTCGCTGGGCCGGGGGGCGGCCGACTTCGCCGATCTGGCCGATCGGCTGGCCCGGGCCGGCTACACCGTCCTGCGGCCCGAGCCCCGGGGGGTGGGGGGCAGCTCCCGCTCGCTCGACCGCCTCACGCTGGACGACTTCGCCGACGACGTGGCCGCCGTGATCGACGCCTTCGGCGGCCCCGCCACCCTCGTGGGCCACGACTTCGGAGGCCAGGTGGCCCAGATGGTGGCCTACCTCTACCCCGATCTGGTGTCGTCGCTGGTGCTGGCGGCTTCGCCCGGCCCGGTGCAGCCCAAGCCGGAGCCGGCCACCGCCCTGCGCCGCGTCTTCATCCCCGAGCTGAGCGCCGAGGAGCACCTGGAAGCCATCGCCCTGGCCCTGTTCGCGCCGGGCAACGATCCCGTGGCCTGGGTCGACGGATGGCATCCGATGCTGGCCTTCGCCCAGGCCGAGGCCGAGCGCCAGATCGCCATCGAGGAGCTGTGGGGCCGGTTGCGCACCGAGACCCTGGTCATCCAGCCGGCCGACGACCTGATCGTGCTGCCCGAGAACGCCGAGCTGATGGCGGCCCAGGCCGCCGAGCTGGTCCGCGTGGTCACGATCCCCGGCGCCGGCCACGCCCTGCTGCCCGAGCAGCCCGAGGCGGTGGCGACGGCGATTCTCGGCTGGCTACGGGCCCATCCCTGACCTAGCTTCACCCCATGACGGTGCGAGAACTGGAAACGCTGGCCTATGGCTACGGGTTGCTCGAGGGGCCCCGGGTCGACGCCGCCGGCAACCTGTACTTCAGCGACGTCCCCAACGGGGGCGTGTACCGCCTCGCCCCCGACGGCGAGGTCACGGTGGCCGTACCCAAACGGCGGGGGGTGGGCGGCATAGCCATCCACGCCGAAGGCGGGCTGGTGATCGGGGGCCGCAACATCTGCCACGTGGTCAACGGCGAGACCCGGGTGTTGATGGAGTCGCCAGCCCGGGGGTTCAACGATCTCATCACCGACTCGGTCGGCCGGGTCATCTGCGGCACGCTGGCCGCCGATCCGTTCAGCACCGGTGACTCGGACGGCGGCGATCGCCCCACCGGCGGGGCGTACCGGATCAACCTCGACGGCTCGGTCGACGAGCTGTACGGCGGCATCGCCCTCACCAACGGCATCGCCTTCTCGCCCGACGGCTCCCAGATGTACCACGCCGACTCCGAGAACCACTGCCTGGTGACGCACGACGTGGACGGTGACACCTTCGTCAACCGCCGCAACCTGGGCCAGTCCGCCGACTTCAACCCCGACGGGGTGGCCGTCGACGAGGCCGGCGTGATCTGGGTGGCCGACTACAAGGACGGCTGCGTCAAGGCGCTCGATCCGGCGGGGACGATCGTGGACCGGATCGACGTGCCGTCGAGGTTCGTCACCAGCCTGTGCTTCGGCGGGGCCGACCGCCGCGACCTCTACATCGTGACCGCCGACAACACCGAGGACGCCGAGCGCAAGGGCACCGTGTTCCGCACCCGGGCCGACGTGCCCGGGGTGGCCGTGGCCGAGGCCCGGGTGTGAGCGCCATGAGCGACCACGAGACCGACACTCCCGGCTACGACCGGCCCTCCGTCGAGGCCTGGCTGGAGGCCAACGTTTCCGTGCTCACCCCGCCGCTCGACTGGGTGAAGCTGGAGGGCGGGCACTCCAACCTGACCTACCTGCTGGTGGATGCCGCTGGCCGCCGGGCCGTGATCCGCCGCCCGCCCCAGGGCGAGCTGTTGCCCAAGGCCCACGACATGGCCCGGGAGTTCGCCGTGATCAGCGGGCTCGGGCCCACCCCGGTGCCGGTGGCCGAGGCCCACGCCCTGTGCCTCGACACCTCGGTCACCGGAGCCCCGTTCTACGTGATGAGCGAGGTGCCGGGCCAGGCCATGTACACCGCCGAGGCGGTGGAGGAGTACCTGTCGACGGAGGCCCGGGCCAACGTGGGGGCCTCGTTCATCGAGACCCTGGCCGCCCTGCACTCGGTCGATCCCGACGAGGTGGGCCTGGGCGATCTGGGCCGGCGCGACGGCTACGTGCAACGCCAGCTGAAGACGTGGTACGGGTCGTGGACGGCGTCGGCCGCCGGGGCCCGGTACGACGACGACCGGGTGCACCGGCTGTTCACCGAGCTCACGGCGGCCGCCCCCGAACAGGGCCCGGCCCGGGTGGTGCACGGCGACTACGGCCTCCACAACTGCATGCTCGGCCCCGACGGCGCGGTGACGGCGGTGCTCGACTGGGAGATCGCCACCCTGGGTGACCCCCTGGCCGACTTCGCCTACGCCGTCAACGGCTGGGGCGATCCCGACGACGAGATCCGCATCTCCCACGAGAGCGCCACCACCGCCCCCGGGTTCGCCCGGCGCCAGGCACTCATCGACCGGTACGCCGAGCTGACCGGGGCCGATCTCAGCCACCTCGGCTTCTACCGCACGTTCAATTACTTCAAGACGGCTTGCATCCTCCACGGCGTCTACGCCCGGTACCTGGAGGGCAAGAAGAGCTCGGAAGGGGTCGACCTCCCGGGGCTCAAGGAGCGTATGCAGGCCGCCATCGTCCTGGCCGACCAAGGAGCCCTTGACTTGAAGTGAACTTGAGGTCATACGGTCCCCGTCATGACCTCGAGCAGCGAAACCTCCACGGAGACCGTGGCCCGGGCCGAGGACCTCAGCCCGGGCACGATGCGCATGGTGACGGTGGGCGGCCGTGCCGTCGCCCTCGTCACCACCGACACCGGCATCTACGCCCTCGACAACGCCTGCCCCCACCAGGGCTACGGCCTGGTGACGGGGACCCTGGCCGGCGGCACCGTCACCTGCCAGTGGCACAACTGGAAGTTCGACGTGACCACCGGCCGGTGCCTGATGGGGGAGGAGGACGTGGCCTGCCACCGGGTGACGGTGACCGACGGCGAGGTGCAGGTGACGGTGCGCCGCCCGTCGGCGGCCGAGACCCGGGAGCGGGTGTGGCCCAGCCTGCGCCGGGGCCTGGCCGCCGACTACATGGGCCAGGTGGCGCGAGACACCATCCGCCTGCTCGACGCCGGCGCCACCCCGGCCGAGGTGATGGCCGAGGCGGTGCGGGCCCGGGCCGCCCACACCGAGGAGGGCGTGGGCCACGAGATGGCGATGGCGGCCGACTGCCTGGCCCGGGCCGAAGCGGCTGAGGGCGACGAGCGGGTGCTCCCGCTGGTCCAGGGCCTGTCGGGCTGGGCCGAGGAGACCCGGGACCGGGCCGGCCTGCCGCTGCCCCCGCCCGACGACTCGATCGATCTGGCCGCCGCCGTGGAAGCGGAGGACGAAGCCGGGGCTCTGGCGTCGGTGCGAGGCCAGCTGGCGGCCGGAGTGGGCCGCGACGCCGTGCGCCACCAGCTGCTGGTGGCGGCGTCGGCCCACCATCTGAGCTACGGCCACGGGATCATCTACACCCAGAAGGCCTTCGAGCTGCTCGACCGCATCGGCTGGGACGCCGCCCCCGATCTGCTGCCCCACCTGAGCCGGACCCTGGTGCGGGCCACCCGGGAGGACACCCTGCCCTACATGCGCCACGCGGTGCGGGCCCTGGCCGAGGTCGACCTCGAGGCTCTGGCCGCCGCCCCCGGGCCGGGCGCCACCGGCTGGTCGGCCGGTCCCCGGTTGACGGCGGAGCTGCTGGGCGCCACCGGGGCCGCCCCGATCACCCGGGCGGCGACGGCGGTGGTGGAGGGGGCCGGCGTCGACGGGCTCCTCGACGCGGTGGTCGACGCCGTGTCGCTCCGCCTGCTGGGCCACGACGTGGCCCTGGAGCACGACCACGGTGACGGCTTCGGCTGGCTCGACATCACCCACGGCCTGACCATGGCCGAGGCCGCCCGCTGGGCCTGGCGCGCCGACCCCGGGCCCCACACGGCCCGCCTGGCGCTGTGGGCCACCTGGCTGTTGTTCGACACCGGGCGGGCCGAGCGCCGCCGCCGGGGCGGCGGGACCGCGCCGTCACCCACGTCGGCGGAGGAGGCGGGCGGGCGCTACGGGGTCCGGGCCAGCGCCGAGGCCGGGGCCGAGCTGGCCGCCGCCGTGCAGGATCGCCGGGGCGGCGAGGCGGTGGCGCTGGCCCTCGGATCGGATCCGGAGGTGGTGGGCGAGGCGCTGGCCGCCGCCGCCCTGGCCGACGGCGCCGGTTCGTTCATCGTGGTGGCCCACCTGGTGAAGACGGCCGAAGCGGCCCGCCGGGAGGCCGGGCGACGGGCCACGGCGCTGCCCCTAGCCGGGGCCGCCCGCTACCTCGCCTCGCCCCGCCGGGAGCGGTTCGTGGCCCGCAATGTGGCCGACTCCCTCGGCTTCCTCCGCACCGGACGGCCACCCCGGCGGTGAGGGGCCCGGTGGCGGTTTCGGTCAACGGCGTATCCACTAACGTGAGCGTTCATGGCTTACCCCCCAGCAGGCTGGTACGACGATCCAGCAGGCAACACGGCCCTCGAACGGTACTGGGACGGGACCCAGTGGACCCAGCACACCCGGGAGACGGCCTCGGCCCCGCCGCCCCCCGCTCCGCCCCCGGCTTCGGCTCCCGCTCCGGCCCCGGCGCCGGCCCCCATGGCTCCCGGGCCTGCCCCTGCCCCCGCCCCGGCGGCCCCGACCGGTATGGCCGGGGTGGGCGGCATCCGTACCGAGCTCCTCACCGACAGCCAGTACGCCGAGATCGGCTCGGGCCAGCGCGTCAGCCGGCAGAACACGAAGCTGCTGAAGGTGGTGCTGGGTGACGACCTGCTGGCCCGCCAGGGATCGATGGTGGCCTTCCAGGGAGCGATCGATTTCGACTACGAGAGCTCCGGCTTCAGCAAGTTCCTGAAGAAGGCGGTGACCGGCGAGGGCCTGCCTCTGATGCGCTGCACCGGGCGGGGCGAGCTGTTCCTGGCCGACGGGGGCAAGCAGATCCACCTGATCTTCCTGGAGGGGGCCGGCCTCACGGTCAACGGCCGCAACGTGCTGGCCTTCGAGCCGTCGCTCAGCTGGGACATCGAGCGGGTCAAGGGGGTGGGGATCGCCGCCGGCGGCCTGTTCAACACCCGGCTGGAGGGACACGGCTGGGTGGCCATCACCACCGACGGCGAGCCGGTGGTGCTGCGCACCGACCAGCCCACGTTCGCCGATGCCGATGCCGCCGTGGCCTGGAGCTCGAACCTGGTGACCACGCTGAACCGCACGATCAAGGCCAAGGCCCTGATCGGCCGGGGCTCGGGCGAGGTGGCCCAGCTGTCGTTCCAGGGCCAGGGCATCGTGATCGTGCAGCCTTCCGAAGGCGACACGGTGCCGCCCCACGTGCACTAGGTCAGCCCTTCAGCCAGCGGCCTCCGGGGTCGGCCCGCAGGGCCCCGTCGGGGCCGGGCCGGCAGGTGACGGCCCAGGCCGAGGTGTTCTCCGGCCGGTGGACGGGATCGGCCACGATGTCGTCGAACCGGCGCCCTTCCAGCTCGCCCAGCAGCAGCTGGTTGACCCGGTAGTGGCCGACCAACACCACCGTGTGCCCGTCGGCGACGTCGCGGGCGAGGCGCTGGCCCACCCGGTGGGCCCGGGCGGCCACGTCGGCCAGGCTCTCGCCGCCGGGGATGGGCTCGGTCACGTGATCGGGGCGGATGTGGATGCGGCGCTCGGCCTTGGCCACCCCCTGGAGCTCGCCGTAGTCCATCTCGGCCAGCTCGTCGACCACGGTGACCGGCAGCCCGCAACGTTCGGCCAGCGGCGCGGCCGTGCCCCGGGCCCGCTGCAGCGGGCTCGACCAGATCTGGGCTACCGGTCCCTCGGCGGCCAGCACCTCGGCCAGCGCCTCGGCGTCGGCGGCCCCGGCCTGGGACAGGGGGACGTCCTGGCGGCCCATGTAGTGGGTGTCGCTCCACTCGGTGCGGCCGTGGCGGACGAGGATCAGGCGAATCATCGGGGCCCGGTATAGCGCTCCCGGGCCCGGAACCGTAAGGGCTGCTCCTCGTACTCCTCGATGGCGTGGGCCAGCCACCCGGCGGTGCGGGCGATGGCGAAGATCACCTCACCGGCCTCCGTGGGCATCCCGGCCAGGAAGGTGAGCGACCCCACGGCCAGATCCACGTTGGGGATGGCGTCGTTGCGCTGGCTGATCACGTCCCGCACCCGGTACACCGTCACCAGCCCCGGCTCCGCTCCCCAGGCGTCGACCACCCGGGCCATCAGGGCCCCGTAGCGCGGGTCCTGCTCCCGGTACACGGCGTGGCCGAATCCGGGGAACCGGCCCAGGCGGCGGCGGACGGCCCCGACGGCGGCGGTGATGTCGCCGGTGGTGGCGGCGGCCTCGACCAGCAGCTCGTGCACGGCGCCGCTGGCCGCGCCGTGCAGGGTGCCGCCCACCACGGCGAGGCCGGCGCCGACCACGGAGTAGGGGTCGGCCCGCACCGAGGCGGCGATCCGGGCGGCGAAGGTGGATCCGGCCAGGCCGTGGTCCACCAACAGGGCCAGCGCCGTGTCGAGCGCCCGCAACCGGGCCGGGGTGGGAGGCTCCGAGGTCAGGCGGCACCACAGCTCGCCGGCCAGCGTCGCTCCTTCACCGGGCTCGGGCCCCCGGGGTGGCAGGGCCCGGCACAGGGCCACGATCAGGTTGCGGCCCACGGCCCGCACGCTGCGGGGCGACAGGTCGTGGCGCAGGGGATCGGCGGCCGAACGCAGGGCGGTGGCGATCCGCAGGGCATCGAGGGGGGAGCGGGGGGCGACGGCCGCCACCGCCGCCGCCCCCGGGGCGTCGACCCCGTTCACGGTCGACGGCCAGGCCTCGCCCGGCGGGCTGGCCCACAGCAGGTCGACGGCCTGGGTGAAGGTGGCGCCGGCACCGACCTCGGCCACCAGGTCCCGCCCCCGCACCAGCAGGCCGGCGTCGTCGACCCGGGTGAGGCCGGTGGCGATCACGGTGCGCAGCTCGCCGTCGCTGGGTGGACGTCGGCCGGTGTGCAGCAGCCGGTCCACCTCGCCCGGATCGAACCGGCTGGAGCGGCCGTCGGCCCCCAGCGTGCGGGTGAGCAGGCCCCGGCTCACGTAGGCGTAGAGCGTCTCCCGCTTGACCCCCAGCCGGGCCGCCGCCTCGGCCGTCGACAATCCCGGCTCGTCGGCCATGGGCCAGCCTCCGCTCTCCATCCGCACCGGCATCGAGCCGGGTTCATTGATCGGATCAACGTTGAGATGATCAATATTGTCAACATGTCAACCCGGGCGCAAGCTCGAACCATGACAGGAACCACGACAGGAACCACGACGGGAAACACGACACTGATCGCTCCGCCCGGGCTCAAGGGCCTGGTGGTGGCCGAGACGTCGATCGGCAGCGTCCGGGGCGAGGCCGGCTTCTACCATTACCGCCAGTACGACGCGGTGGAGGTGGCCCGCCACCACACCCTGGAGGCGGCGGCCGCTCTGCTGATCGACGGCGCCCTGCCCGACGGACCGGGCGAGTCGGCCTTCCGGGCCGAGCTGGCCACCGGTCGCCGCCTCGACGCCGCCACGGTGGCCGCCCTGCAGGCCATCGCCCCCCTCGTGGGGTCACCCCTGGGGGGCCTCCGGGCCGCCATCTCGCTCCTGGTGGGCGATACCCCCACGCTCGACCTGACGCCGGCCGAGCGCCGGGAGCAGGCCCTGCGGGTGGCGGCGGCCACCCCCACCGTGCTGGCCGCGCTCCACCGGCTGGCCGGCGGGCAGGCGCCGCTGGCGGCCGATCCCGGGCTCAGCCACGCCGCCGACTACGTCCGCATGGTCACCGGCGCCCTTCCCCCGCCCCGTCTGGCCCGGGCGGTGGAGACCTACCTGGTGCTCACGGCCGACCACGGCTTCAATGCCTCCACCTTCACCACCCGGGTCATCACCAGCACCGGGGCGGGGGTGGGCGGGGCGCTGGCCGGGGCCGTGGGGGCGCTGTCGGGCCCGCTCCACGGCGGCGCCCCCAGCCGGGTGCTCGACATGCTCGACGCCATCGGCGAACCTGCCGCCACCGAGTCCTGGGCCCGGGCCCAGCTGGAGGCGGGGCGCCCCATCATGGGCTTCGGCCACGCCGTGTACCGGGCCGACGATCCCCGCTCGGTGCTGTTGAAAGAGGTGGCGCTGGGCCTCGGGGGCGACCTGGTGAGCCGGGCGGTGGAGATCGAGGAGCGGATGCTGGCCGTGCTGGCGGCCTGGAAGCCCGAGGCCCGGCTCGTCACCAACGTCGAGTTCTACGCCGCCGTGGTGCTGCACCTGGCCGGCTTGCCCCAGGAGATGTTCACCCCCACGTTCACCACCAGCCGGATGATCGGCTGGGTCGCCCATCTGCTGGAACAGGCGGCCGACAACAAGATCATGCGACCGTCGTCCCGCTATGTCGGGCCCCCGGTGCCCCGCCTGGCTATCCCAGGTCCCCAGGCTTAGCGCTGAGCCAGCCGGCGTTGACGGGGTCGTTGATGACGAGCGAGCGGTTCTCGGCCGAGAACTGGCACAGCGACACCTGGTTCACGTACTGGTAGAAGCCGAACTGCATGCAGTCGTCGTCGGGGCCGGCGTGGGTGAGGCCGAAGACGTGGCCCAGCTCGTGGGCCACCGTGGCCAGGCAGTTGGCCGGGTAGTCGGCGCTGTAGGGGGTGGTGTCGACCGCGCCCGAGACGCAGGCGATGTCGTCGCCGTCCATCACCGCCCCGGCGTAGCGGTTGGCTCCCACCCGGCCGTCGATCCGGGCGTTGGGGTAGACGACGAACCGGGCCGCCGGGTCCTCGGGGTCGATGCCCAGCTTCACCCGGACCTCGTCGCGGATGTTGGTGAGCCGGTACCAGCGGGGGTCGTCGCCCGCCGGGGTGGTGTCGTACCAGCGCGCCGGGTGGTCGCCGTAGATCACGGTGACGTCCCGGGCGGCCACGAAGGTGCCGCCGAACTGGTCGTACCAGAAGTGCTGGAGGGCCAGGGCCTGCTCACCGATCAGCCCGATCGACTCCGGGTCGTACTCCTCGTCGGCCTCCACGAAGTACACGAAACGCAGTACCGGGGCCCCGTTGTCGAGCGCCGACGGTGCGCTGGCGATGGCCGACGGGCCCGACGGATCGATGGCCGGGGGTGCCTCGGGGGGCAGGGCATCGGGGCTGGAGACCAGCTCCGAGCGGAGCTCACCGCCGGTGTCGGTGCGGCTCCCGCCCTGGCCGCCACCCGCTTCCACCTGGCGATACCCGGCCAGGGCGACGATGGCCACGAGCGCGACGAGCGACACGGTCGTCGCCCATCGGTTGGCTCGGGGGGTCATCACGGTGAAAGGTCCGCCATCCGTCGTGCCCGGGTGGCCCCTGAGGTTAGCGGGCCGGCTGGCGAAGCGCCCGGGGGACCCGGAGCTGGGTGAGCCAGACCAGGCCGACCACCACCATCCCCGCCGTCACCAGGCTGGCCCGGGGGTTGGCCCACAGCTTCACCCCGGTCGACAGGCCGGCGGCGGTGGCCAGCATCGAGGCCTGACCCCCCTTCCAGGCCTGGCGGGGGGCGAGCAGGGCCCGCCGCTCCACCCGGGACACGAGGGCCACGATGCCCACCAGGATCACGGCGGCGGTGGCCATCAGCGGGGTCTTCTGGAGCCACCAGGCGGCGCTGCCCACGGGGGCGGTGGGGAGCCAGCCCGCGGCGTAGAACAGGCCGGAGGCGGCGACGGCTGCCGACAGGTGCCACAGGTAGCACGACAAGGCCACCGAGTTGCCGGCCACCACGGCCGACCAGGCCCGCCGGTTGGCGGCCAGGAAGCGGCTGACGGCGGGGGCGGCGGCCAGGGCGGTGGCCGAGGTGGCGATGCCGTAGAGCATCAGGGCGGCCGACGGGGGATGGGTGGGGGAGTTGGCCAGGCCGGGGAAATGGACCATGGCCACCGGATAGGGCCCGAAGGCGACGGCGGCCAGGGCGGCGGCCCAGGCCCCGGCAGCGAGGGCGACGAGCTTGCGGCCGCGGGGCACCAGACCGTCACGCCAGGCGAAGCCCATGACCTGGAACAGCATCCAGCCCAGCACCCAGTTGAGGTAGGGCAGCCAGTGGAGGACCCCCTCGGGGTGGGTGAGGCGCAGCGCCTCCAGGGCGGCGAAGGCTCCGGCCCCGGCCACCGCCACGCTGCGGGGCCGGCGCCGGAAGAGGGGGAGCACGTACGGGGCCACCGCCGTGTCGATCGTGTAGTTGGCCAGGAACCACAGGGGGATGGCCGCCCCCACGGCCCCGGCGGCGGCCAGCGGGGTGAGGCCGCCGCCGGCGGTCGTGTCGACCAGGGTGTTGTCGACCACGTAGGCCAGGCCGAGCAGGCCCAACCAGGTGGCGGCCAGGACCATGGCCGGGGAGACCATGCGCCGCAACCGGGCCGCCACCCAGTCCTGGGGCCGGCCGCCGGAGGCGGTATGGGCGTCGAGCGACATGGCGCTCGAGAACCCGCCGACCACGAAGAACAGGGGCATCACCTGGAACAACCAGCTGAGGAAGGCCAGCCGGGGGGCGAGCTGGAGGGCGTTGCCGGCCACCAGCTCGCCGTTGTCGCCGACGCCGATGGCGACCGCCATCCAGTGGCCGAGGGCCACCAGACCCATGGCCCCCACCCGGTACAGGTCCACCGCCCGGTTGCGGTCGGCCTTGGCCCCGGCGGCCAGATCGGCCAGTGACGGGGTTGGGGTGGTCTCGGTTCGGCTCGGGGTCTCGGTGATGCTCACGGCTCACATTCAGCCAGAGCGCGGTGCCCGGGGGAGCTGGGGGTTGCCCCCAAAGACCCCTGGGGGAGGCCCGGGTTCCCCCTACGGGACCCGTGGGGCCGAGCGGCGAGGTTCCCGATCGATGTAGGTGACGGGCGACTGCCAGTCGTGGTGGCCGAGGGCCCGGAACGTGCGGGCGGCGATCAGCCACTGGCCGTCGTGATGGACGAAGCGGTCGTGGTAGCGGCCGTAGACCCAGGCGTTGGGCATCTCGGTGTCGAACTGGTCCTGGTTGAACTCGTGCCAGGCCCACACGTAGGTGCAGCCGGTGGCGGTGCGGCGGCCGTCGGCGTCGGGGCCGGTGAAGCCGATCTCGATGTTCGACACGTGATGGGCCGACCGCTTGTAGAGGCGGTCGGTGCCTCCGGCGAAGAACTTGCGGGCCAGATTGCGGCCCACCAGGTTCGAGTAGTCGCCGCCGTAGTCGAGCACACAGTCCTCGGCGAACAGCTCGGCCACGTCGTCGGGGCGGTTGTCGTCGACGGCCCGGCAGTAGGCGTGGAGCAGGTCAACCAGGTCCTGGCGGTCCGACAGTTGTTCCAGGGTGTAGGGCATGGCGGTCCTTCCAACTCGGCTCGTCGGGCGGGCCGAACGCGCCGACGTCGGCCCGGGCCCGATCGCCGGCGAGGGCGTCGGCGTGCGAGAGGACCCGGTCTAGCAGATCGGGGCGTGCCGCTCCCTGCGAGCGTGCTCAGGTGGGCTCGGTGGCCTCGTCGGAGGTGCGGCGCTCGACGTCGTCGGGCTCGGCGGCCTGCTCGGCGATCCGATCCTCGCTCTCGGCCAGGATGGCCCGGGCCTGGGCCTCGGGGTCGTCGGACCCCGCCTCCTGCTCTTCGGGGGTGAGCCCCCCGGCGCGGGTGGCCACGCGCTCCTCCACGGGTTCCGGCGCGGTCTCGTGGTCGTGGTCAGTGTCGCTCTGCTGGGTCATCGCCGTCCGATTCCCCCGGCGGCGCACCTCAAACCGGCCTGGCCCGGTTCCCGCTCGACGTGTCGGCGTTCGAACGCTGCTCGGCGGTCGCGCTGACGGCGCACCTTCCGCCCCGGTAGCCGAGGACGTCGGCGAGCACGACTGCCGGGGGGAGTGGCTCGGCCGCCGGGCGGGACCCTCGACCGACGGGGCCGCCGTCGACGCCCGATGCCCGCGGGCTACCGTGTCGCCATGCCCGGACGGTCCGCATCGACATCAGGCCGACGGCGCTCGTGAGAGCGGTCGTGTACGACCGGCACGGCGGACCCGAGGTGCTACGGCTCGACGACGTCCCGACGCCCTCACCCGCCGCAGGACAGGTTCTCGTCCGGGTGGCCTCGACGTCGGTGAACCTGTCGGACTGGGAGGGCCTGCGGGGCTCGCCGCTCTACGCCCGGACCGGCGGGCTGCGGGCGCCGTCCCGTCGGGTACTCGGCTCGGACATCGCCGGACGGGTCGAGAGCGTCGGCGCGGGCGTCAGCCGCTTCCGTCCGGGCGACGAGGTGTACGGCGACAACCTCGGGTTGAAGGGTGGCTTCGCCGAGTACGCCGTGGCGCCGGAGTCGGCGCTCGCCCTCAAGCCGGCGGGCCTGACCTTCGCCCAGGCATCGACGATTCCCCAGGCCGGAGCGATCGCCCAGCAGGGAACCTCGGGTGCCGGTGCCGGGCAGCGGGTGTTGATCAACGGGGCGGGGGGTGGGAGTGGTGCGTTCGCCATCCAACTCGCCAAACGGGCCGGCGCCCGGGTCACGGCCGTCGACAACGCCCGGAAGCTCGACTTCATGCGGTCGCTGGGGGCCGACCGCGTGATCGACTACGGCCGCGAAGACTTCACCCGCAGCGACGAACCGTACGATCTGGTCCTCGATCTCGTGGCTGATCGGTCGGTGTTCGCCTACCGCAGAGCGCTGGAGCGGCACGGTCGCTACCGATGCGTCGGCGGGTCGGTGTCGGCGTTGCTGCGGATCGCTCTCCTCGGCCCCATCGTGGGTCGCCCGACGGGCCGGCGCATCGGGGTGTTGGCGGTGAAACAAGGGCCGACGTACTTCGAACCGCTGGCCGATCTGTGTGCTTCCCGAGCGGTATCGATTCACATCGACCGCTCGTTCCGGCTGGATGATGTCCCGGCGGCCCTGGCCCATGTGGGCGAAGGCCGTGCCCTCGGCAAGGTCGTCATCGACGTCGACTGACGTCGGACACCGAGCGCAATGGCCACCTTGCGCCCGCCTCCCGCCTCCGCCCTCGCACTCTTCCGCCGAGCCGCCGGCTGACGCACATGACCGATGTCACGTCTCGTCGATGGCCCGCTGGCCTCCAGTCGACATGGAACTCCCGTGCGATCCCAAGGATCTCGTGGTCGGCGCCCGCGAGCTGGTGCCGCTGGCCGACGGGCGCTTCGTCCGCTACGTGAACCTCGACAACGCGGCGTCCACCCCGCCGCTGGTGGCGGTGGCCGACGCCGTTGCCGATCTCCTGCCGTACTACGCCAGCGTCCACCGGGGCGCCGGCTACAAGTCCCGGTTCTGCACCGAGGCCTACGAGGTGGCCCGGCACCGGGTCGGGTCCTTCTTCGGTGCCGACCCCGACCGGGACGTGGTGATCTTCGGCCGCAACACCACCGATGCCGTCAACAAGCTGGCCCACCGGCTGCCCGTGTCCACCGCCGGCGACCGGGCCGAGCGGGTGGTGGTGACGACCCTGGCCGAGCACCACTCCAACCTGCTGCCGTGGCGAGCCCGGGGCCCGGTGGTGCAGGTGGGGCTCCGGCCCGACGGCTCCATCGACCTCGACCAGCTGGGGGCGGCCCTGCGGCGCCACGCCGGCCGGATCGATCTGGTAGCGGTCAGCGGGGCCTCGAACGTGACCGGCCTGGTGCCCCCGATCCATGAGCTGGCCTCGTGGGCCCACGCCGCCGGCGCTCCCATCCTGGTCGACGGCGCCCAGCTCGCCCCCCACCGCCCGATCGACCTCCGCCCCCACGACGACCCGGGCCACATCGACTACCTGGCGATCTCCGGGCACAAGCTCTACGCCCCGTACGGCGCCGGCGCCCTCATCGGCCCCCGGGCCACGTTCGATCTGGGCGCACCGGAGTACCAGGGCGGAGGGACGGTCGACACCGTCACCGCCGACGGCGTCATCTGGGCCCCTGCCCCCGACCGGGACGAGGCCGGCAGCCCCAACGTGGTGGGCGCGGTGGCTCTGGGGGTGGCCCTCAAGACCCTGGCCGCCATCGGCATGGACCGCGTGGCCGCCGCCGAGCACCAGCTGATGACCGCCGCCGTCGAAAGCCTTCGCCCCATCAGCGGTGTGCGGCTGGTGGAGCCGGCCGACCCGGCGGTCGATCGGGTCGGGGTGATCCCGTTCGAGGTGCTCGACGACGGCGGCGACCCGGTCGACCACCGGCTGGTGGCGGCCCGCCTGGCCCACGAGCACGGGATCGGCGTCCGCAACGGCTGCTTCTGCGCCCACCCCCTGCTGGCCACCCTGCTCGACATCCCGCCCGACGAGATCCAGGACTGGGCCACCCGGCGCGGTGACGGGTTCCGGCCCGGCCTGCTCCGGGCCAGCCTGGGCTGCTACTCCGACGTCGACGACGTGGATCGGCTGGCCGCCGCCCTCGTCGCCATCGCCAAGGAGCCCAGCCCCTGGCCCTACCGGCTCGGCGACGACGGCCAGTTCAGCCCCGACACCCGCCCCGGCTGGCTCCCGCCCCGCCTCCAGGAGCTCCTCCGACCGTGACGGGCGCTCTCATGCGGCGGCCGGGTCGTGGATCTTGGCCGCGGTCATCAGATCGAAGTAGTCCCGCCAGACGGTGATCACGCCGCCGTGCACCTCGAACACGCTGTTGACCGGGAGTTCCCGCCAGCCATGATCGAGGCGGTGGCGGTCGAGGCGTTCCATGAACACGGTCGGGCCGTCGGCCGCCTTGCGCAGGATCACGAACTCGTTCTCGTGGATCGGGTCGAAGAACGGGCCCAACACCTCCCGGACGCCGGAGTGGCCCCGCACCGTGCCCATGGGGATGTTGGTGTACTCGCAGTCGTCGGCCAGGAACGGCAGTGCCTTGTCGAAATCCATGGCGGCGAAGGCGTCGAGAAACCCCTCGACGATCTCGGTGGGGGTGGCGGCCGGTTCGGTCACGGGAAGCTCCTCCAGAATTATTGTAGTGGTGACTGCGAACTCTATTCGCAGCGATCACTACAGTCAACGGCGGGCCTTGCCCGCAGCACGATCGGGCGGCGCCGGGCCGCCGGGCCGCCTGGCTAGGCTCCACCCATGGGACTCCTGGCCTTCTCCATCAATGTCACGTTGGACGGCTGTGTCGACCACACGGAGGGAATCGCCGACGACGAGACCCACGCCTTCTTCACCCAGCTCATGGACGGGGCCGAGGCGACCCTGTGGGGCCGGGTCACCTACGAGATGATGGAGAGCTACTGGCCGGCCGTGGCCCGCGGCGAGGCGGAAGCGTCGCCGGCGATGCGCGACTGGGCGGTCAAGCTGGAGGCGAAGCCGAAGTACGTCGTGTCGTCGACGCGAGACCACTTCCCGTGGGCCAACAGCCACCACCTCGCCGGCGATCTACGGTCCGGCGTCCAGCAGCTCAAGGACGCAACCGTGGGCCGCGTCCTGATCGGTAGCGGCCAGCTCGCCACCGGGTTGGATCGGTTGGACCTGATCGACGAGTACGAGTTCCTCGTTCAACCCAGGATCGCCGGTCACGGCCCGACTCTGTACCAGAGCGGGTTGTCCAGCGCCCGGTTGCTCGAGCTCGTCTCGGCCACACCGTTCGGCAACGGCACGGTGGCCATGCGCTACCGGCGCGCAACCAGCTGACGAACAGCGGCTGGTCGGTCCCGCCGCTCGCACCCGGAGAGCAGCCGGGCTCGGAGGTGGACGGCGTCGCCGCTCTCAGGCATCCGGTTCCAGCCGGGCCCGGCGGCCACCCCGGCGCCGTCCGGTGACGGGGGCCGCCGCCGCTTCCTCCACCGGTTCCCGGTGGCGGGCGATCCAGCCGGCGCAGTTCTCGTCGTGGCCCATCAGCGCGTCGGCCGCCAGGACCGCCGCCCGGGCCTCGTCGTGCAGGGGGTTCATGATGGCCGACCTCATCCCGTGGGCGATGGTCATCGACAGGAACGACCCGGTGACCACGTGCCGGTTGGGCAGGCCGAAGCTCACGTTGGACGCCCCACACGTGGTGTTGACCTTCAACTCGGTCTGGAGCCGGTGGACGAGACGGAACACCTGGCGGCCGGCGGTGGCCATGACCCCGATCGGCATGACCAGCGGGTCCACCACCACGTCGGCGGCCGGGATGCCGTGGTCGGCGGCCCGGTTGACGATCCGGCGGGCCACCTCGAAGCGGACATCGGGGTCTTCGGAGATGCCGGTGTCGTCGTTCGACAAGGCCACCACCGCCGCCCCGTAGCGGGCCACGAACGGCAGCACCCGTTCCAGCACCGCCTCTTCCCCCGTCACCGAGTTGATCAGCGGCTTGCCCTGGTACACGGCGATGGCCGACTCCAGCGCCTCGATGATCGAGGAGTCGATCGACAGGGGCACGTCGGTGACCGACTGGACCACCTGTACCGCCCGGGTCAGCAGGGCCGGCTCGTCGGCCCGGGGGATCCCGGCGTTGACGTCGAGCATGTGGGCCCCCGCCGCCACCTGGGCCAGGGCATCGGCCTCCACCCGGCCGAAGTCGCCGTTGCCCATCTCGGTGGCCAGCAGCGTGCGGCCGGTGGGGTTGATCCGCTCGCCGATCATCACGAACGGGCGGTCGAACCCGATCACCACCTCACGGGTGGCCGAGCTGAGGATCGTGTCGGTCATGCGGCGTGCCTTTCGGTGAGCGCCACCAGTGTGCCCCGCAGGGGAGCGGGGCCGCTGGCCAGGCGCTCACGGGTGAGGCCCAGGCGGCCGGCGGCGGCCCGGCCGAGGCGGGCCGGCTCCGGGCCGTAGTATGGCGGGCTGCAGTTGCTAAGGGGGAGAGACCTACCGGCCGTTACTCCGGCCATGCACGACACCTGTCCCGCCTACATGCTCGGGATCGACGGCCTGGCGCTGGGTTCGGCGGCCGCCGCCGCCGCCCACGGGGCGATCCGCGCCACCTTCAGCCTCCGGGCCACCAGCACCCGGGCCGGCGGGCTCAGCCAGCGGGTGCAGCTGGCGGTGGGGGAGGCCGAAGCCGAGCTCGGCCGCCCGCCGGCCGAGGTACGGCTGGTGTGCATCGACGACGGCGGCGACGGGTCCGAGGTGGCGTTGGCCGGGGAGTGGCTGGCCGATCGGGGCATCCTGTTGCGGGTGCTCGACCTGGTCGGCCCCGACCTGACGCTGCCCCCGCCCAGCCCCGACCTCGACAGCCAGCGCAACCGGTCGCTGGCCCGGGCCAGCGAAGCGGCCCTGTGGTGAGCGTCCGGCGGCGTGCTGCCGGCTGAGCCGGCACCCGCCACCGGCGTCGGGCCCCAGCATCGGCGTCGCCGCCGGCTACCGATCGGCCCGATCGGGTAGTAGCCCTCCAACTGCGGCCTTGCGAGGCCGGTCGAGGAGGAGCAGCCCATGGACGTAGCAGCCGGGACGGGCGACGGAACAGGCGACCGGCGGGGCCGCCGGGCCACCGAACCCACCGAGGTCCCGCCACAAGGCTGGGTCGATGTCATACGGCGGGCGATCGGCGCCTTCCAGCGCAAGCAGATGGGGCTGCTGGCGGCCGGGGTGGCGTTCTGGTCGTTCCTGTCGCTGTTCCCGGCGCTGGTGGCTGCGCTCAGCCTGTTCGGCCTCGTGGCCGATCCGGCCACGATCCAGCGCCGGGTGGACGACCTGCTCACGGCCGTTCCCGCCGAGGGCCGCACCCTGATCAGCAACCAGATGACGGGGGTGGCCAGCTCGTCGGGCGGAGCCCTCGGCCTGGGGCTGGTGGTGTCGATCGGCGCTGCGCTGTGGTCGGCCTCGGCGGCGGCGTCGAACCTGATGACGGCGCTCAACGTGGCCTACGACGAGTCCGACGACCGGAGCTGGATCCAACGCAAGGCCCTGGCCCTGGCCGGCACGCTGGGCGGCATCATCTTCGCCGGCCTGGCTCTGGTGGCGGCGGGCGCGCTGCCGGCGGCGCTGCGGGCCGCCGACCTGCCCGGCTGGCTCGGGGTGCTGGTGTGGCCGGTGCTCGGTGTCGGCTTCGTGGCCGGGTTGGCCGCCGTCTACCGGTTCGCCGCCGACCGCGACGACCCGGAGTGGAGCTGGGCCAGCCCCGGAGCGATCGTGGCCGTGGTGATCTGGATGCTGGCATCGGTCGGGTTCCAGCTCTACCTGTCCAACTTCGGCAGCTACCAGGAGACGTACGGGGCCCTGGCCGCCGTGGTGGTGCTCCTGTTGTGGCTGCTGCTGACGTCGCTGTCGGTCCTGCTGGGGGCGCTGGTCAACGCCGAGCTCGAAGCCCAGACCGCCCACGACACCACGGTCGGACCCGACCGCCCCATGGGCCAGCGAGACGCCGAGAAGGCCGACCAGCTGGGCCGCATCCCCGGCCGCTGATCGGGCCTGGGTCGGAACCTTCCGGATTGCCCGGTTCGAACCGACGGCCGGATGTGGCACCATGCGGCGGTGCTTCAACGGTTCGGCAGCTGGGTGACGACGGTGGCGCTGGTGGGCGCCGTGGCGGCGGCCTGCGGGTCGGACGGCGGGGCGGCCGCCCCGACGGAACAGGCGACGCCGGCAACGGCGGACACGGCGGCACCGTTCGTGGGTGAGCTGGCCGAGGGCGGGACCACGGAGCGGACGTTCACCGCCGCCGACGGCACCGAGATCACCTATGTGCTGGTGGTGCCGCCCGGCGTCGCCCCGGGCCCGCCGACCAGGGTGCTGGTGGCGTTCCCACCCGGCGGGCAGGAGCTCGACCTGGCCCGGCGCATCGTCGACGAGCGGTGGCACGACGAGGCCGTGGCCCGGGGTTGGGTGGTGGTGTCGCCGGCCGCCCCCGCCACCGGCCTGTACTACAACGACGCCTCGGCCGCCCTCGTGCCCGAGCTGCTCGACGCCGTGGCCGCCGAGTATCCGCCCGAGGGCGGCCGCTTCGATCTGGCCGGGGTGAGCAACGGCGGTCTGTCGGCGTTCAAGGTGGCCCTGGCCCACCCCGACCGGTTCCGCTCGCTCGTGACGTTCCCCGGCAACTCGCCCGCCGGCGGCGCCGATCCCGACCTGGCCCGCCTGGAGGGCCTGGGCGTCGCCCTGTTCGTGGGGGGCGACGATGCCGCCTGGCGAGCAGGCAGCGAAGAAACCGAGGCCACCCTGCGCCGGCTCGGCATCCCGGTTGAGCTGACCGTGGTGGAGGGCGAGGGCCACGTCATCGAATCCCTGACCGGAGCCCAGCTGTTCGACGCCCTGGAACGGGTCCGCCAGTAGCGCCCGGCAGCCGATGCCCGGGCTGTGACGCTTGGCCGGGTCCTAGGGCCCTGGCCCGGTGAGCCCGGCCGGAAGACCATGGGCCCGTGCCGCAACGACCCTCAGCGCACGAGCTCCCGACCGGTCATCTCCGCCGGCTCCACCCGGATCCAGCGGGGGCGCCACACGTCGCGGGCCCAGGGCACAAGGCCGATGCTCTCGAGCTGCTCCCGTTCGGCCCAGTGGGTGACCTCGCGGGCTCCACCCCGAACCAGCACGCTCCAGCCGGTGCGGGTGTCGGCGCTCCAGTCGTCGACCTCGAAGCACACGAACTGCCCGTCGATCAGGTCGTGCAGCTCACGGTCCAGGGTACGGAAGACCACCGTTCCCTCGAACCAGGCGTAGTTCACCGGCAGGACGATGGGGCCGTCCTCGGCGGTGAAGGCGATGCGCCCCACCGGGATGGACTCGAGCAGCTCGATGCACCGCCGCTCGGTCAGCTCCACCAGGTGGGGCCGCAGGTCGATCGTGGTGTCCTTGGCGTCGAAGGCGAAGGGGTCGGGGCGGGTCGGAGCCGATCGCGGACGGGCGCCGCCTGGCTGGTTTCGAGCGTTCACGGTCGTTCCTCCAAGGCTGGCCTGACCATTCCAGTGAATCCGTCCGCTCCCCGTCCACTCAAGGGCCGAAGGTCCACAGGAGCACACCATGTCTCTCGATGAGCTGACCCACCAGGAGGGCCATGCGGCCCAGGCGGCCTCTGCGCCGCCGCATCGGCACCACGTGGTCGACGGCAACGAGGCCGCCGCCCGGGTGGCCCACAAGCTGAGCGAGGTCGTGGCCATCTACCCCATCACCCCGGCCTCGGCCATGGGCGAGCTGGCCGACGCCTGGAGCAACGCCGGCATCACCAACCTGTGGGGCGACGTACCCGACGTGATCGAGATGCAGAGCGAGGGCGGGGCCGCCGGCGCCGTCCACGGCGCCATCCAGGCCGGGGCGCTCACCACCAGCTTCACCGCCTCCCAGGGTCTGCTGCTGATGATCCCCAACCTCTACAAGATCGCCGGCGAGCTCTCCAGCACCGTGATCCACGTGGCCGCCCGGGCCGTGGCCACCCACGCCCTCAGCATCTTCGGCGACCACAGCGACGTGATGGCGGCCCGCCAGACCGGCATGGCCCTGCTGTCGTCGGCCTCGGTGCAGGAAGCACAGGACCTGGCCCTCATCGCCCACGCCGCCACCCTGGAGGCCCGGGTGCCGTTCCTCCACTTCTTCGACGGGTTCCGCACCAGCCACGAGGTGGCCTCGATCGAGCCCCTCGACGACGCCACCCTGGCCGCCATGATCGACCCCGAGCTGGTGGCCGCCCATCGCCGCCGGGCCCTCGACCCCGATCACCCGGTGCTGCGGGGCACGGCCCAGAACCCCGACGTGTTCTTCCAGGGCCGGGAGGCGGCCGGCCCCTACTACCGGGCGGTACCGGGCATCGTCGCCCGGGCCATGGACCGCTTCGCCGCTCTCACCGGGCGCCGCTACGAGCTGATGAGCTACACCGGCCACCCCGAGGCGGAGCGGGTGCTGGTGCTGATGGGATCGGCCGCCGGCCCCGCCGCCGACGTGGTGGAGACGCTGGCCGCCCGGGGGGAGCGGGTGGGGCTGGTGACCGTGCACCTCTACCGCCCGTTCGACATCCACGCCCTGCTGGCCGCCCTGCCACCCAGCACGGCGCGCCTGGCCGTGCTCGACCGGACCCGGGAGCCGGGCGCCCCCGGCGAGCCCCTCTACCTCGACGTGGTGGCCGCCCTGGTGGAGGGCTGGACGGCCGGCCCCCTGCCGCTCGTGGTCCGGGGCCGTTACGGGCTGGCGTCGAAGGAGCTGACCCCGGCCATGGTGGCCGCCGTGCTCGACGAGCTGGCCCGGCCCGAGCCCCGCCGGGAGCTGACCGTGGGCATCGTCGACGACGTGGGCCACACCAGCGTCACCCCCGATCCGTCGGCCTGGCCCGAACCCGACGACGTCTACCGGGCCGTGTTCCACGGCCTGGGCAGCGACGGCACGGTGGGGGCCAACAAGAACACGGTGAAGATCGTGGGCAAGCACACCGGGCGCCAGGTCCAGGGCTACTTCGTCTACGACTCCAAGAAGTCGGGCTCCACCACCACCTCGCACCTGCGGTTCAGCCCCCGCCCGATCCGGGCCGCCCACCTGATCACCGAGGCCGACTTCGTGGGCGTGCACCACTTCGCCTCGCTCGACCGCATCGACGTGCTGGAACCGGCCCGGCCCGGGGCCACGGTGCTGATCAACTCGCCCCACGGCCCTGACGGCACGTGGGCCCACCTACCGGCCCGGGCCCGGCGCCAGATCGCCGAGCGCAACCTGGCGGTGTGGGTGGTCGACGCCGCCGCCGTGGCCACCGCCGCCGGGCTGGGCAAACGGGTCAACACCGTGCTCCAGACGTGCTTCTTCGCCCTGTCGGGCCTCCTGCCCACCGACGAGGCGGTGGCGGCCGTGAAGCAGTCGATCGCCGACACCTACGGCGGGCGGGGCGAGCTCGTGCTCCAGCGCAACCTGGCCGCCGTCGACGCCGCTCTGCCCGCGCTCGCTCGCCTCGCTGTCCCCGCCGGCGACGGTGCCGCCGGAAACGGTGCTGCCGACCCGGCGGGCCTGGTGCCGGCCACGGCGTCGGCCTTCGTCCGGGAGGTGACCGTGACGCTGATGGCGGGAGAGGGCGACCGGTTGCCGGTGAGCGCCCTGCCGGCCGACGGGACCTTCCCCACCGGCACCGCCCGCTGGGAGAAGCGGAGCCTGGCCGCCGAGCTACCGATCTGGGACGAGACGATCTGCATCGACTGCGCCCGCTGCACCCTGGCCTGCCCCCACGCCGCCATCCGGATCAAGGTGGTGCCGGGCGGGGCCCTGGCCGGCGCCCCCCAGGGGTTCCGGCACCGTCCGTGGAAGGGGGAGGACGGTGCGGTGGCCGTGATCCAGGTGGCGCCCGACGACTGCACCGGTTGCGGGGTGTGCGTGAACGTGTGCCCGGCCCACGCCAAGGAGGCGGTGAAGCACAAGGCGCTGAACATGGCGCCGGCGGCCGAGCACCGCGAGGCGGAGCGGGCGGGCTGGGAGTTCTTCCTGTCCCTGCCCGAGCACGACCGGGCCAACCTGTCGCTCGACACGATCAAGGGCTCCCAACTGGCCCAACCCCTGTTCGAGTTCTCGGGTGCCTGCGCCGGCTGTGGCGAGACCCCCTACCTGAAGCTGTTGACCCAGATGCTGGGCGACAGGATGGTGGTGGCCAACGCCACCGGCTGCTCGTCGATCTACGGCGCCAACCTGCCCACCACGCCGTGGACCACCGGGCCCGATGGCCGGGGCCCGGCGTGGGCCAACTCCCTGTTCGAGGACAATGCCGAGTTCGGTCTGGGGATGCGCATGGCGCTCGACCACCAGGCGGCGGCGGCCCGCTCCCTGCTGGCCCGGCTGGCGTCCGACATCGGGCCCCTGGCCGAGGCACTGGCCGCCAACGACCAGGCCGACGAGGCCGCCATCGCCCGCCAGCGGACCGCGGTGGACGAGCTCCGGGTCTGGCTGGCCGCCCACCCCGGGCCCGACGCCGACCGCCTGGCCTCGATGGCGGCGAACCTGGTGCGGCGCAGCGTGTGGATCGTGGGCGGCGACGGCTGGGCCTACGACATCGGCTTCGGCGGCCTGGACCACGTGCTCGCCTCCGGCCGCGACGTGAACGTGCTCGTGCTCGACACCGAGGTGTACTCCAACACCGGGGGCCAGACGTCGAAGTCGACCCCCCGGGCCGCCATCGCCAAGTTCTCGGCCGGGGGCAAGACGCAGGCCAAGAAGGATCTCGGGATGCTGGCCATGGCCTACAACGACGTCTACGTGGCCCACGTGGCCATGGGGGCCAACATGACGCAGACGGTGAAGGCGCTGGCCGAGGCGGCGGCCCATCCCGGCCCGTCGCTCGTCATCGCCTACAGCCCCTGCATCGCCCACGGGATCGAGATGGCCACGATGATGGAGCACCAGAAGGCGGCGGCCGAGAGCGGCTACTGGCCCCTCTACCGCTACGACCCCCACCGGGATGCGGCGGGCGACCATCCCCTCCACCTCGACAGCCGCAAGCCCACCCGCACCTTCGCCGAGTTCGCCCGCACCGAGGCCCGGTTCGCCTTGCTGGCCCGGGCCAATCCCGAGCGGGCGGAGGCCCTGATGGCCGACGCCCAGCGAGACATCGACGACCGGTGGCACCTCTACGAGCAGATGGTGAACGTGGAGCGCACCGCCCGCTTCGGCCTCGTCGACGACGACGATCACGCCCACGAGGAGGCCCGCCGATGACCGGCCCGCACACCGCTGACCTGTCCACCACCTATCTCGGGCTCGACCTGCCCCACCCGGTGGTGGCGTCGGCCTCACCCCTCACCGGATCGCTCGACAGCCTGGCCGAGCTCGAGGCGGCGGGGGCGGCGGCGGTGGTGCTGCCGTCGCTGTTCGAGGAGCAGGTGGAGCACGCCGAGATGCTGCTCGACGGAACCCTCGTGCTGGGCCACGAGTTCGGCGAGGCCACCGACGGCTACTTCCCCGCCCTCGACGACTACAACACCGGAGCCGAGGAGTACATAGACCTGCTCGTCGCGGCCAAGCGGGAGCTGGCCATCCCGGTGATCGCCAGCCTCAACGGGACCTCGCCCGGCGGCTGGAGCCACTACGCCACGGCGCTGGAGGACGAGGGGGCCGACGCCATCGAGCTGAACGTGTACCACGTGGCGGCCGACGTGGATCTCACCGGGGCCGAGGTGGAGGACCGGTATCTGCGCCTGGTCGAGTCGGTGCGGGAGGCGGTGCAGATCCCGCTGGCCGTCAAGGTGGGGCCGTTCTTCTCCTCACCCGGCAACATGGCCCGCCGGCTGGAGGCGGCCGGGGCCGATGCCCTGGTGCTGTTCAACCGGTTCTACCAGCCCGACATCGACCTCGACCGTCTGGCTGTCAACCCCGACCTGACGCTGAGCACGCCGGCCGAGCTGCGCCTGGTGCTGCGATGGATGGCCATCCTCGAAGGCCATCTGGCCATCGACCTGGCGGCCACCACCGGCATCCACGACGCCGCCGGTGCGGTCAAGGCACTGCTGTGCGGGGCCGACGTGGTGATGATGACCTCGGCGCTGCTGCTCCACGGGCCGGCCCACCTGACCGCCGTGGTCGACGGGCTGCGGGCCTGGATGACCGAGCGGGGCTACGCCTCGGTGGACCAGGCTCGGGGCAGCGTGAGCCACCGCACGGTCACCGATCCCAGCGCCTTCGAGCGGGCCAACTACATGCACGCTCTGGTGAACTACGGGACCTGACGGTCAGACCCCGACGGTGGACCGCTCGCCGCGCTCCAGGCCCAGCTTGGCGTCGGCCGAGAAGGGCCCGGGGCCACCGACCGCCAGCACCAGGAAGCCGGCGATCAACGTCCAGTCGAGCTCGGCGCCCGCCGTGCCCGATCCGATGTAGCCGATGTCGCGCCCGTACTTGGCCTTGATGACGGCCACCAGCAGCTGCACGATGAAGAGCAGCGACACCACCCGGGTGGCGGCCCCGGCCACGATCAGCAACCCGCCCACGAGCTCCAGGACCGCCGTGATGGGGGTCATGATCCCGGCCGCCGGGATGCCGATGGAGCGGAAGAAGTCCTCGTAGACCTGCAGGCCGTCGTCGAACTTCTTGTAGCCGTGCCAGAACATGGTGAGGCCCAGCACCACCCGCAGGAACGTCGGGGCCCAGGGGCCGACCCGGGTCAGCGGGCCGCGGAGCTTCGCGTACGACGATGCCAGTGCTTCCATGGGTGGTCCCTCCCCTGCGCGAACCGCCGGCGGCGATTCATCGCCGACACCATAGTGCCTGGTCAGCTCCGATCGTGGTGGCAGACGGCTTCGACCAGGAACCCGAAGGGATCCCGCCAGAAGGCGGCGTAGTAGGGCTGGGGATACTGGGGGAACACCTGGGGCTCGTGCACGATGGCCGAGCCCAGCTCGGCCGCCGCGTCCCGGGCCGCCCGGACCGCGGAGCGGGTGCGGACCATGAACGCCAGGTGCTGCAGGCCGGGAGCGTCGGCGTCGAAACGGGCCGGGCCCGGCGCCGGGTACAGGAACAGCCAGGTGCCGGGCTTGCCTCCGGCCGGGCGCCACGCCACCTCGTCGGGATGGTCGAAGAACGGCTCGAAGCCGAGCAGCGGCAGGAGCGACCCGTAGTAGGCCCGGGCGACGTCGAGGTCGCCCACGTTGAGTCCGAGATGGCCGAGCATGGTCCGATTGTGGCTCCGGTTGGGGGTCGGGGCCCAATAGCGTGGGGCGGGTGCCAGTCCAGGTCCCAGCGCAGGCGGTCGCCCAGGAGACAGTGAAAGACGTGTGCGGCGAGGAGGCCAGCCTGGCCTGCCGCTGGGTGTTCGAACGTACCGCCTCGTCGTACTGGGCCCGGGCGGCCGACTGGGCCATCGACCGACCGCTCACCATCCTGTTGATACTGGTGGCGGGGGTGGTCGCCAGCCGGTTCCTGCGCCGGTCGGTGAACCGCTTCGGACACCGGGCGGTGCTGCGCTCCGGGGGCGACATCACCCACTCCCGCACCCCCCAGCGGGCCGGAGCCTTCACCTCGGTGCTCACCTCGCTCGTGTCGGGGGCGGTGTGGGTGGCCGTGGCCCTGCTCGTGCTGGGCCAGATCGGCATCACGCTCGGACCGCTGCTGGCCGGGGCCGGTGTGGTGGGCGTGGTGCTGGCCTTCGGCGCCCAACACGTGGTGGCCGACTTCCTGTCCGGCTGGTTCATGCTCACCGAGGACCAGTTCGGGGTGGGCGACGTGATCGACCTGGGCCAGGTGGCGTCCACCCCGGTGGCGGGCACGGTGGAGCGGGTGTCGTTGCGGGTGACCACGTTGCGCGACGTGCACGGCACGGTGTGGTACGTCCCCAACTCCGAGATACATCGGGTGGCCAACAAGTCCCAGCTGTGGAGCCGGGCCGTGCTCGACGTCGATCTGCCCCCCGGCGCCGACCTGCGCCGGGCGTCCGAGGTGATCGAGCAGGTGGCCGACGACCTGTGGCACGACAAGAGCTTCACCGAGGGCCAGATCCTGGAGGAGCCCAAGGTGTTGGGGGTGGAGCGGCTCGATGCGGCCGGGGCCTCCATCCGCCTGGTGGTCAAGACCGCCCCGGCCGACCAGTGGGCGGTGGCCCGCGAGCTGCGGCTCCGGCTGGCCGAGGGGTTCGTCGAAGCCGGGATCGAAACCGCTCGGGTATGCAGCCAACGGCCGCCCGCCGTCAGCTAATCTCACCCGTCACGTCCCGCTCGCTGTCCCGGCCGCCGCTCCTGATCCTGCTCGCCGTCGGCTTGCTGCTCACTGCCTGCACGTCGGGCAGCGACGATGGCAACCCCGCCCCGCCCGACACGGCGGCACCCGATCGCGGTCCGCTGGTGGTCGACGGCGTGGCCCCCGCCCCCGACACCACCCCGCTGCCGGTCGACCCCGACACCAAGCAGGGCACGCTCGACAACGGCCTCACCTGGTACACCCGGTCCAACGGCCTTCCCGGCCAGTCGGTGACCATGCGCCTGGTGGTGCGGGCCGGGGGCCTGCAGGACACGCCCCGGGGTGCCGGCACCGCCCACTTCCTCGAGCACATGATGTTCAACGGCACCGAGCAGTTCCCGGGCAACGAGCTCGACGCCACCCTGCGCTCCATCGGGGCCGAGATCGGACCCGATTTCAACGCCTACACCACCGACTCGGAGACCGTGTACCAGATCACGGTGCCCGACGAGGGCGACAACGTCGACGTGGCCTTCGACGTGCTGGCCCAGTGGGCGTCGGCCGCCACGCTCGCTCCGGCCGAAGTGGCGGCCGAGGTGGGGGTGGTCCGGGAAGAGGAGCGGTCGAGCGCCGAAACCGGCGAGGGCAGGGTCGACGCCGCCTTCGACCAGGCCTACTTCCTGGGCACGCCGTGGCAGGGGGTCGACGTGCTGGGCACGCCCGACTCCATCGCCGCCACCACCCCCGAAGCCCTGCGGGCCTACTACGACACCTGGTACCGGCCCGACAACATGGCCGTGATCGCCGTCGGCGACCGGCCGGCCGCCGAGCTGGAGGCCGCCATCGCCGAGCGCTTCGGTTCCCTCACCGCTCGGGCCGGCACCCCGTCGCCCGACCCGGGCCCGGTACCGGCCCGCCAGTCACCCTACGCCGACGTTGTGGTGGCGCCGGGGTACGCCGAGTCGTTCGTCAGCATCGATTACCCCCTGCCCGACTGGAACCTCGGCACCCGGGACGGGAACCATCTGGCCTGGCTGGACGACGTGGCCGGCGCCATCATCGGCGAGCGGCTCAACGACGGTCTGAGCACCGGCCGCCTGCCCCTCACCACCGCCTTCGCCGGCCCGTTCTGGCAGACCCGCAGCCTGCACTACATGGGATTCAACGTCGATGCCCCCGATCTCGTGTCGGGCACCGAGACCCTGGTCACCGAGATCCGCCGGTCCGTCACCGGCGGGTTCACCGCCGACGAGCTGGGCCGGGCCCGCCAGAGCTTCCTGTCGGCGGAGGACCAGCGGCTGGCCGAGGCCGACTCCCGGCAGGACGGCGACCTGGCCGACGCCATGGTCGGGCACTACCTCGACGGTGCCGACCTCCAGCCGGTGGCCGACTCGGTGGCGATGAACCGCGACGTCCTGGAGCAGATGACGCTGGAGGAGCTCAACGCCTACTGGCGGTGGGCCATGACGGCCCAGGCCCCGATCCTGATGGCCGTCGCCCCCGACGCCGCCCGCGTGGGGCGCCTGGAGGACCACGAGGCGGCCCTCGCCCGGGCCCTCAAGGCCGACGTGGTGGCCATCGACGACACCCCGGTCACCCCGATCGAGGCGCTGATGGAGGCTCCCGAGCCGGTGCAGGAGACCGAGCGGGCGGACCTCACCCACAACCCGGGCGTGCAGCTCCGGTTCGCCAACGGGGTGCGCCTGCTGTTCTCACCGGCCGACTTCGCCGCCGCCCAGGTGAGCCTGAGCGCGTGGTCGCCCGGTGGCCTGGCCCGCCTCGCCCCCGGCGACCGGGCGGTGGCCTTCACCGCCATCGATGCCGTGGCCGCCAGCGGCCTCGGCCCCTACGACCCGGTGCAGGTCCGCCGCTACCTGCTCGACACCGATGTCTACCTGTCGCCCTGGGTTGACCTGGGGGCCGAGGGCTTCACCGGCGGCTCGTCGGCCGACGACCTGGAGATCCTGTTCCAGCTCCTGCACCTGTACGCCACCGCCCCCCGGGCCGACGCCGTGCCCCTCAACCAGGCGGTGACGGCAGCCCGCGACGACGGGGCCCGGGCCACCCTCGACCCGTCGTACGCCGCCGACTCGGCGCTGTGGGCCGCCCGCTACCGCAGCCTCGGCCTTCCCGACGGGGGGCCCACACCGGCCGAGCTCGACGCCCTCACCCCCGAGCGGGCGCTGGGCCTGTACGAGAGCCGGTTCGCCGCCCCCGACGGGCTGGTGGTGGCGATCACGGGCGACGTCGAGGAGAGCACGGTCACCGATCTGGCCCGCCGCTATCTGGGCACGCTGCCGGTGGCCCCGGCCGTCGAGCCCGCCTGGCCGGCCGACCCGGTCCCCGCCGCCGAGCGCCGCATCGAGGCCGGTACCGGCGGCCTGTCGGGCGCCTACCGGCTCATCCTCACCGCTGGTGCCGTACCCGAATCGGCGGCCAACCAGGTGCTGGCCGATCTCACCGTGTCGGTGCTCGACGACCGCTTGTTCACGGTGGTGCGCGAACAGTTGGGCGCCACCTACGGCGGCTCGTCGGCCGTCATCTTCGACGAGGGGGGCGACGCCGCCGACCTGACCGTCTCCCTCGACGGCGACCCGGCCCGGCTCGACGAGATCGTTGCCGCCGTGGGCACCGAGCTGCAGGCGCTGGCCACCGGGCAGGTGGCCGGAGCCGACTTCGGGGAGGCCCGGGCCGTGCTGGAGAACCGGTACAACTACGTGGACCACGACCAGATCCTCGAGGCCCTGCTGGACGAGGCCCGGGACCCGGCCACCGTGGTCGATCCCGACCGGGCCCTCGACGTGCTGGCCCACACCACGCCGGCCCAGCTGGCCGGCTTCGTGGCCCGTTTCACCGGGTCGCCCAGCCGGATCGACGTGCGGGCCGTTCCCGCCGGCTAGCTACCGGACCGCGGCCACCTGGCCTGCCAGGCCGCCGTGGCGGCGACCTGGTTGAAGGTGAAGCAGTGGATGCCGTCGATCGCCAACGGGCCCAGATGGGGGGCGAGGGGCTCCAGCAGGGTGGCGGGATCGTAGTGGGCGGCCGACAGCAGGGAGCCCAGCGCCCGGCGGTTCTTGCGCAGGTAGCGCAGCGACGCTCCCACGCCGAGGCGGACCCCCATCGTCATCAGCTTGGCCCGGTCGATCACGCCGGGAACGCCGACGTGCACCGGCAGGGTGAGCCCGGCGGCCCGGGCCTCGGCCACCCAGCTCGTGATCCGCTCCGGGTCGAAGCACATCTGCGTGCTGACGTGGCCCCGCAGGCCGGCCTCGGCCAGCACGGCCTGCTTGGCCATCAGCGCCTCGGCCAGGACCGGGGCCGGAATCAGGGGATGGCCGTCGGGGTAGCCGGGCACGCCCACCTCGGTGAGGGCGGGATCGGCGTCGAGCAGGGCCCGCAGCAGGCTGAGGCCGTCGGGGTACGGGCCGGCCGGGTGTTCGGCGTCGCCCGCCACCAGGAAGATCCGGTCGACACCCTCGGTCCGCAGCCAGGCGGCGATGCGGGCCACCTGGGCCGGGCCGTCCACCATCCGGGCCGCCAGGTGGGGTACCGGGGTGTGGCCGGCCGAGCGCACCCGGGCCGACAGCTCGAGGGTGGCGTCGATTCCCTTCACCGGCGAGCAGGTGATGGACACCGCGGCCCCCGGGGGCAGGGCGGCGATGGCGTCCGAGGCGCTGCGCAACGGCACGATCTCGTAGGTCATGGCCGCCACCAGGGCCGCCAGGTCCGCCCGCGGAGCGGTCAACTGAGGCCCACGATCTGACCGTGGTCGTCGATGTCGATGCGGCGGGCGGCCGGATCGGTGCCGAGGCCGGGCATGGTCCGCATCTCACCACAGATCGGGTACACGAAGCCGGCTCCAACCGAGGCCCGGACCTCCCGCACCGGCAGGGTCCAGCCGGTGGGCGCCCCCTTGCGGGACGCCTCCGACGACAGTGACAGATGGGTCTTGGCCACGCACACCGGCAGGTTCCCGAACCCGGCGGCGGTGTAGATGGCGAGCTGGCGGTCGGCCTCGGCGGTGTAGGTGACGCCGTCGGCCCCGTAGACCCGGGTGGCGACGGCGTGGATCTTGTCCTTGAGCGAGGCGTCGTCGGGATACAGGAGCTGGAACCGGGTGGGCTCGTCGGCCGCCTCGGCCACCGCTTCGGCCAGCTCGGCCGCCCCGGCCCCGCCGTCGCTGAAGTGGGTGGTGAGGGCCCACCGGGCGCCACAGGCATCGGCGATCTCGCCGATGGCGGCAATGTCGGCCGGGTGGTCGCCGGGAAAGGCGTTGATGGCCACCACCGGGGTCACGCCGTGGATGGTGATGTTCTCCAGCTGCTTGCGCAGGTTGGCCCCGCCCTCGTGGACCTCGTCGGGGTTCTCGGCCAGCAGGGCTTCGGGCAGGGGCCGGCCGGCCACGATGCGGTGGCGCCCGGAGTGGGCCTTGAGGCCCCGTACCGTGGCCACCACCACCGCCGCGTCGGGCGTGAGGCCCGAGTTGCGGCACTTGATGTTGAAGAACCGCTCGGCCCCCATGTCGGCCCCGAACCCGGCCTCGGTGATCAGGTAGTCGCCGGTGTGGATGCCGATGAGGTCGGCCACGATCGAGGAGTTGCCGGTGGCGATGTTGCCGAACGGCCCGGTGTGCACGAGGGCCGGCGTGCCCTCCAGGGTCTGCATCAGGTTGGGCTTGATCGCCTCCCGCAGGATCACGGTCATGGCCCCGGCCACGCCGATGTCCTCGGCTGTGACCGGCTCGCCGCCCTTGGTGTAGCCCACCACGATGCGGCCCATCCGCCGCCGCAGGTCCTGGAGCGAGGTGGCCAGGGCCAGGGCCGCCATCACCTCGGAGGCGGCGGTGATGTCGAACCCGGTCTCGCGGGGGATGCCATCCTGGGCGCCGCCCAGCCCGATCACCAGGTTGCGCAGGGCCCGGTCGTTGACGTCGAGCACCCGGCGCCAGGTGATGTTGTGGAGGTCGAGCCCGGCGGCGTTGCCGTGGAACAAGTGGGCGTCGAGCATCGCCGAGCACAGGTTGTGGGCGGCGGTGACGGCGTGCATGTCGCCGGTGAGGTGGAGGTTGAGCAGCTCCATGGGCACCACCTGGCTGTACCCGCCGCCGGCGGCGCCGCCTTTGATGCCGAACGTGGGGCCCATCGACGGCTGGCGGATGGCGATCGTGGCCCGCTTGCCGATGTGGCCGAAGCCCTGGCCCAGCCCCACCGTGGTGGTGGTCTTGCCCTCACCCAGGGGGGTGGGGGTGATGGCCGACACCACCACGTACCGGGCCCGGGGCCGGTCGGCCATGGCACCGATGGCCTCCAGCGCGATCTTGGCCGCCCCCCGGCCGTAGGGCTCCAGGTGTTCGGGCGGGATGCCGGCGGCGTCGGCCACGTCGGGCAGCGGTTTGAGGTCGGCGGCGAGGGCGATCTCCAGGTCGGAGGGTACGGTCATCGGTTGGGCCTCCCGGGCCGGGGGACTGGTGGTACGGGACTAGTGTCGGCAGGTATCGCCCCGCATGCTGTTCCGCATCCCAAAACGAGTCCACCATACAAAACCTGACTAGGTTCAGCCAGAGCGGCCCGGAGCGCGCCGCTGTTCGCCGCCGACGACAGCCGGGCTGATCAGGGAACGATGACGGCCCGGCCCTTGATGGCGCCGGCGGCCAGGTCTTCGTAGGCCCGCCCCGCGTCGTCGAGGGAGTAGGTGGTGGTCTCGGCCGTCACCAGGCCCCTGGCCGCCAGGTCGAACAGCTCCACCAGCTCGGGCCGGGTGCCCCAGTAGGTCGTCTGGATCGACACCTCGTAGGGCTGGGAGAAGAAGCTCAGCGGCACGCTGCCCCCGGCGATCCCCACGATGGTGGCGTCGCCCAGCGGGCGGGCGGCCGCCCGGGCCAGGTCGATCGTGGCCTCCGACCCCACGAAGTCGAGCAGCACCTCGGCCCCGTGGCCCCCGGTCAGGTCCTTGATGGCGGTCACGGTGTCCTCGGCGGAGTCGAGCACGTGGTCCGCTCCGTGGGCGGTGGCCAGCTCCCGGGCCTCGGGTCGGGGGTCGACGGCGATGACCCGGGCCGCGGTTGTGGCCTTCACGATCTGCACGCCCATGTGCCCCAGGCCGCCGACCCCGATCACCACCACCGTCGCCTCCGGTGTCATCTTGGCCCATGACCGCCGCACGGCGTGATACGGGGTGAGGCCGGCATCGGTCAGAGGCGCGGCGATGGCCGGCTCCAGGCCCGCCGGCAGCGGCACCAGCAGCCGTTCCGCCGGCACCAGCAGGTACTCGGCCATCCCGCCGTCGAGCCCTAACCCGCCCCCGCCGCCCGGCACCGGGGCCTCGGCCGGGTTCTCGCAGTAGGTCTCCACCCCGGCCAGGCACCGGGAGCACCGGCCGCAGCCCCACGCCCCGTACACGGCCACGGCGTCGCCTTCGGCCACCGTGGCCACCCCGGCGCCCACCGAGTCGACCCAGCCGGCGTTCTCGTGGCCCAGCGTGAACGGCGGACCCCAGGGCAGGCCCCCGCCGAAGTCGTGCATGAGGTGCAGGTCGGAGTGGCAGGCCCCGGCCCCGCCGATACGGATCACCACCTGGCCCGGCCCGGCGGTGGGTTTGGGCACCTCGACCAGCTCCGGCTCGCTCTTCCATTCCAGCAGTCGCAAGGCCTTCATGGGACGACCTTAACCCAGCGTCAACGCAGCGTCGCCCGCCGGTACCGACGCACCGACAGGGGAGCGAAGACGGCGATGATCAGCACCACCCACACCAGGGTGTAGAGGATCGGATGCTGGAGGGGCCAGGCGTCGGGCTCCGGGGTGCCGGGCGGGATGTTGCCGAACAGCTCCCGGGTGGCCTGGGTCACCGCCGACACCGGATTCCACTCGGCGAACACCCGCAGCGGCGTCGGTAGGCCGTCGGACGGAACGAAGGTGTTGGCGATGAAGGTGAGCGGGAAGATCACGATGAAGCTGGCGTTGTTGACCACCTCCACGCTCGGCACCAGCAACCCCACCAACGCCATCACCCACGAGAAGGCGTAGGCGAACAGCAGCAGCAGGGCGAAGGCGGCCAGGGCCCGGGGGACGCCGTTGTTGATCCGCCACCCCACCAGGAGCCCGGTGATGCTCATGATGGTGAGCGAGATGGCGTTGTAGACCACGTCGCTCGCCGTGCGGCCGGCGATGACGGCCACCCGCGACATCGGCAGCGACCGGAAGCGGTTGATGATCCCCTTCTGCATGTCTTCGGCCAGACCGGCCCCGGTGAAGGTGGCGCCGAACACGATCGTCTGGGCGAAGATCCCGCCGATCAGGAACTCCCGGTAGGAGCTGCCGGGGATGTCGATGGCGCTACCGAACACGTAGGCGAACAGCAGCACGAACATGATCGGCGAGATCAACACGAACACCAGGGTCTCGGGTACCCGCCGGACCTTGATCAGGTTCCGCTTGGCGATGACGAGGCCGTCGCCAACCGATGCCAGTAGCTCACTCATCGTTCGTCTCCTCATCGTCGGTGCCGTGGCCGGTGAGAGCGAGGAAGGCGTCGTCGAGCGTGGGGCGGCGCAGCATCACGTCCCGCACCCCGATCCCGTCGCCGTCGAGGGCCCGCAGGGCCTGGGTCAGCACCGGGGCCCCGCCCGTGATCGGTACCACCAGCGTGGTGTCCCGCCCGTCGTGGCTCTCGATCCGGCCGGTGGCGAACGGGGCCAGGACCGAACGGGCCTTCTCCGCTTCGCTCGGATCGGCCACCGTCACCTCGATCCGCTCGCCGCCCACCATGCCCTTGATCTCGTCAGCCGTGCCCTGGGCGATGGCCCGCCCGTGGTCGATGACGAGGATCTCGTCCGCCAGCTGGTCGGCCTCGTCGAGGTACTGGGTGGTGAGCAGGAGCGTGGAGCCCTGGGCCACCAGCTCGGTGATGATGCCCCACAGATCCATGCGGCTCCGGGGGTCGAGGCCGGTGGTGGGTTCGTCGAGGAACAGCACCGGCGGGGCCGCCACCAGGGCGCCGGCAAGGTCGAGGCGGCGCCGCATCCCGCCCGAGTAGGTCTTGACCGGGCGGTCGCCCGCTTCCACCAGGTCGAATCGCGCCAGCAGCTCCCGGGCCCGCTCCCGGGCGGGGCGGCGGCCCATCCGGTAGAGGCGACCGATCATGTCGAGGTTCTCGTACCCGGTGAGGTGCTCGTCGACCGCGGCGTACTGGCCCGACAGCCCGATCCGGCGCCGCACCTCGCCCGGCTGGCGGATGAGGTCGGCCCCGGCCACGGTGGCGGTTCCGCTGTCGGGTTCGATGAGCGTGGTGAGGATGGACACGGCTGTGGTCTTGCCCGCCCCGTTCGGGCCGAGGAGGCCGAGCACCGTCCCCTCGGCCACGGACAGGTCGAGCTTGTCGAGGGCGGTGACCTCGCCGTAGCGCTTGGTCAGGCCGGCGGCTTCGATGACGTTCGGCATAGACCGGCCAGTACAGCCGATCTCGGGTTCCGCTGTTCGGTTTATCCGGGGATTCAGCCCAGCTGGGCGGCGAGCCGGTCGGCGGTGGCCCGCAGGGCGCGGCCGATGGCCGCCTCGTCGGCTGCCTCGCCGGGGAAGCGGTAGGCGGGGCCGTGGACGTGGAGGGCGGCCACCGCCGTGCCGTCGGCCCGAACGACCGGAGCCGCCACCGAGCACAGGCTGTCGTCGACTTCGCGGTGGAACCAGATCCAACCCTGCCGGCGTACCTCGTCGAGCCGGGCCCGGATGGCGGCGGGGGAGGTGACGGTGCGGTCGGTGGCCGGCTGCACCGGCGCTCCGGCCAGGTAGGCGTCGACGGCCGCCGGCGGGGCGTGGGCCAGCAGGGCCAGACCCGACGGCACCAGGTGGGCCGGGATCCGCTCCCCGGTCCGGTCCCGAACCGTGACCGCTTCCTCACTGTCGACGTGGTCGAGGTACACCACCTCGTGGCCGTCGAGCACGGCGAGGCCGCTCGTCTCGCCGGTGAGGCGGGTCAGCTCGGTCAGATGGGGGCGGGCCAGGGCGGCCAGGTTGAGTCCCGGGGCGGACGCCGGGGCCAGCTCGGCCAGCACCGGCCCGAGCCGGTAGTGGCCGCCGCTGCCGGCCCGGGCCACCGCCCCCTCCCGCTCCAGGGCGGCCAGGAGACGGCTGACGGTGCTCTTGGGTAGCCCGGTGCGCTCGGCCAGGTCGGTGACGCCGGCGGGCCCGGTGGACAATGCCCGCAGCACGGCGAAGGCCCGCTCGATCGACTGCACCCCTGACATGTCGAGCCGGGCCAGCGCCTCAGCGCTGGGCGATGATGAGGGGGGCCACGTGGTCCACCAGGGTGTCGATCGCCACCCGCTCGGTGGTGCCGGTGGCCCGGGCGGTGAGCTCGACCTCACCGGCGGCCAGTGCCTTGGGGCCGAGCGTGACCCGGTAGGGGACGCCGATCAACTCGGCGTCGGCGAACTTCACGCCGGCCCGGGTGTCGCGGTCGTCGAAGAGCACGTCGATGCCCCGGGCCCGCAGGCCGTCGTACAGACCCTCGGCTGCAGCCAGCGTGGTGTCGTCGACCGAGACGGCGGTCAGCACCACCTCGTAGGGGGCGATCGACACCGGCCAGATCAGGCCCTTGTCGTCGTGGTGGGACTCGGCCACGGTGGCCATGTTGCGCCCGATGCCGATGCCGTAGCTGCCCATCACCACCGGACGCTGGCGGCCCTCGGCGTCGGTCACCATCACGCCCAGCTTCTCGGCGTACACCGTGCCCAGCTTGAAGATGTGGCCGGTCTCCACGCAGCGGAGCAGCTCCAGCTCGTGGCCGCACTTGGGGCAGGCCTCGCCGGCGTTCACCTGGCGCAGGTCGGCCCACTGGCTGACGGTGATGTCTCGCTCGATGTCGACCCCCCGGTAGTGGAAGTCGTCGGTGTTGGCGCCGGTGGTCATGTTGGTGCGGCCCCGCAGGGCCTCGTCGGCCACGATGCGGATGCCGGTCACGCCCACGGCGCCCAGCGAGCCGGGGTTGGCCCCCAGGGCGGCCAGCGTCTCGGCCGCCTCGGCCGGGCGCAGCTTCACCGCGCCGGTGGCGTCGATCAGCTTCTGCTCGTTGAGCTGATGGTCGCCCCGCAGGAGGGCCAGGGTCACCTCGGAGTCGATGATCATCACCAGCGTCTTGATCTGGCGGTTGGCGGCCGCCCCGCCCTCGAAGGTCTCGAGGTCGGCGATGGTGCGCACGCCGGGCGTGGGGAACCGCTCGGGCTCGGCCGGAGGGGCGTCGTCGGCCACCGGAGGCAGGGTGGAGGTGGCCCGCTCGATGTTGCCGGCGTAGTCGCAGTTGGGGCAGTGGACCACGTCGTCCTCGCCCGACGCGCAGGGCACCATGAACTCGGTGGAGGCGTTGCCGCCCATCGCCCCGCTCGAGGCCTCCACCGGGAAGGCGGGAAGTCCGAGGCGGGCGAAGATCCGGGTGTAGGCGGCGTGGTGGGCCTCGAAGGCGGCGTCGAGGCCGGCCCAGTCGATGTCGAAGGAGTAGGAGTCCTTCATGGCGAACTCCCGCACCCGGAGCAGGCCGGCCTTGGGCCGGGCCTCGTCCCGGAACTTCGTCTGCACCTGGTACCAGAGCTGGGGCAGCTCCCGGTACGAGCTGAGCTCGGTGGCGACGAAGGCGAAGATCTCCTCATGGGTGATGCCGAGGGCCAGGTCGTTGTCCCGCCGGTCCTTCAGGCGGAACATGATCTCGCCCATCGTGTCCCACCGGCCCGACTGCTTCCAGATGCTGGCCGGGTGCATGGTGGGCAGGGAGAACTCCTGGCCGCCGATGGCGTCCATCTCCTGGCGCACGATGGCCGCCACCTTCTGGTGCACCTTCCACCCCAGCGGCAGCATCGAATAGTGGCCGGCGTGGAGTTGGCGGATGAACCCGCCCCGGACGAGCAGGGCGTGGCTCGGCGCCTCGGCATCGGCCGGCGCATCTCGAAGGGTGGGGATGAAAAGCTTCGACCATCGCATTGCGGCCCAAGTTAGCTGGGGGAGTGGAGGATCAGTCGGTGGTTTGGAGCCAGCGGTACCATCGCCCTCATGACGGCGATCGACACGTCCGAGCAGAAGCCACGACACAACCGGGCGTCGGCCCGGCCCCGGCTCACCCACCCATTGGTGCGGGAGGACGGCGAGCTGCGGCGGGCCACGTGGGCCGAGGCCATCGACCGGGCCGCCTCCGGGCTCCGCCAGGTGGCGGCCGAGCACGGCCCCCAGGCGTTCGGGCTGTTCAGCTGCTCCAAGGCGACCAACGAGGTGAACTACGCAGCCCAGCGGTTCGCCCGGTCGGTCATCGGATCCAACAACATCGACTCCTGCAACCGCACTTGACACGCTCCCTCCGTCGTCGGTCTGGCGACAGTGTTCGGAGCGGGCGGCGGCACGTGCTCGTACCAGGAGATCCACGAGGCCGACGTCATCCTGCTGTGGGGCTCCAACGCCCGTGAGGCCCACCCCATCTTCTTCCACCATGTGCTGAAGGGCCTCGACAACGGGGCCCGGATGTTCGCCGTCGACCCCCGGCGCACCTCGTCGGCCCGGTTCGCCGACGCCTGGCTCGGGCTCGACGTGGGCACGGACATCGCGCTGGCCAACGCCGTGGCCCGCCACATCATCGCCAACGGGTGGCACGACACCGCCTTCATCGAGCACTCGACCACCGGCTTCGCCGACTACGCGGCGAGCGTCGAGCCCTACACCCTGGCCGAGGCCGAGCGGATCACCGGGGTGCCGGCCGCCGCCATCGCCGAGATGGCCGAGGCCTACGCCACCGCCGACAAGGCCCAGATCCTGTGGACGCTGGGCATCACCGAGCACCACAACGGTGTGAACAACGTGCTGTCGCTGTGCAACCTGGCGCTGCTCACCGGTCACGTGGGCCGCTGGGGCTCGGGCCTGGTGCCCCTGCGGGGCCAGAACAACGTGCAGGGCGGGGGCGACATGGGTGCCCTGCCCAACAAGCTGCCCGGGTTCGCCGACGTGACCGACCCCGAGGCCCGGGCCCGTTTCGAGGCCGTCTACGGCCGCCCCGTCCCGCCCGAGCCCGGCCTCCACCTCACGCTCATGTTCGAGGCCATGGCCCGGGGCGAGCTGCGGGCCGTGTACTGCATCGGGGAGAACCCGGCCGACTCCGAGGCCGACGTGGGCCACACCCGCAAGCTGCTGAGCGACCTCGACCTGCTGATCGTGCAGGACATCTTCCTCACCCGTACCGCCGAGCTGGCCGACGTGGTGTTCCCGGCCTCGGTGGCCTGGGCCGAGTCGGAGGGCACGGTCACCTCCAGCGAGCGTCGGGTGCAGCGGGTGCGGGCCGCCGTGCCGCCGCCGGGTGAAGCCCGCCACGACATCGACATCATCACCGACGTGGCCAATGCCATGGGGGCGAACTGGGGGAAGCCCTCCGCCCACGACCTGTGGGAGGAGCTGCGGGGCCTGTCGCCCCTTCACCGGGGGATGACGTGGGAGCGGTTGGAGGCCGAGGGCGGCCTGCAGTGGCCGTGCCCCAGCGAGGATCATCCCGGCAGCCCGTTCCTCCACGGCTGGCTGTGGGAAGCCGATCTCGGGGGCCGGGGCCCGGCCCCGTTCAGCGTGGTCCATCACGCCGGCCCCACCGAGGAGCTCACCGCCGACTTCCCCCTCCGGCTCACCACGGGCCGGGCGCTCGACTCCTACAACACCGGGGTGCAGTCCGATGGATTCGCCTCACCCATCCGCTACGGCGACGCCCTCGACGTCAACCCGGCCGACGCCGCCCGCCTCGGGATCACCGACGGTGACCGGGTGCGGGTGTCGTCGCCCCGTGGGACGGTGGAGATGGCGGTGCGGATCCAGCCCGACCTGCCGGCCGGGCTGACGTTCACCACCTTCCACTTTCCCGAGCTGGTCGACCTCAACACCATCACCAACGACACCTGGGACCCCCTGTCGGGCACCGCTGAGTTCAAAGCGGCGGCCATCCGCATCGATCCGATTGACTAGACACCCGTGACCGACATCCACCTGGGCCCGGAGCGGGCCACCGAGGCCGAGGCGGCCGCCGTCGACGCCGTGATCGGCGCCTCGCTGGGGCCGGCCGTGCTCTCCCCGTCCGAGCGGCTGGTGGTGGGGGGTACCGCCCGGCGCAACGAGCGCCGCCACCTGCTCCTGCCCGCACTCCACGCCCTCCAGCAAACCGCAGGCTGGATCAGCCCCGGTGGCCTCAACCACGTGTGCGACGCCCTCCAGGTACCGCCGGCGGAGGCCTACGGCGTCGCCACCTTCTACGACCTGTTCCGGGTGGACGACCCCGGTCACGACCAGGACGTGCTGCACGTCTGTGTGGACCCGGCGTGCCGGATCCAGGGATCGGGCGGGGTCATCGCCGCCGCCCGGGCCGAAGGCCGCCCGGTGCACGAGAGCCCGTGCCTGGGCCAGTGCGAGCGACCGGTGGCCTGCTTCGTACAGGGCCGGGGCCGCCCCGACCACACCCCGGCCGACGCCGAGCCGCCCCTGGTACCCCAGGCCGGCGACCCGACCCTTCGGCTGTTGCGCCGGGTGGGCGTGGTCGACCCCACCAGCCTCGAGGCCTACGTCGGCTCCGGCGGCTACCGGGCGCTCACGAAGGCCCTCACCCTGGGGGCCGAGGGCGTGATCGCCGAGCTGGAGGCATCGAAGCTGATGGGCCGGGGTGGGGCCGCCTTCCCCACCGGAACCAAGTGGCGGGCCGTGGCCGACGCCCCGGGGCGGCCGAAGCACATCGTGGTCAACGCCGATGAGTCGGAGCCGGGCACGTTCAAGGACCGCATCCTGCTCGAGAACGACCCCTTCGCCCTGATCGAGGCGGTCACGATCGCCGGGTTCGCCACCGGCGCCAGCCAGGGTTGGATCTACCTGCGGGGCGAGTACCCCCTGGCGGCCGAGCGCCTCGCCAACGCCCTGGCGCAGGCCCGGGCGGCCGGGTTCCTGGGGGAGCAGATCGCACGCTCCAGCTTCCGCTTCGACATCGAGCTGCGGCGAGGGGCGGGCGCCTACATCTGCGGGGAGGAGACGGCGCTGTTCAACTCCCTGGAGGGGTTCCGGGGCGAACCCCGCCAGAAGCCGCCGTTCCCCGTCACCAACGGCCTGTTCGATCGGCCCACCGTGATCAACAACCCCGAGACGCTGGCCAACGTGCCCGGCATCCTGCTCGACGGGGGCGACGCCTACGCCTCGATCGGCACCGAAGGGTCCACCGGCACCAAGCTGTTCTGCCTGTCGGGCCGGGTGGCCCGGCCGGGCCTGTACGAGGTGCCGTTCGGGGCGACCCTGGGCCACCTGGTGGACCTGGCCGGCGGCGTGACCGGCTCGGGGCGGCTGCGGACCGTCCTGCTGGGCGGGGCCGCCGGCAGCTTCGTAGGCCCCGACCGCCTCGACGTGCCCCTCACGTTCGAGGGGGCCCGGGCCGCTGGCGTGTCGCTGGGATCGGGGGTGGTGATGGTGTTCGACGACTCGGTGGACATGGCCGATGTGGTCCGCCGCATCGCCGACTTCTTCCGCCACGAGAGCTGCGGTCAGTGTGTGCCGTGCCGTGTCGGGACCACCCGCCAGCACGAACTGCTCTCGGCGGTGGGCGGGCCGCCGGCCGGGCTGCTGGAGGAGATCGACCGGGCCATGAAGGACGCCTCGATCTGCGGCCTGGGCCACACCGCCGCCACCGCCGTGCGTTCGGCGCTGGCCCTCGGCCTCATCGGAGGACAGCCATGAGTGAGACCCCGGTGAGCATCACGGTCGATGGGCAGCCGGTCCAGGTGCCGGCCGGGGCCACCGTGCTCGACGCCTGCACCGCGGCCGGGGTCGACACCCCCACCATCTGCTATGCCCCCAACCTCACCCCGGTCAACGTGTGCCGGGTGTGCGTGGTGGAGCTGGACGGTTCCCGCACCCTCGTGCCGTCGTGCTCCCGCCGGGCCGAGGACGGCATGGTGGTGCACACCGACTCCGAGCGGGTGCGCCACAGCCGCAAGATGGTGCTCGAGTTCCTCGGCTCGGCCGTCGAGCTCGACCAGGCGTCGGAGCTCGACCTCTGGACGGCCCGCTACGGTGCCGACCCGACCCGCTACGGGCCGGCCCCGGAGACGATGGACGAGCCGCTGCGGGTGCAGGACGAGCTGTACATCCGGGACTACGACCGCTGTGTGCTGTGCTACCGCTGCGTGGAGGCCTGCGGCGACGACGCCCAGCACACCTTCGCCATCGCCGTGGCCGGCCGGGGCTTCGGGGCCCGGATCCGCACCGAGTACGACACGCCACTGCCCGAGTCGGCCTGCGTGTACTGCGGGAACTGCGTGGCCGTGTGCCCCACCAACGCCCTGCAGTTCAAGACCGAGTTCGACCTGCGCCAGGCCGGCAACTGGCGGCCGGAGGAGCAGTCCGTCACCCGAACGGTGTGCTCCTACTGCGGGGTGGGCTGCAACCTCGAGCTCCACGTGCAGGACGAGCGCATCGTGAAGGTCACCTCGCCCGCCGACCACGAGGTCACCAACGGCCACCTGTGCATCAAGGGCCGCTTCGGCTGGGCCTACGTGCACGGCGGCGCCGACAGCGACCAGAGTTGAGCAGCGGCCGGGCTCAGGTGAACAGCTCGGTGCGGTTGAGGACGGCCGGCGGGGCCACGGCCAGCAGGGCGGGGCTGTCGATCGGCACGGCCCCGGTGCCCGGGGGCGGGTCGGGGGCGAGCGAGACCGACGTCAGCGGCACTACGGCGCCCCGGTGCGACAGCCCCGCCGCTTCGCCCCAGCTGGGCGGCACCGGTTCGTAGCAGAACCAGCCGGCCAGGCCGGCGGCCGAGCGCACGGCCAGCAACGGGCGGCCCCGCTCGGCCGGAACGGCGGCCACGGCGGCCATGACGGCACGGATGATGGCCGCCGGCAGGGCTGGCGGTGACCACGGTGGCGTATCGGGCGAGGTCGATGGTGGCGGCGTCGGCCTGGTGGACGGTCACCGCGTCGGCCCGAACACGCCGGCCGCCGCCAGCCGTCGGCAGGTCAGCCAGGCCGGCAGTGGCCGGGTCGATCTCGATCAGCTCGACGTCGGCGCCGGTCAGCACATGGAGGATGACGCCGGTGAGCGGCAGGGCACCGGCGCCGCAGAACGCCACCGGCCGGTGGTCGGCCCGGCCCAGGGCGGCGATGGCGGCCAGCTCGCCGGCCACCAGCAACTCGTAGTTGGCGAGGTAGGGAAGCCGGCCAGGACGAGACGGAGCAGGGCCAGGCGCAGGAGCTGGTCGATCGTCGAGCGCCGGGGTGGGAACGAGCAGCCAGTCGGCGGCGGTGCCGACCGGCCGCCCCCGCCCGGCCGGGGGCCGGAGGTCAGGTGGGAGAGGCCGGCGGGCCGCGGCCTGGTCGAGCGCCGATCGGGCGTAGACCTGCTCCAGCCGAGGCCTCGGCCCGGGCGGCGGCATCACGGACCTCGGCCGCCCGCTGGGCCAGCGCGGGATCGGAAGCCAGTTGCCGGCCAGGCCTCGTGGACCACGTCGAGGTGGGCCCGGTTGCGATCGACGGGGGAGGGGCGGTCGGCCCGGGCGTGTACGCCGTGGCCAGGCCCACCAGCTGGCCAGCGACCGGTCGACGGTCGGCCCGGGGGCCAGCGCGTCGGCGTCACGGATCGAGCCCGGTACAGCCGGGCGGCCAACGTGCCGTGGACCGACGACGGGAGCGTCTGATGTCTCGTCGAGCAGGCGGGAGGCGGAGGCCACGGGGAGGGCGGCGGGGCTGGTAGAAGAATAGGAATCATTATTGTAAGAGCGGCGAGGGGCCGCAAGCGTCAGCATCTCTCCGCTGCCCCGTGGGGCCGGTACCGTCGGTGTGGAGCACGTCCACGATCTCCGATCCGGCCCCGACCACGTCGAAAGCACCACGGCCACGGCCACGCCCATGACGGCGACCATGGCCGGCGGCGGCGGGCGTTCGGGCCGGCGGTGCTGGCGGTGCCGCTGGCGCTGGCGGCGCTGAGCCGGGGGCGGCTGCCCTGGATCGACGTGACGACGTGCGCCTGTGGTCCACCCTGTTCGTGTCCGTCTGCGTGCAGGCCCTCCCGTTCCTGGTGCTGGGGTGGTGCTGAGCGGGATCATCCGCCGCCTTCGTGTCGCCCGAGCTGGTGCAGCGGGTGGTGCCCGCCGCCCCTTCCTGGCCGTGCCGGCGGCCCGGGGTGGCCGGGGTGGCCCTGCCCGGCTGCGAGTGCGGCTCGGTGCCGATCGCCGGCAGCCTCATCGCCGGCACCCCGCCGGCAGCGCTCCTGACCTTCCTGCTGGCGGCCCCGGCCATCAACCCGGTGGTGCTCACCGCCGCCGCCGTGGCCTTCCCCAACGACCCCGGATGGTGGTGGCCCGGCTCGTGGCCTCGTTCGTCACGGCGGTGGCCGTCCGGGAGCTGGTGGGCCGGCGGGGAGACAGCACGCTGCTGGCCTCGCTCCGCCACCCCGGGCACGACGGCGACGAGCGGTGCCGCCCGCTGGGCCCGGGCCGTCGACGCCGCCTCCCGTGATCGTCCACGCCGGCGGCTGGCTGGTGGTGAGGGCGATGGCGGCGGCCACCATCCAGCTCGTCGTGCCCCGTACCGTGCTCGACACCGTGGCCGGCGGCGAGGTGCTGGCCGTGGCCGCCCTGGCGGCGCTGGCCGTGCTGCTGTCGATCGCTCGGGGCCGATGCCTTCGTGATGGTCGGGCTGCCCAGTTCTCGCTCACCTCCCGGCTGGCAGGTGTTCCTGGTGGTGGGGCCGGTGATCGACCTCAAGCTGATCGCCATGCAGTCGGGCATCCTGGGCCGGGCCTTCACCGTCCGCTTCGCCCCGTTGTGCTTCGCCGTGGCCGTCCTGTCGGCCGTGGTGGTGGGGCGGGTGGTGCTGTGAACCGCATCGGCCGGGCCGGCGTGCTGATCACCCTCGGGATCAGCGTGGGCCGCCTCGTCTGGAGCGGTCAGTTCCGGCGGTTCGTCCAGCAGCACATGCGCTGGCCCCTGGTGGTGGCGGCCGCTGCCTGCTGGTGCTGGGGGCCGTCAGAGGTGACCGCCGCCGCCCGCCAGGAGCGTCGGGACCCGGCGTCGGCCCGGCGGGCCGCCGGACCGCTGGTGGGCTGGTTGCTGGGCCTGCCCCTCCTGGTGGTGGTGGCGGTCGCCCCCACCAGCCTGGGAGCGGCCGCTGCGTCCCGAGCCGCCGGCTACGTGCCCTCCGACCCCCGGTCGGGTTCCAGCCGCTGCCCCAGGATCCAGGGCCCGGTGCCGCTCACCCTCTTCGACTTCCTCAACCGGGCGGTGGCCGACGACCGGCCGGTCGCTCGACAGGGTGGAGGTGGAGCTGACGGGGATCGTGGTCCACGATCCGGCCCTGCGCCAGCCGGCGCCGACTTCGCCCTCACCCGGTTCTCGTGAGCTGCTGCGCCGCCGACGCCATACCGCTGCAGGTGGCGGTGCGGGAGCCGGTACCGCCTACCCCGACGACACCTGGGTCCGGGTGCGGGCGGTGTGGCGGCCGTCGGCCACCCTACGCCGAGCTGGCCCGCCCGTGGTGGGTGGGGGTCGGCGTGTCGGTGGAGGTCGTAGCCGGCCCCCGTCCACCTACGAGTCGCCCTACTGGGGCAGGCAGGCCAGGGCAGGCGGTGAGGGCCATTCCGGATTGTCAAGGCACGGACGGGTAGGCGGTAGGGCGGCCTCAGGCCGCCGCCACCGCCCGCCCCCTGGGCGTGTCCCGCTGTGGGCGGACGGGTGTTCGCTCGTCGGGTCGACGTTGCGGGGTGGCGGTGCGCCACCGGGTGCCACCGGGCTGGTGGAGGTGCAGCGCCCGATCGGCGTCGAGCACCAGCTGCCGAAGCGCCCTCGTGCGCCAGGTGGTGGTGCTGGCTGCACAGTGGCGCAGATTCGCCAGGTCGGTGGGCCCGTTGTGGGGCGGGTCCAGTGAATGACGTGATGAGCCTGACACCAGCTGAGCGGGCGGTAGCACCCGAACCAGGCGCACCCTGTGTACATGGTGCGCAGGGCTGCCCACTGGGCATCGGTGGCGGTACGGAACCGGCGACCGACGTCGATCGGCACCCTCGCTCGTCGATCACGACCTTTCGGATCACGCCGTCGCAGGCGCAGCGCTGAGCGGTGGCCACCGGGACCGGCAGGCCGCCGTCGGTCTCGCACACGGTCGCCTCGTGCGCCGCCCTCGAGGAGTGTGGTGGCGTCGACCACGAGAGTGATCGACGGCTTCCGGCCCAGCAGGAGCAGCCTCCGTGGGTGCGGTGGCCGGCTCACCAGAGCCGGAGCTGCCAACCGGCCGTCGAGCGGGACCGGGGCCGGCCGGCACACCATCCACCTCCGGTGAATCGTCGGACCGGCGGCACAGGCGAGCCATCTCCGCCTCCACCGCCGAGCGGATCAACTCGAAATCCTCGGAGTCGGAATGTTCCGGCCGGCCGCCCGACGCCGCCACGCGGCGGAAGTCGCAACTCCGGCTGGGTGCGTCATCGGCCGTACCGACCTGCTCCCGCACCCGTTGGACCACGCGGCTGAGGTGTCGTCCGAAGAGGAGTCGACCGACAGGCGCTCGGCCGCTTCCAGCAACGAGCGTTGGCGCTCCACCAGGGCCTCCCTCTCGGCCTCGGCCGCATGCAGAGGCCCGAGCCACCACGTCGAGGTGGCCGGCCCCGACCCTACCGTCGGCCAGGGCCGGCGCGAAGGACGGTAGTGCGGTGGCGACCGATGCCCGGCACGCCTCGGCCCGAGCCGCTTGTGCGAAACAGCACCCCGCCCGCCCAGGATCGCTTCCGGTCCCGGCCCCGTTCCCACCTCCGCCAGCTCGGTGGCCCGGTGGGCCGCTCGGAGCAGCAGGGCATCGACCGAGCGCTCCACCAGCCGGCCGGCGGCGACCACCTCCTCAAGTTCCATCGGATCGAGCCCCGCGAGGCTGAGCGCAGCGATGTCTGTTGCGGCCGTCCGTAGCCACTCGGTGACATCGTCACGCGAACGCTGAGAAACCCCGTGCATCCGAAACCTCCTGTCCCGGCCAGGCAGCTGGCAGGGGATGTCACAACCCACGTGTAGAACTGAGGGGAAGAGGTGCCGGCGAAGATCCGATGGATCGCCGGCCGGAAGCCGAGGCTTCGAGTCCACCTGCGAAAGGCGGAAGGACCCACACTTTAGCGAACGTCAGTTCGACTCACAACCTGTCGGGCGAACGAAATCATTGCAGTCCAGAGCGGGGGCTCGGGGTCGAGCGGCACCTTGCGGGAAGAGGCAGCCCCGCGGGCTGGGCGGCTAGCTTCGGCCCGTGACCCTCGACGCCCTCGACCCGGCGCCGCCCGACGGCGGCGACGCCACGACGACCGCCAACGTCACCGCCACAGCCACAGCCACCGCCCAGGCCGAAGGCCGGTCGATGCGGGCGGCGTGGGTGGCGCTGGCCGTGGTCTCGGCCGGCACCTTCGGGATCATCCTCGACACGATGGCGGCCAACGTCGCCTTCCCCTTCATCGAGCGGGAGTTCGCCGACACCCCCCGGTCCACGCTGGCCTGGGTGTCCTCCGGCAACGCCATCGCCTCGGCGGCGCTGCTGCTGGTGGCCGGGCGGCTGGCCGACCGCTACGGCCGGCGCCGGGTGTTCCTCCAGGGCGCCGCTCTGTTCGGCCTCGTGTCGGCCGTCACCGCCGCCGCCCCCAACCCGGCCGTGCTGATCGGGGCCCGGGTGGTGCAGGGGGCCGGGGCGGCCATGATCACGTCCACCGCCATCGCCCTGATCCTGCCCGAGTTCCCGGCCAACCGCCGCGGGCTGGCCATCGGGGTGTGGGGCACCATCTCGAGCGCCGGCGCCGCCGCCGGCCCGACGTTGGGGGCGGTGGCCATCCAGTCGATCGGCTGGCGCCCGGCGTTCCTGCTCAACGTGCCCCTGGCCGCCGTGACGCTGCTCCTCGGCCGTCGCCACCTGGCCGAGCACCGTGACCCCGACGCCACCGGCCGCATCGACCTGGTGGGCACGGTGGCCGGCACGGCTGCCATCGCCCTCGTCACCTTCTCCATCCTCCAGGGCCCCCGCTGGGGCTGGACCAGCCGGGGTGTGGCCTTCAGCGCGGCCGCCGCCGTGGTGCTGACGGCGCTGTTCCTGGAGCGGTGCCTGCGGGCGGCGTCGCCCCTGGTCGACCTGGCGCTGTTCCGTCATCGGGCCTTCGCCGTGGCCAACCTGTCGCAGGCCGGCACCCAGATGGCGATCATGGCCTGGTTCCTCACCACCCCCCTGTTCCTGGTCAACGTGTGGGACTACTCGGCCCTGGTCGGGGGGTCGGCGGTGGCTGCCGGCATGGTGGCCAGCTTCGTGTCGATCCCGGTGGGGCGGTGGTCGGACTCCCACGGCTACCGCACGGTGCTGGTGGCCGGGGGTCTGCTCTCGGCCGCCGGCATGGGGATCTGGGTGATCGGGGTGGGAGCGCAGCCGCACCTGTGGACCTGGTACGCCGCTGGGCTGCTGGCCTTCGGGGTGGGGGCCGGGATGGTTGGCATCGTGGTGACCAACGCCGCCCTGGCCGGCCTGCCCGAGACGTCGCTGGCCGGCGCCAACGCCGTGTTCCAGACGATCCGTCGCCTCGTCGGCGCCATCGGGGTGGCCATCGCCGTGGCCCTGCTGGGCGACCGGTCCACCGAGTCGGTGGCCTCGTTCCGCGGCGTGTGGCTTCTGATCGGGGGCGGGTACCTGTTCTCCGCCCTCGCCATCCTCGCCTACCCCGATCGCCGGCGGGACTGCTAGGTTCCGGCCTTTCCGCCCAAACGACGACAACCCAGGGGGAGATCCGATGGTGGACATCTCAGAGATCGAGTACGAGTGCGACGGGCAGCGGCTCGTGGGCCAGCTCGCTGTGCCCGACGGCAGCGGCCAGCGGCCCGGGATCCTGGTGGCCCACGAGGGCCCCGGCATCGACGCCAACGCCAAGGCCCGGGCCCGTCGCCTCACCGAGGAGCAGGGGTACGTCACCTTCGCCCTGGACTACATCGGCGACGGCAAGCGCCTCGACGGCATGCCGGCGGTCATGGAACGGCTGGGCCCGCTTATGGGGGATCCGCTCAAGACCCGGGCCCTGGGCCAGGCCGGCCTCGACGTGCTGTCCGGCTGCGACCGCACCGACGGCACCAAGCTGGCCGCCATCGGCCACTGCTTCGGGGGCACCATGGCGCTCGAGCTGGCCCGGGGCGGTGCGCCGCTGGCCGCCGTTGTGGGCTTCCACTCCGGCCTGGCCACCGTTCGGCCCGACGATGCCTCCGCCATCACCGGCAAGGTGCTGGTGTGCATCGGGGCCGAGGATCCGCTGATCCCGCCCCAGCAGCGGACCGACTTCGAGGCCGAGATGCGGGCCGGCGGCGTCGACTGGCGGATGAACCTCTACGGCGGCGCCGCCCACAGCTTCACCAATCCCGACGCCGGCGCTCTCGGCGTGCCCGGCATCGAGTATCACGAGCTCACCAACCAGCGCTCCTGGGAGGCCATGCTCGACCTGTTCCGGGAGGTCGGCTTCTAGCCGAGAGTCGGAATCGGAGCCGGGCCGGGTCCGCGGGGCGGGCCCGCCCGGCGGTTCCGGGCCACCGGACGTGCAGCGTCCCCACCGGCCCGTGCGGGGCCGGTGGGGACGATGAGCGACGCCCCCGGGTGACGGCAGGAGCTGCCGCCGCCTCGGGGGCGTCGAAGGGTCGGCCGGAATCCACCACTATCGACCTGCTCAGGGGTACTGTGCTCGCTCGATAGTTTGCCAACTGCCCGTCGGCCGAAAGCCGGCGGGCAGTTTCCTTTGACCCGGAGGTGGCCGGTGTGCCGTCGCTCCGGATGCATGTTGGGGGTCTCACTCACTTTCCGACGTTTAGCCGCCGGCCGCCGCTCATGAGGTCCCCCGGGGGGATGGTTCCTGCCGGGCACCCGATGCACGGGGGAATCCCTCTGTCGGATCTTGTGGCGGTCAGACCCGGTTGCCCGACTCGTTCCGCCCCTGTTCCTTCAGCTGGTCATCCGCCGCTGCCGGGTGCCTGAGGTAGATCCTTCAACATGTGTTTTCCCAGGTCAAGGAGTTTGTGGCAATCCCCACGGTTGTCCCCAGCATTTCTCCGTAGTCCCCAGATGTTCACTGCCCGTCCACCGGTTGTCCCCCTGCAATCCACAGGCTGAGGAACCTTCCCGCTAAGGTCGGCCTCCGATGATCCGGCACCCCGTGAAGCTCCTCGCCTCCGATCTCGACGGCACGCTCCTGGGGCCCGACAGCCGGGTTGCCGACCGCACGGCGGCGGCCCTGGAGGCGGCGGTCGGCGCCGGCATCGAGGTGGTGGTGGCCACCGGGCGCAGCCACTGGACGGCCCTGCCGATCCTGGACGACCTGGCCTGCGTGCGCTGGGTCATCTGCTCCAACGGGGCCACCGTGTACGACCGCCAGCGGGGTGAGATCGCCGCCCGGCGCCTGCTGTCGCCCCAGCTGGTCGACCTGGTGGTGGGGCGGCTGCGGGCCGCCTTCCCCACCGTCGGCCTGGCCTGGGAGTGCGCCACCGGACTGGTGCAGGACGAGCGCTGGATGGTCAACCGGGTGGCCACCAACCCTGCGGTGGTGGCCACCAGCCGGGAACCCGTCACGTCCGAGCTCGACCTCATGGCCGGCGAGATCGTGAAGCTGCTGGTGGCCCACGATCGCCTCGTCACCTACGAGTGGCTGGCGGCGGTGGAGCCCCACATGCCCGAAGGGGTGAGCGTCTCCACCTCGGGGGCCCAGTTCGTGGAGATCACGGCGATCGACGCCACCAAGGCCGAAGCCCTGCGCCAACTGTGCGAGCACCTCGGCGTGGACCGGGCCCACACCATCGCCTTCGGCGACCACGCCAACGACCTGGCCATGCTGCGTTGGGCCGGCACCGGCTTCGCCATGGCCAACGCCGCCGAGGTGGTGCTGGCCGAGGCCGATGCCGTGGCCCCCCACCACGCCGAGCACGGTGTGGCCCAGGTGATCGAGGCGCTGCTCGGCGCCCGCCCCGCCGGTAGGCCGGAACCCACCGGTGACGGGGGAGTGCCCGGAGCGTAGCGGCGGGTGCGGCCGGAGGGCAGGCCCGGGCCGGTCAGGAGGTCGACTCCCCGGGCATCAGCGTGAGCGGCCCCCGGCCGGTCTAGGTTTTGTCGGATGGCGGAACCCTCGCCCGATTCGATCGTGGGGCGGGTCATCGGGATCGATGATGCCACCCCGTTGGAGTTCTGGGTCGCCGTGGCGCCCGGGCGGACCCTCCAACTCGACGACGTGGTGGCGGTGGACCGCCACCTGCCCGACGGGCTGCGCCTCACCGTGTACGGCGTGGTCACCCAGCTCCGGGCCCGTCACGAGGGCGCCCGCTTCCAGAGCGACGTCTTCCTCATCGCCGACGGGGTGCTGCCGGCCGAGGTCAGCGAGGCGGCCCTGATCCAGCCCACCCGCTTCGAGCCCGAGGTCCTGGTGCCGCCGCTCCCGGGCGACGCCGTGCGTCTGGCCGTGGAGGACGAGCGGGACCGGGCGCTCTCGTTCGACGACGTGGAGCGCAAGCTGCCGGCCGGCCTGTCCCGGGCCGGTGAGCCGGTGTTCCTCGATCTCGACTTCGTGGACGGCACCAAGGGTGCCCACGTGAACATCTCGGGCATCTCGGGCGTGGCCACCAAGACGAGCTACGCCACGTTCCTCGTGTACTCCCTGTTCTCCTCGGGTGTGCTGGGGGCCGAGGCGGCCAACACCAAGGCCCTCATCTTCAACGTGAAGGGCGAGGACCTGCTGTTCCTCGACTACCCCAACGCCGCCCTCGACCCCGAGGGAGCCGAGCGGTACCGGGCCATGGGCCTCAGCGCCCGCCCGTTCCGCGACGTCGGCATCCTGGCCCCGCCCCGCAAGGGCGACCCCAACGCCACCCCGGCCACCGGTTCCCGCCACCAGGGCGTGCGGCCGTTCCTGTGGACCGTGGCCGAGTTCTGCCGCCAGGGCCTGCTGCCGTTCCTGTTCGCCGACGCCGAGGACGAGCGCCAGCAGTACACGATCGTGGTCCAGGCCGTGGCCGCCCAGCTGGCCCAGCTGCCCGACATCGGCGGCGGTGCCGTGAGCATCGACGGGCGGGCCATCCGCACCTTCGGCCAGCTGGTCGACGCCATCGAGGACAAGCTGATCCCGATCGACGGCGATACCGGGGCCGACCAGCAGTGGACCGGGCGGGCCGTAGGCACGGGCACGGTGAACGCCTTCGTGCGGCGCCTGGCGTCGTCCCGCCGCCATGTGGAGCACCTGATCCGGGCCGACATCGCCGATGCCGACAAGTGGTCGCTCGACCTCGACTCCCACCAGGTCACGGTGGTCGACATACACAACCTGCACGACCGGGCCAAGCGGTTCGTGGTGGGCGTGGTGCTGCGCCAGGCGTTCGACGCCAAGGAGGCCAGCGGGGTGGCCAAGCCGCTCCAGGTGGTGGTGCTCGACGAGCTGAACAAGTACGCCCCGCGGGACTCGTCGAGCCCGATCAAGGAGATCCTGCTCGACGTGGCCGAGCGGGGCCGGTCGCTGGGGATCATCCTGGTGGGGGCGCAGCAGACGGCGAGCGAGGTGGAGCGCCGGGTGGTGTCGAACTGCGCCATCCGGGTGGTGGGCCGCCTCGATCCGGCCGAGGCCCGGCGCGACGAGTACGGCTTCCTGCCCGTCGTCCAGCGCCAGCGGGCCACGATCCTCAAGCCGGGCTCGATGTACGTGGCCCAGCCCCGCCTGCCGGTGCCGCTGCTGGTGGAGTTCCCGTTCCCGGCGTGGGCCACCCGCAGCGCCGAGGCGGTGGTGACGCCGGCCGGCAACGGCGCCCCGGCAGCGCCGGCCGACCCGTTCGCCGGGCTCGTCTCGTGAGCGGAGGTCGGCGGTGAGGCTGCTGCACACGTCGGACTGGCACGTGGGCCGGGCCATCCGGGGCCACAGCCGGGCCGGTGAGCACCGGGCCGTGCTGGCCGATATCGCCGGTCTGGCGGCCACCCACTCGGTCGACCTGACGGTGGTGGTGGGTGACCTGTTCGACACCTCGGCCCCCACGGCCGAGAGCGAGCGGATCGTGTGGGACGCCCTGCTGGCGCTGGCCGACGCGGCACCGGTGGTGGTGCTGGCCGGCAACCACGACGGAGCCCGCCGCCTCGACGCCGTGGCCCGCCTCCTGGCCCTGGGCCGGATCACCGTGGTCACCGAACCCCGCCCACCGGCCGACGGCGGCGTGTTGAGCCTGGCGGCGGCCGACGGCACCCCGGTGCGGCTGGCCACCGTCCCCTTCGTGAGCCAGCGGGGCATCGTGCGGTCCGAGGCCCTGATGAGCGAGGCGGCGTTCCGCAACGCCCAGAGCTACGCCGACCGGCTGGCCCAGGTCCTGGCTGCCCTGGCCACGGGGTTCTCGGGCGACGCCGTGAACCTGGTGGCGGCCCACCTGTTCGTCACCGGCGGGGCCGCCGGGGGCGGGGAGCGGGGGGCCCACCTGGTGGAGGAGTACGCCGTGCCCACCACCGCCTTCCCGGTGGAGGCGGCCTACGTGGCCCTGGGCCACCTGCACCGTCCCCAGGCCCTCGCCGGGCCCTGCCCCATCCACTACTGCGGCTCGCCCCTCCAGCTCGACTTCGGGGAGGAGACGGCGGCCAAGCAGGTGAACCTGGTGGAGGCCGAGCCCGGCATCCGGGCCAAGGTGACGGCGCTGCCCCTGCGAGCCGGACGCCCGCTGGTCACGGTCAGCGGCACCGTGGCCGATCTGGACGTGCTGGCCGCCGAGCAGGCGTGGTCGGCCGACGAGCCGGACCGCGGGCCCTGGCTTCGGGTGGAGGTCACCGAACCGGCCCGGGCCGGCCTGGCCGACGAGGTGCGGGCGGTGCTGGGGGAGCGGGTGGTGGAGGTGCGGGTGGCCCGGCCGGCCGACAGCGCCGGCAACCGCCAGACCGGACGGCGGGACGGACGGACCCCGAGCCAGCTGTTCGGGTCCTACCTCCAGGAGCGGGGCGTGGTCGACGCCGATCTGGAGCGGGCCTTCGCTGCCCTCTACGACGAGGTCCACGAACCGGAGGAGCAGGAGCCGGAGCCCGCTCCGGCCGGATCGCCGCCGGCCGGCGCAGGATCGGGCAGCCAGTTGAGCCTGCTGTCATGAGGCCGGTCCGCCTGGAGATGGAGGGCTTCGGCACCTTCCGGGAGCGGACCGAGGTCGACTTCACCGCTCTCGACCTCGTCGCCTTCGTGGGGCCCACCGGCTCGGGCAAGTCCACGGTGATCGACGCCCTCACCTTCGCCCTGTACGGCTCGGTGCCCCGCTACGACAACCCGGCGCTGGTGGCTCCCGCCATCCACCAGCTGGCGGTCGAGGCCCGGGTGCGGCTCACATTCGAGCTCGCCGGCCGCACCTATCTCGCCACCCGGGTGGTCCGGCGGGGCAAGGCGGAAGGTCGGGCCACCACCAGGGAGGCCCGTCTGGAGCGGATGGAGCCCGACGGCCAGACCCGGGTGCTGGCCGGCAACGTGAAGGAGCTCGACGAGCAGGTGCGGGACCTGATCGGGCTCGACTTCGCCCAGTTCACCCGTACCATCGTGCTGCCCCAGGGCGACTTCGCCCGCTTCATCAAGGGGAGCGCGGCCGAACGCCAGGAACTGCTGAGCCAGCTGCTCGACCTCCAGGTGTTCGCCCGGATGGGGGCCCTGGCCCGCGACCGGGCCAAGGAGGCGGGGCAGCGGGTGGACGCGCTCGACGAGCGGCTGGCCCGGCTGGCCCACGCCACCCCCGAGGCGGCCGCCGCCCTGGAGGCCCACTGCGCCGCCCTCGACGTGCTGGCCGGCCAGGCCGGTGCCGCCCTGGCCGAGGTGGAGCAGATCGAGGCCGATCTGGTGGCTCGGCGCCAGCAGGTGGCGGCGCTCGACGACGCGCTGGCCCGGCTCCAGGCCGTGGCCGTGCCCCCCGAGCTGGCCCGCCACGACGACGAGCTGGCCGCCGCCGCTTGGGCCCTGGCCGCCGCCACCGCCGCCCGGGACGAGGCCCGCACCGCCCAGGAGGCGGCCCGGGCCGGGGCGGAGGCGGCGGGTGACCGGGTGGAGATCGAGCGGCTGATCGCCCGCCGCCGGGAGCTGGCCGAGCTGGAAGGAGCGGCCGTCGCCCTGGAGGCCGAGCTGGAAACCGCCCGTGGTGTCCACCGGGCGGCGGGCGAGGCGGTGGCGGAGCGGGAGGAGGAAGCCGAAGCGGCCCTGGCCGGGCTCCGGGCGGCCCGCACCGGGGCCGACGCCGCCGCCTGGATCGCCCAGCTGGTGCCGGGCAACCCGTGCCCGGTGTGCGCCCAGGTGGTGACCGAGGTGCCCCACCACGTGACCGACGAAGATCTCGCCCGGGCCGAAGCCGACGCCGGCCGGTGCCAGCGGGCCCTCAACGCGGCGGCGGCGGCCGAGGCCAAGGCGTTGGGCCGGGTCCAGTCGCTGGAGGCCGACGCCGCCCAGCGGTCCAAGGCGGCCGCCGCCCTGGCCGAACGGCTGGAATCGGTGGCCCCGCTGACCGAGTTGGAGGCCGCGCTGGGGGGCGCCGTGGCCGCCGCCGAACAGGCCCGGGCGGCCGAGACGGCCCTGCGCCGGGCCGAGGAAGGGCTGGCCGGAGCGGACGCCGCCCATCGTCGCCTGCTCGAGGCCGAGACGGTGTGGGGCCGGTCGTTCCTGGCCCAGCGGGATCAGGTGGCCACCCTGGCGCCGCCCCCGCCCGGGAGCGGATCGCTGCGGGCCGACTGGGACGAGCTGGTCGCCTGGGCCTCCGCCCAGCGCCAGGGTCGGGAAGGGGAACGGGCCGAGGTGGCGGCGGCGGGCAAGGAGCTGGCCGGAGCGAAGGCCGCCGTGCTCGACCGCCTGCGGGCGGAGGCCCGGGCCGCCGGGGTGGAGGCCGAGCCGGAGCGGCTGCCGGTGGCGGTGGCCGAGCGGGCGGCCACGGCGCGGGCCGGGCTGGACCGCCTGCGGGCCGAGATGGCCGAGCGGGTCGAGCTGGCCGATCGGGTGGGCGAGCTGTCCCGCCACCGGACCCTCCACGAGGCGTTGGGCCTGCACCTGCAGGCCAACCGGTTCGAGAGCTGGCTGCTGGCCGAGGCCCTGGCCGACATCGTGGACCGGGCCAACGTCCGCCTGGCCGAGCTGTCCGACGGCCGCTACTCGCTCGAGGTGGTGGACCGGGTGTTCGCCGTGCGGGACCACGGCAACGCCGACGAGCGGCGCGACATCAAGACGCTGTCGGGGGGCGAGATCTTCCTCGCCTCCCTGGCCCTGGCCCTCGCCCTGGCCGACTCGATCGCCGAGCTGGCGCCGGTCGACAGCCCCCGGCTGGAGTCGATCTTCCTCGACGAGGGCTTCGGCACCCTCGACGCCGACACGCTCGACGTGCTGGCTTCGGCCATCGAGGAGCTCTCGGCCGGCGGGCGCCTGGTGGCCATCGTCACCCATGTGCGGGATCTGGCCGAACGGATGCCGGTGCGGTTCGAGGTGCGCAAGGGGCCCGCCACGTCGGTCATCGAGCGGACGGAGGGCTGAGCGTGCGGTTCGCCGTGGAGACCTGGGCCCCGGGCTACGAGCCGGGCAGCGCCGACGGGGACCTGGAGCCCACGAAGACCCCGATCGATCCGTCGGTGGAGATCCCGGCCGAGCGGTGGGCCCCCATCAGCCCCGATGCGTCGGCCGACGGGCTGGGCCCGGTGGTGTTCGTGGACGGGGTGCGCCGGGTCGACTCCCGGGTCTGGATCGACGACGCCGACGGCCTGGCCCGGCCCGGCCTGTGCGCCAGCGTGGCCGCCGGCGCCGTACGGTGCGAGGGCGGCTCGGCCGAGCTGGTGGCGGTGGAGGTGGAGCGGGGGGTGTACACGGCGGCCGACGGGGCCGAGACGATCAAGGCCGGGACCACCGCCACCTGGCACCTGCACCGGGTGCGGGGCGACGAGGAGAGCGACCTCAACCTCGGCGTCCACGACCACATGACCTCGCTCGAGGCCCGGGTGTCGGGGGCCCTGGAGGCGGCCCAGCTCGTGGTGTACGACGGGCCGTTGCGGGGCCGCCACGAGGTCGCCGGCGTCGGCTACGTCAAGACCCAGCACGTCCAGTACCTGGCTCCCGAGCTGCAGCGGGTGGTGGCCCTGCTCGGCGAGGGCCAGCGCACCCCGCTGTTCCACATCGGGGGCGGGCGGCCCCGATGGTCGTGGTACCTGCGCCTGCCCGGGCCCCGGGCCCACGGCCTGAGCGGCGTGGTGCGCCTGGAGCTGCCCGACCTGGGGGGCGACGCCTCGTGCGCCGCAGTGCGGGCCGACCAGATCTCGGCCGGGCTACCCCGCTTCGCCAGCGAGCCCCACAAGGAGGCCCGGGCGCCCCAGAACCTGTATCCCATCGCCGGGTTGGAACACCGCCTCCGTCACCGGCTGGGCGACGCCCTGCTCCTGGAGCGGGCCCTGCGCGTCGCCGCCCACAGCGCGTGACCCGCCCGCTCACACCGCGACGCGGTTCGAGCCGTGTCACGGATCGTGCGCTGAGCGCTCCTGTCGCGACGTCGCTTCGAACTGTGTCGCGATGAGAGCGGGCGGGTCAGCGGCGGGCGGGCTCGGGGCGGAGCAGGCGGGCGACGACGAGGATCAGCACGGCGCCGATGATGCTGCCGATGAGACCGCTGGCCCGTAGCCGGGCGCCGTCGCCGGCCAGGACGCTGAACACCGCTCCGCCCACCAGCGACCCGAGGATTCCCAGGCCGGTGGTGCCGATGCAGCCCAGATGGCGGCCGCTCCCCGGTACCAGGAGCCGGGCGATGGCGCCCACGATGAGGCCGGTGATGAGCCATGAGAGCAAACCCATGGCCCAACTGTGCCACACGGGTGTCCGGTAGCCTGATCGCTCTATGCCGTCGCGCTCATCCGCTGCCCAGCCCCGCCGGGCCGCCCATCGCCTGGCCGTGGTGTGCACGCCGGGGCTCGAGCCCTGGTGCCGGGCCGAGATGGAAGCGCTGGGCCTGAAAGCGAAGCCGGCCGGACCCGGCACGTTCGAGGCCGACGCCACCACCCGCCAGACCTACGCCTGCAACGTGTGGTTGCGCACGGCCAGCCGGGTGGTGATGCGGGTGGCCACCTTCCGGGCCACCGACTTCGGCCGGCTCCAGGCGGCGGTGGCCGACGTGGACTGGTCGCCGTGGTTGGCCGATGGCACCGCCCCCCGGTTCCGCATCTCGTCCAACGACTCCAAGCTGTACCACACCGATGCCATCGCCCAACGCCTCCATCAGGTGGTGGGCCCGCCGTCGTTGGGGGAGCCGGAGCAGCTGTTCGTGGTCCGCATCGAGCGCAACACGGTCACGATCAGCGCCGACACCTCGGGGGCCGCCCTGCATCATCGGCCGTGGCGTACCGAGCTGAGCGCCGCCCCGCTGCGCACCACGATGGCGGCCGCCTCCGTGGCCGCCGCCGGGTGGCGGGGTGAGGTGCCGCTGCTCGACCCGTTCTGCGGCGCCGGCACCATCCCGATCGAGGCCGCCCTGCTGGCCCTGGGCCTGCCGCCCGGGGGTCGGCGGCCGTTCGCCTTCCACGACTGGCCCTCGTTCGAGGCCGGCACCTGGGCGTCGGTGGTGGCCGGCATACCGGCCGAGGCCGGTCCGCTGCCCGACGGGGTGACGATCTCGGGTTCCGACCGGGACCCGGCCATGGTGCGGGCGGCGGCGGCCAACGCCGAACGGGCCGGCGTGGCTGACCGGATCCAGTTCGCCGAGGGCGTGGTGTCGCAGCTCAAGGCCCGCCCCGGGCCGGGGCTGGTGCTGACGAACCCGCCGTTCGGTCGTCGCCTGGGCGACAGCCGCCTCGACGGCCTCTACCGCCGGCTGGGCATGGTGGCCAACCAGCGCCTGGCCGGCTGGGACCTGGCCCTGATCAGCCCGGAGCGACGCCTGGCCCACCTGGCCGACGGGCGCCTCGCACCGCTGGCCCGGTTCCGCCACGGCGGTCTGCCCGTGGAGTTGCTGCACCGGCCGGCTCCCGGAGAGGCGGATCGGGCCGAGCCGGCCCGACCCGAGTCGGAGACCCTGTCGACCTGACGTTGTCAACCCGAGGTTGACAAGAGTCATGTTGTCAACCTAGGGTTGACAACATGTTGACACCGCGTGAGGAACAGGAACTGCGGAGCCGGACGGCCGATCTGGTGCTGGGCTGGCACCTGGAGCAGCGGGGGGCGCTGGAGTCGGCCGACGCCGACGGCTACCGGGCGCTGGTGGAGGCGGCCGCCGTCGTGGCCGACGAGAGCGACACATCGCTCCGCAACTGGGTGGGTGCCGCCCGCCGGGCCGGGCTGAGCTGGGAGGACATCGGCACCACGCTCGGCGTGTCCCGCCAGGCGGCCCAGAAGCGCTTCGCCCCGGGGGAGAGCCAGGAGCGGGGCCTCTGGGACCTGTCGGCCGCCGCCCCGGGCCGGATCACCCGCAACGGCGTCCTCGCATTCAACGAGGTGGAGATCCTGCGGGAGGAGGGGGCGGCCGGGCGCCGGGTGGTGGGCGCCGGGTGGGCCAAGCTGTATTTCGAGCAGACCGACCGGCCATGGGAGAACGTGCGGGTGGTGTCGCTGCGGCGGGGCCGCCCGATCAGCGAGATGGAAGCCGAGGGCTGGACCCACGTGTTCAGCTGGTACCCCTACACCTACTTCACCCGGCCGGCCTGACGAGCACCAGCTCGTCGCCGGCACCGCTGGTGAGGGTGAGGCGGTCGTCGCCCCCGCTCCACCCGTCCACGCGGGCCAGCGTGTCGAGCAGGCGCTGCTGGCGGTCCTCGGCCCCGGCATCGCAGGAGATCCGCCGGGAGCCGGCCACGGTGATCCCGGCCCGGCCGTCGGCCAGGAGGCTGTAGGAGCCGAGCTGGACCCCGCAGTCGGTGGCCACGGTGAAGGCGCCGAAACGGGCGTCGAGGTCGATCTGGGCGTACCCGTCGGAAGCGGATCCGCGGGGGGCGTCGGGGCCGGTCCACGACCCGATCTCGTACACCCCGTCGAGGTCGAGCGGGGCCACCGTGGGGCTGGCGTCGCCGCTCGAACCGCAGGCGGCCAGCGCCAAGGCGCCGCTCAGGGCGAGGATCGGGAGCCATCGGGGGCCGGGCACGGCAGGAGGGTAGCCAGGCGCCGCCGAGCCTGCGTGACCCGGCCTCCCGCCGGGCCGGGCGAATTCACCCATGACCTGGGCCCCGGTTGGCGCCGTGGTTAGCGTGCCCCGACGGGGCGGCAGTCTTCCTGATCCCGACAATCCTGGAGCGAGGTGAGCCGTGCTCGACGACGGGTCACGTATCGACAGCGGGGCGACGCTCGAGTTCGACGTGTGCATCGTCGGGGCCGGTCCCGCCGGGCTGACGCTGGCCGCCGAGCTCGACGGCGGCCGCTACCGGGTGTGCCTGCTCGAAGCCGGCGGGATGGCGCCGGACCCGGCCCACCAGGCCCTGGCCGACGGCGTGGTGGAGCTGAACGACGACTGTTACGAGAACCCCGGCTTCCTGCGTGACGTCGCCGTGGGCGGCACGGCCCACCGCTGGTGCATCGAGGTGGACGACGACCGGTACTTCCGGATGGGCAAGCTCGCGCCCGGCGACTTCGAGCACCGGCCCTGGCTGCCCCACAGCGGGTGGCCCATCTCGGCCGCCGACCTCGAGCCCTGGTACGACCGGGCCCTGGCCGTCTGCGGGGTCGACCCCGGCGCCTTCGATCCCCAGCGGTGGACCGATCAGACCCACCGACCCATCCCCTCGTTCGACGGGTCGGTGGACAGCTCGGTGTTCGTGTTCGCCCGCCGGGCCGTGTTCACCGAGGAGCTGCCGGCCCGCCTGACCCGCAGCGCCACCACCACGCTCATCCACGACGCCGCCTGTGTGGAGATCGAGTCCGTCGGGGGCGGAGCCCGGGTCACCCGGCTCCGGGTCCGGAGCCTCACCGGCCGCCAGTTCCACGTGGCGGCCCGGGCCGTGGCCCTCACCACCGGCGCCTTCGACGTGCCCCGCCTCCTGTTGGCGTCCCGGGGCGACGTGCCGGCCGGGCTGGGCAACGGGCACGACCTGGTGGGCCGGTACTTCACCGACCATCAGATCGTGAAGGCCGGCTCCATCCGGACCGGGCTGGGCGACCTCCCGGCCCGGCTGGCCTACTACGACATCCGCCGCAGCGGCGAGGCCAGCGGCACCGGCACCCTGGCCGTGGCGGGCAAGACACTCGACCAGGAACAGATCCTGAGCAGCGGCATGATGCTGGTGCCGACGATGAACCCGTCGCTGGGGTGGGCGGCCCAGCACCTGTGGGGGCGGGAGACCACCAACCGGTCCCAGGCCCTGGCCTCGGCCATGGTGCTACGCCAGGCACTCAAGCACGGCCACCGGCCTCCCCAGATGGGGCGCCACCTGATCCGGATGGCGGCCGGGGCCGACGATCTGGCCTTCGCCCTCACCCGGATCTACGGGAAGTTCCCGGCCCACTGGAGCATCGACCGGGGTGGTTGGTCCCAGCCCATCCAGCCCGGCCAGCCCAAGGTGCAGGGGATCGAGGCCTTCCAGCTGTGCGAGCAGGCCCCCGACCGGGACAACCGGGTGACGTTGAGCGACGAGGTCGACGCCGTGGGCATGCCCAAGCCCAAGGTCCACTTCCGGTGGAACGACCTCGACCGTCACAGCGCCCGCCGCAGCCAGGAGATCGTGAGCCGGACGCTGGAAGAGGCCGGCCTGGGCCGGCTCCGCCGCTGGAGGCGGCGGGGCGACCCCCTGGTGCGCCAGATGACGGCCCATCACCCGGCGGGCACGGCCCGCATGTCGTCCGAGCCCGCCACCGGCGTGGTCGACGCCGACGGCAAGGTCCACGGCACGGCCAACCTGTTCGTGGCGTCAGCCGCCGTGTTCCCCACCGCCGGCTTCGTCCCGCCCACCCTCACCGTGCTGGCTCTGGCCGCCCGGGTGGCCGAGACCATCGTGGAGCTCCTCGGCTCCGGCGCCGGCCTCTAGACGCCGGTCAGCACGCAGCGCGGGTGTTGCGGGTGGTGGACCGCCAGATCTGGCCCAGCAGCTCGCGCACCACCGACGCCAGCCGGCGCACCGAGCGCCAGGGGTGGCGTAGGACCCGACCCATGAGGACCAAGGGATTGCCGACGCCCCGCACCGGATGGCGCAGTTGGGCCAGCACACCCCGGGGCATGGGCTCGTCGATCCCGTAGACCTCGGGGCGGCGCCCGGCCGGCATGAAGTACGTGCCGAACAGCTGGTCCCACAGGGGCAGGAACACCGCGTAGTTGCTGTGCTTGGCCCGCCGGTCGTTCGTGTGGTGCCAGTGGTGGAACTCGGGTGTGATCACCAGGCGGTGCAGGGGCCGCCACCGCCACCGCACGTTGGCGTGCAGGAAGATGCCGGTGACGATCTGGATGACCGTGAGGGCCCCGGTGAGCTCCGGGCTGAAGCCGGCGGCCAGCAGGAACACGAACGGCGGGGCCAGCAGGGCGCCGTCGAGTGGGTGGACCCGGAAGCCGCTCACCCAGTCGAGGTACTGGGTGGAGTGGTGCACGGCGTGGAAGCGCCACAGGAACGGCACCTCGTGGCTCCACCGGTGCACCCAGTAGATGGCCAGATCGAACAGCACCACCCCGGCCACGGGGGCGAATCGGGGCGGTATCTGGGCCACCAGGGGGCGCAGGGCCAAGCCGGGCAGCCAGGCCAGGCTCGCCACGCCCACGATCACCGCCACCACCACCGTCAACACGTTCAGCAGGGGGCTCAGCAGGAGGTAGGCCAGGTCGGTGCCCACCTGGGCCCGGCGCACGGGCTGGCCCCGGTGCCGGGGGAACAGCTTCTCGAACGGCACCACGGCCACGAACAGCAGCACCAGCAGGGCGACGGGCGACGGGTCGACGGCCAGGGTCCCGCCGATCAGGGCCAGCACCAGGGCCACCTCGGCCAGGGCCCGCCGGCGGGACCGGGGGCGGGGCCGCCGGTGGTGCCGGCGGCCACGGCGGCGCCGGCCGTCGGCGGCGAGATCGAGCTCGTCGACCAGGGGCGGCGGCGGGATCACCGGTGGCGGCGGCTGGACCCGGGGATCGGCCGGCGGGGCGGCGGCCGGGCTGTCGGGGTGGGCGACGGCGACGTCGAGCAGGCTCACGGTCTGTTCTCTAGCACGCGCCCATCTCGGCCAGGCGTCGCCCCAGCTCGTGGAGGTCGTCGGGCGGGAGGTTGGCGAAGCTGAACCGGAGCCAGCGCCCGTCGGTGGGGGTGAACGCGGTGCCCGGGATGGCGAGCACGTCGTGGTCGAGCACCAGGCGTTTGATCACCTCGTCGGTGCCCAGGTCGGTGAAGGGGTGGCGGACCCAGCCGAAGAAGGCCCCGGCCGACGCCAGCTCGAACCCGCCGGGCCGGCCCGCCATCACCTCCTCGAACACCACCTGGGCCGCCGCGATCCGGTCGGACTGCTCCCGGCGCCAGGCCCCGGCCCGGCGCAGGCCGGCCAGCACCGCTTCCTGGCCGATGCGGGGGGCGCTGATCTGCACGCAGTCGACCAGCTTGAGGGCCTCGTAGATCACGTCGGGACCGGCCACGATGGCGCCCACCCGGTAGCCGGGGATGGCCAGGTCCTTGGAGAACGAGTGGAGGCTGATCACGTTGGCCTCCCAGCCGGGCTGGGAGAACAGGCCGTGGGGGGCGGCCCGGGTGCCCCGGAAGTTGCGGTAGGTCTCGTCGACGATGAGGGCGATGTCGTGCTCCACGGCGAGGCGGTGGAAGGCGTGGATCACGTCGGGCGGGGTGACCACCCCGGTGGGGTTGGCCGGGGTGACGAGCACGATGGCCCGGGTCCGGTCGGTGATGAGGGCGGCGGCCCGCTCAGGGTCGGGTACCAGCACGCCGGCGTTGCCCGGCCCCGGCTCCCCGCCGGGATGGAGGTAGACGGGGCGCACCCCGTCGAGCTTCAGCCACATGTCGTGGTTGAAGTAGTAGGGCACCGGCACGATCACCTCGTCGCCGGGCTGGGTGACGGTGGCCGTGATCACGCAGAAGGCCTGGTTGCAGCCGCCGGTGGGCAGCACGTGGGACGAAGGGATCGAGGCGCCGTAGTCGGCCGACAGCTCGGCGGCGAAGGCCTCGTTCAGCTCGGGCAGGCCGGGGGGCGGGGCGTAACGGCCGCCGGTGGGAGAGTGCGCCGTCTCGGCGATGGCGGCCGCGATCTCGGGGGCGGTGGGGTACGACGGGGCGGCCTGCGACAGGTCGAGCAGCCGCCGCTCGCTCGTGCGGTGGGCCAGCCAGGCGTGGGCCTCGGCGATGGGCGACGCCGTGAGCTGCAGGGTGCGAGAGGTGAGCCGCATGCGCGCACCGTAGCGGGCAGTAGCGTTGATGGCCATGGCGATACCGACGGCCCTGGCCGGGCTCACCGTGACCCCGATGACCCACCACGTGGACGCCCGCTGGACGATGGCCTACGCCGCCGCACTGGGCGACCACCGGCCGGCGTACATGGACACCCTCCGGGCCGAGGGGGTCGTGGCCCACCCCCTGTTCGCCGTCTGCCCCGAATGGCCCGTGATCGTGTCGTCCCGGGCGGCGTCGGAGGAACGGGGGGTCAGCCCGGACGAGGTGATCACCAGCGTCCACGCCGGGCACGACACCACGATCCACCGCCTGATCCGCCCGGGCGACGTGCTCACCGCCTCCCTCGAGGTGGTGGGCCTCGTGTCCCGCCCGCCGGGGGCCATGTCGCTCACCCGGCTGGAGACGGTGGACGGCGACGGCCGCCCGGTCACCAGCACCACCCAGTCCGGCATCTACCTCGCCGTGCCGGCCGAGGGCGACGACGTCCCCGACCCGGCGCCGCCGGCCCCGGTGGAGGGGGTCGAGCGCCGGGGCGATCCGGTGACCACCACCGTGGCGCTGGCCGCCGGGGCGGCCCACACCTACACCGAGTGCGCCCGGATCTGGAACCCGATCCACACCGACCGGGCGGTGGCCCAGCGGGCCGGCCTGCCCGACATCATCCTGCACGGCACGGCCAACCTGGCCCACGGCGTCACGGCCGTGATCGACTCCCGGGCCGAGGGCCGGCCCGAGCTGGTGCGCCGGGTGGTCTGCCGGTTCGCCGCCATGGTGCCCCTGCCCTCCACCCTCCACATCCGGGTGTGGCCGGCCAACGACACCGGAAGGGGCCGCTCCACCGTGCCCTTCGAGGTGCTGAACGACGCCGGCGCACCGGCGGTGAAGGACGGGCTCGTCGTGCTGGGCGAGCCGGGGCGGAGCGAGCCGTGACCGACGTGCCCTCCGATCTGCGGATCTCGATCGACCGCCTGCTCGACCGGCTGGCCACGCTGGCCGGGATCGGGGCGATCGAGGGCACGGCCGGCGCCGCCCGCCTGGCCTTCACCGACGCCGACCGCGATGGCCGGGACCTGGTGGTGGCGTGGATGGCCGATCTCGGCCTCGACGTCACGATCGACGCCATCGGCAACGTGATCGGCGTATGGCGCCAGGGAGCCGAGCCGGCCGGCCGCCACCTGGCGCCCGTGCTGTGCGGCAGCCACATCGACACCGTGGCCACCGGGGGCCGCTACGACGGGAACCTCGGCGTGCTGGCCGGGCTCGAGATCGTCGAGACCCTGTCCCGGGCCGGAGTCACCACCGCCCGGCCCCTCGGCGTCGGCTTCTTCTCCAACGAGGAGGGGGCCCGCTTCGCCCCCGACATGCTCGGCTCGCTGGTCTACGCCGGCGGCATGGCACTGGATCAGGCGTTGGCCATCACCGGGATCGACGGGGCCACGGTGGGCGACGAGCTCCAGCGGATCGGCTACCGGGGGCCCGCTGCCTGTCCCGGCCCCGCCCCCCACGCCTTCGTGGAGCTGCACATCGAGCAGGGCCCGGTGCTGGAGGAGGCCGGCGTCGGCATCGGGGTGGTGGAGGGTGTGCAGGGCATCTCGTGGACCGAGGTGACGATCGACGGTCAGTCGAACCATGCCGGTACCACGCCGCTGCGGCTCCGCCGCGATGCCGGCTATGCCGCCGCCCGCCTCGCCGTGTTCGTGAGGGAGCTGGCCGCCGAGCTCGGTCCACCCATGGTCGGCACCGTGGGTTCCCTGCGCCTCCACCCCGACCTGGTCAACGTGGTGGCGGCGTCGGCCCTGGTCACGGTCGATCTCCGGCACACCGACGACGGCGTGCTGACCGTGGCCGAGAAACGGCTGGGTGCGTTCCTCGACGAGCTGGCCGAGACCGAGCGGGTGCGGATCACCACCCGACCCCTGGCCCGCTTCGCCCCCGTGGTCTTCAACCCCGCTGTCGTCGACCTGGTGGAGGCGACGGCCCGGGCGCTGGGCTCCACCACGTTACGGCTGCCGTCGGGGGCCGGGCACGACGCCCAGATGATGTCCCGGCTGTGCCCCACGGCCATGATCTTCACCCCCAGCCGGGGCGGGATCAGCCACAACCCGGCCGAGCACACCGACCCCGCCGACCTGGAGGCCGGGGCCAACGTGCTGCTCCAGGTGCTGCTGCGCCTGGCGGCCGGGCCGCCGGTCGAGGCCGGCGTTTAACGCCGCCGTGTAACGCCACCGTCACACTGGCGCGGCAATATGGTCCGATGAGACCACTGACGGCTGGAGCGCCCGAGTGACCAG
>JAWKIL010000003.1:0-431914 GCA_041394285.1 Acidimicrobiales bacterium | reverse complement strand
GGAATGACCCGCCGCCGGCCACGATGGCGGCACGGGGCCAGGCCGGTTCAGGCCAGGCCGGTGGCCAGGCTGGCTCAGGCCAGCACAGCTCAGGCCAGCACGGTGGCCAGGGCGTCGAGGGCGGCGTGGTGGCCGCACATGCCGTGCACACCGGCCCCGGGGGGCGTGGACGCCGAGCACAGGAACAGGCGGGGGTTCGACGTCCGGTAGGGATGGAGGCGCCACCCGGGCCGCATCAGCAGCCGGGCCCCGGCGGGGGAGCCGCCCCCGATATCACCCCCCACGTAGTTCTCGTTGTGGAGCTCGAACCAGGCCGGGCCGGCGGCGTGGCGGGCCACGATCGTGTCCCGGAAGCCCGGGGCGAACCGTTCGATCTGGGCCTCGATGGCCGACGTCATGTCCACCGTCGAGCCGTTGGGCACATGGCAGTACACCCATAGCGTGTGCTGGGTGGCCCCCGGAGGGCGTCGGGCCGGGTCGAACAGGCTCTGCTGCGCCACCAGCACGAACGGCCGATCGGGGTGGCGGCCGGCGGTGACCTCGGCCTCGCTGCGGGCCACCTCCTGCCAGGTCCCGCCCACGTGGACGGTGCCGGCGGCCGTGCACGCCGGATTGGCCCAGGGCACCGGCTCGGAGATCAGGTAGTCGATCTTGAACACGGCGGGGCCGGGCCGGAAGCGCCGGTAGCGGCGCCGGTCCCGGTCCGACAGGTCGCCCGCTGCGATCTGCGCCACCTGGGGCGGCGACAGGTCGAACAGCACAGCCCGGGCCCCCTCGACCTGGCCCATGGTCCGCACCGCCTCACCGCAGCGCAGCTCCCCGCCGTGGGCCTCCAACTCGGCCACCATGGCCTCGGCCAGACGCTGCGAGCCGCCGGCCACCAGCGGCCAGCCGGCGTGATGGGCGGCCGCCACCAGCGTGACGCCCATGGCCGTGGTGAGCGGATGGCTCAGCGGGAGGAACGAATGGGCGGCGGCCCCGGCCAGGAGAGCCGCGGCCTCCGGGGCGGCGAAGGCCCGGGCGGTGACCGACGCCGGCACCAGCCCGGGCAGCCCGAACCGGGTGAGGGCCAGCGGGTGACGGGGCGGACGTAACACGGGCCCCAGGGCGGCCGGGGCCCAGCGGTCCCAGTGGCGGGCCGGCCAGCCGACGAGCTGGTCCCATCGGGTGCCGTCCGGGCCGAGCCCGGCCACCGTCTCGCCGAGCGAGCGGCGCACCACGGCGGCCCGACCGCCGTCGAGCGGGTGGGCCAGAGCCACCGGGGGATGGATCAGCTCCAGGCCCCGGGCGCCCAGGTCGACCGCGGCGAAGAACGGGGAGGCGGCAGCCAGGGGATGGATGGCCGAGCAGACGTCGTGCCGGTAGCCGGGCTCGGTGAGCTCGGCCGTGCGGGTGCCGCCGCCGGGCTCGGGGCCCGCTTCCAGCACACGGACCGAGCGGCCGGCCCGGGCGAGGGTGATGGCTGCGGCCAGCCCGTTGGGGCCCGACCCGACCACGATGGCGTCAACGGTCATCACACCCAGTGTGCCCCGACCGGCCCGGCCTCAGCGGTTCACGACAGGGTGAAGCTGAGCGAGTACCGCCCGGTGGTGTTCGCGATCACCCCGCCGTTGCCGGCCTTGAGCTCCAGGACCTGGGTACCGGCCCGATCGATCCGGTAGGGCCCGTACTCGCGGTTGCAGCCGTAGTTGCCGATCCACTCGGGGTTCTCCGAGCGCTTGCCCACCGGGTCCTCCAGCACGAGGTAGAGGTCCTGGGAGCACTCGTGGTCGATGTCGCCCACCTTGACCGTCACCTCCTGGCCGGCGTCGGCCTCGAAGGTCCAGCGCTGGCGGCCCAGCGCCTCGGTGATGTCGCCCGCGATCTCGGTACCGGGGGTGGCCGGTTGCTCGGGGAAGGGGGCCAGCCAGTGGGGAACGAAGTTGTAGCCGCCGGTGGTGTCGGTGAGGATCGAACCGTCGCCCCCGATGAACTCCACGGTGTACTGGCCGGCCTGCTCCATGACGAGGGGTCCGTAGGTGTGGCATCCGTAGTTGCCCACCCACTCCAGCTCGCCCCGCTTGCCCGACGGGTCCTCCAGAACCAGGTAGAGGTCCTGGACGCACTCGTGATCGATGCTCACCATCTCGATCGTCAGCAGCTGGCCGGCGGTGGCGGTGAACGACCAGCGGTCGGCCGCCCCCTTCTGCTCGATGTTGCCGTTGTTGGCCTTGTCGAACAGAGCGGCGGCGGTGTCGACGTCGGTGGGGGCGGCGGTGACGGTGGGGGTGGGCAGATCGCCGATGCTGATCGTGTCGGGGATCTCGGCCGCGCCGGCGCCGCTGGTGGCGGGGCCGGACGGTGAGGCGGCGGCCGTGGTGGAGGCGCTGTCGCCGGCTCCGGCCGGGGTGGCCTGTCCGGCGGCACCGGAGGCGCCCGTATCGCCGGCGGCCACATCGGCCGAACCGGCGGCCGATGTGGTGTCGTCGCAGGCGGCCAGGGGCAAAAGAAGGAGCGCCAGGGTCATGAGGCGCGCCGCCCGCAGATTCGATCGATGCATGGTTTCTTCTCCCTCCAGCCGGGGAGCATACGACGGCCAGAGGCCGAAACGGGACCGATTTCGGACCCGGTCACCGATGGGCACGGCTTCGGCAGCCGGCCCCACGTCCCAGTGCTGGACATGGGGCCGGCACCGGCCGACCGCAGCAGGGCGAGGTGGCGATCGGCCGGCGGATCGGGGACGCCCCGACCTGCCGAGTTGGCTGGGCTGCGGCGTCAGCGGCGGCCCAGGTCGACCACGTGCTCGAAACGGGAGAGGAGGCGGGGATCATGGGACGACACGATCACGCAGGTGCCGTACAGGGCCAGCTCGTGCAGGCTCTCGGCCACCAGGTGGGTGGAAGCGGCATCGAGGTGGGCCGTCGGCTCGTCGGCCAGCAGCACCGCCGGCTGGCGCACCATGGCCCGGGCGATCGCCACCCGCTGCTGCTCGCCCCCGCTGAGCTGCGACGGGTACTTGAACACCGCCCGGCTCAGGCCGAACCAGGCCAGGAGGTGGATGGCCTCGGGGGCCGCCCGCTTCCACCGGGTGCCGTCGAGGCGGAGAGGGAGCGACACGTTGTCGAGGGCGTTGAGCGCCTGGACCAGGTGGTAGTCCTGGAAGACGATCCCCACCTTGCGCAGCTCGGATGGCCGGGAGAGCTGCCCGGGCAGGCGGCCCGTGCCGGCCACGTGCACCTCGCCCTCGGCATGGTGGGCCACGCCGGCCAGGCACATGAGCACCGTGGTCTTGCCGCTGCCCGATGGCCCGGCCAGACCCACCACTTCCCCGGCCCGGGCGCTGAACGACAGGTTGCGCACGATCCACTTGTGGTTGTCGCCGTCCTTGATCTGCACCCCCAGCCCGGTGACCCGCACCGGGGGCACCTCGGCCCCCCGGCCCAGCACGCTGCGGCTGTTCGTGCCGCTGGCCGGTGCCCGGTCGTCGTCGACCACGACCTCGGGCAACGTCTCCTCCGGCTTGGCGTCGCCGACTCCGTCGTCGTCCGGCCGGTCGTCGCCGCTCACCGGCTTCTGTGCCTGCTTGCCCTCGTTGCCCTCCGGCGGCCGGCCGTCGGGACCGTTCCCGTTCCTGCGCCTCACCCGTAGCTTCACCGTCGTCGCCACTCCCCGCTCGATACCATCCGTGCCGCTCCCGCTGCTTCGATCATCGGGCACCCCGGAAGGCGGCCGCCGGCGGGAGGCGGGTGACCTGCCACCCGGCGAGGAGCCCCGCCACCAACGACACAGCCACGCTGAGGCCGAGGATGGAGGCCGTGGCGGGGATCGAGCGCACGACCTCCAACGGGAACAGGGGAGCGAGGGCCATGCCCAGGTTCACCCCCCAGACCGCGCCGATCAGGCTGATCAGGGCCCCCTCGAAGGCGAGCGTGAGCCCCAGGGCCCGGCCCGTGGCCCCCAGGCAGCGCAGAGCGGCCAGCTCCTGGCGCCGGTCGAGGATGGCCATCCTGCCGGTCGACAACACGATGCCGCCCACCATGATCCACAGCAGGGTCCGGATGAGGGTCAGCGACACGACGGCGCCCTGGACGGGGCGGATCAGGTCGGCCCGGGCCGCAGCGCGGGAGATGGACTTGAGGCCGGATGCGCCGGCGACGTCGCCGCCCACGAAGGCCATGGCTCCCCGCTGGCTGCCGTAGTAGATGTCCTGCATGTCCCGCACCGACGTGAACGCCACCGGGCCGCCGGCGTAGAGCCGGACCCCGGAAGTCAGCCCCACCACCTCGAGCGGTGTGCCCTTCAGCTCCACCGTGTCGCCCAGCTCCACCCCGGCGCTCTCGTCGATCACGATCTCGCCCGGCCCGGGGTCGGGCTTGCCCGCCATCACATCCACCGCTGGGTGGTCGAGGCCGAAAAGGTTGAGGTCGAGCTCGCCCCCGGGCGCGATGTCGCGGGAGAACAGCAGGGGTTGGCTGCCCTCGGGACCCGTCGTCTGGTCGACCATGCCCCCCGTGAGCAGCCCCGAAGCGCCCTCCGGTGTGCTGAGCCCCGACCCCAGGGCGTCGAGCGTACGGTCCACCTCCCGGTCGAAGCCGGAGGTCACGCCGGCCATCACGTAGGCCAGGGCGACGGCCAGGGCGATACCCACGATGGCCGCCGCCGTCCGGCCCCGCCGGCGGGCCAGGCCCTGTACCGCCAGGTGGATCATCGGCCCGCTGCCTCTGCCTTCTCCGTCTTCTTCGCCTTCTTCTTCGTCGTCGTCTTGGCGCCGTCGTGGCGGGGGGTGAACGCCCGGTGCATCACCCGGGGGGTGCCGAAGGCCAGGAGCTTGCCCGCCGTCATCACCCCGATCATGAGGGCCGAGTTGACCCCGGGGACGACCAGATCGGTGCCGGTGAGGTAGAGGCGCCGCACCGACGTGCCGATCGAGAACTGGTTGCGGGCCAGCCGGTCGGGCGTGCAGGGGCGGCCGTAGACCTGGCCCCCCTGGTGGTTGCTCATCGACTTGAACGTGAGCGGAGTGGCCAGCTCCTGGTAGGCGATCAGGTCCCGCAGACCGGGAACCCGCTGCTCCACGAAGTCGAGCAGGGCCTCGGCGTAGCGGGCCTTGGCCCGCTCGTAGTCGTCGCCCCGCCGCTTCCAGTCGGGCCCGCCGAGCCCCTCCCAGGTCGACGCGTCGGCGAAGGTGACGATCTGGGCCGTGTGCGAGGTCTGCGTCGGGTTGCGCAGCGAGCCGAACGAGAGGTAGCCCCCGTTGATCTCGGGCGGGAAGCGGGAGGCGTCGGCCTTGCGGTCGTGGTCGAGCCCGTCGTACAGCCAGTAGTTGCAGTTCTCGAAGCCGTGCCGTGCCGGGTCGTCGTTCAGGCCCAGGAACAGGATGGCGGCCGACGTCCCCGGTTCGGTCCGGACGAGCCGGGCCCGCTCGCGCTGACCCAGCGCCGGGTCCAGCATCTGGCCGAAGGTGATGTCGACGCCGGCGTCGGACACGATCCGGGGGGCGTAGAACTGGCGTCGCTCGCCCCGGTGGTTGGCCACCACGCCGACGGCCCGATTGCCCCGGGTGATGATCTTCTCCACCGGGTGGCGGGCCAGGCACCGGCCGCCGTGCTGCTCGATCTGGGCCACGGCGCCGGCGACGATCTGGTGGGAGCCGCCCACCGGGTACCAGCCGCCGTTCTGGAAGTCGCTGGCCACGATGGCGTGCACACCGAAGGCGCTGGTGGCGGGCGGGGTGCCGTAGTCGGGCCACTGGCCGGCCAGGATCGCCTTGAGCACCGGGTCGGCGAACCGGCGGTTCAACTGGACCTCGGTGCGGGTCATCGCCAGCTTGCGGCCGGCCGCCACCATCGAGGAGACGGGCTCGGGGAACTCCTTGGCGTAGAACCACCGGAACGACCAGCTCTGGGCCGATTTGAGGTCCTTGAACCAGCGATCGACCGAGTTGGCCTCGGTCGGGAACAGCTCCTTCAGCTTGGCCTTGTAGCGCTTCGGGTCCGACGGGACGTCGAAGGTGCCGTCGGGGAAGACGAACCGCTCGAACCGGTCGTCGAGCTTGTGCCACTGCACCCGCCCGCCGGTCACCAGGTCCATGCACTGGCGGGTGAGGGTGCCTTCCTCCATCTCGCCCACGTAGTGGACTCCGGGGTCCCACAGGTAGCCGTGGCGCTGGAACGAGTGGAGGAACCCGCCCAGCTTGAAGTGGGCCTCGAGCACGAGCACCCGCTTGCCGCCCACCTGGGCCAGGATGCTGGCGGTCGACAGCCCGCCCATGCCCGAGCCGATGACGATCACGTCGTAGTGCGACTCCGGGGCCGGCGCCGGCGCGGTGCCGGGCTGCGGGCCGTCGAGCGTGGAGGTTGCACCGGCGGCGGCCGTCTCGGATGTCGTCATGTCGTGCGGCCTTCCTTGCCGGAGTCTGCGCTCGGCCCCTGACGGCGGGCGCGCGAGTATTGCGTCGAAAACCGGGTGCGTTCGCGGCTGGCATTTCTGTGGATTTGATCGATGGCGGCGCGACAAAAGGCGCCGCATCGATTCGCCGAGGCGCGAGACAGGCCCGCCACCTACCTGTGACAACGGTTGCCGCCGGGTCGAGGATACGGGGGAAGCAGATTTACCCATCAGTTCGCCGGGGTCCGGCCGTGGACTACGGGCCTGGGACTTCCTAATCTGGGCTTGGTACATCTTGTCGATGGCTACTGCCGACACCGAGCGGCCGATCTTCTACTTCTGCAAACCGTGTGGGGCGGTACATCTCATGGCGATGGTTCGCGGCCGCACGACGGTCGATCTGATCCGGGAATCTGCGCTCGGCGACGAGCAGGCGATCTCGGAATTGGTGCAAGAAACAGCTCCAGATTTTCTCGCTTTTGTAGCCAAGAGATCGTCGTGTGATCCCGAATACATCGTGAACGAGGTGCTGGCCAACGTCCTGCGCCGCCTGCCCGAGCTGGACCTGCCGTCCGAAACCGAGTTCCGGGCTTACGTCTACCGATCGCTCCGCAACCGCCTGGCCGACGAGGCCCGACGGTCCACGCCCGTGACCGTGCCCATCGATGCCATGGCCGACTCCACGGCGCCCACGGTGGAGTTCGAGGGAGAGGTCGTCCGCCGGCTGTCGCTGTCGAGCCTGCTCGACCGCCTGACCCCGGCCCAGCGGGCCGTGATCTCCAGCCGGTTCCTGCACGGGCTGTCGCTGGAGGAGACAGCAGTCCGCGTGGGCAAGCCGGTGCGCTCGGTGAAGGCCCTCCAGAACCGGGGGCTGCGGTCGCTGCGGCTGGCGGCGGGGGCGGTGGTGGTGGTGATCCTGCTCGTGCTCGGACTGCTCGTGGTCCGCGACCGGGTGGACACCGATCTCCAGCCGGTCGACACCAACGGCGGCCTCGTCGACGACAGCCGCACCGACGGTGACAGCAGCCGGGAGGGGGGCGATGCCACCTCCACCGACCGGACCGACGACGACGTCGATCTGCGCACCGACGCCAGCACCACCACGGTCGCCGTCGACAACGGTGGCGGCGAAGCGCCGCAGGTGGGCGGGCCGGTGGGCGCCGTCCCCGGCATGGGGGCCGAGGCGGTCCGTGCGGGAGCATCCGGGGTGCCGGCGGGCGCGGCGCCGGCCACCCCGGCGGGCGGTGGCGGGTCGGGCGACCCCGGGGCCGGGGAGGCCGTTTCCGGCTCTCCGGCCACCGCCGCCTCGCCGACCCCCACCGCGGCGCCGGCCCCGGCCCCCACCACCACGGCCGCCCCCGGGGCTCCCCGGTGCGTCTCGCTGGAGGGACCCCAGACCGTGTCCGAGGGGACCACGAGCTCCTACCGCCTGCTCTTCGACACCGCGTCGGGCTCCGAGCGGATCGTGCGGATCAACGTGGAGCCGGGCTCCGCCGCCTGGGTGGGGAGCCCGTCGGGGGTCGACAACCAGGACATCATGTGGGGTGGCTACTACACCACCTGGCTCACGGCTCCGCTCTTGCCCCCGGTGCAGACCGGCACGGTGTACAACCGGGTGCTGGTGCCGGGCAACGGCCTGCTCGGCCTCCTGTCCAGCGATCATCCGATGGTGGGTCCGGCCGACGCCACGTGGGACTACTCGATCCTGTCGGGCGGTGTGGTGCAGCAGTCGCCCTGGGTCGACGTCCGGGTACCGGCCGGTGCCCTGCGCTCGGACCCTATCGAGATCAAGGCCTACGCCGAGAAGGTGACGATCGACATGCACGGCAACCACACCGGCTACGACGAGGTGGGGGAGAGGTTCGGCCTCGCCAGCTCGGGCTGCAGCACCTCGGTGGTGGTGGCCAACACCTCGACGCAGGTGTTCATCAACAACAACTTCTAGACCGGCCGGCGCCACCGGGGCGGGCCTGCGGGCAGGAACCCCTAGTCTCCGAGGCGTGCGCTTCACCAAGCCGTACTGGGACGGCATCGCCGACGGGTCGGTGACCGTGGCCTTCCGCCGCTGGCGGTCGCCCACGGTGGTGGCCGGACGTCCCTACCGCACCGGCGGGGGGCGGATCGAGGTGCTCTCGGTCGATGTGGTGGACCCGGCCGCCATCAGCGCCGCCGACGCCGTCCGGGCCGGCCACGCCTCGCCCGACGAGGTGCGGGCCTCGCTCGACGCCATGGCTGGGCGCCGGACCGGGGGAGGGGCCCCGGTGGAAGACGGGCACGGGGCCGACCGGCGCGTCTACCGGGTGGAGTTCCGCCGCCTCGACGAGCCCGACCCCCGCCACGAGCTGGCGCACAGCGCCCGGCTCGGCCCCGACGACGTGGCCGGCATCGACGCCCGCCTGGATCGGCTGGACCGGGCGTCGGCCATCGGCCCGTGGACCCGTTCCACCCTGCGCCTCATCGCCGCCAACGAGGGCGTCCGGGCCCCCGATCTGGCCGCCTCGGTGGGCCGGGAGACGGCCCCGTTCAAGCTCGACGTGCGCAAGCTGAAGAACCTGGGCCTCACGATCAGCCTGCGGGTCGGCTACCTGGCGTCGCCCCGGGGCCGGGCCTATCTGGCGGCCATCGACGGCGGTTCGGCGGCGGGCGCCCCCGAAAGCAGTGGATCGGTCGAATCCTGATCGGGCCCTTGGGTGGAACAGGGACAAGGCCCCAGTAGGCTTGACCGGTCCGCCGGAACCACTTGCTGACAGCCGCTTGCTCGGCCGTCGGCCCCGGGTTCGGTGAACGTTTCGCTCCGGTCCGTGAAGGCCTCAGCCTGCCAGCTGAAGGAACCGTACGGCCCACTTCATCACAAGAGCCCCGCGCGCTGCCCTCAGGGCCGGCGCAGGGCGTTCACGTGAACGGCGCTCCGCCCGGCCTCCGGGTCCGGCGGCACGCCCTCTGACGGGAAAGAGACACGCATGGCTCACAAGGCGATCGTCGGCCGTAAGGTCGGCATGACCCAGGTCTGGGACGAAGACAATCGGATGGTGCCGGTCACCGTGGTGGAGGTGACACCCTGCCGCGTCGTCCAGGTGAAGACCCCGCAGACCGACGGCTACTCCGCCATCCAGGTCACCCTCGGCACCAAGGACGCCCGCAAGCTGTCCAAGCCCGAGGCCGGCCACTTCGCCCGGGCCGGCGTCGCCCCCGGCACCGAGCTGGTCGAGCTCCGCCTCGACGACGTGTCCGACTACACGGTGGGCCAGGAGCTCGGGGCCGACGTGTTCGAAGCCGGCGAGTCCATCGACGCCATCGGCACCTCGAAGGGCAAGGGCTTCGCCGGTGTGATGAAGCGCCACAACTTCCAGGGCCAGCGGGCCACCCACGGCGCCCACCTGGTGCACCGGGCCCCCGGGTCGATCGGCCAGTGCGCCACCCCGGCCCGGGTGTTCAAGGGCGTCAAGATGGCCGGCCGCATGGGCTCCGACAAGGTCACCACCCAGAACCTGACCGTCGTCCGGGCCGACGCCGAGAAGAACATCGTGCTGGTCAAGGGCTCGGTTCCGGGCTCCAAGGGCGGCACGGTCATCATCCGCAACGCGATCAAGAAGGCGGTCAGCGCCTGATGCCCACGATCTCCGTCAAGACCACCGCCGGCGCCGACGCCGGATCGATCGACCTCGACGACGCCACCTTCGGCATCGAGCCCAACATGGCGGTGCTCCACCAGGTGGTCAACGCCCAGCTCGCCGCCCGTCGTTCCGGCACCCACTCCACCAAGACCCGCTCCGAGGTCTCGGGCGGCGGGGCCAAGCCGTGGAAGCAGAAGGGCACGGGCCGGGCCCGGGCCGGCTCCACCCGCTCACCGATCTGGGTCGGCGGCGGCATCGCCCATGGCCCCAAGCCCCGCAGCTACGCCCAGCGGACGAACAAGAAGATGATCAAGCTCGCCACCCGCTCGGCCCTGTCCGACCGGTGCGCCGAGGACAAGGTGGTTGTGGTCGACGCCTGGGGCTTCGACCGGCCGAGCACCAAGGCGGCCAAGGCTGCGCTGTCGGCCCTCGGGGTCGAGGGCCGCACGCTGGTGGTGGTGGACCGGAGCGACGAGACGACGATCCGCAGCTTCCGCAACCTGCCCCAGGTCCACGTGCTGGCAGCCGACCAGCTCAACGCCTACGACATCCTGGTCAGCGACTACGTGGTGTTCAGCCGGGACGCGGTGCCCAGCGGCGAGAACACCGGCGCAGCCGGCGAAAGCACTGCCACACAGAACACGGGGAGCGAGGAGTGATGAAGGACCCCCACGACGTGGTCATCCGGCCGGTGGTCTCGGAGAAGACCTACCAGCAGAACGAGGCCAACAACACCTACACCTTCGTGGTGGCCCCCAAGGCCTCCAAGCCCGAGATCGCCCTGGCGGTCGAGGCCATCTTCGACGGGGTCAAGGTGGCCAAGGTCAACACGCTGAACCGCAAGGGCAAGCGCGTCCGCAACCGCAAGACCAACACCAAGTCCACCCGGCCCACCACCAAGCGGGCGATCGTCACCCTCTCCGAGGGTGAGATCGAACTGTTCACCACCTGAGGTCCGCTCCGATGCCCATCCGCAAGCGAAAGCCAACCAGCGCCGGCCGACGGTTCCAGACCACCTCCGACTTCAGCGAGATCACCACCTCGAAGCCGGAGAAGTCTCTGCTGCTCAAGCAGTCGAAGTCGGGCGGTCGCAACGTCCACGGCCGGATCACGTCCCGCCACCGCGGCGGCGGCCACAAGCGCCGCTACCGCATCGTCGATTTCCGTCGCAACAAGGACGGCGTGCCCTCGACGGTGGCCTCGATCGAGTACGACCCGAACCGCAACTGCCGGATCGCCCTGCTCCACTACCACGACGGCGAGAAGCGCTACATCCTCGCTCCCCGTGATCTGAAGGTGGGCGACAAGGTGTCGTCGGGTCCCACGGCCGACATTCGCATCGGCAACGCCCTCCCCCTGCGCTTCATCCCGGTCGGTACCACCGTCCATGGCGTGGAGCTCAAGCCGGGTGGCGGGGCCAAGATGGCCCGCTCGGCCGGCACCAGCGTTCAGCTGGTGGCCAAGGAGGGGGTCATGGCCACCCTGCGCCTCCCCTCCACGGAGATGCGCCGGGTGTCGATCGACTGCCGGGCCACGATCGGCGAGGTCGGCCTGTCCGAGGCCGAGCTGATCAAGGTGGGCAAGGCGGGCCGGGCCCGCTGGAAGGGCAAGCGTCCCCAGACCCGGGGCGTGGCCATGAACCCGGTGGACCACCCCCATGGCGGTGGTGAGGGCAAGACCTCGGGCGGACGCCATCCGGTGTCGCCGTGGGGCAAGCCCGAGGGCCGTACCCGGGCCCGTGCCAAGAAGTCTGATGCTCTCATCATCCGCCGTCGGCGGAAGCGTGGCGGTCGGAGGTAGTCATGCCGCGAAGTCTGAAAAAGGGCCCATTCGTCGACGACCACCTCTTGAAGAAGGTCGACGACCTGAACGACAGGAACGAGAAGCGGGTCATCAAGACCTGGTCCCGCCGCTCCACCATCATCCCCGACATGGTCGGCCACACCATCGCCGTCCACGACGGGCGCAAGCACGTGCCGGTCTACATCACCGAGTCGATGGTCGGTCACAAGCTGGGCGAGTTCTCGCCCACCCGGACCTTCAAGTACCACGCCGGCCAGGAACGATCGGGACGGCGCTGATGGCGGGAGTGAAGACCAACGAGCGCCCCGGCACCAAGTGCCAGGTCCGCTACGTACGCATGTCGGCCTCCAAGGTGCGGGTCGTGCTCGACCTGATCCGGGGCAAGCACGTGGGCGAGGCGGCCCAGATCCTGGCCTTCAGCGACCGGCTGGCGGCCAAGGTGATCGACAAGGCTCTCCGCTCGGCCGTGGCCAACGCCGGCCACAACGACGAGGTGCCGCCGGAGGAGCTCTACGTGTCGGCCTGCTACGCCGACGAGGGTGCCTCGCTCAAGCGGTTCCGTCCCCGGGCCCGGGGTCGGGCCGGCCGTATCCGCAAGCAGACGTGCCACATCACGATCGTGGTGAGCCGCTACACCGACGAGCAGCTCGACGCCATGCGGGCCCGGGCCGAGGCCCGCAGCACCACCCGGGGCACCCGGGCCGGTGGGGCCCCCGACGCCCGGGCCGATCGCCGGCGCCGGGTGGCCGGCAGCCGGGCCGCCGCCGCTCCCACCCCCGCCGATGACGAGGTGGTGGAGGATCAGGTCAGCGACGACGTGGTCGACGCCGAGATCACACCCCCGGCCCCCGCCGACGAGGCTCCGGCCGACACGGTGGAGGACACGGTGGAGGACACGGTGGCCGACGATGCCACCACCGAGGATGCCGCCGACGACGGTGCGGCCGAAGACGGGGACGACACCAAGCCCGAGGAGACCAACTGATGGGCCAGAAAGTCCACCCCTACGGGTATCGACTGGGCATCACCACCGACTGGAAGTCGCGCTGGATCGCCGACCGCCAGGAGTACCGGGACTACCTGCTCGAGGACCACAAGATCCGCAAATACCTGCTCAACCAGCTCCCCAACGCCGCCATCAGCCGCGTCGAGGTGGAGCGGACGCGGGACAAGCTGCAGATCGACGTCCACACCGCCCGTCCCGGCATCGTGATCGGCCGCAAGGGCTCGGAGGCCGACCGCCTCCGGACCGGCCTCACCAAGCTCACCGGCAATCCCAAGGTGAAGCTGAACATCGTCGAGATCAAGCAGCCCGAGCTCGACGCCGCCCTCATCGCTCAGGGTGTCGCCGACCAGCTGGCGGGCCGCATGGCCTTCCGCCGGGCCATGAAGCGGGCCATGCAGAACGCCATGAAGGCGGGAGCCAAGGGCATCCGCATCCAGTCGTCGGGCCGTCTCGGCGGGGCCGAGATGGGCCGCACCGAGTGGTACAGGGAGGGTCGGGTGCCCCTGCACACGCTGCGGGCTGACATCGACTACGGCCTGCGCGAGGCCCACACCACCTTCGGCCGCATCGGCGTGAAGGTGTGGTTGTACAAGGGCGACATCCTGCCCTACAAGGCCCAGGTCGACAAGGCTCAGCGGGAGGCCGCTCTGGCCGCTGGCGAAGCCGTGGGCGGGGCCGACACGCCCCGCACCGTCGTCTCGTCGTCCCGCCGGCCCCGGCCTGTGGCCGGCGCCGCCCCGGCTGCCCCCGTCGCTGAGGAGCCGGTCGAGCCGGTGGAGACGGTGGAGACCGAAGAGGCCACTCCGGCCCCGCTGGTGCGGGAGGCCGACCCCGAGTTCGAGCGGCTGCTGGCCGAGGAAGAGGCGATCGAGGAGAGCCTCCGCAACAAGACCGGAGGCGGCGATCCGCTGCACTTCCGGCCCGAGGACGGTGACTGATCATGTTGATGCCCCGAAAGGTCAAGCACCGCAAGCAACAGCGGGGCCGCACCAAGGGTGTGTCGAAGGGCGCCACGTCGGTGGCCTACGGCGACTACGGCATCCAGGTGCTGGAGCCGGGCTGGATCACGGCCCGCCAGATCGAGGCCGCCCGTATCGCCATGACCCGCCACGTGCGGCGCGGCGGCAAGGTGTGGATCAACGTCTTCCCCGACAAGCCCGTCACGGCCAAGCCGGCCGAGACCCGCATGGGCTCGGGCAAGGGCAACCCGGAGCACTGGGTGGCGGTCGTCCGCCCCGGCCGGGTGGTGTTCGAGCTGTCCTACCCGGACGACGAGATCGCCCGCCAGGCCCTGAGCCGGGCCATCCAGAAGCTGCCGATCAAGGCCCGCATCATCACCCGGGTGGAGGGATTCGATGCCTAAGCACCCGAACCTCACCGAGGAGTCCAACAGCGACCTGGTCACCGGCCTGGCCGAGGCCAAGCGGGAGCTGTTCAACCTCCGGTTCCAGCACGCCACCGGGCAGCTGGAGAACTCGGCCCGCGTGGGCCAGGTACGCAAGCAGATCGCCCGTTACCGCACCGAGATCCGCAACCGCGAGATCGCGGCGGCCGAGGCGCTGGCCAGCAAGCAAGGAGAGTCGTGATGGCCGCTGAGCAGGCCGAGCGCAACATGCGGCGCAAGACGCGTGACGGCATGGTCGTGTCGAACAAGATGGACAAGACCGTGGTGGTCGAGGTGACCGACCGGTCCCGCCATCCCCAGTACAACAAGACCGTGCAGCGGCGGAGCCGCTACTACGCCCACGACGAGGAGAACACCCTCAACGAAGGCGACCGGGTACGGATCGTGGAGACCCGCCCCCTGTCGGCCAAGAAGCGCTGGCGCCTCCTGGAGATCCTGGAGCGGGCCCGATGATCCAGGTCGAGACCCGGCTCCGCGTGGCCGACAACTCCGGCGCCCGCGAGGTGCTGTGCATCAAGGTTCTGGGCGGCTCCCGCCGCCGGTACGCCGGCATCGGCGACATCTTCGTGGCCACCGTCAAGGACGCCATACCCGGCGCGGCGGTGAAGAAGGGCGATGTCGTGAAGTGCGTGGTGGTGCGGACGAAGAAGGAACGCCGCCGTCCCGACGGCTCCTACATCCGTTTCGACGAGAACGCCGCGGTGCTCATCAACGAGCAGCGCCAGCCCCGCGGTACCCGCATCTTCGGCCCGGTGGGCCGGGAACTGCGGGACAAGCGGTTCATGAGGATCGTGTCCCTCGCTCCGGAGGTGATCTAGATGAAGGTGCGCAAGGGTGACCGGGTCCGCATCCTCACCGGCAAGGACGCCGGTCGGGACGGCACGATCGCTGCCGCCTTCCCCGCCACCAACAAGGTGATCGTGGAGGGCCGCAACACGGCCAAGCGCCACACCAAGCCCCGCTCCCAGGAGGAGCCGGGTGGCATCGTCGACAAGGACATGCCGATGAACGTGTCCAACGTGGCGATCCTGAGCCCGAAGGACGGCAAGCCGACCCGGGTGGGCTACAAGGTCGAGAACGGCCGCAAGATCCGGATCTGCAAGCGGACCGGCGTGGAGATTCCCGAGGTGAAGCCGTGAGCACCGTCATCACCGACGCCAAGGTGCAGGGGGCAACGCCCCGGCTCAAGGCGGCCTACAACGACGTCATCCGTGATGAGCTCAAGGCCAGCCTCGGCCTCGACAACATCATGCAGGTGCCCCGCCTGGAGAAGATCGTGATCAACATGGGGGTGGGCGAAGCCATCCTCAACTCCAAGGCCCTCGAGGCGGCGGTGGCCGACCTCACCCTGATCGCCGGCCAGAAGCCGGTGATCACCAAGGCCAAGCGGTCGCTGGCCAGCTTCAAGCTGCGCAAGGGGAACTCCATCGGCTGCAAGGTCACCCTCCGGGGCGACCGCATGTGGGAGTTCTTCGACCGGTTGATCACCCTGGCCGTTCCCCGGATCCGTGACTTCCGGGGCCTCAACCCCCGGTCGTTCGACGGTCGGGGTAACTACACCTTCGGCCTCTCCGAGCAGTTGATGTTCCCCGAGATCAACTACGACACCGTCGATGCCCCCCGGGGCATGGACATCACCATCGTGACCACGGCCAGCAACGATGCCGCCGGTCGCGCCCTGTTGGAGGCATTCAATTTCCCGTTCCGGCGTGAAGGGCAGGCCCAGTAATGGCCAAGAAGGCACTCATCCTCAAGCAGCAGCGCAAGCCCAAGTTCAAGGTGCGGGGCTACACCCGCTGCCGCCGCTGCGGCCGCCCCCGCGCCGTGTTCCGTCGTTTCAGCCTGTGCCGGGTCTGCCTGCGTGAGATGGCTCACGCCGGCGAGATCCCGGGCGTGACCAAGGCCAGCTGGTGAGAGGAGGTCTGATCCCATGTCCATGACCGACCCCATCGCCGACATGCTGACCCGTATTCGCAACGCCAACATCGCGATGCACGACGAGGTCTCGATGCCGGCGTCCAAGATCAAGCTGGCTCTGGCCGAGGTGCTGCACGCCGAGGGTTACATCGGCGACTTCCGCACCACCGAGAACGGCCCCAAGCCCGGCTCGACCCTCACGATCGCCATGAAGTACTCCCCCGAGCGGGAGCGGGTGATCAGCGGCATCAAGCGCGTGTCGAAGCCCGGCCTGCGGGTTTACACCAAGAGCGATCAGATCCCCCGAGTACTGGGCGGCCTCGGCGTCGCCGTGCTCTCCACCAGCAAGGGACTCATCACCGACCGGGCGGCCCGCAAGGCCAAGGTCGGTGGCGAGGTCCTCTGCTACGTCTGGTAGGAGCGAGCGAGATGTCACGCATCGGCAAAGCCCCCATCCCGGTTCCCGACGGCGTCCAGGTGGACGTGAAGGGCAACGCCCTCACCGTCACCGGGCCCAAGGGCACCCTCAGCCACACGATCCCCGAGTCCGTCGAGGTCTCCCTCGACGACAGTGTGCTCACCGTGACCCGGGCCAACGACGAGCGGCGGAGCCGGGCCCTGCACGGGCTCACCCGGTCGCTGGTCAACAACATGGTGATCGGCGTGTCGCAGGGGTTCCGCAAGGACCTCGAGATCGTGGGCGTCGGCTACCGCGCCGCCGCCAACAACCCCACCCAGATCACGCTCGCCCTGGGGTTCAGCCACCCGGTCGTGGTCCACGCTCCCGACGGCATCACCTTCGAGGTGCCCGAGCCCACCAAGATCGGCGTGATCGGTATCGACAAGCAGGCCGTGGGCCAGGTGGCGGCAACGATCCGCGCCTGGCGCGAGCCCGAGCCCTACAAGGGCAAGGGCGTCCGTTACGCCGGCGAGCGCGTGCTGCGCAAGGCCGGCAAGGCCGGCAAGTAGCTCTGAAAGGCTCCCTGATGGCTTCCAAGACGATTCCCTCCCACGCCGCACGGGTCCGCCGCCAACGCCGGGCCCGCAAGAAGATCATCGGCACCTCCGATCGGCCCCGGCTGGCCGTGTTCCGGTCCAACCGGCACATCAGCTGCCAGGTCATCGACGACTCGAAGGGCCACACCCTGGCCGCCGCGTCGTCGCTGGAAGCCGACATCCGTTCCAACGGCTCCACCGGCTCGGTGGCGGCCGCCACCACCGTGGGCCAGCTCATCGGTGAGCGGGCCAAGGCCGCCGGCGTGGAGGCCGTGGTCTTCGACCGCGGCGGCAACCTGTATCACGGGCGCGTCGCCGCCCTGGCCGACGCCGCCCGGGCTGCTGGCCTCGAGTTCTGATCCCCCCGGGCACCAGAAAGGTTTCGCACATGGCTAACGAACGAGGCGGCGAGCGGGGCAACCGCGACGACCGCAACGAGGGCCGGGAGTCTCGGGTCATCACGATCAACCGGGTGGCCAAGGTGGTCAAGGGCGGCCGTCGGTTCGCTTTCACCGCCCTGGTGGTGCTGGGCGACGGCAACGGCCGCGTCGGCCTCGGCTACGGCAAGGCCAAGGAGGTGCCCCTGGCGATCCAGAAGGGCACCGAAGAGGCCCGCCGCCTGATGTTCGAGGTCCCGATGGCCGGCGGCACGATCACCCACCCCATCGAGGGGGAGCAGGGTGCGGGCCGGGTGCTGCTCAAGCCGGCCGCCCCCGGTACCGGGGTCATCGCCGGTGGCGCCGCTCGCGCCATCCTGGAGGAGGCCGGCATCCACGACGTGCTGTGCAAGTCGCTGGGTTCGGCCAACCAGATCAACGTGGCCCGGGCCACGATCAACGCCCTCAAGGGCCTGAAGCGCCCCGACGACGTGGCCCGTCTGCGGGGTCTGCCGGCCGACGAGTTCACCCCCAAGGGTCTGCTCGACGCCTACAACGAGCGCAAGCGGGCCGGTTCGCCCGCCCGGAGTGAGGGAGGGGTGTGATGGCTGAGATCAAGGTCACCCAGGTCCGGTCCTCGATCGGCGCCAAGCCCAAGCAGCGGGGGAGCCTGCGGGCCCTCGGCCTGCGCAAGCTGGGCCAGTCCAACGTCCTGCCCGACCGACCGGAGATCCGGGGCATGATCGCCCGGGTCCCTCATCTGGTGTCGGTCGAAACCGTCTCGGAGTAAGCCCATGATGAAGCTTCACGATCTCAAGCCGGCCGAGGGGTCCCGCAAGGCGCCCAAGCGGGTCGGGCGAGGCATCGGCGGCAAGGGCGGCAAGACCGCCGGCCGCGGCACCAAGGGCCAGAAGGCCCGCAACACCATCCCCGCCCGGTTCGAGGGCGGTCAGCTCCCGATCCAGCAGCGGCTGCCCAAGCTGCGGGGCTTCAACAACCCGTTCCGGGTGGAGTACCAGGCGGTCAACCTCGACACCATCGTGGAGTCGGGCCTGACCGAGGTGAGCCCCGAGATCCTGCTGGCCAAGGGCCTGGTGGGTAAGGGCGCCCTGATCAAGGTGCTGGGCCGGGGCGAGCTGTCCGAGCCCGTGACCGTGCGGGCCCACGCCTTCTCCCGCAGCGCCGAGGCCGCTATCACGGCCGCCGGTGGCACAGTGGAGAAGCTGCCCCTGCCCTTCGCCGTCCGTCCGGCGGCCCAGGGCAACCAGCACGCCAACCGCTAGCAGCCGAGCCCGGGGAGAAGCCCGATCACGATGAACACGCTGCGCAACATCCTGCAGACCTCCGAGCTGCGGAACAAGATCCTGTTCACACTGTTCGTCGTCGTCATCTACCGGCTCGGGGTGCAGATCCCGGCCCCCGGGGTGAGCCTCGACGCCATCGAGTCCCTCCGGGCCCAGGCCGACCAGACCACGGGCGGCATCTTCGGCTACCTCAACCTGTTCAGCGGCGGCGGTCTACGCCAGCTCTCGCTGTTCTCCCTGGGCGTGCTGCCCTACATCACGGCCTCGATCATCATCCAGATCCTGACCGTGGCCATCCCCAAGCTCGAGCAGTGGCAGAGCCAGGGTGCTGTGGGCCAGCGCAAGATCAACCAGTGGACCCGCTACGTGGCCATCGTGCTGGCCATCGTGCAGTCCACCGGCATCGTGTTCATGATCGGCCGCAACCCGGAGGCCTTCTTCGGGGTCGACGTCGGTCTGTTCCCGGTGTGGAACTTCGGCCGGGTGGTCCTCGCCGTGACCTGCATGGTGGTGGGCACGGCGGTGGTGATGTGGCTGGGCGAGCTGATCACCCAGAAGGGGATCGGCAACGGCATGTCGTTGATCATCATGGCCTCCGTGGTGTCGAACATGCCCGAGCTCGGGTTCCGGATCCACGCCGTGCGGGGCTGGCTGTGGGTGGTGTTCGCCTTCGTGCTGCTGGCGGTGCTGGTGGCCGGGATCGTGTTCGTGGAGCAAGGCCAGCGCCGGATCCCGGTGAACTTCGCCAAGCGGGTGGTGGGGCGTCGCCAGTACGGCGGCAACAACACCTACATCCCGCTCAAGGTCAACCAGGCCGGTGTGATCCCCGTGATCTTCGCCTCGTCGCTGCTCCAGCTGCCGTCGTTCATCGTGAACGTGCTGCCCACCAGCAACGACGCCACCAATCCCAACTGGGGCGACGACGTCCGCAACTTCGTGCAGAGCAATCTGTACCACCCCGACAACCTGGGCTACATCCTGGTGTTCGGCGCCCTGATCGTCGGCTTCGCCTACTTCTACAACGCCGTGGCCTTCGACCCGGCCCGCCGGGCCGACGAGCTGCGCAAGTCCGGCGGCTTCATCCCCGGCATTCGTCCCGGGCCCCAGACCGAGCGGCACCTGTCCAAGATCTTGAACCGCATCACCCTGCCGGGCGCCGTGTTCCTGGCGGTGGTGGCCCTCATCCCATCGGCCGCCCTGGCCCGGCTGCTGTCGGGTGGGGGCCAGGGGAGGGCGGTCGGCTTCTCCGGCGTGTCGATCCTGATCGCCGCCGGTGTGTCGCTCGAGACGATGAAGCAGATCAACTCCCAGCTGATGGCGAAGAACTATGACGGCTTTCTCAAATGAGCCGCATCTGGTACTGCTACAGCTCTGAGTTCGCACCCCGATCTGAAGGATGCTCCCCATGGCACAACCGCTTCGACTCGTGATCTTCGGCCGCCAGGGCGCGGGCAAGGGAACCCAGTGCATCCGCCTGATCGAGCGGTACGGGGTGGTCCACATCAGCACCGGCGACATGCTTCGGGCCGAGGTGGCCGCCGACACCGAGCTGGGGCGCAAGGCGGCCGAGATCATGGCATCGGGCGGCCTGGTGGACGACGAGACGATCCTGGGAGTGGCCAAGAGCCGCATCGGCCAGGACGACGTGAAGGCCAACGGGTTCGTGCTCGACGGGTTCCCCCGCACCATCGACCAGGCCGCCGGGCTCATCGACGCCCTGGGTGATCATGCCCTGGATGCCGTCATCGATCTCGACGTGCCGCTGGGCGAGGTCACCAAGCGCATGAAGCTCCGGGCCCGGGACGACGACACCGACGAGGCCATCGCCAAGCGTCTGGCCCTCTACGAGGAGCAGACCCAGCCGGTGCTCCAGTTCTTCGCCGACCGGGGCCTGCTGGTCCGGGTCGACGGCCTGGGGACCGAGGAGCAGGTGACCGAGCGGCTCTACGCCGCCGTCGACACCCAGATCGAGGCGGGGGCCAAGGCCAACTCCGGGGGCTGCGAATGATCCACGGCGGCGGGTTGGAGGCCTCTCACCAGGCCTCTAGGCTGAATTGTTGGCCGTTTCGCGCCAGGGGTCGTGGCGCCGTCAATCGGGCCGCTCGGAACTTGTTCCCCGCCCCCGTTCCCGCGCCGCAGTTCAAGCACAGTTCAGTAAAGCTCATTCCACGCCCGCTCCGGAGGATCCGTCCTGCCAAAGGAAAAAGACGCCATCGTGCTCGAAGGCACCGTCACCGAGTCTCTGCCGAACGCCATGTTCCGGGTTGAGCTCGAGAATGGTCACAGCGTGCTCGGGCACATATCCGGCAAGATGCGCCGCCACTACATCCGCATCCTGCCCGGCGACAAGGTTCAGGTGGAGCTCACGCCCTACGACCTGACCCGCGGTCGCATCACCTATCGCTACAAGTAAGAGGACTTGAGGACCCGATGAAGGTTCGCCCGAGTGTGAAACCCATGTGTGAGAAGTGCAAGGTGATCCGCCGGCACCGGCGCGTGATGATCATCTGCGACAACCCGCGTCACAAGCAAAGGCAAGGCTGAGCATGGCTCGTATCGCAGGTGTCGACATCCCCCGCGACAAGCGGCTGGTGGTGTCGCTGACGTACATCTTCGGGGTCGGTTCGTCCACCGCCCAACAGATCGCCGATGCCACCGGGGTGGATGCCAGTACCCGGGTGAAGGACCTCACCGATGACGAGGTCATGCGCATCCGGGCGTGGATCGACACGAACATCAAGACCGAGGGTGACCTGCGGCGCGAGGTCTCGCAGGACATCAAGCGCAAGATGGAGATCGGGTGCCATCAGGGCATCCGTCACCGTAAGGGCCTGCCCGTGCGCGGTCAGCGCACCCAGACCAACGCCCGGACCCGCAAGGGCCCCAAGAAGACTGTCGCCGGCAAGAAGAAGGTCACCAAGTAATGGCCAAGCCATCGAGCGGAGGCCGTCGGCCCCGCAAGCGCGAGCGCAAGAACGTCACGTACGGCGTCGCCCACATCAAGTCGAGCTTCAACAACACGATCATCGCCATCTCCGATCAGGAGGGCAACGTGTTGTCGTGGGCGTCGGCCGGCAACGTCGGCTTCAAGGGCTCCCGTAAGTCCACCCCCTATGCCGCTCAGATGGCGGCCGAGGCCGCCGCCCGGCGGGCCATGGAGCACGGGGTGCGCAAGGTCGACGTGCAGGTCAAGGGCCCAGGCTCGGGCCGTGAGACCGCCATCCGCTCCATCCAGAACGCCGGCATCGAGGTGACCGGCATCAAGGACGTCACCCCGGTGCCCCACAACGGTTGCCGGCAGCCCAAGCGCCGGAGGGTCTGATCCATGTCGCGCTACACCGGTCCCCGCGCCCGCATCTCCCGCCGTCTCGGCACCAACATCTTCGGCACCCGGGGTGAGACCCAGGCGCTGGAGAAGCGGCCCTACCCGCCCGGTATCCACGGCCGGTCCCGCCGCCGGGGCGCCCAGAACACCGCCTACCTGGCCGAGCTCCAGGAGAAGCAGAAGGCCCGGTTCACCTACGGCCTCAACGAGCGCCAGTTCCGCCGGATCTACGACGAGGCCTCGCGCCGCAAGGGCGTCACCGGCGACAACATGCTCAAGTTCCTCGAACTGCGCCTGGACAACGTGATCTACCGCGCCGGCTGGGGCGCCACCCGCCCCCAGGCCCGCCAGTTCGTGTCCCACGGGCACGTCAACGTCAACGGCAAGCGGGTGAACGTGCCCTCCTACCGGGTCCGCAAGGGTGACGTGGTCGAGATCCGCGACAAGTCGCGCAACAACGTGGTGCTGCAGTGGAACAAGGACGTTCTCGACCGCACTCCGCCGGCCTGGCTGGAGCGGGAAGACGACTGGAAGGTCAAGGTCTACAACGAGCCGCTGCGGGAGCAGATCGACGTACCGATCCGCGAGCAGCTGATCGTCGAGCTCTACAGCAAGTAAGGGCGACCGGGGCGCTGCCACCGGCAGCGCCGCAGACGGCTCCCCCCTCTTCGTCCCCGCCGGCCCCCCCTTGAGAAGTAGAAGGAAACCCCACATGCTGGTCATTCAACGACCCACGGTCGAGCAGCTCGATGACGGCGAGTCCACCCGCGGCCGATTCGCCATCGGCCCGCTGGAACACGGCTTCGGCCACACGCTCGGCAACTCGCTGCGTCGCACCCTGCTGTCGTCGGTGCCCGGGGCGGCGATCACGTCGGTCCGCTTCGACGACGCCCTCCACGAGTTCGACACCATCACCGGTGTGGTGGAAGACGTCACCGACATCATCCTCAACATCAAGGACATCGTGGTCACGAGCGACAGCGACGACCCGGTGGTGCTCCGGCTCGACGCCCGGGGCCCGGGCTCCGTCACCGCCGGTGACATCTCGTGCCCGTCCGAGGTGACGATCCTCAACCCCGACCTGCTGCTGGCCACGCTGACCGACAAGGGCCGCCTGGCTCTCGACCTCACCGTGGGCCGGGGCCGGGGGTGGCTGTCGTCGGCCCGGCCGTCGGAGAGCCAGACGATCGGGGTCATCCCGATCGACGCCATCTACAGCCCGATCCGTCGGGTGTCGGTGGCGGTGGAGCAGACCCGGGTGGAGATGTCGACCGACTACGACCGCCTGATCCTCGACATCGAGACCGACGGCTCCATCCCCCCGCGGGACGCCCTGGCTTCGGCCGGCGCCACCCTGCGGTCGCTGATGCAGCTGATCGAGGAGATGAGCGAGGAGCCGGAGGGCCTGACCCTGGGCGAGGCTCCGGCCGCCGCCTCGGGCTCGCCCGACCTCGATCTGCCGATCGAGGACCTCGACCTGTCGGAACGGCCCCGGAACTGCCTCAAGCGGGCCCAGGTCAACACGATCGGTGAGCTGCTCACCAAGACCGACGATGACCTGCTGGCCATCACCAACTTCGGGCAGAAGTCGCTCGACGAGGTGATCGCCAAGCTGGATGAGCGCGGGCTGACCCTGCGCGGATCAAGGAGCTGATCAGATGCCCGCCCGTCCCCGTAAAGCCCGCCGATTCGGCGGTTCTGCGGCCCATCAGCGGCTGATGATGGCGAACCTCGTCGCCTCGCTGGTGGCGGCCGAGGGCATCGTCACCACCGAAGCCCGGGCCAAGGCCCTCCGGCCGATCGCCGAGAAGATGATCACCAAGGCCCGCAAGGGTGGCCTGCACAACTTCCGCCAGGTGCTCGCCTACCTGGGCGACGTGGAGATGACGACCAAGCTGTTCGACGAGGTCGGTCCCCGCTACGCCACCCGGCCCGGCGGCTACACCCGGATCCTCAAGCTCGGGCCCCGTCAGGGCGACAACGCCCCGATGGCCCGTATCGAGCTGGTCTGACCGAACCGCTCCAACCCCTCTGGTGAACTGTGGCGTCAGCGCGCAAAATGCAGCGCCTGGCGCCACAGTTCGCAGGTTTTGGGGGTGCGTGATGCGGGTCCGGTTCCTGGTCGCCTACGACGGGAGCGGGTTCCGGGGGCTGGCCCCCAACACCGGGGTGCGCACCGTGGTGGGGGAGCTGCAGCGGTGCCTGGAGCCGCTGGTCGGGTCGTCGCCCGATCTGGTGATGTCGGGCCGGACCGATGCCGGCGTCCACGCCTGGGGCCAGGTGTTGTCGACCGACCTGCCCGACGGGGCCGACCTGACCCGCATCCAGCGCAGCCTGAATGCCCGCCTGGCCCCCGAGATCGTGGTGCGGGAGCTGGCCCCGGCCGAGCTCGGGTTCTCGGCCCGCCACGACGCCACCGGGCGCCGCTACCGGTACCTGGTGCTGAACCGCCCGGTGCCCGACCCGTTCCTGGCCCGCACCTCGTGGTGGGTGCCCGAGCCGCTCGACCGGCCGGCGATGGTGGCGGCGGCTCAACCCCTGGTGGGGGAGCACGACTTCTCGTCGTTCTGCCGCCGGCCCAAGCCCGGTCGGCCGTCCGGGCCCGAGGGGCAGGCGCCGGCGGCCGAGCCCGAGGTGTCGCTGGTCCGCCGGGTGACCGGCGTGCGCTGGAGCGAGCTGGAGCCCGGTGACCTGCTGCGGTTCGAGATCGAGGGCAGCGCCTTCTGCCACCAGATGGTGCGCAGCATCGTCGGCTTCCTGGTGGCCGTGGGCCGGGGCAAACGCCGGCCCGACGAGACGGCGGCCGTGCTGGCCGCCTGCGACCGCAGCGCCGCCGAGCAGCCGGCCCCGCCCCACGGTCTCACCCTGTGGCAGGTCGACTACTGATTCGTGCGGTCACCGCCCGTCGGCTCAGGGTCCCGCCGGCTCAGGACCCCATCGAGACAGGGCCGGGACCGTACCCAGGTCCATTGTGGGGCGGCGGGGAGGCGACCATGATCACGCCATGCACGCAACCTATCGACGGATCAAGGTGAAGTCAGGCAAGGCGGCCGACGTGGCGGCGCTCATCGAGACGGAGTACCTGCCCCTCATCGAGAGCTCGGCCGGCTACGTGTCGTACACGCTGGTGGGGCTGGGCGACGACGAGGTGGCCAGCCTGGGCCTGTTCGCCGACCTGGCCAGCGCCGAGGAGGCGAACGAGAAGGCGAAGGCGTGGACGGCGGATCGGCTCGGGCCGCTGGTGTCGTCGCCTCTCGAGGTGCGGGCTGGCGACGTGCTGGTATCGCACGCCGGGCCGGGGGCCTGACCCGCGGGCGGCGACTCCCGGGCGGCACCGGTTCGCTAGTCTGGGTGGGGTGAGCGCCACCTCCAGCAGCCCGGTGCCACCCGTACGCCACCTGGTGCGGGCCAAAGATCTGGCCGACGCCCGGTACGCCGAACCACTCGACGTGGCCGACCTGGCCCGGGCCGCCCGCCTGTCGCCGGCCCACTTCAGTCGGGAGTTCCATCGGGCATTCGGCGAATCGCCCCACCAGTACCTGCTGACCCGGCGCCTGGAGCGGGCGGCGGCGCTGCTGCGCACCACCGACTGGTCGGTGACCCGTGTCTGCCACTCGGTCGGCCTCACCAGCCTCGGTTCGTTCAGCACCAGCTTCCGCCGCACGTTCGGGCTGTCACCGTCGGCCTACCGGGCCGCCCACCCCCCGGCGGCCGACCTGGCCCGGGTGCCGCCGTGCATGCTGCGGGCCTACGGCCGGCCCCAGGTCCGCACGTTTCGAGAAGACCCGCCGCTCGCCGGTTCGTAGGGTGACTCCATCAGTCAACGCACGAACCCTCCGGGTTCCTGTCAGGAGGAGAGATCACCGATGATCCGTATCGCCACGGCGCAGCTCTGGGTCCACGACCAGGACGACGCACTCAAGTTCTATACCGAGAAGCTGGGCATGGAGGTCCGCTCCGACGTGACCGTGCCCGAGATGGGCAACTTCCGGTGGCTCACCGTGGGCCCCGCCGGCCAGCCCGACATGGCCATCGTGCTGATGTCGATCCCCGGCCCGCCCATGATGGACGATGCCACCGCCGACCAGGTCCGGGAGCTGATGGGCAAGGGCTTCGCCGGCACCGTGTTCCTCACCACCGAGAACTGCCAGGCCTCCTACGAGGAGCTGTCGGCCCGGGGCGTGGAGTTCGTCGACAAGCCCACGCCGATGCCCTACGGGATCGACGCCTCGTTCCGGGACCCGTCGGGCAACAACTTCCGGCTCACCCAGGTGGCCGACAACTTCGGCTGAGGTCAACAACGTTCTGAGGAGCCTGAGCGGCGCTCAGCGCACTTCAGGCTCCTCAGAATGGCTGGGTGGACCGCCCGGGGTACTCAGTCTTTCTTGCGGGCTGCCTTCCATGTGTCGTAGTCGACGACGGGGTAGCCCGCCTCTTTCCAGCCCCGGAAGCCGGAGACGATGTGGGACACCTTGGGCATGCCCATGTCCTTCAGGGTCTTCGCGGACAAACTTGTCCGCCCGCCCCCCGCTCAATACAGGACGAATTCACGGTCCTCGGCGAAGACGGGCTTGTAGTAGACCGACTCGGGGTCGATCCAGAACTCGAGCATGCCCCGGGGGGCGTGGAAGGCGCCGGGGATGACCCCGTCGCGCTCCAGCTCGCGGATGTCGCGGATGTCGACCAGGAGGGCGTTCTCCTGCTCGACCCGGCGTTTCGCCTCCTCGGGCGAATGGTTGTCTATCTCTTTGCGAGCCGCTTCGATGAGCTTCTCGACGGGTGTGATACCCATGGGCTACCTCCGGGATTTGTACGGACCAATGGTCATCCCGAGTCTCGCACACCCGCCGCCCTCGCCGCCGCTCCCTGCTGCCCGTTCTGCGCGACGAAAACCGCGCCCCGCCAGCGATCTGCGTCGCGAAACCTTTGGAATCCGTAGAGAACGTGACGCAGGTCGGTGGGAGGGCGCGATTTCCGTCGCGCAGTTCGAGGTGGGCGGGTCGATCGCCCGGGTCCGGGGGGCGACCGCCGGCCGGTTACAGCTGGACGCCGCGGGTGAGGGCGCCGTCGACCACGAGGTTGGCCCCGGTGATGAAGCTGGCCCGGGGGCTGGACAGGAACACGACGGCGTTCGCCATCTCCTGGGGCTTGCCCATCCGGCCGGTGGGGTTCAGGCCGAGCGCGTGGGCGAACAGGGCCGGGTCGCCCTGCTCGATCTGCTCCCATACCCCGCCGGGGAAGTACGTGTTGCCCGGGCTCACCGTGTTGGCCCGGATCCCTTTGCCGGCGAGCTGGTAGGCCAGCCCCTGGGTGTAGTGGATCAGGGCCGCCTTCATCGTGCCGTAGGGCCCGGCGGCGAAGTCGATCTCCCGGCCCGAGACACTGGAGATCGTCACGATCGACGGCGCCTCCGACTGCTCGAGGTGGGGCATGGCCGCCTCCACCAGGCGCACCGCCCCCAGGATGTCGACCCGGTAGGACTGGTTCCAGCTCTCCTCGTCGGCCCCGATGGCCAGGGCGCTCACGTTGGCCACCACGGCGTCGATCCCGCCCAGCTCGGCGGCCACGTCGGCCACCCAACCCTGCAGGGCCGGGCCGTCGCCCACGTCCACCGCCCGGCCGGTGGCCCGCACCCCCTTCGAGGCCAGCGCCTCCACTGCGGCACCCACCTCGTCGCCGTTGCGGGCACAGATGGCCACGTCGGCCCCCTCGTCGGCGAACGTCTCGGCGATCGCCCGCCCGATGCCCTTGGTGCCGCCGGTGACGATCACCCGCTTGCCCTGCAGTCCGAGATCCATGCTGTCCGTGCTCCGCTCTGTGTCTGGTTGGTCGATGGGGGTGGTCAGGCCAGGTACGTCTTGATGATGCCGGCACCCACCGTGTACTTGGGGTCGACGAAGTTGCCGAGCCGCACCCGGCCGCACTGGCTGAGCATCATGTAGGCGTCCCACTGGTCGAAGCCGTGGTCGGCCGCCATCCACCGGATCAGCTCCCGGTAAGCGATGCGGGTGGCGTCTTCCAACGGGCGGGCCGAGCCGATGGCCATGATCAGCTCCTCGGTCTCCAACCGGGGCCACTCGATCGTCCACCCCTTGATCAGGTCGACCTGGATGGTCGTGACCGAGCGGTACTCCACCGCCGTGCCGCACACCTCGCCGTCGCCCTGGCAGGCGTGGGCGTCGCCGATGAACAACCGGGCGCCGGGGGAGCGGACCGGCAGGTAGGTGACCGAACCGGGGCCCATGTCGGGCAGGTCCATGTTGCCGCCGTGGCTGTCCGGCGTCAGGGAGTTGATCGAGTCGATGGTGGGCGAGGTCGACAGGGTGCCGATGTGGGGCCGGTAGGGGAGCGTCACCCGGTCGCTCCAGTACACGTGCTCGGCGTCGAGGCGGACCACCCGCACCTTCTCCGGCAGCGGGTCGTTGAGGGTGGCGGTGAGGGCGGTGCCGGTGAGGGCCCCGAACTCGGGGATCATGGCGCACGCCCCCTGGGGGTTGTCGCCCCACGGCGCCATCGACTCGATGTACACCGCCAGCGTGTCGCCGATCTCGGCCCCTTCGACCATGATCGGCCCGTTCTGGGGGTTCACGTAGGGCATGGTGAGGCGGGCCGACGGCAGGTCGGCCTCGGTCTGCACCGCCCCGCCGAAGGCGTCCATGGTGTCCACCACCACCCGGTCGCCGGGGCGGATGTGGAGCACGGGATCGGAGTACGGGCCGATCGTGTAGTGGAAGGGGCCCTGCACCTCCTCGTTGAGGTGGTGGGTCTCCCCGGGCTGTCCGCCCGCCACGCCCCGGTTCGCCATGATCGAGCTCGCCAGCCAGTCCATCAGGGCAATGTAGTGCGAGCCGGCCCCGGCCCGGAGGCCGTGCCCCGAACGAACTGCGCGACGGAAATCGCGACACGCCGCTGTTCTGCGCCGCGAAACCTCCGGGATTCGTCGAGAAGGTGGCGCAGTTCGGCCGGAGGGCGCGAGTTTCGTCGCACGGTTCGGGGCGTCGAGCGCCAGGGACCTGCGTCACTTACGGGCGCCCGGGGGCCTCGGCTAGGTTGACGCCATGACCGACGTCACGGCGGCCACCCGCCAAATGGCTCTCGTGGGCTTCCTCCAGGCCCAGAACTGCACCACGATCCCCGCCGCCTGGCGCCAGCCCGACGCCCGGCTCGACTTCACCACCGCCGACTACTACCGCCACATCGGCCGCACCCTGGAGCGAGGCTGCTTCGACCTCGGGTTCTTCGACGACCGCCTGGCCATGCCCGACATGTACGCCGGCGACCACGCCCACACCGTGGAGAACGGCATCCGCTGCGTGAAGCTCGACCCCACCGTGGTGCTCACCGCCATGGGCATGGCCACCGAGCACGTGGGCCTGGGTGCCACCTACTCCACCACCTACCACCAGCCCTTCCATGTGGCCCGGGTGTTCTCCACCCTCGACCACATGACGGGGGGTCGGGCGGCCTGGAACGTGGTGACGTCGGTCAACGACAACGAAGCCCGCAACATGGGCCTCGACCAGGGCCTGGAGCACGACGCCCGCTATGACCAGGCCGACGAGTTCATGGAGGTGGTGCACGGCCACTGGGACACCTGGGAAGACGACGCCCTGGTGCTCGACCGCCCCGACGGCCTGTTCGCAAGGGGCGACAGTGTCCACCGTCTCGACCACCGGGGCGAGCACTACATCAGCCGCGGCCCCTTCACCGTCCCCCGCACGCCCCAGGGCCACCCGGTGGTGATCCAGGCCGGCCAGAGCGGCCGGGGCCAGCGCTTCGCCGCCCGCTGGGGCGAGGTGATCTTCGCCTCCAACCTGCGGCTGGCCTCGGCCCAGGCCCAGTACGACAAGCTGAAGAACGAGGCGGCCAACGTGGGCCGCAACCCCGACCACCTGAAGCTGGCCACCCTGATCTTCCCGGTGGTGGGCCGCACCCACGCCGAGGCCGAAGATCGCCGGGCCGCCTTCGACTCGCTCACCCGCGACATCGACGAGCTGTCACTGCTGTCGGAGGGCCTCAACTTCGACTTCTCCACCAAGGGGGTGGACGACACGTTCACCCAGGCCGAGCTGGGGGCGCTGTCGGGCATCCAGGCCATCCGGGACCGGGTGATGGAGCGGGCCGGCTCGGCCGAGCCGACCGTGCGGGACTTCATGCGGATCACCGGCCGGGCCAGCCTGAGCCATGCCATCGTGGGCGACCCGACCGAGATCGCCGACCACATGGAGGAGTGGTTCACCACCCCGGCCTGCGACGGCTTCGTGATCGGGTGCAGCCATCAGCCGGCCGGTCTGGAGCAGTTCGTGGACCTGGTGGTGCCCGAGCTCCAGCGCCGGGGGCTGTTCCGCACCGGGTACCGGGGCCGCACCCTGCGCGACCACCTCGGCCTGCCCGTCCCCCAGATCGGCAGCTGGAAACCCGCCAGCTGACCGGGCGCCGGCTCAGCCGGCCTCGGCCCTGAACGTCCGGGCCCCGAGCCAGAGGCTCACGGCGACGAGGGCGACGACGGACACCACACCCCAGCCGATGGCGGAGCCGCCGGTCTCGCCCCGGAACAGGGCCCGCACGGCATCGACGGCGTGCTTGAACGGGTTGGCGTCGGACAGGACCCGCAGCCAGCGGGGGGCCAGCGTCATCGGCAACAGGATCCCCGACAGCAACAGCAGGGGGACGGCCACCCCGTTGAGCAGGGGGGCCAGCGCGTCCTCGCTCTTGGTGATCAGGGCCGCCGTGTACGACAGCGACGACAGGGCGGCGCCCAGCAGGCCCACCATCACCAGAGCGGCGATCACGCCGCCCACCGGGGCCCGCAGTCCGAAGGGGATGGCGGCCAGCGTGAGCGACGTCCCCTGGACCAGGATCACCACCACGTCGCGGGCCACCCGTCCCAACAGCAGGGCCAGGCGGTGGGCGGGCGTGACCCGCATCCGCTCGATCACCCCGGCCCGGTACTCGGCGATCAGGCCGAAGCCTACGAAGGCGGTGCCGAACAGGCCGAGCTGCACCATCAGGCCCGGCACGAAGATCTGCCAGGCGTCGCCCGGCGGCAGGTCGGGCGTGGCCTGCACCACCTTCTCCAGCAGGGGACCGAACAGGGCGAGGTAGAGCACGGGCTGGATCAGGCCCAGCACCACCCAGATCGGGTTGCGCAGGCTGAGCCGCATGGCCCGGCTGAACACGATCCACGTTTCCCGCATGAAGCTGGTCATGGTCAGTCGTTGCCTTCCCGTAGCGAGCGGCCGGTGAGCGACAGGAACACGTCGTCGAGCGTGGGGCGGCGAACCTCCACCGCATCGAGAGCGATGCCCTTGTGGTCGAGGTCCCGGAGCAGGGCGGGCAGGAGGTGGCCGCCATCGGGCACGTGGACCGACACCAGCCGGCCGTCGACCACCGGCTCGTCGGTCCCGTTGACACCGCTCAGCACGGTGGCGGCGTCGGCCGCCCGCCCGGCGTCGCCCAGGGTGAGCACCACGGCGTCGCCCGACACCTGGCGCTTCAGCTCCTCGGGGGACCCGGCGGCCACGATCACCCCGTGGTCGATCACGAGGATGCGGTCGCACAGGGCGTCGGCCTCGTCGAGGTAATGGGTGGTGAGGAACACGGTGGTGCCGCCCTCCCGCAACCCCCGCACATGGCCCCACAGGTTGGCCCGGCTCTGGGGGTCGAGCCCGGTGCTGGGCTCGTCGAGGAACACCAGCACCGGCTGGTGGACGAGGCCCATCACGATGTCGAGCCGGCGCCTCTGGCCGCCCGACAGCGAACCGCAGTTGCGACCCCACAGCTCGGCGTCGAGGTCGAGCTGGGCGAACAGGGCCCGGCCCCGCTCGGCTCCGGTGGCCTTGTCGATGCCGTAGAGGCGGGCCTGGTCCACCACCTCCTCGCCCACCCGGGCCTCGGGATAGGTGACGCCGCCTTGGGCCACGTAACCGATGCGACGGCGGACCCCCACCGGATCGGTGGCCAGGTCGCAACCGGCCACCGTGGCCCGCCCGGCGGTGGGCGTGAGCAGCGTGGTGAGCATGCGCAGCGTGGTGGTCTTGCCCGCCCCGTTGGGCCCGAGGAAGCCGACGATCTCGCCGTCGGCCACGTCGAGGTCGACGCCCCGCACCGCCTCCACCGGCCCGGTACGGGTGCTGAACGTGCGGGCCAGACCGCGGGCTTCGATCACGGAGCGCCTCCAGGAACGCAGGGTGGGATGGGGCCAGGCGTCATCATGGTCCCCCCGGGCGTCAGTAGTCAAGTTTGAATAAAAGATGACTAGTCACGAGACGGCTACGAGGAAGGGGGTGGCTACGGGGACAGGTCGGCCGGGGGCAGGGGCGGCCGGGTCACGGCCGAGAGGGCAGCCAGGAATCTCCCGGCGGTGGGACCTGGAGGTCGGGCTCGCCGTCGAACCAGTAGGCGCCGGCGGCGATGCGTTCCCGGGTGGCGTCGACCCAGGCCAGCTCGCCCCGCAACTGCTCGATGTGGAGGAGGAAGTGCTCGACCACGGACTCGGGCTTGAACGGCGACTGCCCCACCGCCTTGGCTGCGTACTCGGTGGCGACCTGCCGGCCCTCCAGTTGGGTGCGCCGAGCGCTCAGTGCATCGAGCACCTCCTGGCGCGACAGGGCCCACCAGAACGACATCCCGGCCAGGAGCCAGTCGGGCTCGTATGGGTGCAACTCCCACAGCGCCAGTCTCACCAGCCGCTGGAACTCGGTCTCCCCGTCTCCGGTGAGCCGGTAGCGCACCTTGCCGGCGGCCGGCCCGGGCGGGGCCGTCGGGCTGGGCGGGGCCCCGGGCTCGTCGTCGGTGGCCAGGAGCCCGTCGCGGCTCAGCGTCCGCAACGCGTTGTAGACCGAGCCGGGATTGAGGTGGGCCCACTGGTCGGCCTGCCAGCTCAGAAGCTCCCGCCGCACGAGATAGCCATGGGCCGGCTGGAAGATGCGCACGGCACCCAGGACGAGCAGCCGGGTCACAGACACCCGGCCAGCCTACCATTCAACCCCTAATTCGTTGGCGAGCGCCGAATGGATGCAGAGGAATAAAACAATCGACAAGCGCCTCCATCTTCGTTCCATCGGCGTAAGTAGGGGCAGCCAGTGCATCCCGCCTGGTTGGCCGCCTGGTTGGTCGCCTGGTGGCGTAGATCCAGTATGGAGCGAGACGTGACACGGAAGATCCTCATCGCCGTTTTCGGCGTATTTCTGGCAATGATGTTCGCCGTTGGGCCGGCAAATGCCCAAAGTAGCAGCGCTCGAATTCACCTCATCCACGGTATTCCGGGGGTGAACGTGGACGTGGTGGTGGGTGGCGACGTGGTGTTCTCCAACTTCGCCTTCAAGGACACCCAGGACCTTTCGAGCTTCGCCGGCCAGACCCTCACCGGGCTCAAGGTCAACGCCGCCGGCACCAGCGACACGCTGATCGACGCCGGCGACGTCGCCCTGCCGGCGACCGGTAACTACACCGTGTTCGCCCATCTCGACGCCGACGGCAATCCCGCCCTGGCCGTGTTCCAGAACGACACCGCCACCCTGGCCGCCGGCAAGGGCCGTTTGATCGTGCGCCACGCCGCCGCCGCCCCGGCGGTGGACGTGAAGGCCAACGGCACCGTCGCCTTCGCCAACCTGGCCAACGGCCAGGAGGCCAAGGCCGACCTCGACGCCGGCACCGTTACGGCCGAGGTCGTTCCCGCCGGCGCCAGCACCCCGGTGGTGATCGGCCCGGCCGACCTGCCTATCGCCGAGGGCTCGGCGCTCATCGTGTACGCCACCGGCACGCTCGACGCCGGGCTGCAGGTGGTCACCGAGACCATCACCGGTCTCGGCCCCAACCCCACTGCCGTCCAGACCGGTGACTCCCCGGTGGGTCAGGGCGCGGGCGCCGCTTCGCTCCTGCTGATCACGGCCGGTGCGGCGGCGGTGGCCCTGGGCGGCGGCGGGCTGGCCAGCCTGGCCGTCCGGCGGGTCCGGGCCTGATCGACCGGAGGGCCGGCGGTGGCGGAGCGATCGGTGGGCAACGGCGACGGCGGGCCCGACCGCACGACCCGGCGACGCACGGCCAGCCTCCTGTCGGCGGTCGTGGCCGCCGTGACGGTCGTGGCCGGATGCGGCCAGGCCGGGGGCGACCAGCTGGGATCATCCGGGGCCCCTTCTCCTCAGGCCCCGGCGACGGGTGGGGCGGCCGACAGCGGCCGCCCCACCGCCGGGTCGGCCGCCCAGGGGGCCGATGCCGAGCGGGAAGCGGGCGGGGCACCGGCCTCGGGCGGGCTCACGGCCGACGAGGTGAAGCAGGCCCCGGCGCTGCCGCCCGCCGCCGACCTGGGTGAGCTGGCGGAGGATCGGGCGAAGGCCGAGGTGCGGCCGCTGTCGATCTCGATCGACCAGCTCGGCCTGGACGAGGTGGCGGTGCAGGCCGTCGGAGTGGAACCCACCGGCGAGATGGCGATCCCCCCGCCCAAAGAGGTGGGCTGGTACCGCTACGGGCCGCTGCCGGGTGGGCCCGGGTCGGCCGTGCTGGCCGGGCACATCGCCTCGAACGGCATCGACGGGGCCTTCCGCCACCTCGACCGCCTCGGCCCCGGCGACCTGGTGGAGGTGGCGCTGAGCGACGGCCGGCGCCTCCGGTTCACGGTGACCGAGCGGGTCCAGGTGGACAAGACCGAGCTGCCGTTCGACCAGCTCTTCGCCCGGTCGGGCCCACCCCGGTTGGCCCTCATCACCTGCGGGGGCGAGTTCGACTACGACGCCCGCAGCTACCGCGACAACATCGTGGTGGTGGCCGAGCTCGCTCCCGACCCGGGGGTCTGACCGGACCCGGCGCCCGTCACCATCTAGCATGGGTCGTCATGGACGCATTGATCGGGCTGGTCGCCGGCCTCGCCGACGCCGTGGCCCAGTGGTTCCTGTCGCTGGCCAGCTGGCGGCCGGGCAACCGCAGCTGAGCTACCCGTCGTCGCCCGTCCGACCGGCCCGGCCCCAGGCCGGGCGGAGAAGGTCGAGGAAGGTGGGGGCCAGCCACAGCGGTAGCACGTCGTCACCGTCCCGCCGGCTGGCGGTGAGGACCCTCGCGTCGACCGAGGGGCGGGGTCGGAAGGCCTCCCGACCGATCCGCAGCCCCAGCTCGAAGCGCCACCACGGGGCCCAGGCCGCAGTGCGAAGCGCCGACGGCGGCGAGGTCGCGTGGCGGCGGGCGACCTCCTGCTGGAGTATCAGGTCGGCCCGGACGGGGCCGCGGCCGGGGTCGTCGAACAGCAGGCCGAGCACCTCGGAGGTGAGCCCGAACGGCGGGTTGGCCACCACCCGGTAGGGCCGGTTGCGGGGAAGGCGGAGCCGGCGCAGGTCGGCCTCGACCACCCGCACGGCGTCGGCCAGCTCGGCCCGACCGGCCGTGTGCCGCAGCCGGGCCGCCCACGCCGGGTCGGCCTCCACCGCCCAGACCTCGGCCCCGGTCCGGGCCAGGGGGAGGGTGAGGGCACCGGCCCCCGCGCCGATGTCGACCACCAGATCGCCGGGGCCCAGGTCCAGCCCGGCCACGAACCGGCTGATCAGCCGGTCATCGACGAGGAAGTTCTGGCCGAGGTCCCGGCGCTGCCGGCCACGGCGGCTGGTGCCGCTGCCGTTGCGTTCCCGCTCGGCCACGGCGCATCACCGTCAGCATGCTCATCGCCGGGATCGTAGGCGGCCTCAGTCGACCGCCGCTGGCCTTTTGGCGTGGGCACTGTCGTCGCCGGTGATGGCCGGGGTCGGGTCCGAGGTTCGCCTGTCAGTTGGTGTGGCCAAGTACTGAACGTCGACCAATACTTGACAAGGCCTAGTACTAGGCCACATAGTGGTGTCATGGCTGAGAACGATCCACAACTGCTCAAGGGGGTGCTGACGATGGTGCTCCTCAAGGTGCTGGCCGAGGAGGAGGGCTACGGCTACGCCGTGGTCGTCCGCCTCCAGGAGCTCGGCTTCGCCGGGCTGGCGGAGGGCACCATCTATCCGGCGCTCACCCGGCTGGAGCGCCAGGGCTTCCTGGCCGCCCGGCTCGAGCGGTCCTCGTCGGGCCCGGCCCGCAAGTACTACCGCACCACCCCCCAGGGGCTCGACGAGCTGGCCCGGTCGATCCGGTCGTGGGGGGAGCTGGTATCGGCGGTGGCCCAGGTACTGGAGAGCCCGGTACCGGGTGAAGAGCGAGATATGGCTAAGGCAAAGGAGGCATGATCATGCGGGTGACAGACAACGTCCGGCTCTGGTGGGCCAAGTTCCGCTACGACTTCTGGCTCGACGTCTACGGCGTCGGCCGGCGGGACCGGCGAGACCTACGTCGGGAGCTGGCCGGCAACCTGAGAGCGGCGGCCGCCGACGTCGGGATGGGCCGGGCCCTGCTCGGGCTGGGCGGGCTGCGTCGGCTGGCCCATGAGTCGAGCCGGGAGATCCGGCGCACGTCGTGGTCGGCGGGAATCTCGGCCGGGTTGGTGGTGGCGGCCCTGACCCTGTTGGCCTTCTTCTTCCTGTCGCTGTACTACGCCGAGGGCGTGCTCGATTCCGGCGTCGGCCGGCCGGTGTCGAGCTGGCTGTTCCCCTTCGTCGGGTCGTCGGTGGAGGTCCACGACGAGGGTGCTTCCGGGCTGGCCGTGTCCATGAGCCCTGGCGTGCTCCCACTGCTGCTGGGGCTGGTGGCGTTCGTGGCCGTGGCCCGGCCCTGGCGGGCCCGGCGCCGCTCATGAGCCCAGGGCGGCAAGGCCGATCGGTGACGGTGAACGCCGTGGGCCACCCGGCCATCCGGGTCACCCACGACAAGACGCTGGAGCTGACGGCCGACGCCGCCATCACACCCCGCGCCACCTGCGTGGCCGGGGTGTCGGCCGCGTTCGACGCCGAGGCCCTGGCCCAGCTGCGGGGCGCCGTGACCTACGAGCTCGGGGCCGGCGACCGGCGGGGGAGCGGCTCGGCCGTGATCAACCCCGAGCACGCCGTCACCGACCGGTTCGTGATCCGCCGCAGCCGCCACGCCGACGCCGTCACCCTGGCGGTGGGGGCGGCCGGGGTCGCCGCCGACCTGCCCCGGGAGCTGGCCGCCGCTCTGGCCGAGCCGGGGCGGCCGGTCACGTTCACCATCACCGAGCGCCAACCGCCGCCTCCGCTCGTGATCCTCGCTCCGTCCGAGCCGGCGGGGCGGCTCGGTGCCCTGTGGCGGAGCGCTGCGGTTGCCCTCGACCTGGGCGCCCCCGACCGTCCGCTCCGGGCCCGGCCCGGCAACGCTGGGGCCGGTGCGGTGGGCGCCGGTATCGAGCCGGTGCTGGAGTCGGGCGGCACCATCCGGGCGGTCGGCTCCGGGCCGATCGGGCGGCTCGGGCCATCGGCCCTGGCCCGGCTCCATGCGCTGGTGGCGGCCGGCGCCCGGCTGGCCTGCCCGGCCGATCCGGACGCCGCCGCCCTGCTGGCCGCCGGCCTGCCGCCGGTGCCGGCGCTGCACCTGGGGCGGGTGACCGGGCGCCGCCTCCGCCAGCCCGACCTGCAGCAACTGACGGCGCTGACCGCCTGCCCGGTGGTGTTCGACGTGCCGGCCGAGGAGGCGGAGGGCGTCGCCGCCTGGCTCCGGGGTCTGGTTCCCCTTCGGGCGTGCTGGGCCGATGACGCCGTCGTCGACCTCGGCCTGGCCATGGCACCGCTCGCCGTCGCCGCCGACCTGCGCCCCCGATGGGCCGACAGCCCCGACGCTCCGAACAGACCCGACGGTCCCGACGGCGACCGCCGGTTCGTGGTCGGCCCGGCCCCCGGCGCCAGCCGTGCCGTGGACCTCGACGCTGTCGTGCGGCACCTGCTCGACGCCGGCGTGCCCGGCCGCCAGCTCGCCGACGCCCTCCGGCCGCTCGGCCTCCGGCGGAGCGAGATCTACCGGATCGCGGGCGACCGACCCGCCGCAACCTCCGGCGGCGAGGAGGCGACCGACGGTGGGTGCTGACCCCTCGTTCACGGGCGGCCCCGACGGCACCGGGCGTGCAGGCCCTGTGCCGGTACAGGTGGTGGAGGGCAAGGCCCTCGGCCGGTTGGCGCCCGACGAGCTGGCGGCCCGGGTGGCCGGTGCCGCCCGGGTGGTGGTGGACGTGGGCACCGGCGACGCCCGGGCCGCCTGGCGCCTGGCCCGGGCCGAGCCCGACACGCTCGTCATCGGGCTCGACCCGGCGTGGCAGCGGATGGCCGACACGGCGTCGCGGGCCCGTCGCAAGCCGGCCAAGGGCGGGGCCCCCAATCTCGTGCTGGTGAACGCCGCGGTGGAAGCGGTCCCGCCGGCGCTCGACGGGGTGGCCGACGCCGTCACCGTGCTCATGCCGTGGGGCGGCCTCCTCCGGGGGGTGGTGGACGCCGTTCCCGAGGTGTGCGCTGGCCTGCGCCGCCTGGCCCGGGCCGGTGCCTCGCTGGAGATCGTGATCGGCACCAGCATCTGGCGCCCGCCCGTGCCGGTGGAGCTGGCCGACCTGCCCGAGCTCACCCCCGCCGCCCTGGCCGCCGGCGGCGAGCTGGCGGCCCGGTGGGCCGAGGCCGGCTGGGCCGTCGACGGGGCCGCCGTCACCACCAGCATCGATGGCGACGCCCCCGCCACCTCCTGGGCCCGCCGCCTCGGTTCCGGCTCCCCCGAGGCCCTCCTCGTCGTCCGGCTCCACGCCGTCTGACCCCACCCGCCCTCCCGGGATCTGATGTCCCAGGCGGTCACCGGTGACGTCCGGGGGCACCAGAACGGCTCGTCGATCATCTGATGTTCCGGGCGGTCACCGGTGACGGCTGGGGACACCAGATCGGGCTTGGCTAACGTCGGGGCCCATGGACAGCCCGCTCTCCGATGTCGTCGTGCTCGACCTCACCCGCGCCCTGTCGGGCCCGATCTGCTCCCGCCTCCTGGCCGACCTGGGGGCCGACGTGATCAAGATCGAGCCCCCCGACGGCGACCTGACCCGGGCCATGGTGCCCCGGGTGGCCGGCATGTCGACGTACTACGTCCACTACAACGTGGGAAAGAAGTGCGTCTCGATGGACCTGGCCAACCCCGAGGCCAAGGAGCTGTTCCTCCAGATGGTGGAGAAAGCCGACATCGTGCTGGAGAACTACCGGCCCGACGTCATGGACCGCCTCGGCCTCGGCTTCGACGTGCTGCGCGGCCGCAACCCCCGCATCATCCTGGCCTCGATCAGTGGCTGGGGCCACGGCAACGCCCGCTCCAACCAGGGGGCCTACGCCTCGGCCATCCACGCCGAGGCCGGGATCACCGAGATGGTGGCCCGCCGCCGAGGCGAGCAGGACCAGCCCCGCAACGACCCCATGTCGCACTCCGACACCTACGCCGGCCTCCACGCCCTGGGTGCCGTGCTGGCCGCCCTGCACATGCGGGACCGCACCGGTGAGGGCCAGACGGTGGAGGTGTCGATGGCCGAGTCGACCCTGATGGTGAACGACCTGTCGAGCGCCGAGCTGCTGGGCGAAGACCCCCAGGCCGGGTTCAAGGCCGGGCAGAACTGGTCGCCCATCTTCAAGCTGTCGAACGGCCGGGCCGTCAACATCACGCTCGACTCCACCACCGACGGCGCCTTCTCCATCTGGGTCAAGGCCACCGGCCACGACGAGTGGCGCTCGGATCCCCGCTTCGCCACCGCGGCGGACCGCATGGCCCACCGGGCCGAGCTGGAGGGACTGCTCCAGGCGTGGGTGGGCCAGTTCGCCACCGCCGCCGAGCTGGAGAAGGCCATCGGGGTGTCGACGGTGCTGGCGGCCGAGGTCCGCACCGTGCCCGAGCTGGCCGCCACCGACTGGGCGGCCGAGCGCCAGGCCTTCGTCCCCATCGACATCGGCGGCGGCAACGAGGTGGTGATCCCCCAGAGCCCCTGGCGCTTCGGTCAGGCCGACTCCGGCGCCCAGCCCGTGGTCGGCTACCGGGGCCAGCACAACCGCCAGGTGCTCAGCGACCTCCTGGGTCTGAGCGACGCCGACGTCGACCGCCTCCAGGCCGATGGCGTCATCTCCGACCGCCCACCCCGCCAGTAGCCAGCTGGCGACGAAATTAGGAGCCTGAGCGGCGCTCAGCGCCGCTCAGGCTCCTAATTTGGGCTCGTCACACGAAGTAGAAGCGGGTGCCGCAGATCTCGTGGCGCTCGCCGGCCCGGGACCGGTCGGCCACCCGGATGTCGACCCCGCCCAGACCCTCGGGCCGGCCGTCGACGATGGGCACGAAGCGGATCGAGCTGACCCCGCCGGCCCCGTCGTCGAGCAACAGGGCCGACGACGTGACCGGACGTCCCAGCACCTCACCCCATCGCTCGGCCAGGCCCTCGGGGTCCGACGACTGGATCTCGGCCCCCACGATCTCCGACACCAACCCGGTGCGCACATGGTCCCGCCACTCGGGGCCGGCCCACTCCCAGTGATCGGCGGGGTCGGCCCAGTCGATCGAGATGATGGCCCCCGGCACGTCCTTGGGATGGAGGTGGGTGCCGCACATCCTCGGCCCGTCGTGGCGCCACACCACCCGCACGCCCGTGTCGTGGAGGCGCTGACGGGCCCCCGCCAGGTCGTCGGTCTGGAAGATCGTCATGTAGCCGCCGTCGCCGCCCCGCCGGTCGAGGTAGCGGCCGGCGGTGGTGTCCTCCCGCATGGGGGCCACCACCTCGAGGAACGTGTCGCCGATGGGCATCAGCCAGTTGTGGAGCCCGAACTCGCCCACGCCCGGATCCTGGAAGCAGCGCTCCACCTCGAGGGTCTCGCACAGCTGGTCGACCACCCGGTCGAGATGGGTGGCCACCAGCGCCACCTGCCGTAGACGGAACATCCTCAGCGCCCCTTGAACTCGGGCTGGCGCTTCTCCATGAACGCCCGCCGGCCTTCTATGTAGTCCTCGCTCTGGAAGCAAGCCTCGATCATGTGCTCCACCCGGGAGAGATCCCGGCGCTCGGGGTCCTTCACCACCTCGGCGATGGCGGCCTTGGCCGCCTTGACCGTGAGCGGGGCGTTGGCCGCGATCTGGCCCGCCAGCTCGGCCACCGCACCGTCGAGCTCGGCCACCGGTACCACCCGGTTGACCAGCCCCATCGCCGCCGCCTCGGCCGCCGTGAACCGGCGGGCCGACAGCATGATCTCGTTGGCCATGGCCGGCCCCACCAGGCTCACCAGCACCTGCAGGCCGGCGAACCCGTAGCCCAGACCCAGTCGGGCAGCGGGGATGGCGAACTGGCCGTCGTCGGCCGTGATCCGGATGTCGGCCTGGAGGGCGGTGGCCAGACCGCCGCCCATGCAGAACCCCCGGATCTTGGCAATCAGGGGCTTCTCCAGGGTCTTGAACGCCCGCCCGGCGGCGGCGGCCACAGCGTCGAAGCGCTCACGCCCCTCGGGGGTGGACCGGTTGGCTTCGAACTCGGAGATGTCGGCGCCCGACACGAACGCCTTGTCACCGGCGCCCTCCATCACCACAACCCGCACCGCATCGTCGGCCTGGAAGGCGGCGAGTATGTCGACGATGGCCTCGTTCATCTCCATCTTCATGGCGTTGCGCCGTTCGGGATTGTTGAACGTCATCCAGCCGACCCCGTCACGGATCTCGGCCTTCATATAGGGAGTGGCCAACGCCAACTCGGTGACGGTCATGCCGTGCCTTTCACAGGTGATGGGGTGGGTCGGGAGAAGGGGGGGCGGGCACACGCGCCCGGAGGGCACACTCAGATGACGCCATCGGCAGCCAGAGCGTCGAGCTCGGCGGCGCTGACGCCCACCTCGGCCAACACCTCGGCGTTGTGCTCGCCCCGCTCGGGGGCGGGGCGGGCCAGGCGGCTCGGGGTGCGGGTGAGGTTGACGGCGTTGCGGATGATGTCGATCGGGCCCAGCGTGGCGTGCCGCACCGGCTGGGCCAGGCCCAGGTGGACCACCTGGGGGTCGGCGAAGGTCTGATCGATCGAGAGCACCGGCCCGCACGGGATGCCGGCCTCGTTCAACACCTCCTCCCAGTGGGCGGTGGGCTGGCGGGCCGTGTACGTGGCCACCTCGGTGTTGAGCTGGTCGCGGTGGGCCGAGCGGCCCTTGGCCGACGAGTAGTCGGGGTGCTCCAGCAGGTGCTCGGCCCCGATCAGGCGGCAGAAGTCGCGCCACTTGGCCCCGCTGGGGGCGGCGATGTTCACCAGCCCGTCGGCCGAGGGGAAGGTGCCCATGGGGATGCCGGTGGGGTGGTGGTTGCCGGCCTGGGGCGGCACCTCGCCGTCCATCGTCCACCGGGTGGCCTGGAAGTCGAGCATGGCGATCTGCGCTTCGAGCAGGGAGGTGTGCACCCACTGGCCCCGGCCCGAGCCGCCGGGCCGGTCCCGCTCCACGATCGCCACCAGCACGCCGATGGCCAGGTACATCCCGGCCGAAAGGTCGGCGATCGGCACCCCCACCCGCACCGGGCCCTGGCCCGGCAGCCCGGTGACCGACATGAGCCCGCCCAGCCCCTGGGCGATCTGGTCCACCCCGGCCCGGGGCCCGTAGGGGCCGTCCTGGCCGAAGCCGCTGATCGAGCCGTAGACGATGCGGGGGTTGACGGCCGAGCAGGCTTCGTAGTCCACCCCCAGGCGGTGCTTGACGTCTGACCGCATGTTCTCCACCACGACGTCGGCCTCGGCCACCAGCCGGAAGAACAGCTCCTTGCCCCGCTCGGACTTGAGGTCCAGCGTCACTGCCCGCTTGTTGCGGTGCAGGTTCTGGAAGTCCGACCCGTGGCGCACGTCGCCGCCGAACGGGTCGCCGTCTCGCGACGGCGGCTCGATGCGCACCACGTCGGCGCCCCAGTCGGCCAGCTGGCGTACGCAGGTGGGCCCGGCCCGGGCCAGCGTGAGGTCGAGCACCCGCAGGTGCGACAGCGGCTTGTCGTCTACGGGGCCGTTCACCGTCACGATCGTAGTTTCCGCCCCGGAACCCGGCCATGTGAACCGGCTGGCGCCAGCCGGGGCGCAGCCCTCCGGTGGGGTTGGGGGGCCCGACGGAGATGGGGGAGTGAGGCGTCAGCCGAGCGGTGGGGGCGCAGCCCTCCGGTGGGGTTGGGGGCCCCGACGGAGATGGGGGAGTGAGGCGTCAGCCGAGCGGCGGGGGCGCAGCCCTACGGTGGGGTTGGGGGCCCCGACGGAGATGGGGGAGCGAGGCGCCAGCCGAGCGGCGGGGGCGCAGCCCCCGAACAGTAGAGCCAGCCCCCGGACCACAGGGTGGGACACGTGCGAGGGCGCCCTATGCTGAAGCGTCGGCTTTTTGCACGCTCTCGTTCGCACGCTCTCGAAGGTTTCGCCGTGAAGACGTATTCCCCCAAAGCATCTGAAGCACAGCGCGACTGGTACGTCGTCGACGCCGAGGGCCTGACCCTCGGCCGCATGGCCACCGAGATCGCCCGGGTGCTGCGGGGCAAGCACAAGCCCACGTTCGCCCCTCACATGGACATGGGCGACTTCGTGATCGTGGTCAACGCCGACAAGGTGGTGCTCACGGCCGACAAGGCCAAGACCAAGATGGTGCACCACCACTCGGGGTACCCCGGTGGCCTCCGCAGCCGTCGCTACGGCGACGCCCTCGGCCGCAAGCCGGCCGAGACGGTGAAGAACTCGATCGTGGGCATGTTGCCCCACAACCGCCTCGGCCGGGCCCAGGCCCGCAAGCTGAAGGTCTACGCCGGGCCCACGCATCCCCATGCCGCCCAGCAGCCCGCCCCGCTCGTGATCGCCGGCGCCCGCCGAGAAAGCTGAGAGACGTTCCGATGCCCACCGCTGTGCAAGCCACCGGCCGTCGCAAGCAGGCCATCGCCCGGGTCCGGGTGTCCGCCGGTAGCGGCACCATCACGGCCAACGGTCGCGCCTTCGAGGACTACTTCCCCTCGGCCGTGCACCGCATGATGATCACCGAGCCGCTCCGTCTGGCCAGCGCCGAGGAGAGCTACGACATCAGCGTCACGCTCGACGGCGGTGGCCTGTCGGGCCAGGCCGGCGCCTTCCGCCTCGGCATCAGCCGGGCCCTGGTGGAGATCGAGGAGGAGACCCGCCCCGCCATCAAGGCTGCCGGGCTGCTCACCCGCGATCCCCGCAAGAAGGAATCGAAGAAGTACGGCCTCAAGAAGGCCCGCAAGGCGCCCCAGTACTCCAAGCGCTGAGCTTGCGGTAGCTGTGCGAGCCCCCCGGTTCGGAACCGACGGTGTGCGGGGGTTGGCCAACCAGGAACTCACCCCCGAGGTGGCGGTAGCGCTCGGGCGGGCGGCGGCGGAGGTCTTCGGTGCCCCCCGATTCGTGCTCGGCCGTGACACCCGCCGCTCCGGTCCGATGCTGGAAGCGGCGCTGAGCGCCGGCATCTGTGCCGCCGGGGCCGACGTGGAGCTGCTGGGCGTGGTCCCCACGCCCACCGTCGCCTGGGTGGCGGCCCGCAGCTCGGTGCCGGGCGCCATGATCTCGGCCTCCCACAACCCCTACGCCGACAACGGCATCAAGCTGTTCGCCCCCGGCGGGCTGAAGCTGGCCGACGAGATCGAGGCCCGTATCCAGGGCCGCTACCTGGAGCTGCTGGCGTCGGGGCCGTCGCCGGCCGCCGCCGCTCCGGTGGGGGCCGGTGTGGGCTCGCTGGCCCCGGGCTCGTCGGACGACATCGACGGCTGGGTGGACGCGGTGTGCGTCTCGATCGCGCCCCGCCGCCTCGACGGTCTGCGGCTGGTGGTCGACTGCGCCCACGGTGCGGCCCACGAGCTGGGCCCCCGGGTGCTGCGCCGCCTCGGGGCCGAGGTCACCGTGATCGGGGCCGATCCCGACGGTGTGAACATCAACGACGGGGTGGGATCCACCGCCCCCGGCCCGCTGGCCGAGGCCGTGGTGACGGCCCGGGCCGACCTGGGCGTGGCCTTCGACGGCGACGCCGACCGGTTGATCGCCGTCGACGAGACGGGCGACGTGGTCGACGGCGACCGCATGCTGGCCATCCTCGCTCTGGACCGGGCGGCCCGGGGCCTGCTGGCCGGGAACACGGTGGTGGTCACGGTGATGACGAACCTCGGCTTCCACCTGGCCATGCAGCGGGCCGGCATCCGGGTGGTGTCCACCTCGGTGGGAGACCGCTATGTGCTCCAGGCCCTCGACGAGGGCGGGTACTCCCTCGGGGGCGAGCAGTCGGGTCACGTGATCACCCGCGATCTGGCCACCACGGGAGACGGGGTGCTGAGCGCGGTGCAGCTGCTCGACGCCGTAAGTCGATCCACCCAGCCCCTGTCGAAGCTGGCGGCGGAATCGATGACCACGGTCCCCCAGATCCTGCGCAATGTGCGGCTTCCCCACCGGGACGAACACCTGGTGGAAGCGCTGGAGGGGGAGATCGGCGCCGTCACCGACACCCTCGGCACCGACGGCCGGGTGCTGGTGCGGGCGTCGGGGACCGAGCCCCTGTTGAGGGTTATGGTTGAGCACGTCGATCCCCAGGTGGCCGAGCAGTGCTGCGACCGGCTGGTCGAAGCGGCTCAGCGTCTGGTGAGCGGTGGCTAGCGGCCCGACGGCCCGGTAACCCTGCACGGTGCAGCTGCCGATCGGGCCCGGGCGAAAGACAAGCGTCAGCTGTACAGGACAGGGAACGTAGGGACTGCCCATGTGTGGAATCATCGCCATCGTCCGCCGCCGGTCGAACCGGACCCCGCCCGACGGTGAGGCCCTGCGGGCCCAGCTGGCGGTGGCCGTGGCCCAACCGCCGCAGCCGGGTGAGCCCGGCCTCGCCTCCCGCCTGGCCGCCATGGCCACCGAGCTGGCCTCGGTGGACCAGGCCCTGCGGGGCGTGCCCGGCCTGCGGGCCCTGCTGGGCGACCGGTCGCTGGCCCCCGCGGTGTCGGCTGCGGTGGAGACGGTGGACAAGATGGTGGCCGCCATCGAGAGCCACCTGGAGGACGTCGACCACGTCGACGAGCTGGAGGCCGTCAACGCCGGTCTGGTGGCGGTGAAGGACGCGGCCTGGGCTCTGGAGCGCGACCGGCTGCGGGCCGCCCGTGAGGTGGTGCAGCTGGCCGGGCCCGACCTGCCGGCTTCCGCCGTCGACGCCTTCTTCAGCCTCCAGCAGGCCCTGTCGAACCTGGACCGCCTGGAGGTGCGGGGTCGGGACTCGGCCGGCCTCCATGTGCTGGTGCGCAACCACGGCCTCGAGCTCGCCTCGCCCGCCATCACCGCCCTGCTCGGGGTGCGCAGCGTCGACCCCCTGTTCGTGAGCGGCTCGGTGCGGACCCCCGAGGACCAGCTCGGTTTCGTGTACAAGGCGGCGGCCGAGATCGGTGAGCTCGGCGACAACACGGCCGCCATCCGGGCCGCCATCGCCGGCGACGAGCTGCTCCAGCTGGCCCTGCGGGGCCCCGACGCCGAGGCCACCGTGCTGGCCCACACCCGGTGGGCGTCGGTCGGCATCATCAGCGAGCCCAACGCCCACCCCGTCAACTCCGAGGAGGCCGACGGCCGCCCCGGCCCCTACGTCACCGCCGCCCTCAACGGCGACGTCGACAACTTCGCCGACCTGATCGCGATGGAGAAGCTGGTGATCGCGGGCGAGATCACCACCGACGCCAAGGTCATCCCGACGTTGGTGAGCCGGGGCCTGGCCGCCGGCCTGGATCTCGACGAGGCCGTGCGCTCGTCGGTGGCCCAGTTCGAGGGGTCGGTGGCCATCGGGGTGTCCACCGCGGCGGCCCCGGCCGACATCCATCTGGCCCTGCGGGGCAGCGGCCAGGGCGTGTTCGTGGGCCTGGCCGAAGACGCCTTCGTGGTAGCCTCCGAGCCCTACGGCGTGGTGGAAGACTGCGACCGCTACCTCCGCATGGACGGCGAGACCCCGGCCGATCCCGACAACCCGGCGGCCAGCCAGGGTCAGGTGCTGCGGCTGTCGGGGGCGCTGGCCGGCACCGCCGAGGGGGTCACCCGGATCGCCTACGACGGCACGCCGCTGCCCGTTGCCGCCGGCGAGTGGAAGGCCCCCACCGTCACCACCCGGGACATAGACCGGGGCGACGCCCCCCACTTCTTGCTCAAGGAGATCTCGGAGGCCCCCGCCTCGTTCCGCAAGACGCTGCGGGGCCGCCTGGTGGAGGAAGGGGGCCGCCTCGTGGTCCGCCTCCCGGCCGAGACCCTCACCCCCGAGCTGCGCACCCGGATCCCGGGCTTCCGCCGCATCGAGGTGATCGGCCAGGGGACGGCCGCCGTGGCCGGCCAGGCCGTGGCCACCGCCCTGTCCGAGACGTTGGCCGGCTCGGGCCTCATGATCGGGTCGATCACGGCCACCGAGCTGTCGGGCTTCCAGCTGCGCGACGACATGAGCGACACGCTGATCGTCGCCATCTCCCAGTCGGGCACCACCACCGACACCAATCGCACGGTCGATCTCGTCCGCTCCCGGGGGGCGGCGGTGGTGGCCATCGTCAACCGCCGGGGGAGCGATCTGGTCGACAAGTCCGACGGGGTGCTCTACACCTCCGACGGGCGCGACGTGGAGATGAGCGTGGCCTCCACCAAGGCCTTCTACGCCCAGATCGCCGCCGGCTTCCTGCTGGCCGAGGCGCTGGCCGAGCTGATCCCCGGCGTGACCGTGCCCGATGTCGAGCGCCAGCGGGTGCTGGCCGGGTTGGCCGCCCTCCCCGAGGCCATGACCGCCACCCTGGCCCTGCAGCCCCGGATCGGGGAGGCGGCGGCCCGCCACTGCCTGGGCCGGCGGTACTGGGCCATCGTGGGCAACGGGGCCAACGCGGTGGCGGCCAAGGAGCTGCGGATCAAGCTGTCGGAGCTGTGCTACAAGGCGATCGCCTGCGACGTCACCGAGGACAAGAAGCACATCGACCTCTCGTCGGAACCGCTGATCCTGGTGTGCGCGGCGGGTCTCGTCGGCTCCACGGTGGACGACGTGGCCAAGGAGGTGGCGATCTTCAAGGCCCACAAGGCGGCCCCCATCGTGATCGCCACCGAGGGCGAGCACCGCTTCGGCGCCGCCCTGGAGGTGCTGGGCGTGCCCGACGTGCACCCCCGGCTGGCCTTCGTGCTGTCGACCATGGTCGGCCACCTGTTCGGGTACGAGGCGGCGCTGGCCATCGACGCCTCGGCCCGCCCCCTGCGGGAGGCCCGGGGCACGATCGAGCGCTACGTGGGCTCGTCGTCGCCCGGAACCGGCTGGTTCGAGCGGTTCGGGCGGGATCTGGCCCCCCACGCCGACCGGTTCTTCGCCGGGCTGCGGTCGGGCACCTACAACGGGCACCTGGAGGCGTCGAGCGCGGTGCGCCTGGCCGCCCTGCTCCGCTTCGCCCGGGGCCACATCCCCCTCGACGCCTACCAGGTGGAGTTCGGCAAGGTCGGCACCCCGGGCGTGGTGGTGGAAGACCTGGCCGGGGCGCTGACCCGGGCCATCGAGGAGCTGACCCGCCCCGTCGACGCCATCAAGCACCAGGCCAAGACGGTCACGGTGGGCATCAGCCGGGCCGACGAGAGCCTGCTCCAGGCCGCCCTCATCCAGGCGGTGCTGGCCACCGGCTGCCCCCGGGACCGTCTCAGCTACCGGGCCCTGCGCACCCTGTCGGCCCTCACCCCGGCGGTGGCCGAGGTGGTCGGGTACACCCGCTACCGGTTGGAAGGCAGCCTGCTGGCGTTGGGGGCGTCCGGGACGCCGGCCACCCTGTCGGTGATCGACAAGGGCGGTGTGGCCCAGGGCATCGCCAGCCGGGTCGACCGGGACCCCACGCTGCGGGGCACCAAGCGCCGGGTGGCGGTGGAGCAGGAGCCGATCGTCACCGTGGGCACCGACGGGCGGGTGGTGCTGATCGTGGCCGAGGTCAAGGACGGCCAGACCACCGGGCTGACGCTGTGCCACCTCCGGCTCAACGAGAATCTGGGGGCCCAGACGGCCCGCACGGTGCTGCAGGGCTACCGCAACCGGTATCGCCAGCTGGTCGACGTGGTCACCGAGCGCCAGCCCTCGTTCCGGGAGGATCTGCTGGCGTCGGTGTCGACCGTGGAGCTGCTCACGGCGCCCATCAGCGACGTGGCCGCCCGCTGGCAGCAATGACCCCGCCGCTGACACCCCCTCTGCGAACTGTGGCGCCCCGTGCTGTATTTTGCGCGGTGGCGCCACAGATCGGGCCCCGAGTCCGGGTCGGGGGCGGGGTCGGGGTCGGCTGGTAGCGCCGTGGAGCCTGTCGTCACGCCGGCCGAGATGGGGGTGATCGACGCCGCCGCCCCCGAGCCGGTGGAAGTGCTGATCGAGCGGGCCGGCTGGGCCGTGGCCCGGTCCGCCCTCGGGTTGCTGGGCCGCACCTACGGGGCCCGGGTGCTGGTGCTGGCGGGCAAGGGCAACAACGGCAACGACGGCCGGGTGGCGGCCCGGTTCCTGGCGGCCCGGGGGGTGCGCTGCCGGGTGGAGGCGGCCGACTTCCAGCCGTCGCCGTCCGACCTGGCCCGGTGCGATCTCGTGATCGACGCTGCCTACGGCACCGGGTTCCGGGGGTCGTGGGACGCCCCCGACGTGGGGTCGACGCCGGTGCTGGCGGTCGACATCCCCTCGGGCGTGAACGGCCTGACCGGCGAGGCGGCCGGCCGGGTGCTGCCGGCGGCGGCCACCGTGACGTTCGCGGCGTGGAAGCCCGGCCTGCTGTTCCATCCTGGCCGGGGGCTGGCCGGTTCGGTGACCGTGGCCGACATCGGCCTCGACGCCCGGACCGGTTGCCGAGCCTGGCACCTGTCGGCCACCGACCTCGCCCCGCCCCCGTCCCCGTCCCCGTCCCCGCCCCCGTCCCCGTCCCCGTCCCCGCCCGAAATTAGGAGCCTCAGCGGCGCTGAGCGCCACTTCGGCTCCTCAGAATCGCCGGTGGGGCCCGACGGGTGGCCGCAGGCCGGGGCCGAGGCCCACAAGTGGCAGCGGGCGGTGTGGGTGATCGGGGGGCACGGCACGATGCTGGGTGCCCCCAGCCTGGCGGCGGCGGCCGCCGGCCGGGCAGGAGCGGGGTACGTGGCGCTCTCGGTGCCGGGGGCGACGCTGAGCGGGCCGCCGGTGCCGGTGGAGTCGGTCATCCGGCCGTTGCCGGCACGCTGGGGGACCGACGTGGTGGCCGAGCAGGCCCGGTTCGCCGCCCTCGTGGTGGGCCCCGGCTTGCCGGTCGACCTGGCCACCCAGGGCGACGTGCTGAACGTTGCGGCCAACACCAGCACCCGGGGCCTGGTGCTCGACGGCGGAGCGCTCGACGCCATCGCCTCCGACCCGTCGATCCTCCGGGGCCGGGCCGTGCCCGCTGTACTCACCCCCCACGAGGGCGAGCTGCGCCGCCTCCTGCGGGGCCGGGCGCCGGGGGCCGATCGGATCGACACCGTCCGCCGCCTGGCTGCCGATCTGGGGGCGGTGGTGCTGGCCAAGGGGCCGACCACCGTGGCCGCCCACCCCGACGGGCGGGTGCTGGTGTCGACGGCCGGGGATCAGCGGTTGGCCTCGGCCGGCACCGGCGACGTGCTCGCCGGGCTGGTGGGCGCCGGGCTGGCCGGTGGCTTGGACCCGTTGGCCGCCGCCGGGTTGGCCGCCGAGCTCCACGGCCGGGCTGCCCGCCTTGGGCTCCACCGGGGGTTCGTGGCCGGCGACCTGCCGCTCCTGGTCGGCCAGTGGCTGGAAACCGCCGCCCTCGGCTCCTCCCCCTCGGAGCCCGACCGGTGAGCCGGGCCTGGGCCGACGATCGACGGGTTGATGTCGGTGGGCTGGGGTGGCGGCCGTGAGTCGGGCCTGGGTCGACGATCGACGGGTTGATGTCGGTGGGCTGGGGTGGCGGCCGTGAGTCGGGCCTGGGTCGACGATCGACGGGTCGATGTCGGTGGGCTGGGGTGGCGACCTTGAGTCGGGCCTGGGCCGACATCGACCTTGGGGCCATCGCTCACAACGTGGGGGTGTTGCGGGAGCTGGCGGCGCCGGCCGAAGTGTGCGCCGTGGTCAAGGCGAACGGGTACGGGCACGGCGCGGTTGAGGTGGCCCGAGCCGCCGTCGCCGCCGGCGCCACCCGGCTGGCCGTGGCCCAGGTGGCCGAGGGGGTGGCGCTGCGGGAGGCCGGGTTGGCCGTCCCGATCTGGGTGCTGTCCGAGCCCGACCCGGCCGAGATGGCCACCGCCGTCGCCGTCGGGCTGGAACCCGCCGTGTACTCGCCGGCCGGTATCGAGGCCGCCGCCGCTGCCACCTCGCCGACCGTCGTGGCCCCGGCCCGAACTGCGTCACGAGAATCGCGCCCCGAGAACGAACTGCGTCACGAATCCCCCCAACGACGGGGTTTTCGTGACGCAGATGGCGACGACGACGCGGTTTCCGTGACGCAGTTCGACGGGCAACGCCGGGAGGCGGCCCTCGCTGGCGCGTTCACCGTCCACCTCAAGATAGATACCGGCATGCACCGGGTGGGGGCGGCGCCCGGCGACGCCGTCGCCCTGGCCCAGCGGATCGAGGCGGCGCCGGGGTTGAGGTTGGGGTCGGTGTGGACCCATCTGGCCTGTGCCGACAGCCTGTCGCCGGCCGGCGAGCTGATGGCGGCTGTCACCGATGGTCAGCTGGCCTGCTACGAGCGGCTGCTGGCCGACCTCACGGCCGCCGGGATAGACGTTCCGCTCCGCCACGCCGCCAACTCGGCCGGCACGATCGGCCACCCGGCCGCCCGCTACGACGTGGTCCGCTGCGGGATCGCCCTCTACGGCCTCCCGCCGGCGCCCGGGATGGCGGGATGGGCCCCGTTGCGGCCGGCGCTGTCGTGGCGGACCCGGGTGTCGTTCGTGAAGCGGGTGGCGGCGGGAGAGTCGATCAGCTACGGCCACCGCCGCACCCTCGACGAGGCCACCACCGTGGCCACCGTGCCCGTGGGATATGCCGACGGCCTGCCCCGGGGGCTGTGGGCCAGCGGCGGCTCGATGCTGGTGGGGGGCCGTCGCCGCCCCATCCTCGGCGTGGTGACGATGGACCAGACGATGGTCGACTGCGGCGACGATCCCGTGGAGGTGGGCGACGAGGCCGTGATCATCGGCTCCCAGGGCCCCGGCGCCAACGCCATCACCGCCGACGATCTGGCTGCCGCCATGGGCACCATCAACTACGAGATCTGCACCTCGATCAGTCCCCGGGTCGCCCGCCGGTATCGCCCCGCCTGAGCGCGCCCCCGATCCGATGCCCGTGCCCGTCACCGGTGACGTCGGGGGGCATGAGATCGGCGGGTCCCGATCTGGTGCCGGCGGTGGTCACGGGTGACGCCGGGGGGCATTAGATCGGCGGTCGTGCGCTCGGGCGGTTGGGCGCTCGGGCCGCGTTTGCTACAGCAGGGTGCGGATGGCGCGGGTGACGGCGTGTTGGGCCAGCAGCCGGAGATGCATCAGGTCGGCCTCGACCTGGCCGGTGGCGACGGCCACCAGGGCGTCGCCGTCGGCTGCGGTGTGGGCCGGGACCAGGGCCCGGGCCAGCCCGTCGTGGGCGCTCTGGGCCAGGAGGTGGCAGCCGACCTTGTCGACGACGGCGTTCGTCACCACCACCCCGATCGTGGTGTTCGTGGTGGTCAGGGCGTCGGTCGAGCCGGGTTCGCCGTCGTCGGCCGGAGCGGGGCGGATCGGGGGGCCGGGGTCGGCCACGGTGGTGCCGTCGTCGACCCACCCGTAGGCGTTCGCCGCCAGCAGGGCGCTGACGATCACATCGCCGGAGCGGATCGTGGCGGTGACGAGCCCGCCGGGGCGGGTGGTGTCGGGCCCGCCCCACTTGCCCACCGTGGCCCCGGTACCGGCCCCGATCAGCCCCAGGTTGGCGGCGCTGTCGCTCGCCCCGGGCAGGGGGTCCGCCGTTTCAGGCGATGAGGCGGGATCTGGGTCGGGCCCCGCGGCCTCGGCCGCAGCCCGGCCCTCGGCCGGCCCGGGCCGCACCGAGGCGTCGCCGACTCCCAGGTCGTACAGGCTCATGCCCACCACGATGGGCACCGTGGCGGTGTTGGTGACGAAGCCCCGCCCGTGCTCCTCCAGCCACCGGATCACGCCGTCGGCGGCCGCCAGCCCGAAGGCCGACCCGCCCGAGAGCACCACGGCGTCGATCGAGGGGATCATGCGCCACGGCTCCAGCAGGGCGAACTCGCGGGTGGCGGGGGCCCCGCCCCGGATCTCGCCCGACGCCACCGCCTTGCGGGGCAGGAGCACCACCGTGCACCCGGTGCGGGCCTCCCCGTTCGTCCAATGGCCGACCCTCACCCCGGGCACATCGCTCAGCACGGCGCCAGGCTAGCGATCCCGGCCCGGCCGGGCCCGCCCCGGCCCACCTGATGTCCCCCTCCGTCACCGGCGACGCTGTCGGGCATGAGATCGGGGGTGGGGTGATCTGATGTTCCGGGCCGTCGGGGGTGACGCTGTCGGGCATGAGATCGGGGGTGGCGCAGTCGCCGGGCGGTCAGTCGCCGGGGCCGGGGAAGGGGGACGGGGCGTCGGGCAGGGGGAGGGGAGCGAGGTCGGTGTTGGCACCGCAGACGACGACGCCGACGTGCTCGTCGGCCGCCGGGCGGTACCGTCCCGCCAGCAGCGCCGCCACCGGCACGGCGGCGGCCGGTTCGGTGACCAGGCGGAACCGGTCCCACAGCTCGGCCCGGGCGGCCGCCACCTCGGCGTCGGTCACCAGCACGCTGATGGCGTCGGCCTCGGCCAACCGCTGCCAGGCCAGGTCGCCGATCTGGGTGGCCCCCAGAGCGTCGGCCGCCACGCCCGTCACGGCCACCGGCACCGGCCGGCCGGCCGCCCGGGCCCCGGCGAACGTCGCCGTGCCCTCGGTCTCGCACGCCACCACCCGGGTGCGGCCGCCCAGCCAGGCGGCGATCCCGCCGGCCAGCCCCCCGCCCCCGCACGCCACCAGCACCGTGTCGAGCGGGCCGGCCTGGCGCTCCAGCTCCCGGCCCACGGTGGCCGCCCCCGCCATCACCGCCCGGTCCTCGTAGGCGTGGATGGGGGTGGCGCCGGTCTCGGCCTCCAGCTCCCGGCTGGCGGCCAGGGCCTCGGCGTAGACGGCGCCCACCTGATGGACGTCGGCCCCGTACCGGCGGAGCCGTTCCACCTTGGCCGGTGAGGCGATGGTGGGCACGAAGATCGCCGCCCGGTGCCCGAGCCGGCTGGCGGCCCAGGCCACCGCCGCCCCGTGGTTGCCGCCCGACGCCGCCACCACGCCCGCCGGGCCGATCCGGTTGGCCAGCATGAAGTTCGTCGCCCCCCGGGCCTTGAACGACCCGGAATGCTGGAGCAGCTCCAACTTGAGGCTGAGACGGCCGGCGCCGCCCAGCTGGGCCCCGTCGACCGCCAGCACCGGCGTGTGGCGGACCATGCCGTCGAGCCGGTCGGCTGCTTCGAGGATGTCGTGCTCCCATGAGCCCGGTCGCGGTTTCATCGCCGGGGGAGGTTAGCCGCTCCCCGTCGGTGCGCTGGTGGGCGGGGGCCGGCGGGGAGGGGCCGGCGAGCAGTTGCGGGCTGGTGGCGAGCGGCCCACCGGCCGGGCACCCTGACGGCTGTTCGGGGCTTCGGGTTCCCGGGAACCCGCCGTAGCCTCGACTCATGGAGCAATCCGCCTGGCTCTGCGCCCAGACCGATGATGCCGAGGGCACCCGGGCCCTGGCCGGCACCGTGGCCCCCCACCTCGGCCACGGCGACGTGCTCGTGCTCACCGGCGATCTGGGGGCGGGCAAGACCTGCTTCACCCAGGGCCTGGGGGCCGCCCTGGGCGTGGCCGACCGGATCACGAGCCCCACCTTCACCATCGTGAGCGAGTACGAAGGCCGTCTCCCGCTCCATCATCTCGACGTCTACCGCATCGACGACCCCGACGACACGCTCGACCTCGACCTCCCGGAGCTGCTGGAGGCGGGGGTGACGGTGGTGGAATGGGGCGAGCGAATCGACGCCGTGCTCCCGGCCAGCCGGGCCACGGTGGAGCTCCGCTTCGACGACCGGGACGGCGACCCCGACCGCCGCCAGCTGCGGATCGGCCTCCACGGCCCCTCCTGGTTGGCCCGCCGGGCCGCGCTGGCCCGCGACCTCGAACCGTGGGCCGTGCCGTGCTGAGCGCCGGCGGCGAGGCGACGACCGCTGCGCCCGGTCCGGCGCCGCAGCCCGACGGCGAGGATGTGGCCGGCCGGCTGTGCCTGGCCATCACCTCATCGACGTCGGTGGTGGGGGTGGCGGTGGGCCGGGCCGGCGCCCCGGCGGCCGAGGCGGTGGCCCACGAGGTGGCCACCGACCGTCGCCACGCCGAGGAGTTGACCCCGCTGGTGGCCCGAACCCTGGCCGACGCCGGCCTCACCCTGGACCAGATCGGGTGCTTCGCCGTCGACGTGGGCCCCGGCCGGTTCACCGGTCTCCGGGTGGGGCTGGCCACCGTGCGCACACTGGCCCTGGTGGCGGCCCGGCCCGTGGTCGCCCTGTCGAGCCTGGAGATCCTGGCCGGAGCGGAGCCCGACCGGCCGCTGCTGGCGGTGGTCGACGCCCGCCGGGGCGAGGTCTTCCAGCAGCGGTTCGGCCCCGACGGTGCCGACGGCGCCCCGGTGGTCGGCCGTCCCGAGGCCGTGGCGCCCGGCGCCGCCGGGGCCGGCCAGCCGGTGACGGTGGGCGACGGGGCCGACCGGTACCCGGAGTGGTACGGGGCGGGCCTCGTACCGGGCCGGGAGCCGTCGGCGGCGGTGATGGTGACGCTGGCCGGCCGCCGCCTGGCCCTGCCCGGCCACCTGGTGGCCCCCGTGTACCTGCGCGACCCCGACGTGCACATCAACGTCACCACCCGCCACACCCCCCGATGAGCGGCCGGCAACCGCCACCATCGGCGGCCCCGACCCGGGCGGCCCGTCCGGCCCGGGTGCGGCTGCGGGAGCTGCGCCGGCGCGACCTGCGGGCCATCACCGCCATCGAGGCCGACCGCAACCGGGACCCGTGGTCCCGCACCCTGTTCGCCGGTGAGCTCGACCGGTCCGGCGACGACCGGCACTGGCTGGTGGCCAGCGCCGGGGTGACCGTGGTGGGGTTCGGCGGGGTCATGTACGCCGCCGGTGAGGCCCACATGCTGAACCTGGCCGTGGCCCGCAACTGGTCGGGCCGGGGCATCGGCCGCCGCCTGTGCGAGGCACTGCTGGCCGAGGCCGCCCGCCGGGCCGCCACCGGGTTCACGCTCGAGGTGCGGGCCTCGAACACGGTGGCCCAGGCCCTCTACGCCAGCCTCGGGTTCGACTCGGCCGGCGTCCGCCCCGGGTACTACCCCGACGGCGAGGACGCCGTGATCATGTGGCTCCACGACCTCGCCCCGTTCGCCGATCCCGGCGCCGACCTCCTCGCCCCCGCCGATCTCCCACCAACCGGTCCCACCGGCGGTCCCACCTCGGCTGGTGTCCCACCCGCCGATCCCGCTGCGGACGGTGCCGTCGGCGAGGCCGTCCATGAGGAGATCCCGCCACCCGTCGGACACGAGCCGGCTCAACCGCAACGACCCCACTGAGAGCAGCAGCGCCCCATGGACACGACCACGGACACGAGCCGGACGACCACCACCATCCTGGCCATCGAGACCAGCTGCGACGAGACGTCGGCCGCCGTCGTACGGGCCGAGCGCCCCACCGCCGCCACCGCGGGCGGCGCCCCGCCCCGGATCGAGGTCCTGTCGAACGTGGTCTCGTCGCAGGTGGCCGTGCACGCCGAGTTCGGGGGCGTGGTACCCGAGGTGGCCAGCCGGGCCCATCTCGAGATGCTGGAGCCGGTGGTGGGCCAGGCACTGGCCGACGCCGGCCTGACCACCGTCGGGCTGGGAACCGGCCAGCGGCCGGCCGTCGACGCCGTGGCCGCCACCCGGGGCCCCGGCCTCATCGGAGCCCTGCTGGTGGGGGTGAGCTCGGCCAAGGCTCTGGCTCTGGCGTGGGACGTGCCCTACGTCGGCGTCAACCACATGGAGGGCCACCTGTTCGCCGCCTTCCTGGAGCGGCCCGACATCGGCCTGCCCCTGGTGGTGCTGCTCGTGTCGGGCGGCCACACCATGATCGTGAAGGTCGACGAACCAGGCCGGTACCGGATCCTGGGCTCCACGGTCGACGACGCCGCCGGCGAGGCCTTCGACAAGGTGGCCCGCTACCTCGGCCTGGGCTACCCCGGCGGGCCGATCATCGACGCCCTGTCGGCCGAGGGCGACCCGGCCGCCATCCGCTTCCCCCGGGGGATGATCGACGACGGCCTCGACTTCTCCTTCAGCGGCATGAAGACGGCCGTGATCAACTACGTCCGCCGCCACCCCGAGGCCACCAACCCCGACCTGGCCGCCAGCTTCCAGGAGGCCGTGGTGGACGTGCTGGTGACCAAGGTGCTGCGGGCGGCCAAGCGCCACCGGGCCGCCGCCGTGGCCCTCGGCGGCGGCGTGGCGGCGAACTCCCGCCTGCGCCAGCGCTTCGCCCAGGCGGCCGCCGAGGCGGGGCTCGACCACCTCGTGCCGTCCCGGGCGTACTGCACCGACAACGCCGCCATGATCGCCGCCGCCGCTCATTGGCGCCTGGCGCACGACGGCGCCACCGGCCTCGATGCCGGTGCCGATCCCTCGCTCCGCCTCGCCACCGCCTGACCGCCGGCGCCGCTGTCGGCGCGGTCGCCGCCGCTGTCGGCGCGGTCGCCGCCGCTGTCGGCGCGGTCGCCGCTGCCGGCGGCCGCCGCCCGGTTGGCCGTGGCCCGAGCCGCCCGCAGCGCCCGGGTGGCGTCGGCTGTGCGCCCGGCCTGGCTGGCCCGAACCAGCGTCCGGAGCCGGCACAGGCGGACGTCCACCGCTTTGCGCCCGAGGCCGAGCTCCCGGGCGATGAGGGCGCTCGGCTCGTCGAGGATCCAGGCCCGGAACGCCAGCTCGGCCGACAGCCGGCGGCTGGCCTCGGTTCCGGGCAGTCGGTGGACGGCGGCAGCCACTGCCGTGGTCAGGTCGAGCGCTCCCGCCACCTCGTCGGGCGATCCCGCCGCCGCCCCGGCCCGGACCGCCCGGCCGGCCGCGGCCACCGACACCGCTACGGCGGCCGCTGCCGCCCGGTCGTCCCGGCCGGCGGCCCGCCACAGCCGCTGGTGGGTGTCGAGCACGAGGTTGGCGGCGATCCGGGCCGGCCGCCGGTCGAGCCGGTGGCAGGCCAGGGTCTCGCCGAAGGCGCTCAGCACCTCGTCGCGGGTGTCGCCCAGTGAGGCGAACGGGCGGGGCCCGGCGCAGCGCCGGTGCCAGGCCCGCCAGGCCACCCCGGTGAGCCCCGGCCGGAGCTGCACGATCAGTGTGCTGGCCGCCGCCTGGTCACCGGATTGGGCCAGGCGCACCAGCGCCGCCTGCATGGCATCGGTCCGCTCCCCGCACCGGGGCGACCCGAGATCCTCCACCGTCCATCCGGCCAGCGCCGGATGGTCGTCGGCCCAGCGTCGCAGGGTCCGCCCGCCCCGGAGCGAGCGCACCCAGCGGAGCCAGGCCCGGGTGATGTCGTCGTACACGTTGCTCTCCTCCACCTCTCGGCGCCGCTGCGATCGGTTCCCGGCGGCGCCCGTCCATTGAGGCGCCGACCCCTCCCGCCCGACCTACCGCCGCCCCTACCGAATGCACTCCCACCAGGCATTTCTCGGGGTCCGGGACCGTCGGTAGGCGATCCGGTAGGTTCGGCGGTAGCCACTGTTCTCCCGCCGCCGGGCCCTGGAACCTCGGGACCTTCGGCACTCCCCGGCTCACCGGGGCGGGCGTAGGTTCAGGCCGTAGAAAGAGTCCCCCCATCAACCGACCCGAAGGACACGGAGATGCCGAAGATGGCCGAGCACCCGACCCAGAACCGCTCGCACCGGAGCACCGTGGAGAACATCGGCGACCTCATGACCGGTGACGTGATCGCCGTGGAGGCGTCCGACGCCGTGGGCGCCGCCCGCCGCCTGCTGCAGGAATCGGGGCTGCACGCCCTGCCCGTGCTCGACAGCCGGGGTGAGGCGGTGGGCATGATCACCGGCTCCGACCTGGCCGATGTGCCGGCCAACGAGGCCGTGGGCACGATCATGTCCGGCCCGCTGGTGAGCCTCGAGTACACGGCCTCGGTGTCGCAGGCCGCCGCCGCGATGCGCAACGAGCACATCCACCACCTGGTGGTGACCGACAACGGCGAGACCGTGGGCCTGCTGAGCAGCTACGACCTGCTCTACATGCTCGTCGACGACGACGACGCCTGAGCGGGCTGATCCGGCCATGGCCCCGCCCGTCGCCCCTGCCGCCGCCGCCCACTCGGGCGGCCCCATGGTGGCTCCCCTCCAACGGGTCGTGGTCGGCCTCGACGGGTCCGCCCTGTCGGTGGCCGCCGCCGCCTGGGCCGCCGCTCGGGTACCCGAAGGCGGAACGGTCCACCTCGTCCACGGCATCCATCCCGCGGCCGAGTTGGCGGCCGCCGCCTTCCAGTCCGACGGGGAAGCCGTACGCCGGGTGGCCGAGGCCGACCTGGAGGGCCCGTGGGCCGAGCCGGCCCGGGCCACCGGCCGACCGGTGGTCACCCACGTGGTTGACGACGAGCCGGCCCACGCCGTGCTGCGGGTGGCCGCCGCTGTCGACGCCACCGCCATCGTGGTGGGCATGCACGGCGCTGGGGGCGGGCACCTCCCGCTGCTGGGCGCCGTCGCCCGCAAGATCCTGCACCGCTCCAACCTGCCGATGGTGGTGGCCCATCCCGATCCCACCCGCCCGGCGCCTGCGTCGTCGGGCCCGCCGCTGGTCGTGGCCGGGGTCGGCTACGGCGACGCCAGCAATCTGGCCGTGCTGTGGGCGGCCGAGTACGCCGCCGCCCGGGGGTTGCCGCTGGAGCTGGTCCACGCCATCGCCCTCCAACCCGTGTTCCCGGCCGATTCCCCCTCCGACACCCTCGGCTCCTACCTCGGCCCGGGGGTGGAGGCGGCATGGGCCCGGGAGGACCTGGAGCTGGTTCGGGAGCAGGTGCTGGACCGCCATGCCGGTCTGGACGTGACGCTCCGTGTGGTGTCGGGCCCGGTGGTCGACGCGCTGGCCCCGCCCACCGGCGGGCCGGTGGAGCTGGTGGTGGCGGGCAAGCGCCACGGGGCCCGGTTGGCCCGGATGACGATCAGCCCCCGGCTGCGCCAGCTGATCGTGGGTTCATCGGCCCCCGTCGCCGTGATCCCGTCGACCTCTCCCGTGCCGGCCGCCTGAACGGGCCGGGCGGAGGGGACCATCGACCCTCCCGTCGGTGGAGAGTCGGTGTCACGCTCGGTTTGAAGAGGTTCCCGGAGGCACGCGATCGATCGGCCGGAACGGCCCCACCCCCGGCGGACCGAGCCCAGGAGGTGAGCGTCATGCCCGCAGGCAGAGTGCTGCGGATCGAGCCCGGCCGCCGGACCGTGCGCATCCAGCGCCGGGGGCGGACCGAGGAGCTGGAACTGATCGACGTCGGATCGGGCGAGGCCGGCGTCGACGTGGTCACCCGGCCCGTCCGTCTCGTCCGCCGGTGGCTGACGGCCCTGGCCGCCGGGGATCGGGAGGGGTTGCTCGGCCTCTACCACCCAACCGCCGTGGTCCACTGGGCCGACGGGTTGGCCCAGGGCCCGGCCGCCATCGGCGATGTGCTCACCTCCCTCCACCTCCTGGCCCCGGCCGCGGGTCTGTCTGCCGGCGGCCCGCCTCTGGCCGCTGGTTCGTCTGCCGGCGGCCCGCCTCTGGCCGCGGGTCTGTCTGCCGGCGGCCCGCCTCTGGCCGCCGGTGTCCGTGCCGTCGACCGGTTCGTGGTGGTCGACCCTGCTCCGGGGTCGGACCTGCCCCCGCTCGCCTTCGTGCTCGCCACCGACACCGACACCGACGCCTTCGACACCGACGCCGACACGATCGACGCCGCCATCCGGGAGCAGTGGATCGGTGTCGACCCGCGGGCCGAGCCGACGCCCGCCCCGGCCGACGCCGGGCCCGGGGCCCTGACCCTGGTGCGCCGGGGGGCGGTGTCGGAGGCGGCGGCCGAGTACGCCCGGGAGAAGGTGGCCCGCCTGGTGTCCCACCACCTCGGCGCCCACCGGGCGGGCGAGGGTGGCCGCCTGCTCTGGGGCCAGATCAAGCTCACCCATACCGCCAATCCCGCCGACGAGCGATCGTCCCGGGCCGAGGCGACCCTCGACCTCGACGGCCGCCTCATCCGGGCCCAGGCGGCGGAGTCGACCATGCCCGAGGCCGTCGACCAGGTGGTGGAGCGCCTGCGGGCCAGCCTCGGCCGCCTGGCCGACCGGCGCCGCCATTCGCCCGAGGGCGCCACCCCGGCCCCCGGCCACTGGCGCCACGGCAACCGACCGTCGGCCCCCACCCCGTGGATCGACCTGCCGCCCGACGAGCGGGAGGTGGTGCGGCACAAGTCGTTCGCCCCGGCCCGCCTGGCACTCGACGACGCGCTGTGGGATCTCGATCTCCTCGGCTACGACTTCCTGCTGTTCACCGAGCAGAGCTCCGGGATCGACTGTGTGCTGGCCCACACCCCGCTGGTCGGAGCGGCGGCCGCAGCCCCCGGCACCCCGGCGGTGGAGCTCCACGGCCTGGCCCACCGCCCCGACCTGCAGGAGCGGCTGGCCCGCCCCGACGTGGTGGCCGTCGACCGGCCCGTGCCCCGGCTCAGCGTGGCCGACGCCCTCGATCTGCTCGACACCGGCGGGGAACGCTTCGCGCTGTTCGAGAACGCCCGCACCGGGCGCCGCAACGTCGTCTACCGCCGCCACGACGGCCACTACGGCCTGATCACCCCGCCGGGGCCGGCGCCCGAGCCACCCCCCAGCGAGGAGCGGCTGATCCACGAGGGAGCCAGCCCGCACCTCCCGGCGCACCCCGACGCGTAAAAATCTCGTAACGGTTGGCGGCGGAGCATCGAGCGCTTAGCATTAGCACTCGTCCCTTGAGAGTGCTAACGCCCAAACGGAGCTCTGCATGATTCAACCACTCGAAGACCGAATTGTCGTACGGCCCAACGACGCCGAGGCCGTCACCGCCAGCGGTCTGGTGATCCCCGATACGGCCAAGGAGAAGCCCCAGCAGGGCGAGGTGCTGGCTGTCGGCACCGGCCGTCGGTCTGACTCCGGCGACCTGATCCCCATGGACGTGAACGTGGGAGACACCGTCGTGTACTCGAAGTACGGCGGAACCGAGATCACGATCGAGGGCAAGGATCTGCTGATCCTGTCGTCGCGTGACGTCCTGGCAATCGTTAAGTGAGGTAGCCGATGCCCAAGATCCTCAAGTTCGACGAAGACGCCCGCCGGTCGCTCGAAGCCGGCGTGAACAAGCTGGCCGACGCGGTCAAGGTCACCCTCGGCCCGAAGGGCCGCAACGTGGTCCTGGACAAGAAGTTCGGCGCCCCCACGATCACCAACGACGGTGTGTCGATCGCCCGTGAGATCGAGCTCGACGACCCCTACGAGAACATGGGGGCGCAGCTCGTCAAGGAGGTCGCCACCAAGACCAACGACGTCGCTGGCGACGGCACCACCACCGCCACCGTGCTGGCCCAGGCGCTGATCCGCGAGGGTCTGCGCAACGTGGCCGCCGGGGCCAACCCCATGGGCCTCAAGCGGGGCATCGAAGCCGCCGTCGAGGTGGCCGTGGCCGAGATCCACAAGCTGTCCAAGGAGATCGACGACAAGTCGGAGATCGCCCAGGTCGCCGCCATCTCGGCCGCCGACACCGCCGTGGGCCAGGTCCTGGCCGACGCCATCGACAAGGTGGGCAAGGACGGTGTGGTCACCATCGAAGAGTCGAACACCTTCGGCATGGAGCTCGAGTTCACCGAGGGCATGCAGTTCGACAAGGGCTACATCTCGCCCTACTTCGTGACCGACCCCGAGCGCCAGGAAGCTGTCCTGGAAGACCCTTACATCCTGCTCAACCAGGGCAAGATCAGCTCCGTGCAGGACCTCCTGCCGGTGCTGGAGAAGGTCATGCAGGCCGGCAAGCAGCTGGTGATCATCGGTGAGGACGTCGAGGGCGAGGCCCTGGCCACCCTCGTGGTCAACAAGATCCGCGGCACCTTCGGGTCGGTGGCGGTCAAGGCCCCCGGCTTCGGCGAGCGCCGCAAGGCGATGCTGCAGGACATGGCCATCCTCACCGGCGGCCAGGTGATCTCCGAGGAGGTCGGCCTGAAGCTCGACGGTGTGGGGCTCGACATGCTGGGCACCGCCCGCAAGGTCATCGTCACCAAGGACAACACCACCATCGTGGAGGGCGCCGGCGACAAGACCGACGTCGACGCCCGCGTGGCCCAGATCAAGGCCGAGATCGACAACACCGACTCGGACTGGGACCGTGAGAAGCTGCAGGAGCGCCTGGCCAAGCTGGCCGGCGGTGTGGCCGTGGTCAAGGTCGGCGCCGCCACCGAGGTGGAGCTCAAGGAGAAGAAGCACCGCATCGAGGATGCGCTGTCGGCCACCCGGGCCGCTCTGGAGGAGGGTGTGGTCGCCGGTGGCGGCACCGCTCTGCTGCGGGCCCGCCCGGCCGTGGAGGCCGCCATCGAGAAGATGGTGGGCGACGAGGAGACCGGGGCCCGTTCGGTGCTCAAGGCTCTCGAAGCTCCGGCCCGGCTCATCGCCGACAACGCCGGCCTCGAAGGCGCCATCTGGGTCCAGCGGGTAGGCGAGGCCTCGGGCAACCAGGGGCTCAACGCCGCCACCGGCGTGATCGAGGACCTGATGGCCGCCGGTATCACCGACCCGGCCAAGGTCACCCGGGCCGCCCTCCAGAACGCGGCGTCCATCGCCGCGCTGGTGCTGACCACCGAAGCCCTCGTCGCCGACAAGCCCGAAGAGCCGGGCGCCGGTGGCGGCGGCATGCCCGACATGGGCGGCATGGGCGGCATGGGCGGCATGATGTGATCCAGGCTCCGGCCTGATCACAGCACGTCCCAAGCAGTTCAGATAGTTGCACGACGGCCGGTCCGGGTTCCCCGGGCCGGCCGTCGACTTTTTCACCCAGCCCGCCGCCGGTGACGCCCGGATGAAAAGCTGGCGGCTGAGGGCCGGGTGAGTGGGTCAGCGGGTCGCGAGCATGATGACGACGAGGTCGGTGGCGGCGTCGTTGCTCGTCAGGGGGATGCTGGACCAGGTGAACGTCTGGTGGCCGCGCTCCCAGCGGCCCTGGGCGATCAGGAAGTCGTCGACGTCGTCCTTCTTGAAGCCGGCCCGGGACAGGGAACCGGAGAACCACTGGTCGAGATCGGTGGCCGCCGTCGGGGTGTAAACGGCGTAGTTGAAGCTCGCGCCGTCGGGCAGGCTCTCGGTCACCTGGTTGAGCACCAGGCTGACCGTCGGCTCCGCCGGCCCGGCGTAGGTCTCCAGCCCCGGGGGCAGCTCGATGTCGCCGATCTCGATTGGGGCGGGCGACGACGAGCATGCCGCCGCCACCAGCAGCACTAGCGCCGGCCCGGTCAGGAGGGCGCCGCCCATGCGGCCCTGGTTGCGGGCCCTCATGGGAGCATCAGGGTGAGCTGGGAGCCGATCTGGGTGGCGCGGGCGCAGTTGGTGCGCTGGACGAAGGCGCTGCCGTCCATGGAGCAGTTGGTGTTGGTGCAGCCGCCGTCGGCGTAACTCTGGTAGTTGACGGTCACCACGCTGGCCTGCTCGACAGCACCGTCGGTGTCGATGGCCTCCAGGTCGTACCACCGGACCGCCACCGACGGTTCGTCGCAGCACCCGAACGACTCGGTCCACACCATGGGATTCACCAGGAAGTTGGCCCGCACGTAGAGGTCGCGGACCACGGTCTCCTCCCCGGTCTCCAGATCGGTGATCGACCCCCGCCACTTGTGCTCCACCTCGGGCAGGTAGCCGACCTTGTAGATGCGGTAGCGGTAGGCCCGGCCCGGCACCCACCGGTAGTTGCGGGTGTTCACGTTGGCCAGGTGCGACGGCAGGTTCGATCCCGACCCGTCGAGCTCACCCCCCTCGCTCTTGTACCCGCCCCAGTTCACGGCGCCCGCCCCGGGGTACTCCGGGTGGTACTGGAGGCCGAAGTGGGCGCCGCCCTTGATCACGCCGTCCTCCTCGAACGACCCCTGCAGGGCCCAGAAGTTGAGCTTGGGGACGGTGGGAGGCTGGATCACCTCGATCGTGGCCCGCAGCTCGACGAACGGGTACCCCCGGAGGGCCCAGAACAGGTGCATCGACGACGCCCCGTTGGACGACGTGGGCGGCCCCGCCTCCCGGGTGGCCGCCCGGCCCGAGGCCGCCTGTCCGATCTTGTCGAGGAAGGAGCGGAACGCCATGGCCGTCACTCTGGCACAGCCGACGCCCGTTCGCGCCCCGCCGCCGCCGCCGTCGCCGTGCCCGTTCGGCCCTCCCCCGCCCGTCGCCCGTGCGAACGGCACGACGAAAACCGCGCCCCGCCCCCGAACTGAGTCACGAAACCACCGGAACTCGTCGAAAACGTGACGCAGTTCGCCCTCCGAGCTGGCCCAGCTCTCGTGGCTCAGGGGCGTACGGCGCGTTTGGGGCGTTCGGCCAGTCGAGCCAGTTGGGGCTGGTGCCAGCGGCTGGCCCAGCTCTCGTGGCTCAGGGGCGTACGGCGCGCTTGGGGCGTTCGGCCAGTCGAGCCAGTTGGGGCTGGGCCAGCTTGACGAAGTGGCAGGCGAGGCGGCGGGTGTCGCGGGGATCGATGAGGTCGACGACGTCGCCGTGCTGGGCGGCCCGGAACGGTGACCGCAGGCGCAGCAGCCGGTCCTCCAGCATCGTGCGGTGGGCCTCGGGGTCCGGCGCCGCCTCGATCTCCCGCCGGTAGGCGGCGGCCACCCCGCCCTCGATCGGGATGCCGCCCCATTCGCCGGCGGGCCAGCCGAACCGGAGGTTGATCCCGTCGGGCAGGCCCATCGAGTTGGGGGCGTCGGCCGCCACCCCGTAGCTCTTGCGCACGCAGAACTCCACCTTGGGCACCTGGGCCTCGGCCGAGGCGATCAGGGCCCGCACCCCCCGGCGCATGGTGGCCTTGCGCTCCGCCGCCGAGCCCAGCATGAAGCCGGGCATGTCGAGGAAGATCACCACCGGCAGGTTGAAGGCGTCGCACAGGTCCACGAAGTGGGCGTACTTGTCGGCCCCGTCGCCGTCGAGCGCCCCCGCCAGCTTCATCGGGTCGCTGGCCAGGATCCCCACCGGGTAGCCGTCGAGCCGGGCGAAGGCGGTGATGATGGCCCCGGCGAAGTGGCGCCGCATCTCGAAGAACTGGCCGTTGTCGACCACGTGGCCGATCAGCTTGCGCATGTCGTAGCCCCGGCGCCGGTTGGTGGGGATGATGCTCAGCAACTCCTCGGGGCGGCGGTCGGCCGGGTCGCCGGTCTCCACCCGGGGCGGCACCTCGGCCGTGGTGTTGGGCAGGTACGACAGGAACTGGCGGATCTGGGCGAAGGCGTCGTCCTCGTTCTCGGCCACGTTGTCGACCTGGCCCGATTCGTAGACGTGCATCCGGTAGCCGCCCAGCTCCTCCTTGTTGAGCTTCTCCCCGATGGCCCGCTCCACCACCGGCGGCCCCGACGGGAAGATCTGGCTCTGTTCCTTCACCATCACCGTGAAGTGGCTCATCAGGGCCCCCGCCGCCGGCCAGCCGGCCACCGAGCCCAGGATCCCGGCCGCCACCGGCACCTTGGCCAGCAGCTGCACCCCCTGCCACCACAGGTGGCCCTGGGGCAGGCCCATGTGGCCGTCGGCCTCGTCGGACTTCGACGAATGGCCCACCCCCTCCCGCAGCTGCACGTAGGGGATGCCGTACTGGAGGGCGAGGGGCTGGACGAAGTCGTGGGGCATCTTGTGCACTCCCGACGGGCTGCCGCCCGAGATCGTGAAGTCGTCGCCCCCGATGGCCACCGGTCGGCCGTCGAGCTCGGCCGTGCCTCCCACCCAGCCGCCGGGCACGAAGTCGACCAGGTTGCCCTCGGCGTCATAGGTGGCGCCGCCCATCAGCGGGCCCATCTCCACGAACGTGCCGGGGTCGGCCATCTTGGCGATGCGCTCCCGCACGGTGTAGCGGCCCCCGGCGTGCTGACGCTCGATCCGCTCCGGCCCGCCCAGCTCCTCGGCCAGCCCTCGCAGGTACTGGATCTCGTCGACGGCGGCCTCCCAGCTCATGCCGGGCTTCCACGATTCACGGTTGGGGTCTACGGGCATGGCCCCAGCATGCCCGAGGCGTACTTCGCCGAGAAAGACGGCCGGGCCGGCGGCTGCAGCACTCGCATGGCGGCGAACCGTGTCGAGAAATGCCGGCAGGGGCGGCACAAGTCGACAAGGTTCGGCTGGATGCGCGAAATGCCGGCGGTTCGCCGGGACGGCGGAGGGCTTGTAGTCTCCGGCCCGTGACCGAGATACGAGCAGAGATCACCGCCAACGTCTGGATGGTCAACGTGGAGGCGGGCCAGGTGGTGGCCGAGGGCGACGAGCTGGTGATCCTGGAGTCGATGAAGATGGAGCTGCCGGTGGTGGCGCCGGCGGGGGGCACGGTGGCCGAGGTCCACGTGAAGCCCGAGGATCACGTCAACGAGGGCGATCTCATCGTCACCCTGAGCTGAGCGTCCCGCTCCGTCGGCCGGCCAGACTGCCGGCATGACATCGCTGAGAGAGCTGAGAGAGAAGGTCCACATCCGCCGCTCATCGTGGCGGTTCCATCCCGCCGTCCGCACCGGCGACCAGCTGACCGTGGGGGAGCGGGCCGCCGACCGCATGCGCAACGGCATGGGCTCCTGGTGGTTCGTGATCGGGGCGCTGCTGTTCCTGGCCGGGTGGATGGTCGGCAACCGCAACGTGGGGTTCGACCCGTACCCGTTCATCCTGCTCAACCTGGTGCTGTCGTGTTTGGCCGCCCTGCAGGGAGCGATCCTGCTGATCGCAGCGAAGCGGGAGGACCAGATCTCGAGCGACCTGGCCCGCCACGACTACGAGACCAACGTGGAGGCCGACCACATCATCAAGACGATCCACGCCCTCACCCTCGAGATCCACGCCCACACGGTGCCGACCGTCGAGCACGAGCCGCCAGCTGGATAGCCCCACGTCTGTAGTGCGGGGGCCCGTCTGCGGGGGCTGCGCCCCCGGGACCCCATCTGGGCCGGGGGCCCCACCCCGGCCGGCAGCTACGCTGTGTTCTGCGGGGGCTGCGCCCCGGGGCCCCATCTCGGCCGGGGGCCCTACCCCGGCCGGCAGCTACGCTGTGTTCTGCGGGGGCTGCGCCCCCGGGGCCCCATCTCGGCCGGGGGCCCCACCCCGGCCGGCAGCTACGCTGTTCTGCGGGGCTGCGCCCCCGGGACCCCATCTCGGCCGGGGGCCCTACCCCGACCGGCAGCTACGCTGCCTGGCATGGACAAGCCACCCCCTGATCCGGCCAAGCTGCTCGCCCACTGGATGGAGTGGGAGAAGGGCGAGACGACGCCCGGCCAGGTGATGAAGAACCTCAAGGTGGGCGGCCTGCGGGACCTGCTGGAACAGCTGGCCGGAGCGACCAGCTGACCGGTGGCGGCCCGGATCACGCCGGCCCAGGCCCGGCGCATCGCCCTGGCCGCCCAGGGGTTCTGCGACCCCCGCCCCTCCGGCCCCGTCACGGCCCGCCACTTCACGAGGGCGCTGGGCCGGATGACCGCCCTCCAGCTCGACTCGGTCAACGTCGTCTGCCGTAGCCACTACCTGCCCGTCCTGGCCCGCCTCGGCCCCTACGACCGCACCGCCCTCGACCGCTTCCTCTACCGCTCGAAGCGGTGCTTCGAGTACGTCGGCCACGAGGCGTCGATCACGGCCCAGGAGCTGCACCCCCTGCTGCGGTGGCGGATGACCCGCACCCGGTGGCGCCGGGCGGAGCAGATGGAGACGGAGCTGCCGGGCTACGTGCGGGCCGTGCTCGACGAGGTGGCCGCCGTCGGCCCCCTGAGCGTGCGGGAGCTGTCGGACCCCGGGCCCCGCACCGGACCGTGGTGGGGCCAGTCCCGGGGCAAGGTGGCGCTTGAGTGGCTGTACGTGTCGGGCCGGCTGGCCATCGCCCACCGCACGTCGTCGTTCATCACCGTCTACGACCTGCCGGAGCGGGTGATCCGGCCCGAGGTGCTGGCCGCCGACACCCCCGAGGAGCCCGACGCCCAGCGGGAGCTGCTGGCCCTGGGCGCCGCCAGCCACGGCATCGGCACCGCCGCCGACCTGGCCGACTACTTCCGCCTCCCGATGCCGGTGGCCCGCCCGCTGCTGGCCAGCCTGGTGGCCGCCGGCCGCCTGGAGCAGGTGGAGGTACCGGGCTGGGGCGAGCCGGCCTACCTCCACCCGGAGGCCCGCCGGCCCCGGGCCGTGCCCGGTCGGGCCCTGCTCAGCCCGTTCGATCCCGTCGTGTGGTTCCGGCCCCGGGCCGAGCGGCTGTTCGGCTTCCGCTACCGGATCGAGATCTACGTGCCCGAGCCCAAGCGCCTCTACGGCTACTACGTGCTCCCGTTCCTGCTCGACGGCGAGCTGGTGGCCCGGGTCGACCTCAAGGCCGACCGGGCCGCCGGCACGCTCCGGGTGAAGGGCTCCTACATCGAGGACGGCGCAGACCCCGGCCGGGTGGCGCCCGAGCTGGCCGGCGCCCTCGAGGACCTGGCCGCCTGGCTGGGCCTGGGGGCCGTGGCGCCCGAGCCCCGGGGCGATCTGGCCCCGGCGCTGGCGGGGGCCTTGTAGGGCGCAGCCGCCGCGCCCACTCACCCGCCTGCCCGGCCCAACCGTGTCGCGAAGTGCCGCACTGGGCGGTAGTTCGCGGCAGAGTTCGACTGGATGCGCGAACTTCCGCCGGCTCGGAGTCCGGGATGCGGCCGGGTGGGCCCGACGGAACCCGGGGGGAGCGGGTCGATAGGCTGTGCCCGGACGGTTGAGAGGGATGGAGTGGCAGCGGGAATCAGCTCGGGCGTGGAGGTCGGGGGCCGGTGGCGCCTCGGCGGGCAGCTGGGCCAGGGAGCCTTCGGCCGGGTGTTCCGGGCCGACGACACCTCGACCCTGAACCTGGGTGCCGCCGCGGTCAAGGTGCTGCACCCGTCGACCTCGCCCAAGGAGCGCGAGGCGTTCCACGAGGAGATCCGCAAGGTCGTCTCCCTCCGCCACCCCAACCTGGTCGCCTACCTCGACTCGGGCGAGCACCGAGACGACGACGGCCAGCCCCACCTCTTCCTCGTGACCGAGGTGTGCCAGTACTCGCTTCAGGCCTACCTGGCCGGCGGGGCCGGGCACCTCACCGCCGGCCAGTGCGAGCGGTTGCTGGCCGACATGTCGGCCGGCCTCGGGTACCTCCACAGCCGGGGCCTTCTCCACCGCGACCTCAAGCCGGCCAACGTGCTGCTGGGGGGCGACGATTGGAAGCTGGGCGACTTCGGCCTCACCCGGGCCATGAGCGCCACCGGTCACTACCACCACGGCACGGTGGTGATGGGCACCCCCCGCTACATGGCGCCGGAGCTGTTCGAGGACGGGGCGGCGTCGGCTGCGTCCGACGTCTACGCCGTCGGTGTCACCCTGCACCAGGCGCTCACCGGCCGCACGGTCCACGACGGCACCGATGTGGCCCTGCTGGTGCAGGTCACCACCACACCGCCCAAGATCGACCGCGATCTCCCCCCGCACTGGCGCCGCCTGATCGAGCAGTGCCTGGAGCGGGACCCGGCCAACCGTCCGGGCGCCAGCCAGCTCCCGGCGGTGCTGGCCGAGAGTCGGCTCCAGCCGTCGTCCCGCCTGGCCCAGCTGAGCGGCACCAGCCCGCTGGCCAAGCACCTGGGCCACCCCCTGCCCCCGCCACCGGCGTCGGCTCAGGCGCTGCACCCGTCGGCCCAGCCCGGCCCGGCGTCGGCGGTCCCCGCCCCGACCCCGGCGGGCCCCGGTCCGGCGCAACCGCACTCGGCGGCCCCGCCCACCCGGGCTCTGCGGCCGGCCGGCGCCGGATCTCCGGCCGCCGGCGCTCCCACCAGCGACGATGCCGGGCTGGCCTTCGGCGTGCCGTCCGCCGCCTGGGCGGCGCCGACCCCGTCGCCGGCGCCCAGCGCTCCCGTCGGCCCTCCCGCCAACCTGCCCCGCTCGCCTGCCCCCGGGCCCACCGGCTCCGGTGGTTCCGGCCCAAACGCACCCGACGCTGCGGCCGGCGGGCCGACGGCGTCGGTGGCGGGGGGCCTCAACCACCCGGTGACCAGCCAACCCGTGGGCTCCGATGAACCACCGGTTGGCGCCGTCCCCTCGGCGTTCGTCGATGGGAGCGGCGGGGGCCGCCCCCGCAACGGCGGGCGCCGCCTCGCTCTGATCGGGGCGCTGGGCGTGGTGGCGCTGGTGCTGGCGGGCGTGATCGCCTTCGTGGCCACCGACCGGGGCGGCGACGACCAGCCCTCCGACACCACCGGCCCCACCACGCCGGCCACCGATGCGTCCGCCACCACCGCCCGCACCGATGCCGCGCCGCAGGCCGCCCTACGGGTGGCCGCCGTGGTGGCCGGCCCGTCCGACGCCCCCGCCGGCTTCAACGTGGAAGACACGACGGCGAGGCCGCCGGTCGACCTGTGCCCCGGCGTCAACCGGGCCAAGGTGACCGGCAAGGCGCTGGCCACCCGGGCCTACAACTTCACCAAGGCGGGGCAGCTGATCGTGCCCGTGACCTACATCTACGCCGGCGCCCCCGAGGCCGAAGCCGCCTTCGGGGCCGCCCAGGAGGTGCTGGCGGCCTGCGACGGCAAGGACCTCGGCCCCGACAGCCCCGGGGAGTCGTGGACGATGACCCCCGTCAGCGACGTGACGATCGACGGCGCGGTGCAGACCTCGGCCACCATCATGCAGGTGGTGGGCGGCCCCGGAGCGGGGCCGACGTTCTTCGAGGCGGCCCTGGCCATCTACGCCCGGATCGACGACGTGCTGGTGTACGTGGCCGGCACCGACCGGGCGTCGGTGATCTGGTACGCCCAGCTCATGGTGGCCCGGGTCAACCAGGAGGTGCCGCCGGCCAAGGTGGAGCCCATTGGCGACGTCGGCACGGTGCTGCCCGGCCCGAACAGCGAGGTGCGTCTGGCCGCCGCCGACCCGGCGGCCGGCGTGAGCGCCGAGGTCACCGAGTGGCTGGCCGGCCATCCCAACACCGACCTCGACGCCGTGGCCGGGAGCGGCTGCGAGGCGCTGGGCCCGGTCACGGCGGCCAAGGGGGTGGCGGTCGCCCTCCAGCAGGCGTGGGACGACCTGGCCATCAACGTCCGGGCGCCGCTCACGGCGGCCGACCACGCCCAGCTCATGGCGGTGGCCGCTCCCCGGTACTGCCCCGACGAGGCCACGAGGCTGGGGCTCGGCCAACCCTGAGCCGGCGACGGGCGGGCGACGGGTGGGCGGGGGCTCAGGGGACGGAAGCGGAGACGATCGAGGTGCGAGCGTGGCGTTGAGCGCAGGACAGGTGGTGGGCGGCCGGTGGCAGCTCGGGCAGGAGTTGGGGCACGGCGCCTTCGGCCAGGTGTTCTCGGCCGAGGACCGGTCGGCGGTGAGCCTGGGCCAGGCCGCCATCAAGGTGCTGCACCCGTCGACCTCGCCCCGGGAGCGGGCCGGCTTCCACGACGAGATCCGCAAGGTGGTGGCCCTGCGCCACCAGAACCTGGTGGCCTACCTCGACTCGGGTGAGTACATCGACGAGGAGGGGTCGGCCCACCTGTACCTCGTCACCGAGCTGTGCCAGTACTCCCTCCAGGACTGGCTCGACCGGACCCCCGGGGGGCTGGCTCCCGATCAGGCCGAACGGCTGCTCAACGACGTGAGCGCCGGGCTGGGCTACCTCCACGGCCGCGGCACCCTGCACCGGGATCTCAAGCCGGGCAACGTGCTGCTGGGCGGCACCGACTGGAAGCTGGCCGACTTCGGCCTGAGCCGTGATCTGTCGGCCACCGGCCACTACCACCACGGCGATCAGCTGATGGGCACTCCCCGCTACATGGCCCCCGAGCTGTTCGAGCGGGGGGCGGCGGCCCCGGCGGCCGACGTCTACGCCGTGGGCGTGACGCTCCACCAGGCCCTCACCGGCCGCCTGGTGCACGAGGCCAGCAGCGAGGTGGCCCTGATCGTGGCCATCACCACCCAGCCGCCGGCCATCGATCCCTCGCTCCCGCCCGAGTGGCGCCACCTCATCGGCCGCTGCCTCGACCGCGACCCGGCCCGCCGCCCGGCGGCGGCCGAGCTGCCGGCCGTGCTGGCGGCGGGCCGGGCAGGCTCCGGCGGCGTCGCCAACGCCACGGTTGCCGTCGGCCACCAGTTCACCCCGGGCGGCCCGTACCCGCCCAGCGGTCCGGCGGCCGGCGCCGCCACCCTGGGGGCCGCCGCCGGTCTCGCCGGCGGTCAGTTCACCCCGGGCGGCCCCCTCGCTGGCGGTCAGTTCACCCCGGGCGGCCCCCACGCCGCCCCGGGTGTCCCCAACGGCTCGGACGGGTTCACCCGTCCCGTGCCGTTCCAGGCGTCGCCCAGGACCGGCCCCAGCCGGGGTCTGATCGCCGGCGTGCTGGCGGCGGTGGCCGCCGTGGTCGTCGTGGGCGGGATCGTCGCCCTGGCCAACCGGGGCGGGGGCGACGAGACCGCCACCCCCGACACCGTCCTGTCGGGGGCGGCCGCGATCGGCAACGGGGCCGCCTCCTCCTCCACCACCACCGGCGCCGCCGGGGGTGCCGGCACCACGCCCGATCCGGCGGCGGTGGCCGCCGCCGCCCAGCAGAAGGTGGCGGCCATCACCCCCGGGCAGGCCGATGCACCCACCGGCTACACCACCACCCTCGACCCCGACGGCAGCCCCGAGCTGTGCACCGGGATCCAACCCCTGCGTCTGGCCCGGCCGCCCTGGCCCAGTCGGGCGTGGCCTACGACTCGACGGCCCAGAGCTTCGTCGTCCGGTCGCTGGCCTACGACTCGGTGGAGTCGGCCCAGGCCGCCTACGACTACGCCGCCGGGCTGGCCGCCGCCTGCGACGGCCAGCCGTTGGGGGCCGACGTACCCGGGCAGGTGTGGGACATCGCCCCCGACCCCAACCTGGTGGTGCCGCTGGCCGAGCAATCGACGGGCGCCGAGTACACGACCCTGGGCGGGACGGTGAGCAGCACCGTGCTCACCGTCTACGCCCGGGCCGGCGACGTGATCGTGCAGTCGTCGGGCAGCGATCGGGCCACCACGATCTACTACGCCCAGCTCGCCCTGTCCCGGGCCGCCAGCCAGCCCGCACCCCTCCGGGTGGAGCCGGCGGGGGCGGTGGGCGACCTGGGGGGCGGAGTGGCCGGCAACATGCGCCAATACCTGCTGAACAGCCCCGACGCCAGCGACGGGGTGAAGGCATGGCTGGGGGACCACACCAACGGCGACATCGACGCCATCGGGGCCGGAGCCTGTGCCGCCCTGAAGGCGTCCGACACCCAGAACGAGCTGGGCGCCGAGCTGCTGGCCCAGTACGGGGCGCTCGATCCGGCGGTGCGGGGCGACCTCACGCCCGAGGACTATGGCCAGCTGGCGGGGGCCGGCGCCGTGTTCTACTGCGCCGACGAGGCCCAGCGCCTCGGCCTCGCCTGAGGCTCCCTGGCCCCCGGATCGGGGCCTGCGGGGACCGCGGGTTGACCTCGCCGGCTCGCTAGTCTGGTTTCTTTCCCTGGAGGTGGGCCGAATCATGGCCGAGATCGAGATCGGATTGGGGAAGTCGGGCCGTCGCTCCTACGGCCTCGACGAACTGCGCCTGCTGCCCGACCGGCGCACCCGAGACATAGACGGCGTCGACCTGTCGTGTCAGATCGACGCCTACCGGCTGGAGCTGCCCTTCCTGGCGTCGGCCATGGACTCGGTCACCAGCCCGGCCATGGCCATTGCCATCGGCCAGCTGGGCGGGCTCGCCGTGCTCGACCTGGAGGGCCTGTGGACCCGCCATCACGACGCCGACGAGCGCCTGGTGGAGCTGAGCGAGCTCGACGGCGACAAGGCGGTGGCCCGGATGCGGGAGCTGTACAGCGCCCCCATCGACCCCGACCTGGTGGCCAGCCGCATCCACGAGATCCACGAGGCCGGCGTGATCGCGGCGGGCGCCGTGTCGCCCCGCCACGTGGCCGCCATGGCCGGCACCCTGCTCAAGGCCGAGCTCGATCTGGTGCTGATCCGGGGCACGGTGATCTCGGCCGAGCACATCTCCAAGTCCGACGCCGACGTGCTCAACCTCAAGCAGTTCGTCCGGGAGCTGGAGACGCCGGTGATCGTGGGCGGCTGCGTGAGCTACAACGCCGCCCTCCACCTGATGCGCACCGGGGCCACCGGCGTGCTGGTGGGGGTCGACGGCGGCTCCACCGCCTCCACCGCCGACGTGATCGGGGTTGGCTCGGGCATGGCCACCGCCATCGCCGACGTGCGGGCCGCCCGCATGCGCCACCTCGATGAGACCGGTGTGTACGTGCAGGTGATAGCGGACGGCGGGTTCCGCACCGGCGGCCAGATCGCCAAGGCCGTGGCCTGCGGGGCCGACGCCGTGATGATCGGCTCGGCTCTGGCCCAGGCGTTCGAGGCTCCGGGCCGGGGGTGGCACTGGTCCACCTCCGTCGTCCACCCCACGCTGCCCCAGGGCCGCCGGGTGCGGGTCGACCAGGTGGCGCCGCTGGAGCAGTTGCTGCTGGGCCCCGCCCCCGAGCCCGACGGCCGGCTCAACATCTTCGGCGGCCTGCGCAAGGCCATGGCCACGCTGGGGTACGAGTCGATCAAGGAGCTGCAGAAGGCCGAGCTCATGATCGTTCACGATCATGACCGGAGTCAGAGCATGGCGGTGAGGGGCTCGTGAGCGCCGTTGTCGCCCCCACGCAGGTGGTGCTGGTCGTCGACTTCGGCGCCCAGTACGCCCAGTTGATCGCCCGCCGCGTCCGCGAGCTGAACGTCTACTCCGAGATCGTGCCCCACACGATCTCGGCCGCCGAGGTGGCCGAGCGGCGGCCGGCGGCGATGATCCTGTCGGGCGGGCCCAAGAGCGTCCACGTCGACGGCGCCCCCCGGCTCGACCCCGGCATCTACGACCTCGGCGTGCCCATCCTCGGCATCTGCTACGGGGCCCAGCTCGTGGCCCACCAGCTGGGCGGCACGGTGGGCCGCAACGCCCAGGGGGAGTACGGGCGCACGATCGTGACGCCGTCCTCGCCCGGTCCGTCGGCCCTCCTGGCCGATGTCGCCGGCCCCACCCCGGTGTGGATGAGCCATTTCGACGCCGTCACCCAGGTGCCGGCCGGGTTCACCGCCACCGCCTCCAGCCCCAATGCCCCGGTGGCGGTGCTGGAGAGCGACACGAGGAAGATCTGGGGTGTGCAGTACCACCCCGAGGTGGGCCACACCCAGGGCGGCATGGCGCTGCTCAGCCGGTTCCTGTTCGACCTGGCCGGGTGCGATCCCACCTGGACCATGACGTCGATCATCGACGCCTCGCTCGACGCCATCCGGTCCCAGGTGGGCCCGGGCCGGGCGATCTGCGGCCTGTCCGGCGGGGTCGACTCGGCCGTGGCCGCCGCCCTCGTGCACCGGGCCATCGGCCACCGCCTCACCTGCGTCTATGTCGACACCGGGCTCATGCGGGCCGGGGAGTCGGAGCAGGTGGTGGACACGTTCCAGCGCCACCAGGGCATGGAGCTGATCCACGTGCGGGCCGGTGACCGGTTCTTCGAGCGCCTGGCCGGGGTGACCGACCCCGAGCAGAAGCGCAAGACGATCGGTGAGCTGTTCATCCGGCTGTTCGAGGAGACGGCCGGCGGCCTGAGCGACGCCGAGTTCCTGGTGCAGGGCACCCTCTACCCCGACGTGATCGAGTCGGGCACCGCCAGCGCGGCCAAGATCAAGAGCCACCACAACGTGGGCGGCCTGCCCGACGACCTCCAGTTCAAGCTGGTGGAGCCGCTGCGCAACCTGTTCAAGGACGAGGTGCGGGTGCTGGGCCACGAGCTCGGCCTGCCCGACGAGATCGTGTGGCGCCAGCCGTTCCCCGGCCCCGGCCTGGGCGTGCGGATCATCGGCGAGGTCACCCCGGAGAAGGTGGCCGTGCTGCAGCAGGCCGACGCCATCGTCCGCCACGAGATCGCCGAGGCCGGCCTGGCCCGCGACATCTGGCAGGCCTTCGCCGTGCTGGCCGACATCCGCTCCGTAGGCGTGATGGGCGACGAGCGCACCTACGCCCACCCGATCATCATCCGCGCCGTCACCAGCGACGACGCCATGACGGCCGACTGGGCCCGCCTCCCGTACGACCTGCTGGAGAAGATGTCGAACCGCATCATCAACGAGGTCGACGGCATCAACCGGGTGGTCTACGACGTCACGTCGAAGCCGCCGGGCACGATCGAGTGGGAGTGATCGTCACCATCGGGTAGCCAGCCGGGCGGTGAGGGTGAGGCGGTCGACGTCGAGCTCCTCCACCGTCACGGCCAGGGGTCCGACGGCGCCGGTCGACGGCGGGTGGGGGCCCAGGCAGGCGACCGATCCGATCCCGTCCACCACCCAGTGGAGCCGGTTGGGGCTACCGCCCTGCACGTGGTCGATGCGCAGGTCGGCGGCCACCGCCCGGCGGAGCCAGCCGGCCAGGGCGGCCGCTTCGGCCTCGCAGTCGGCTGCCGCTGCCGCTGCCGTAGCGGCCTCGGCCTCGTTGGCCTGGGCCTCGTTGGGGGCGGTTGGGGACGCGGTGGGGGCGGCCACCGTGGCTGTGCCGTCGGGGCGCGGGACTTCGAGGCGGGCCGACACCACGTCGACCCGGCGCCCCAGCCGACGGGCGGGCGAGCGGTGGATGGTCTGGTAGGCGAACCACAGCAGGTGGAGGGCGGAGTGGAGGCGGCTCAGGTTGGCCCGGCGCCGGGGGTCGATCTCGGCCCGGACCTGGCGGCCGGGATCCACCGAGCCCAGGAGGCGGGGGTCGGCCAGATGGTGGACGAGCTCGCCGTCGGCGCCCCGGCTGACGCCGGCGATCAGGATGTCGTCGATGCGCCCGGCGTCGCTCTGGCGCTCGGCGCTCTCGGGAACGAAGCGGCTCTGGCTGAGGACGATCCCGGTCGGGCGGACCTCGACGACCCGGGCCGGGAAGACCAGGCTGGCGGGATCCAGGAACGCCGGCGGGGGCTGCGGCGGCCCGTCGGTCATACACAACGTTCTACACGCGCCGCAGCCGGCATGCCCGTTCGACCGCCAGAACGCGACTCGCTCCGGACCCTGCTGCGTTCTGGTCTCCAGCCCACCATCTCCAGCCCCCCCGACGCAGCAGGGTTCGCAGGGGTGGCGCGATGTTCCGGGTCCCGCCCCTACAGCGTGAGGGCCAGGGCGTGGGCCTCGGCGATGGCGGCGGCGGCGTGGCGGGGGGCCAGGGCGTCGCCCACCACGTGGATGGCGGCGTGGGGACAGGCCTCGGCCACCTGCTCGGCCACGCTGGCGCTGGGGCCGGCCGGCGCCGCGGTGGGGGTTTCGGCCAGCACCAGCCAGTCGGCCCCCACCTCGTCGACCCGGTCGGTCAGCACGTGGCGGAGCGTGGCCCGCCCGGCGGTGCCGTCCCACGCCGTGACCACGGTGTGGACGAAGGCGACTCCGCCCGAGCGGGCGAAGCGGCGCCGGGCCTCGGCTCCGCCGGCGGCCGGGGTGAGGCGGGCGGCGACGGCGGCGTCGACCGTGACCAGGCCCACCCGGCACCGGAGCTGTTGGAGGAGCAGGGCGGTGCCGATGCCCCGCCAGTCGCCGGTGTCGTCGACCACGAGCACGTCGCCGGCCGGGATCACGGCGCCCCGGGCCACGTCGGCGATGTCGGCCACCCGCACCCCGGCGGCGCCGCTACGGTCGGACGCGGCACCGGCACCGGCACCGGCACCGGCACCGGGGCTGGAGCCCACGCCCGGGAGTCGCTGCACGCCGGGCAAGGCCCGCTGGCGGCCGGCCCGGGCCGGGGCGGCCCCGGTGGCCACCACGATCACCTGCTCCCACATCCGGGCCGACGGGCTGAACGTGGCACCCCGGTGGATCTCCACGCCCAGGCGGTGGAGCTCGGCCTCGTACCAGGCCAGGTGGTCGGCGATGGGGGAGCGGGTGGGCTGGAGCCCGGCCAGGCGCCACTGGCCGCCCAGGTGGTCGGACGCCTCGTACAGGCGCACCTGGTGGCCCCGCTCGGCCGCCACCCGGGCCGCCTCCAACCCGGCCGGCCCGCCCCCGATCACCACCACCCGCCGGGGTGCGGCGGCGGCGTAGATGTCGACCCCCGCCCCCCAGCGGTGCTCCCGGCCGGCCTCGGGGTTGACCAGGCACCGCAGGGCGGTGGCAGTGGCGGTGGCCCCGCCGTCGGGGCCGGTCCCGACGCCCGGTCCGGCGCCGGGGCCGACCACGCAGCCGTCGTTGCACGAGATGCAGGGCCGGATCCGGTTGGCCTGGCCCACCGCTGCCTTGCCCACCAGGTGGGGGTCGGCGATCTGGCCCCGGGTGATCGCCACCAGGTCGGCGTGGCCGGCGGCCAGCACGGCCTCGGCGTTGGCCATGGTCCGGACGTGGCCGGCGCACAGCACCCGGGCCGTGGTCACCGCCGCCGCCACGGCGGCGGCCAGCGGCTCGCCGACGAGCTCGGCGTGGAGGGTGGTCGGGTGGGCCAGGCCCCGCTGGCGCAGGCTGCCGGTGCCGCAGGCCACGTAGTCCACGAGCTCGCGGTCGTCGTGCCACCCGGCGATCTCGGTCAGCTCGGCCACCCCCAGCGGCCGGGCCTGGTCGCCGCCCGACGGGGCCCGGGGATTGTCGGGGTCCACCGACAGGGCCAGCCCGATCACCAGCTCGTCGCCGCACAACGCCCGGATGCGCTCCAGCACCAGGCGGGAGAAGCGCATCCGCGCCTCGTTGGCGCCGCCCCAGCGGTCGTCCCGCCGGTTGGTGCCGGGGGTCCACAGCTCGGACAGGAGGGTGTGGGCGCCGGCGGCGATCTCCACCCCGTCGAACCCGGCCTGCTGGGCCCGGCGGGCCCCCTCGGCGTAGGCGGCCACCAGGTCGTCGAGCTCCCGCTCGCTCATGGTGTGGCTACCGTGGCCGTAGGGCGTGGAGGCGCCCGACGGCGACCAGGTGGGGGTGCCGTCGCCCCCCTCGTCGCCGTGGGGCCCGGGGTGCCACAGCTGCTGGATCACGGTGGCGTCGCCCGCTTCGTGGGCGGCATCGGTGAGCCGGCGGAAGGCGGCGACGTCGGCCTCGGCGCCCACTGCGCCCACGGGGGCCAGGCCCCGCCCGGCCACCAGGGCCGAGAGGTGCACCGGCCGGGGCTCCACCACGATGAGGCCGGCGCCGCCGAAGGCCCGCTCCCGCAGGTAGGCGGCCAGAGCGTCGCCCGGGAGGCCGTCGTCGCCGGCCAGGTTCGTGGGGTGGGGACCGAAGGCGATCCGGTTGGGGAGCCGGCGGTGGCGCAGGTGGACGGGGGTGAAGGCGCAGGGGAAGTCGCTCATGTCGCCCCCAGCATGGCCCGAGTCCCCGTCGTTCTGCGCGACGAAAACCGCGCCCTCCCACCAATCTGCGTCACGCTTTCCTCGGATTTCGGGGGTTTCGCGACGCAGAAGCGTGGCGGGGCGCGAAATCCGTCGCATGGTTCGGCGTCGAATCTGTAACACCGGCGAGGGGCTAGGTTATGTACGGGCCGATGGTGGACTTCTCCGACTGGTCGGCGGCGACCGATCACGAGCTGCTGCGGGCGTCGCTGGCCGACCCTGAGGCCTTCGGCGTCTTCTACCGCCGCCACGCCGAGGCCGTGCTGCGCTACTGCCATGTGCGCACCGGCTGCCCCGAGACGGCGGCCGACCTGACCGCCGAGGTGTTCGCCGCCGCCTTCGCCCGCCGCTCGGCCTTCCGTGACGAGGGCCGCCCGGCCCGCAACTGGCTCTAGGGGGCACCGTGTCCGCCGGTCCGGCCGACTCCTCTGCCGTCACCGTCGACGGCACCGCGCCCACCGCGTCCACCGACCCCTCCGGCACCGCGGCGCCGGCTCCGGCCAGCGGGCCGCTGCAGCTGCTCGACCGCTACGGGGTGCTCCTGTCGCCCGACGATCCGACCACCGAGAGCCTCTACTCCTGAGTGTGGAACCAGTTGGTGCCCGAGCCGGGCTATCGACCCGGCGACGCCGAGACCCGCTGGGCCCTGGCCGACGACGGCGGGCTCCAGGTCCGCCTCACGATCGACGCCACCGCCCAGCGGCTCGCCATCGACGCCCGGGACCAGGTGCTGCGCCAGGAGGCGGGGCTCGATCCGGCCTACGCCGGGGCGATCGCCGCCGTCGATCCCGCCTCGGGTGAGGTGCTGGCCCTGGTGGGCGACAACGACCAGCTCAGCGAGCGTTACGGGCTGGTCGCCGGCTTCAACCTGGCGGCTGGTGCGCCTCGGCGTCGATCTCGGTCTCGACCGGGTGGCGGCCATGGCCGTCGACCTGGGCCTGGGGCCGATGGGCGTGTACCCGTCGCTGCCGCTGGGGGTGCCGGTCGCCACCCCGCTGCAGGTGGCGTCGACCTACGAGGTGCTGGCCGCCGGCGGGGAGCGGAGCGACACCCACGTCATCGACCGGATCACCAGCGGCGACCGGACGATCTACAGCCATCGGCCGGTCTGGCCGGTCACCGCCCTCGACGCCGGCGCCGCCTGCCGGGTGACGGGGGTGCTGTCGGCCATGGCGTCACCCGACGCCGCGCTGGACGGCCAGCCGGCGGTGGGTGTGGTCGGCCAGGGTCAGAACCCCGCCGATGCGTGGTACGCCGGGTACACCCCGTACCTGGCCACCGCGGTGTGGGTCGGCGATCCGCTGACGGCGCTGCAGCCCTCGGGCGAGGGGCCGCCCGGGGCCGACCAGCCCCTCGAGCAGCAGGACGGCTACGACCGCCTGGCCGCCCGCATCTGGGCCCGGTTCAACCAGGGCTACCGGGACCAGCTGCACCCCACCACCGTCCCCTTGCCCCCCTGCTCGCCCGACTGACCAGCCCGCCCCCGTCCCCTCGACGGGGCGACCGGCCAGTGGGCCCGCGGCGTCAGCGGACGTCGAAGCGGGGAGGGCCGGGGTCGTCGGGGGCGAGGCGCTGGGCGATGCGCACGAGATCGTTGCGGTCCCGGGCCGACAGCTGATGGAGGACGGCCGGGGGCTCGAACATGGCCCGGTGCAGGCGGGCCACGGCCTGGCGGCCGGCTGCGGTGAGGGCCACCTCCTTCACCCGCCGGTCCGTGGTGGAGGGCTGCCGCTCGGCCAGGCCCAGCTCCTCCAACCGGTCGACGATCGAGGTGATGTAGGAGGCGTCGCACACCATGGCGTCGGCCATCGAGCCCATTCGGGCCGGCCCGTCGCTCAGCGTCATCAGCGCATGGGTCTGGGGTGGGGTGAGGCCGAGCTCCCTCGACATGGCGAGAAAGATGGTCCGCCGGCTGAACAGCAGGTGCACCAGGCGGCCCCAGGCCTGCTCGATGCCGTCGTCTCTCCCCATGGGTGGATTCTAGCCTGAGCTCGATCAACAGTCGAGCTGAGACAATAGTTGACAATACTCAATGATCGGAGGCAGTCTAGTTTTCATGGCACCAGCAGCGCGCAGCGCAGGAGCATCGGGATCTGCCATCCACGCCGAAGGGCTGGCCAAGCACTTCGGGGAGGTGGAGGCGCTGCGGGGGGTCGACCTCGACGTCCAGCCCGGCACCGTCCTCGGCCTGCTCGGGCCGAACGGAGCGGGGAAGACCACGGCCGTCCGCATCCTCACCACCACCCTCCAGCCCAGCGGGGGCCGGGCCACGGTGGCCGGGTTCGACGTGGTGGCCCAGCCCCATCAGGTGCGGTCCAGCATCGGGCTGGCCGGCCAGTTCGCCGCGGTCGACGAGAACCTCACCGGTCGGGAGAACCTCACGCTGGTCGGGCGCCTCACCCACCTGCCCAAGGCCGTGGCCCGGGAGCGGGCCGCCACCCTGCTCGACCGCTTCCACCTGGCCGACGCCGCCGACCGCCCGGCCCGCACCTACTCCGGGGGCATGCGGCGCCGGCTCGATCTGGCCGCCGCCCTCGTCCACCGCCCGGGTGTCCTGTTCCTCGACGAGCCCACCACCGGGCTCGATCCCGCCTCCCGCCAGGACCTGTGGGACATCATCGAGGAGCTGGTGGCCGACCGCACCACGGTGCTGCTCACCACCCAGTACCTGGAGGAGGCCGACCGCCTGGCCCACCACATCGTGGTGATAGACCAGGGGACGGTGGCCGCCGAGGGCACGGCCAGCCAGCTCAAGGGCCGCCTGGGCGAGACCACGATCGAGATCCGGGTGGAGCACACCGAGCCGGCGCTGGCTGCCCTGGAGGCCTTCGGGCCCCACACCGATCCGGGCGACCCCCAGGTGGTCCGCCTGCCGATGGGCGACGGGCCCGAGACACTCCGGGCCGCCCTCAACACCCTCGACGCCGCCGGCATCCACGCCCGCCGGGTCGACCTGGTGGAACCGACCCTCGACGACGTCTTCCTCACCCTCACCGGAGGTGCCCGCTCATGAGTACCGTCGCCCCCGCCAGCACCGGGCCCGCCGGGGCGCTGGCCCCCGCCGCCGACCACGTCCCGGGCCCGGCCGAACGCCTCCGGTGGGCCGTGGGCGACGCCCTGCTGATGACCTGGCGCAACCTGATGACGATCCGCCGGGTGCCCCAGCTGCTGGTGTTCTCGCTCGTCCAGCCGTTCATCTTCGTGCTGTTGTTCCGCTACGTGTTCGGCGGGGCCATCCAGGTGCAGGGGGTCGACAACTACGTCGATTACCTGATGCCGGGCGTGTTCGCCCAGACCGTGGTGTTCGGCGCCCTCAACACCGCCGTGGGCCTGGCCGAGGACCGCAGCAAGGGCCTGCTGGAGCGGCTGCGGTCGCTGCCCATGGCCCGCTCGGCCGTGCTGGCCGGCCGCACCCTGGCCGACTCCACCCGCAACATCGCGGTGGTGGTGCTGATGGTGGCGGTCGGGTTCGCCGTGGGGTTCCGCATCCACGCCGGGGTGCCGGCCCTACTGGGCGGGCTGGCCGTGCTGGTGGTGTTCGGGTTCGCCATGAGTTGGCTGTTCGCCCTGGTGGGACTGGCGGTGACGGGCGGTGAGACGGCCCAGGCGGCCGGCTTCCCGGTGCTGGCCCCGCTGGTGTTCGCCTCGTCCAGCTTCGTCGAGCCCCGCACCATGCCCCACTGACTGCGGCTGTGGGCCGAGCACCAACCGGTGTCGGTCACGGTCGACGCCGTGCGGGCCTGCGTGCTGGGCGGTCCCACGGCGGGCAAGGTGCTGGCCAGCCTGGCCTGGTCGGCGGGGATCATCGTGGTGCTGGCCCCCCTCGCCATCCGCCGCTACCGCACGTCGGTCTGATCGCCCGCATCCCGTTCCGACGCTGGTGACCAGCGCTCAGCGCTGGTGACCGGCGCACGTTCGGTGCTGGGGCGGGATCGGAGGTCAGGCCAGCAGGAGCTGGCGGAGGCCGCGGAGCACGAACGTGTCCTCGTACTGCGTCGGCTGGTCGGGCACGAGGGCCAGGTGGTCGACGGCGTCGAGCACGGCGCCGATCCCGATGCGGGCCTCGGCCCGGGCCAACCCGGCCCCCAGGCAGTAGTGCTCGCCGTGGCCGAAGGCCAGGTGATCCTTGGCGTTGGGGCGGTCGGGGCTGAACGTGTCGGGGTCGGCGAAGCGGCAGCCGTCCCGGTTGGCGGCGGCGTACAACACCCACACGTGCTGGCCGGCCGGGATCACCTGACCCCCGATCTCGGTGTCCACCAGGGCCCGGCGGAACAGGCCGCCCACGGGGGCCTCGAACCGCAGCGACTCCTCGGCCAGCGCCTCCACCAGGGTGCGGTCGGCCCGGACCCGGGCCTGGAGGGCGGGGTCGAGGGCGAGCTGGTTGATCATGTTGGTCAGCAGCTTGGTGGTGGTCTCGTTGCCCGCCACCAGGAACTGGGTGAGCATCGAGAGCTGCTCGGCCAGGGTGAGGCGCTGGCCGTCGGGCAGCACGGCGTTGGCCACGTCGGACAGGATGTCGTCGGCCGGGGCGGCCTGGCGCTCGGCGATGCGGGCGGCGAAGTACTCCCCGAACTCCTGGTTGCTCACCAGGTAGGCCCGCACCTGGTCCACCGTGGGGGCCTGGTTGCCCACCGGCATCACCAGGTCGTCGGACCAGCGCTTGAACGTGGCCAGCTCGCCGGTGGGCACGCCCAGGGCCGCAGCGATCACGGTCATCGGCAGCGGCATGGCGAAGGTGGCGACCACGTCCACCCCCGGCTTCTGCGGACTTTTCACCGCCGACACCGCCGGCGGCGCCGTCGATGAGAAGTCGGCGCTGGTGGCGGGGCCGGGATCGGGGGAGGCGGGGGCGGCGCTCGCCTGGCGGGTAGCGGCCAGGGCGGCGGCGAGGTCGGCGGCCAGGCGGCGGGCCACCTCGGCGATGAACGGCTCCATGGCGGCCAGGCGGCGGGGGCGGAAGGCGGCGTTGACCAGCTTGCGCTGGCGGACGTGGTCGGGCGGGTCGGCGTTGAGCAGCACCGCCGCCATGCCCTGGCTCTGGGCGTAGGCCAGGTAGGGGGCCATGGCCCGGTCGGTGGCCAGCTCGGCCAGCGCCCGCCCCATCACCCGCCCCCGCCGCTCGGGCCCGGTGGGCATGAGCGACGAGAACCGGGCGGTGTCGTGGAGCACGGCCAGCACGTCGTCGTAGCGGGTGAGCACCCACGCCCCCAGGTGTTCGCTCCAGTGCACCGGCGAGGCCTCCCGCAGGTCGGCGAACAGGGGATAGGGGCAGGCCAGCTGCTCCTGGTCCCGGTCGATCAGGCGATCGAGGCGGAGATCCAGCTCCGGCTCGGGGTGTTCGGGCCGATCGGCGTCCATCGTCCATCGCTATCACGCCGGTCGGGACCCCGCAACGGAGCAGGCCAGCTGACAATCCTCATGCTGAAGCGATGACGGCCGCATCTATCCCGACCGGGCGGCGGGGCTCAGGCTGGAAGCCATGGACGGCTGCATCCGAGTGCGGGGATTGACCAAGGTGTACGAGCGCGGCGCCGGGGTCGCCCCGGCCGTCGACGGGATAGACCTCGACGTCGCCCCGGGCGAGATCGTGGCCCTGCTCGGCCCGAACGGGGCGGGCAAGACCACCACCATCGACATGATCCTGGGCTTCGTCGCTCCGACCAGCGGCCAGGTGACCGTGTTCGGTCTGACGCCCCGGGCGACGGTGGCTGCCGGCCGGGTGTCGGCCGTGCTCCAGACCGGCGGGTTGCTGCGCGACCTGACGGTGGGGGAGACGGCCGAGTTGATCGCCTCCACCTACCCGTCGCCGCCGCCGACCGGCGCCGTGCTGGCCCAGGCCGGCCTCGATGGCCTGTCCGGCCGGAAGGTTCGGGCGTGCTCCGGCGGCGAGCAGCAGCGTCTCCGCTTCGCCCTGGCCCTGCTGGCCGACCCGGACCTGTTGCTGCTCGACGAGCCGACGGCCGGCATGGACGTGGAGGGCCGCCGGATCTTCTGGGCCGCCATGGCGGCCGAGGCCACCCGGGGTCGCACGATCGTGTTCGCCACCCATTACCTCCAGGAGGCCGAGGACTTCGCCCCCCGCACGGTGCTGCTGGCCGGCGGGCGGATCGTGGCCGACGGTCCGACCGACGAGGTGCGCCGCCATGCCGCCGGCCGCACGGTGCGGGCCCGGGTGACGCCGGACCGGATCGGGGCGGTGGTCGACCGGCTGGCCGCCCGGCCCGACGTGCACACTGCGACCGCCGACGCTGACCGGCTGGTGATCGAGACGGCGAACTCCGACGCCGTGGCCGCCCTGCTGCTGAGCGAGCTGGGTGGGCGCGATCTGGAGATCGAGGCGGCGTCGCTGGAAACCGCCTTCCTCCGCCTCACCGGCACTGGCACCGGCACCGGCGCCGGTACCAGCGCGGATGCCGGACGTACCGAACCCGACCAGATCCGAGGTCTCTCGTGAACCTGACCTACTATCGGCTCGAGCTGCGGCGGATCCGGCGTGATCCCGTCACCCTGTTCTTCGCCGCCGGGCTCCCGGCCTTCTTCTATGTCATCTTCGGCGCTTCCCCCGACTACGGCGACGACCCGGTGCGCGACGGCAACGTCGCCATGTGGGTCATGATCGCCATGGCCGCCTACGGCGCCGTCACCGCCACCACCAGCATCGGGGGCTCGGCCGCCCTGGAGCGGATGCAGGGCTGGGGCCGCCAGCTCGGTCTGACCCCCCTGCCCGACCACGGCTTCGTGCGGGTCAAGGCTGCCACCGCCCTCACCATCGCCGCCATCCCCATCGGCCTGATCTACGCCATCGGGGCCGCGTCGGGGGCCCGGGCCCCGTGGCCGGTGTGGGTGGTCTCGGCCGCCGTGCTGCTCGTGGGCGCCACCACGTTCGCCCTCTACGGGATCATCGTGGGCATGGCCTTCCGGTCGGAGGCGGCGGTGGGAGCGGCCGGCGGGTCGCTGGTGATCCTGTCGTTCCTGGGCAACATCTTCATCCCTCTCGGCGGGTGGCAGCTGACCGTGGCCCGGTTCACCCCGCTCTACGGCTACGTGGCCCTGGCCCGCCGGGCCCTCACCGGTGGCGCCACCCTGGAGCCCAACTCCAATCGGCTGATCCCCGAACCGCTGTGGCAGCCCCTCCTCAACGTGACCGTGTGGACGGTCGTGTTCGCCACCCTGGCCGTGGTGCTCGTCCGCCGGGGGCGGAGCAGACAGTGAGGCCGCCGGGGGCGGAGCAGACAGTGAGGCCGCCGCCGGAGGGTGGTCGGATGGGACACGACGCCTGGATGGCTCGCTACGGCTGGCTCCTGGCCGCCATCTGGCTCGTGTTCCTGGTGTTCCCCCTGGCCGCCGTGTGGGCCGCCGACGACCCGACCCCGGTCCGGGTGATGGGCACGGCGCTCATCGGGCTGTTCGCCGCCCTGTACATCCACGGGTTCCGCCGCCAGGCCCAGCGCCAGCCCTGGCCCCCGGGGCCCAGTGTGGGGGCGGCGGGGGTCGCCGCCGCCGACCGGGCCGGCGTGGCCATCTTCGCCGTCCTGGTGGTGATCACCGTGGCTGCCCAGCTGACGGTGGGGGTCGCCGGTCTCGGCCTGGTCTCGTTCGTCGTGTCATTCGCCGTGTTCCATCTGGCGTGGCGGGCTGTGTGGGCCACCTTCGCCGCCGGGCTGGCCGCCGTGGTGCTCGTACCGTGGTGGCTCGGCTCCCTGGCCGAGGTGTGGTACCTGGCGCTCATCGTGTTCGCCGTCGGCGTGTCGACCATGCTGGTGCGGGTGGTGGAGGTCCACGGCGACGAGCGGGCCGGGCTCCAGACCCGGCTGGCCGTGGGCGACGAGCGCACGCGGGTGGCCCGCGACGTCCACGACGTGCTGGGCCACAGCCTCACCGCCGTGATCCTCAAGGCTGAGCTGTGCCAGCGCCTGCTGGAGGGCGTCGAGGCCACCGACGACGCCGGACGGGCCCGGGTGGCGGCCTGCCGGGACCAGTTGGCCGAGCTGCAGACCGTCAGCCGCAGCGCGCTGGCCGAGATCCGCTCCACCGTGGGCGGCCTGCGTACCGCCCACCTGGCCGACGAGCTGGTGGTGGCCCGCACCGTGCTGGCCGACGCCGGCGTGCGGCTCCAGGTGGTGGGCGACCCGATGGCCGGCTCGGAACCGCTCCGGCCCCTCCTGGCCTGGGTGGTGCGGGAGGCGGTGACAAACGTGGTGCGCCACGCCCGGGCCACCACCTGCCGGATCGAGCTGGACCCGGAGCCCTGCGCCCCTGGCCCCGGTCGCCACTCCGAGGCCGTGCTGCTGCGGATCGACGACGACGGCGTGGGCATGGGGCCCGGGGCCGAGGGCAACGGTCTCCGGGGCCTGCGGGAGCGGGTGGAGGCGGCGGGGGCCACCCTGCGGATCCGCTCCGACGGGGGCACCCGGCTGGAGGTCGTGGTGGAGACCGCCACCGCCCGACCGCCGGTGGGTCGCCGGTGACCGCCCCCATTCGGCTGCTGCTGGCCGACGACCAGGCCCTGGTGAGAGGGGCGTTGGCCGCCCTGCTGGGCCTGGAGCCCGACCTGGAGGTGGTGGCCGAGGTGGCCCGGGGCGACGAGGTGCTGGCCGCCGTGCAGGCCCAGCCGGTCGACGTGGCCCTGCTCGACATCGAGATGCCGGGTCTGGACGGGATCGCCGTGGTGGGCGAGTTGCGGCGCCACGCCCCGACCGTGCGGGCCCTGATCGTCACCACGTTCGGCCGTCCCGGGTTCCTGCGGCGGGCCCTCGACGCCGGCGCCGCCGGCTTCGTGGTCAAGGACACGCCGGCGGCCGAGCTGGCCGACGCCGTCCGCCGGGTCCACGCCGGGCTGCGGGTGGTCGACCCCGAGCTGGCCACCGAGTCGCTCCTGGAGGGCATGAACCCGCTGAGCCGGCGGGAGCAGGACGTGCTGGCCGGTGCCCTCACCGGGGCCCCGGTGGCCGAGATCGCCCGGTCGCTCAGCCTGTCGGCCGGCACCGTCCGCAACTACCTGTCGACGGCGGCGGCCAAGACCGGGGCCCGCTCCAGCTTCGAGGCCGCGGTCACCGCCCGCGACCGGGGCTGGCTCTGAGCGGCGGTGGGCGGCCTCATTCATATCTGAACATCTCCTTCCGGTAACGTGGCGACTGGCGGATCGAGTCACAACCTGACTCGATCGGTGACGTGGTACCTGGCGGAGAGGTCGATGGGTGAGCGGAACGCGGGTTGATAGCGGTGTCGACGATGAGTTCAGCGATCTGGCCTATCAACGACGGTGGAGGGGTTGGCACCCGCTCGTGCTGGGCCTGGCCACGGTGGCGCTGTTCGCTCTCGGGTTCGGCGGCTTCGTCTTCCTCTACAACCGGACGAATGATCCCAGCGGCGACCGTGCCGCCCCCGCCACCGCGGTCGCCACCACGATCACCACCTCCGACACCGCCGTGGTGTCCCCGTCGACGGCACCCACCCCGACCCCGAGCGTCGCTCCGGCCGCCGGCCTGCCCCCGGCACCGGCTGGTGCCTACCTGGAAGCGACGCTGAACCTCGACGCAGGGCCGGGGCCGGGTCTGTTCCGCCTGTCGGGGCGGGTGCCCGACCCCGAGACGGCAGCGGCCGTGCAGGAGGCGGCCCAGCGGGCCTATGCCCCCTATGTCGAGTCGTCGCTCGCCATCGATCCGAGCCTTCAGCCCGCTCCCTGGCTGGGCCCGGGCGCACAGTTGATGGGGCTGCTCCCCACCATCACCGACGGCACGATCCGCGTGTCCGACGGCGGGGTGCAGGTGGTGGCCCGTGCCCCCAGCGAGGCCGACCTCGAACTGTTCAAAGGCGCCCTGACCCAACTGGGCGGTGGCCTGCCCGTCACCATCGTCGACACCACGATCACCGACCTGACCCGGCCGACCTTCTCGATCGACGTCAGCGGTGGCAAGGTGGTGATGGACGGAGGGCTTCCGTCGCCGGCCATCAAAGCCCTGCTCGAGAGCAGCGCAGCCGCCGCCTACGGCCCGGAGAACGTGACCAGCCACCTGATCAGCGATCCCGCCAGCGCTCCCGAGTTCTCACTCCTCGCCCTGCCCGCGGTTCTCCAACTCCTCCAGCCGTTCCCCAAGTATCAGATCCGGGAAACCGAAGGCCAGGTGTCGGGCAGCATCCAGGCCGGAGCCGGCTTCGCCATCGACTCCACCGAGGTCAGCCCGACGCTGGGCCAACTCCTCACCATCGCGGCGTCGATCATGGCCCGCAATCCGTCGATCGCCATGAACGTGATCGGCTACACCGACGCCACCGGCCCCAAGGACCACAACCAGGCCCTGAGCGAAGCCCGAGCCCGCTCCGTCGTCGACTACCTGGTGGCCATCGGCATCACCCCGGACCGTCTCCACGCCGTCGGGCGGGGCGACCAGGACCCCATCGCACCCAACACCGACCCCGAAGGACGGGCCCTCAACCGCCGCGTCGAGTTCACCTTCGGACCTCCGACCGGCTGACAGCGGACCGTCTCGGCGGTCCGGCGGTCCGGACGGCAGGTGACGGGGGCCCGGACTCGGCTGCGAGCGGCGCCCGGTGGAGGCCAGGTGCCAAGATGGTCGGCCATGGCCCCCGACCACGACAGCCGCCCGGCCGAGCCGCTCTCGGCCTACGACGCGGGCGAGGTGACCGCCCGCATGGAGCGGTTGGAGGCGGCGCGCCAGGAGCTGCGCTCGTTCTTCGTGGGCATCGACGCCGTGATCGACCGCCTGTGCGACGCCATCACCGTGTGGTACGCCATGCCCCAGGTGCTCACCCGCCCGGTGATCGTGAACCTGTGGGGCATGACCGGCGTGGGCAAGACCGACCTCATCCGCCGGCTGGTCAAGGCCCTCGACCTCCAGGACCGCTTCGTGGAGATCGAGCTGTCGAACGGCGACACCACCACCTGGCACACGTCGGTGGCGTCGCGCCTCACCGAGTCCGGCGCCCTGGAGGGCCGGCCCACCCTGCTCCTGTTCGACGAGATCCAGCGGTTCAACACGCTCGACGCCGACGGCAAGCCCCTGGCCGACACGAAGTTCAGCGACTTCTGGGAGCTGCTCAGCGACGGCCGCCTGACCCGGCGGGAGCCGGAGGACATCAGCTTCCTGCTGGCCTCGATGGTCCAGTCGGCCAAGGAACAGCAGCGGCGCCGGGCCCGGGGCGACGACACCTCGGCCACCGAGATGATCGGGGTGTGGGAGGCCCGCAACCTCAAGCGGGCCTTCGGGGTGGAGGGCGAGCTGGCCGACCTGTCGGAGATGAGCGTGGAGCGGGCGGTGGACCAGATGCTGGCCGCCCGCCGGTCCAAGCGGATCTACGAGCCGATCGACTGCTCCAAGTGCCTCATCGTGATCAGCGGCAACCTCGACGAGGCGTTCACCATGGCTGCCGAGTCGGCCGAGGCCGACATCGACCCCGACATCTTCCACGCCTTCACCTCCAAGATCACGATCGTCGACGTGAAGCAGGCGCTCGTCCGCCGGTTCAAGCCGGAGCAGGTGGCCCGTTTCGGCAACATCCACCTCATCTACACCAGCCTGCGCCGGCGCGACTTCGAGGAGTTGATCCGCCTGGAGATCACCCGGGTGTGCACGGCCGCCCAGGTCACGTTCGCCAAGACGGTGGAGGTGTCGCCCGCCGTCAACGACCTCATCTACCGCAACGGCGTGTTCCCGGTGCAGGGGGTGCGGCCGGTGTTCTCGTCGGTGGCCGACGTGCTGGAGTCGAACCTGGCCAAGCTGCTGTTCGCCGCCATCCGGGGTGGGCACGAGCGGATCACGATCGACTACGACGGGACCACGCAGGAGCTGGTGGGCACGGTGGGCCCGGACACGGTCAAGCTGCCCTACGCCGGCCCGGTCGACCGCATCCGCAACGAGACGGTGGCCGACAAGGTGGCCAACGTCGCCGTGCACGAGGCCGGTCACGCCGTGGCCTACGCCACCCTGTTCGGCCTGGCCCCGCTCCAGCTCACGGCCCGGGTGGCCTCCAGCTACGCCGGCGGGTTCACCTTCCCCCACCAGATCTACGAGACGGCCGGCAGCCTGCTGGGCCAGGTGCAGGTGCTGCTGGCCGGCGGGCTGGCCGAGGAGCTGCTGTTCGGCGCAGGGGCGGCCTCGGTGGGCCGCAACGCCGACTGGGAGCGGGCCACCCAGATCGTGATCGACCACGAGCGCCGCTACGGCTTCGACCCCGATTTCCAGGCCGACTACATGCTGGTCGACACGTACGCCCTGGGTCGGGAGCTCACCGACCACGGCATCGAGAAGCTGATGAGCCGGTTGACGGCCGACACCCGCCAGCTGCTGTCGGAGCGGCGCCAGGCGTTGACCGAGCTGGCCCTGCGGCTGTCGGCCGAGGGGTCGTTGGCGGCGGCCCAGGTGGCCGAGCTGCTGAGCGGGGCCGGGGTGCCGGCCGAGGTGCGGCCCGAGGGCTTCCAGTGGATGCCCGACTACCGCCGCCAACTCGGCTCGGGCTGACCGGCATTTCGCGCCCCACCGCCGAACTTTGTCGCGAAAGGCCGGCACAGGCGGCATTTCTCGACATGGTTCGCCAATAAGGTGTACCGCCAGATGGTCCGGGTGCCGTCGCCTTCGGCCACGAACCGCCATCCTCCGCCGAAGCGGGCGAAGAACCACGGGCCCTCCACCATCTTCATGCCCACCGACACCGGTGGGTGGTAGGCCACGTACTCGCTGACCATCCGGGGCCCGAGCCGGCTCCTGGTGTGGGTGCGGACGCCCCGACCAGGGGCGATGGCCCCGTCGAGCAGCCACTGGGAGCAGATGAACGGGTCCCAGCGGAGCCGGACCGCGCCCTGGGTCCGGGACACGGCGAACGCCCGCTCGGGCGGGACCGGCACCCACACCTCGGCGCTCACCTGGGGTATGCCCGAATCGTAGGAGGTCCGACCGCCTCCGGGGGGCCGCGGTCGGACGGAAGAAAAGACGAAGTAGACTTCGTATATAGGACAGCCGGAGGAGGCCGCCATGCAGTGCCCGTTCGACGCCACCGAGCTCACCGTCGTCAACCGGTCGGGGATCGAGATCGACTGGTGCCCGAGCTGCAAGGGGGTATGGCTGGAGCGGGGAGAGCTCGACAAGCTGATCGACCTGGCCACCGCCGGTCCCCCGCCCCAATCCGAGCCCCAGTTCCAGCCCCCGGCACCGGCCTACCAGCCGGCTCCCGGACCCGGCCCGGGTCCGCAGCCGGCGTACCAGCAGCCGGCGTATCAGCAGCCGCCGCCCCAGCCGCGCCGCTACAACGACGGCTGGCCCGACGACCTGTACGACCACGACACGTCGGACCGCACCTACCGGACCCACCGCAGGCCCAAGCACAAGCGCAAGGGCATCCTGGGCGAGATCTTCGACTTCTGACCCCCCCCGCCCACCGGGTGCGCCCCGCACCGATGGTGCGAGGGTGCACCGGATCGGGCAGGGCTAGCAGGCTGCGGAAAAGCTGGTCACGGCGAGGGTCTGGGTTCGGGGTGAGTGGGGGTGGTGCCGCTGATGCAGCGGCTCACGTTGTGGCCGCTTGCCCGGTCTGTCGATGACGGTGGTGAGGTCAGGCGAGGGTGGCTTGGTGGTCGAGGGTGCTGATGCGGACGATGTTGTAGACAGCGGTGGTGATCTTGAACCAGGCCCGGTTCCGGTCCCTGCCTCGGTAGCGGAGTTGGCGGCCACCGGCGATGGTCTTGGTCCAGCCGAAGGGTTCCTCGATTCGTTTCCGGATCCGTTGGCTCACGGCGTGACCGGCGTGGCGGGTGGTCCGCCCGTCGATCGCTGAGGTCTTCGTGTTCTGGGCGACATGCGGGGTGAACCCGAGCGCCCGCACGCCGTCCACGAACCCTTTGGTGTCGTAGGCCTTGTCAGCGGCCACCGTCCGCCGCCGGGCCATCTTCGGTAGGCGGCCCAGCATCTCGATAGCGGTGGCCCGCTCCGCGTACCCGTCAGCGATGGTCAACTCGGCATCGACGATCAACCCAGTGCGGTTCTCCATCAGCAGGTGCCCGGCGAAGCACAGGGTGGCAGCGGTGTTGTTGCTCTTACGGAACAGGCGGGCCTCGGGATCGGTGGTCGAGGCATGCGTGTCGTTCTTGCGTTTCTGGCCGTGCCAGCCCACCTCAGAGTTCCGGCCCGCTGGCGGGTCCGACGGTGGACCATCTTTGGGTTTGAAGCTCTTGTGTGACGCCCACGCCTTCAACAACGTTCCGTCCACGCTGAAGTGCTCACTGGAGGTGTAGCGGCGGAGCTTGGCCTGGCGGACCACGGCGGCGAAGAACTCATCCGCCACGGCGTGGTCCAACAGGCGCTGGCGGTTCTTGGTGAACGTGGTGGGGTCGAAGGCCGGCTGGTCGATCCGCATGTCGAGGAACCACTTGAACAACAGGTCGTAGTTCAAGCGTTCGCAGAACGCCCGCTCCGAGCGGATCGAGTACAACGCCATCAACACCGTCGCCTTCAACAGCGTCTCAGGTGGGACGCTGGGACGACCACCGACGTCGTACATCTCGTCGAAGACCGGATCCAGCTCCCCCAGGACCGCCTCGACCACGACCCGGATCCGCCGGATCGGATGATCCCGGGGGATCAGATCCTCGGTGCTCAACGTCGTCAGCATCGCCATCTGGGGATCCGGAGTACCTCGCATCCCCCCAGTCTTTTCGATCCCCGCCCCAAACGCGAGCACCTCAGCCGAATTTCAGCACCCTGCTAGCGTCGGTCCATGAGCAGTGACACAGGGGGAATGCTGGCCGGCCGGCTGGTGCATCCGGCCGGCGAGGGAATCGTGTGGGGGCCGGGCACCGTGGCCCGGGACCTCCCGGGCCTGCTGGAGCGAACCGGCATCCAGTGGCCCTTCATCGTGACCACCGCCTCGGTGGAGCGCAGCGGTTTGGCCGCCCGGGTGGCGGACGTGATCGGCGACAGCCTGGCCGGCACGTTCGCCGGGTCGAAGGAGCACACTCCGGAACCGGCCGTGCTGGCCGGGGCCGCCGCCGCCCGGGCGGCCGGAGCCGACGGGCTCGTCGCTCTGGGCGGCTCGTCGGTCGTCGACCTGACCAAGGGCATCGCCATGGTGCTGGCCGAGGGTGACGACTTCGCCCACCTCCGGGGCGAGGGCCCCCGCGGCCGCCGAGCCGGCGAGGGCGGAGACCGCCGCCGGCCCCGCCTGACCGAGCCCAAGCTGCCCCAGATCTCACTGCCCACCACCTTGTCGGGGGCCGAGTTCACCGGTGCCGCCGGCATCACCGAACCGGCCACCGGGGCCAAGGAGATCTACGCCGACGCCAAGCTCGCCCCCCGGTGGGTGATCCTCGACCCCGAGATCACGGTCGACACCCCGGACAGCCTGTGGGCCGCCACCGGCATGAAGGCGCTGGCCGACACGATCGAGACCCAGTGCTCCCGCCGGGCCACCCCCTTGTCCGACGCCGTCACCCGGGCGGCGATGACCATGCTGCTGGCCGACCTCGGCCCCGGCCTGGCCGGCCCGCCCCCGATGGACGAGGCCCAGCTGGCGGCCCGGGGCCGGTGCCAGTACGCGGTGGGCATGGCCCTGCCCCAGCTGGCCATGGTCGGCGTGGGCCTGGTGGCGGGGCTCCGTCACCAGCTGGGCGGCGCCCTCGGCGTCGGCCATGGGGTGGCCTCCACCATCGTGCTGCCCCACGTGCTGCGGTGGAACGCACCGGCCTGCCCCGACCAGTTGGCGGCCGCCGCCCGGGCCGCCGGGCTGGGCTCGGCCGACGAGCTGATCGCGGCGGTGGAGGCGCTGACCGTCCGCCTCGGCCTGCCCACCCGGCTGAGCGAGGTGGGCGTGTCGGACCGCGACCTCCCGGCCGTGGCCGACCACGTGCTGGGCGACCCCGCCATCAGGACCAATCCCCGCCCCGTCACCGGGCCCGACGACGTGATCGAGGTGCTCCGGGCGGCGCTGTAGCGCGCTCCGCCCCGCCTCCCCCTCTCCCTCTCTTCTCCGTGGAACTCTGACACCGGGTCCCGGTACCGGGCAGCTGACGTCAGAGTTCACCAATACCCTCGGACCCCATGAGCCGACCCTTGCGACCCTTTCGCTTCGGAGTCCAGACCCGCATCGCCGCCAGCCGGGCCGAGTGGGTGGAGCTGGCCCGCCGCATCGAGGGTCTGGGCTATGCCACGATCACGATGCCCGACCACCTCGACGAGCAGCTGGCCCCCACGGCCGCTCTGATGGCGGCGGCCGACGCCACCGAGCGGCTCCGCATCGGCACCCTGGTGTGGTGCAACGACTACCGCCATCCGGCGGTGCTGGCCAAGGAGGCGGCCACCCTCGATCTCCTGTCCGACGGGCGCCTCGAGCTGGGCCTGGGGGCCGGCTGGATGACGAGCGACTATGAGCAGGCGTCGATCCCGCTCGACCCGCCCGGCGTCCGCATCGAGCGCATGACCGAGACGGCCTCGATCCTGCGGGGCCTGTTCCGCCCCGGCCCCTTCACCCACCACGGCCGCCACTACACCATCGACGGGCTCGACGGGACCCCGAAGCCGGCCACCCCGGGCGGCCCCCCACTGCTGATCGGGGGCGGCGGGCCCCACATGCTGCGCACGGCCGGGCGGCTGGCCGACATCGTGGGCGTCAACCCCAACCTGGCCCCCGGCGCCATCACGGCCGAGACGGCGCAGGACGCCACGGCCGAGCGCTACGACCAGAAGCTGGCCTGGGTGCGGGAGGGGGCGGGCGACCGCTTCGCCGACATCGAGCTCCAGGTCCGCACGTTCATCGTGGCGGTCACCGACGACCGCAAGGGCGTGGCCGAGATGCTGGCTGCCGGCCTGGGCACGACGCCGGAACAGGGCCTGGCCTCGCCGTTGGCCATGGTCGGCACGCCGGCCCAGATCGCCGAGGACCTGCGGGAACGGCGGGAGCGGTGGGGCTTCAGCTACGTGGTGGTGTCGGTGGACGAGTGCGAGGCCTTCGCCCCCGTGGTGGCCGAGCTGGCCGGCACCTGACCCGGCCTCCAGGCCGGGCCGATGGGGTAGGGCCCTCAGCGGCGATGGGGAGCCGCCCAAGGCGGCGGGGGCCACAGGCCCCTGGAATCACCCCTGGAGTTGGTTGCTGAGCTGGGCCATCGACTCGGCCGTGGCCCGCAGCTCCTCGGTCGAGCTCTCGACCCCGCTCACCGAGGCCGACGCCCGGTCCACCGACACCTGCATGACCGACACCAGCTCCTCGATCCGCCCCAGCGACTGATGGGTGGAGTGGGCCAGGTTCTTCACCTCGGAGGCCACCACGGCGAACCCCTTGCCCTCCTGCCCCGCCCGGGCCGCTTCGATCGTGGCGTTCAGGGCCAGCAGGTTCGTCTGGGACGCGATCGACCGGATCAGTTCCACGATGCCCCCGATGTCGGCCGCGCTCGATGCCACGTCTCCCAACGACGACAGCGCCGCCTCCACCCGGCCCGACAACGCTTCGGGACCCTTGGCGTAGGCCAGGGCCTCCAGGTTCCGGGACAGGCCGGCCAGCTCCACCGACGCCCCGTGCACCCGCTCCAGCGCCGTGACCCGCTCGGCCGAGATGTCGGTCAGGGTCCCCAGGCTCTCCATCACGAACACGCTGGCCGTGCGGGTGATGGTGGTGGCCAGCTCCCGGGCCAACCGCTCGCCGTGGCCCTTCGCCAGCACCATGTCGTACAGGGCCGGCCCGACGACGGCGGCGTAGGTGAAGCTGAGCCGTGCCGAGGCGCCCTCACTGCCCACGAGCTGGAGGGCCCGGGCCCGGAGGCGGTCCTTGACCTCGGCGTCGAGGCGCCCGCTCAGCAACCGCTCGGCCGTGCGGCGGTAGAAGTCGGGTGGGGTGCTGTCGAGCGCGATCCGGGCCGAATGGGCGGCGGGGAGCGACCCGAGGTGTCCGCTCATCGCCGCCGCCAGTTCTGACGCGGTGTCGGGATGCACCTGGCAGTACCGGGCCAACCGGCCCAGGGCGCGCTCGTCGAGGGCGTAGGCGCTGGCCACCTCGGCCATCTCGGCACCGATGACACCCGGGGGCGCCCCGGCCAGGGGGTCGACGGCGGTCCCCTCCGTACCCTCGGGCCGGACGGGGCGGCGGCTGCGGCGGTTGGTCCAGAGCAGGCCCATCCCGAGACCTGTCGGCACCAGTGACCGGCAGTTGACCTCAGTTGGTCAGGACCGCCGGCAGCGGCTGGGCGTGGACCAGCGACAGCCGTTTGGTGGCCCGGGTACAGGCCACGTACAGCGACCGGGCGCCCTGGGGCTCCTCGCTCATGATCAGGGCCGGTTCCACCACCACGGCGGCGTCGACCTCGAGGCCCTTCACCAGGTTCACGGGCACGGCCGTGATCTGCCGGTCGAGCCCGTCTCGGGGGGCCCGGCCGATGGTCACCCCGGCCCGATCGAACGCCTCCACCACAGGCTCGTACAGCGACTGGGGGCAGATCACGGCGACGTTCCCCGCCCCACCCCGTTCCACCTCGTCGCGCGCCACCGTCACCACCCGGGCCATCAGATCGCCGTCGGACACGGCGACGATCTGGGGGTCGTCGCCATCGGTGCGCACCGCCACCGGCGGTTGGAGCCCGGGGGCCGCCTCCCGCAGGATCCGGGCCGCCAACGCCATCGACGGCCCGGGGATGCGGTAGCCCACGGTCAGCTCGGTCATGCGGGGCGGGCGCCGGTCGGGCAGGTGCTCCAGGATCTCGTCCCACCCGGCGTGGGCCCAGGCCCCGGTGGACTGGGCGATGTCGCCGACGATCGTCATCGACCCGTTGAGCGACCGCCGCGTCAGCATCCGCAGCTGCATGGGCGACAGGTCCTGAGCCTCGTCGACCACGATGTGGCCGTAGGTGCGGAACTCGTCGTCGACCGAGCGCCCCGGCTTGGGGCCGAGCAGCTCCCGGGCCTCGTCGAGCACCGGCACGTCGTCGACCGTCCACACCACCCGCTCGGCGTCCATGTCTTCCCGCCAGGGCCGGAACAACGAGCCCTTCTCCTCGTCGTTCAGCCGGTTGCCGGCAGCCGAGGCGATCAGGGCCTTGGACCCGAAGAGATCGTGCAGGAGCTGGCCCGGGGTCAGCACCGGCCACATCCAGTTCAGGGCCTCCACCACCAACGGGTGGCGGCGGAGCTGGTCTTCCACCGCGTCGGGCGTCACGTCCTCGGGGTGGCTGGCGGCCAGGGCGGCGTACACCTCGGCCTGCACGTACTTCCGGCCGGCGTTGTGGTGGCGGAACCGCCGGCGGGCCTCGGCCACGATGTCGGCCGACTCCCCGGCCAGCAGCCGCACCCGGCGGGCCCCCATGCCCACCACCAGATCCCGGCGCAGGGGCCGCTGCCGGTCCCGCACGGCCCGGCGGACCATGTGGACCATCCGCAGATCGCCCTTGGCCCGACCGGCCACCAGCTCGTCGCGCCCCGTGACCCGGACGCCGGGCACCAGGTCGGCCAGCACGGCCAGCTCCACCCCGGCCTCGCCCAGCGAGGGCAGCACCTGCTCGATGTAGCCGAGGAACAGCCGGTTGGGCCCCACCACCAGCACGCCCTGGCCGTCGAGGGGGAAACGGTGGGCGTAGAGGAGGTAGGCGGCCCGGTGGAGGGCCACCACCGTCTTACCCGTGCCGGGCCCGCCCTGGGCCACCAGCACGCCGGGCAGCGGGGCCCGGATGATCTCGTCCTGCTCGGCCTGGATGGTGCCGATGATGTCGCCCAGCCGGCCGGTGCGGTTCTCCTCCAGCGCCGTGATCAGCGCCCCTTCGCCCCGCAGCTCCCGGCCGTTCACCACGGCCCGGGCCGAGCCGGCGGCTTCGCCGAAGAACTCGTCGTCCAGGCCGAGGAGGGTGCGGCCCCGGGAGGCGAAGTGGCGCCGGCGCACCAGGCCCTGGGGATCACGGCCCGTGGCCCGGTAGAAGGCCTCGGCCACCGGGGCCCGCCAGTCGACGACCAGCGGTTCCTGGGTCTCGCTCGACACCCCGATCCGGCCGATGTGGTAGCTGCCGCCCCCCGCTTCCTCGCTCTGGTCTATCCGGCCGAAGCACAGCGACCGCTCGCCCAGGTCGAGCTGGCGGAGCCGGGCGGCGATGTTCTCGTTGATGACCTCGCGCTCCCACCGGGCCTGGTTGGTGCCCCCCTGGCCCACCTCCACCATGTCCTTGAGGCGCAGCGCGTCTTCCCGAGCCTGATCAAGGCGTCGGTGGGCCCGGTCGACGTGGGCCTGCTCGGCTGCCAGCTCGGGATGGGTGTCAGTCACCGCGCTCCTGACCGTTCCTGGGGAGTGATCGATTCTAGCGGGTGTGAACGGGGTGCGCCGACCGGAGACACGCTGGTGACCTTCGTCCGCACGCTCGGAGGGGCCGTCCCGTTACCGTGGACCGGGATGACCTCAGTTGCCCCCCTCACGGCTTCCCCCCTGCTGCGAGCGCTGCGCCAGGAGCCGGGCGACCAGGTGCCGGTGTGGTTCATGCGCCAGGCCGGGCGGTCGCTGCCGGAGTACTTCGCCGTCCGGGGCGAGGGATCCATCCTCGATGCCATCTCCGACCCCGATCGGGCCACGGAGATCACGCTCCAGCCCGTCCGCCGCTACGGCGTCGACGCCGCCATCCTGTTCAGCGACATCATGACCCCCGTGTGGGTGTCGGGCTTCGGGGTCGACATCACCCCCGGCGTGGGCCCCGAGTGCGCCCAGCCCTTCCGCTCGGCCGACGACCTGGCCCGGCTGCGACCCATCGATCCCGATCGGGACCTGCGGTTCCAGACCGAGACCGTTCGCAACCTGGTGGCCGAGCTCACCGTGCCGCTCATCGGGTTCGCCGGCGCCCCCTTCACGCTCGCCGCCTACCTGGTGGAGGGCCGCCCCAGCCGGGAGTACACCCACGTCAAGTCGCTGATGATGGGCAACCCCGACCTGTGGCACCGCCTGTGCGACCGCCTGGCCGACCTGGCCATCGCCACCCTCACCGCCCAGGTGGAGGCGGGGGCGTCGGCCGTCCAGCTGTTCGACTCGTGGGTGGGGGCCCTGCACCCCGACCACTACCGGCGCTTCGTCGCCCCCCACTCGGCCCGGATCCTGGCCACCCTGGCCGATCGGGGCGTGCCCTGCATCCACTTCGGCATCAACTCGGGCGAGCTGCTCGACCAGATGGCGGCCCCCGGCGTGGCCTGCGTCGGGGTGGACTGGCGCACCCCGCTGGCCGCCGCCCGGGCCCGCACCGGGGGCAAGGTGGCGCTCCAGGGCAATCTCGACCCCGCCCTGCTGCTGGCCCCGTGGCCGGCGGTGGAGGCCGAGGTGCGCCGTGTGCTGGCCGACAACGGCGGCCATCCCGGCCACATCTTCAACCTGGGACACGGCGTGCTCCCCGCGACCGACCCCGACACCCTCAACGAGGTGGTCCGCCTCGTGCACGCCGAAGGGCGGGCCGACGCCCGCCTTTCGGAGCACCAGGGGCCTGAGCATCGGGAGACGTAGATGAGCATCACCACCAACGGCACGCAGCGCACGGCCATCGTGATCGGGGGCGGCATCGCCGGCCTCACCGCCGCCTTCGACCTCCACCGGGCCGGGTGGCAGGTCGACGTCCACGAGGCGTCGGGCCTGTGGGGCGGCAAGGTGCAGTCGAGCCCGGTGGGCGACCGCCTGGTCGACGCCGGCCCCGACACCTTCCTGGCCCGGGCCACGGCCGGCTACCAGATGTGCCAGGACCTGGGCCTGGAGGGCGAGCTGACCAGCCCGGTGGCGCCGGTGCCGGCCTACATCGCCCGGGCCGGGCGCCTCTATCCCCTGCCCACCGGTTCCATGTTGGGCGTCCCCACCGATCTCGACGCCCTGGCCGCCAACGGCCTGATCAGCGCCGAAGGGGTGGAGCGGGCCAAGGTAGACCTGTCGTCGGAGGCCACGCCCCTGGTCGACGGCGACGTCTCGATCGGCGCCCTGTGCCGGGCCCGCCTGGGCGACGAGATCACCGAGTGGCTGGTCGACCCGCTCATCGGGGGGATCAACGCCTCCGACATCGACCTCCTGTCGCTGCGGGCCGGGGCCCCGATCCTGGCCGCCGCCTACAACCTGGGGCCGTCGCTGATCAAGAGCCTGGGCGAGATGATGCCGTCCACCGGTGCCACCCTGGGGTCGGCCAAGCCGGCCCAGCCCGTGTTCTACGGCCTGCCCGGCGGCATCGCCCGCATCGTCGACGGCATCATCGCCGTGCTCACCGCCGGCGGGGCCGGGCTCCACCTGAACAGCCCGATCGCCTCGCTGGCCGACCCCCTGGCCCGGGCCGATGCCGTGGTGATCGCCACGCCCACCCCGGCCGCCGCCCAGCTGCTGCAGCCGGTGAGCCCCGACGCCGCCGCGGAGCTGGCCGACATCCCCTACTCCTCGGTGGCCCAGGCCGTGGTGGAGATCCCCCGTTCCGGCGTGGAACGGGAGCTCGACGCGTCGGGGATCATGTTCCCCCGGGGCGAAGGGCGCCTGATCACGGCCTGCACCTGGCTGTCGTCGAAGTGGGCCCATTACCACCGGCCCGACAGCGTGCTGCTGCGCCTGTCGAGCGGCCGCTACGGCGACGAGCGCAACGCCGCCCTGACCGACGACGAGCTGGTGGACGCCCTCCTGGCCGACCTGCGCTCGGTCCAGGCCGTCACCGCCGAACCGATCGCCCGCCGGGTGAAGCGCTGGACGCCGGCCTTCCCCCAGTACGCCCCCGGCCACCTGGCCCGGGTGGAGCGGATCCTGGGGGCGGTGGCGGCCGACGCCCCCGCCGTGCGCCTGGTGGGCGCCGCCTACCGGGGCATCGGCGTGCCGGCCTGCATCGACGACGGCCGCTCGGCCGCCGCCTCCCTCGTCGACGCCCTGGGCTGAGGGGGACCGACCCGGCGGTGGGCCCCGACGAGACGACAGCGGTCTCCCCCGCCGCCGACGGCCCGCCGACGCCGACCGCCCCTGCGGGGTCGCCGCCTGACGCCGACCGCCCATCCGACCAGGCCGGAGGGGTGGGGGCTGGCGTCGGTCCCGAGCCGGTCCCGGAGCGGGAGCCGGGCGGTGCACCGGGCCACAGTCCCGGCCGCCGGGCGGGGTGGTGGGGGCGCCGGGCGACGGTGGCGGCCCGGTGCGTGGTGGCCGGGTTGTGCCTGGCCGCCTCGGTGCCCCCCTGGGGCTGGTGGCCCCTGGCCTTCGTGGGCATCGCCCTGCTCGACGGGCTACTGGCCGACCAGCCCTGGCGCCGTCGGATGGCCCGTACCTGGCTGGTGGCGGCGGCCTGGCTGTATCCGGCCATGCTGTGGATGTACGACCTGACCGCCCCCGGCTACGTGGTGGCCGGCGGCTTCTTCGCCGGCTACTTCGCCCTGGCCGGGGCGGCCACCCCGGCCACCCGGCCCGGCCGGCTGGTGGTGCTCCCCGGCGCCGTCGCCCTGGCCGAGCTGGCCCGCTGGTCGTGGCCGTTCGGTGGCGTGCCCCTGGCCCACCTGGCCCTGGGGCAGGCCTCGGCCCCGCTGGCGGTGCTGGCCCGGCTCGGTGGGTCGCTGCTGGTCGTGGTGGGGGTGGTGGCAGTGGGCCAGGCCCTGGCCTCGGCCCTGCGGCGCGACGTGCGGGCGGTGGGCGCCGGGCTGGCGGCGGTGCTCGTGCTGGGTGTGGCGGCCACCGCCTGGCCCCGTTCCACCGTGGTGCGCGACGCAACCGTGGCCCTGGTGCAGGGCGGGGGGCGGCAGCGGACCCGGGCCTCGTCGGATCAGGAGCCGGTGGTGCTGGCCCGCCAGGTGGAGGCCAGCCGCCTGATCGACCGCCCGGTCGACCTCGTGATCTGGCCCGAGAACGTGGTCAACCCGAACGACGTGACCCTCACCCGGGGCCGGGCCGACCAGCTGGTGCGCCAGGTGGCGGCCGAGCTCGGGGCGCCGGTGCTGGCCGGCTGGTTCTATCCCGTGTCGGCCACCGACACCGTCAACTACCAGTCGACGATCCTTCCCGACGGCGAGGAGATCGACCGCTACGACAAGCGCAACATCGTGCCCTTCGGGGAGTACGTGCCGCTGCGGGGCCTGATCGAGCGGTTCAGCAGCGAGCTGCCGGGCCACGACGTGCGGCGGGGCACGAACGACCCCGTGCTCGACACACCCGTGGGGCCGGTGGGGGTGTCGATCTCGTGGGAGGGGTTCTTCGAGACCCGGGCCCGGTCGTCGGTGCGGCACGGGGCCGAGCTCCTCACCAATCCCACCAACGGGGCGTCGTACTGGCTCACCCAGATCCACACCCAACAGGTAGCGTCGAACCAGCTGCGGGCGATCGAGAACGACCGCTGGGTGCTGCAGGTGGCGCCCACCGGCATGTCGGCCGTGATCGACCCCGACGGCCGGGTGGTGCAGCGGACCGGCATCTCGGAGCGGGCCGTGCTGATCGACACGGTGGAGTTGCGGCGGGGCCGGACCCCGGCCAGCCGCCTCGGCTTCTGGCCCGTGGCCCTCTACGGCCTGGGGGCGATCGCCTGGTTCAGGGCTCGACCGCTGGCCCGCCGGCTCGCCGGTAGAGCCCAGCGGCGCCCGACAGGCTCAGCGACTGGCTGACGGCCTGATTGGCCGTGTACAGCACCGCCACGATCATGAACACGGGCAGGGCGGGCAGCAGGTCGCCCACCACGATCACGTCCATGTCCTCCACGTCCTGGCCGTTGATCTGCACCTCCCCGGTCACGCTGTCGATGGCCACGGCGGTGAACACCGACGCCTGGATCACCACGTTCATGATCAGCTGGATCACGAAGGTGGCGGCCCAGGCCAGCATGGCCACCAGGATCACCCGGCCGAAGGTGGGCCACCAGCGCCCCCGCACGAGACCCATCGAGGTGCCGACGGGGCTGGTGCCGGGCGGCGCCACCGCCACCACCAGCCACAGGTAGTAGAGCTTGATCCCGAGCCACAGCAGCACGGCCAGGAGGGCCGGCACGGTGAGGCCGAGCAGGCCCAGCCAGCCCCCGCTGTCGAAGGCGACGGACAGGGCCACCGGTATCCCCACGAACACCGCGGTGATGGCGGCGCCACCGAGGCCGAGCACCACCATCCACACGACGGCCCGGGGCAGGCGGCGAAGGGCCGCCGCCATGGACGTGCCGAGCGGCACCGGCTGGCCGCCGTGGGCGAAGTAGAGCTGGTGGGCGGCGGCCAGCATGCCGTAGAGCCAGATCAGGACGGAGGCCAGGGCCAGCAGGCCGGCCACCACCAGGCCCGCCGGGCGGAATCCGGTGACCCGGTCGGCCACCGTGTCGATGCGGATGTCGGCCACGGCCGACCACACGGCGACCGTGATCCCGATCGATCCGATGGCGGGCAGGCCGAGCATGAGGAGGGCGACCGGCGCGGCGCGCCCCATGAGCACCTTGAACGTGTCGCCCAGCCACTGGCCGAGGTCGCCCAGCCCGCTCCCCGCCGGCGGACCCGCCCCATAGCCGTACCCCGGCGCCCCGCCGTACCCCGGCGCCCCGCCGTACCCCGGCGCCCCGCCGTACCCCGGCGCCCCGCCGTAACCCGGCGCCCCGCCGTAACCCGGCGCGCCGCCGTAACCGGCCTCAGCTCGGTATCCCGATGCTGCGTCGTACCCCGGGGTCCCGCCGTAACCCGGCGCACCGGCCCCGGGGGCAGCCGCCGCCGGGCCCGACCCGCCGGCGGGCGCGGTGTGCTCGGTCCAGGCCGACCCGTCCCAGTAGCGCAGCTGCCCGGGGGCGCTGGGATCGGGATACCAGCCGGGCACGGCCGATGACCCGGAGCCGGTCACGACCGGCCCCCGTGCACTCGCCTCCAGCCTGTCATGACCGCTGCCCTCCGTCCCTCAGGGACCGAGCGTAGTTGGTCCGCCGGCCGGGTTGGGCCCGCCCGACGGGGCCGTCGACCAGCGGGAGGCGGGTCCAGGCGGCAGCCTTGGGCCATGGGCGAAACTTGCAACGGTCCCCGTACCGGGCGGTAAGGTCGGGCCGATGCCCAAGCCGACGGGGGATGCGGCGAGAGGCCGCGAAGCAGTAGAGGCGGCCCTGTTGGAAGCGGCCGGAGACCTCCTCGCCGAGGTCGGCCCCCGGGCGGCCACGGTGCGTGACATCGCCGCCCGGGCCGGCGTCAACCACGCCCAGGTTCACCACTACTTCGGGGGCAAGCGGGCGCTGTTGATGGCGGCCATGGAGCACATGGCGGGACAGCACTTCGAGGCCATGCGGGCGCTGTCGTCGGGGCCGGTGCCGCCGCCCCTCACGCTGCCCGACGACCAGCGCTACTGGTGGGCCATCGTGCGGGCCACGATCGAAGGCGACCTGGAGCTGGCCGGGGTGGAGGTGGAGGCCGGTACCTCGGTGATCCGCAACGTCATGGACCACGCGGTGCGCCGCTTCGGTCTGGCCGAGCCGACGGTGGAGATGAAGGCGGCGTCGGCCGAGCTGGCGGCGGTCCAGCTGGGCTGGCTCACGATGGAGAAGTTCATCCTGATGGCGGTGGGCGTCGAGCCCGAGGAGGAGGAGCTGGTACGGGACCGGGTGCGCCGGTCGGTGGTCCAGCGGCGCCTCCAACCCCCCGACGGCGTCCCCTTCTACAGCCGCCGGCCGGCCTGAGCATCGGCCCGGGTGGACCCGGCCGCCACGGGGCACCGCGCCGCTCCGCCCGGCGCACGGTCAGACGTCGATGAGGATCGTCACCGGGCCCTGGTTGAGGAGGCGGACGTCCATGTCGGCCCCGAACCGGCCGGTGGCCACCCGGATCCCCTGGGCTGCGATCCCGCCGGCCACCCGTGCCACCAGGGGCTCCGCCTGCTCGGGGCGGGCGGCGGCCGAGTAGCTGGGCCGGTTGCCCCGGGCCGCCTCCCCGTAGAGGGTGAACTGGCTGATCACCAGCACCTCACCCCCGGTGTCGAGCACGGAGCGGTTCATCTTCCCGTCGTCGTCGGAGAAGATCGGCAGCTTGGGCAGGCGCACGGCCAGCTTGTCGGCCTCGGCCTCCCCGTCGGCGTGGGTCACCCCCACCAGCACGCACAGCCCGGGCCCGATGGCCCCCACCACCTCGCCGGCCACCGTCACCGACGCCTCGCTCACCCGCTGCACCACTGCTCGCATGGGTGCAGGTTATGCCTGCTCGGCGGGGGTGGGGCCCCGACCAAGATGGGGAGGCGGCCGCAGGACGCCGACGGGGGCGCAGGCCCCGGGAGAGCGCAGGTTAGAGCGCCTCAACCGGGTTCGAGAGCCGTAACCTTACGCCGTAGTAACTTGTGCCGCGGGGTGGATGGTGCGTCGGGGAGGGCCGGCCGGCATGTCGCTCCGTCGACCCGGCGATAGGAAGTACCCCATGCCATCCCCGACCCCGTCGCCGTCCGAGGACCGTCCCCTCCGGCTCGCCTACCTGTCGTACAGGTCGAAGCCCACCGTTGGCGGCCAGGGCATCTACACCCGCCACCTGACCAAGGCCCTGGTGGACCTGGGCCACCAGGTGGAGGTGCTGTCGGGCCAGCCCTACCCCGTGCTCGACCCCCGGGTGGGTCTCACCCAGCTCCCCAGCCTCGACATCTTCAACGACCTCTACCCCGGCCGGATGCCGGCGTTCTGGGAGCTGAAGAGCCTGTCCGACCTGATCGAGGTCACCCAGTTCTCGGCCGGCACGTTCTCCGAGCCGTTGGCCTTCAGCCACCGGGCCTACCGGGCCCTCAAGGCCCGCACCGGCGAGTTCGACCTGGTGCACGACAACCAGTGCCTGGGCTACGGCGTGCTGGCCATCGACAAGATCCTGCCCACCGTGGTCACCCTCCACCACCCGATCACGGTGGACCGGCGCCTGGAGATGGCGGCCGCCCCCAACTGGCACAAGCGGATCAGCATCGCCCGCTGGTACGGGTTCGTGAAGATGCAGGGCCGGGTGGCCCGCCGGATGCCCCGCATCGTGGTGGTGTCGGAGAACTCGATCGAGGACATCAGCCGCGACATGGGGGTGGACCGCAGCCGGATGCGCCTGGTCCACGTGGGGGTCGACACCGACCTGTTCCAGCCCCAGCCGGGCGTGACCCGCATCCCGGGCCGGTTGATCACCACCGCCAGCGCCGATGTGGAGCTCAAGGGCCTGCGGTTCCTGCTGGAGGCGATGGCCAAGCTGCGCACCGAGCGGGAGGTGTCGCTCACCGTGATCGGGCGGGCCAAACCCGGGGGCCGGTCGGCCGAGCTGATCGACCGCCTCGGCCTCACCGACGCCATCGAGTTCGTGACCGGCGTGCCCGACGAGCGGATCGTCGAGCTGTACGCCCAGTCCGAGCTGGCCGTGGTGCCGTCGCTGTACGAGGGATTCTCGCTGCCCGCGGTGGAGGCCATGGCCACCGGCACCCCGTTGGTGGCCACCACCGGCGGTGCCCTGCCCGAGGTCACCGGTACCGACGGCGACACCGTGCTCCACTGCCGCCCCGGCGACCCCGACGCCCTGGCCACCGCCCTGCGCCGGGGGTTGGACGATCCCGAGCTGCGGGCCCGGGTGGGCGCCGCCGGCCGGGCCCGGGTCACCGAGCGCTACACCTGGCGCCTCACCGCTCAGCGCACGGTGGAGCAGTACCGCGAGGTGCTGGCCATGCGGGCGGCGGCCGGGTGCTGACGGTCGACTACGACCGCCTGGGCCTCCGGCCTGGGATGTGGGTGCTCGACCTGGGCTCGGGCTTCGGCCGCCACGCCTTCGAGACGGCCCGCCGGGGCGCCCATGTGGTGGCGGTGGACCTGGCCACCGACGAGCTGGTGGCCACCCGGGCCACCTTCCAGGCCATGGCCGAAGCGGGTGAGATCGCCGGGAGCGGCACCGGGGAGCGGGTCAGTTGCTCGGTGGCCCGGGCCGACGGGGCCCATCTGCCGTTCGCCAGCGGCAGCTTCGACCGGATCATCGCCAGCGAGGTGCTGGAGCACGTGCCCGACGACCTGGCGGTCATGGCCGAGCTGCACCGGGTGCTGCGCCCCGGCGGCCGGATGGCCGCCACCGTGCCGGCCGCCGTCCCCGAGCAGATCTGCTGGTGGCTCAACGAGGCCTACCACGCCCCGATCAGCGTGGGCGGCCACGTGCGCATCTACGGCCGACCCGAGCTGCGGGCCAAGCTGGCGGCCAGCGGGTTCGTCCCGGTGGGCGACCACCGGGCCCACGCCCTGCACAGCCCGTACTGGTGGCTCAAGTGCGCCGTCGGGCTCGGCAACGACCGCCACCCGCTGGTGCGGGCGTACCACAAGCTGCTGGTGTGGGACATCACCGACGCCCCCCGCCTCACCCGCACCGCCGACCGGTGGCTCAACCCGGTGCTGGGCAAGAGCCTCGTCGTCTACGCCGACAAGCCGGCCACCATCGGGGCGACGGAGCCGGCGACCGGCCAGCCGGCCGGGGCCGGGGCCCGGGCGTGACCGGCCCCGGCGCGGCCGCTTCCGTCCAGCCGACGGTGTCCGCCGAGCCGCCAGTGCCCGCCGAGCCGGCGCTCACCGGTGGGACGCCGGCCCGCGCCGTCCACGAGGGCGTGCCCGTGTCGGCGGGTCAGCTGACGGCCACGGCGGCCGCCATCGCCGACGTGCAGCTCCCCTCGGGCCTGATCCCCTGGTTCCCGGGTGGCCACGCCGACCCGTGGAACCACACCGAGGCGGCCATGGGGCTCCTCACCGCCGGCCATCGGGCCGAGGCCGAGCAGGCCTACGAGTGGCTGTGCCGCACCCAGCGACCCGACGGGTCATGGCACGCCTACTACCTGCCCTACGGGGTGGCCGACCCCAAGCTCGACGCCAACGGCGTGGCCTACGTCGCCACCGGTGTGTGGCACCACTGGCTGGCCACGGCCGACCCCGGCTTCGCCCACGCCCTGTTCCCGGTGGTCGACCGGGCCGTCGAGTTCGTGCTCGACCTCCAGACGCAGCGGGGCGAGGTGCTGTGGGCCCGCCGGCCCGACGGCTGGCCCTGGAGCTACGCCCTGTTGACCGGGTCGTCGTCGATCAGCCACAGCCTGGGCTGCGCCCTGGCCCTGGCCGCCGTGGTGGGGGCCGAGCGGCCGGGGTGGGCCGAGGCCCGGCGGCGGCTCGTCCACACGGTGGCCACCCGGCCCGACGCCTTCGCCCCCAAGGACCGCTGGGCCATGGACTGGTACTACCCCGTGCTGGCCGGGGCCGTCGCCGGGGTGGCAGCCGAGGCCCGCCTGGCCGCCGGGTGGGACACCTTCGTGCTGGAGGGCCGGGGCGTGCGTTGCGTCTCGGACGAGCCGTGGGTGACGGCGGCCGAGACCTGCGAGTGCGCCATGGCCTACCTCCGCACCGGCGACGCGGCGACGTCCCGGCGGCTGCTGGGCTGGGCCCAGCGCCACCGGGACGAGGCCGGGAGCTATCACACGGGGATCGTGTACCCCGAGCAGGTCCATTTCCCGGCCGCCGAGACCAGCACCTACACCGCAGCGGCGGTGATCCTGGCCGCCGACGCCCTGGCCGGGGACTCCCCCACGAGCCGGCTGTTCCTCACCGACCCCCACCCCACCCAGCCGTTCTAAGGAGCCTGAGCGGCGCTGAGCGCCGCTCAGGCTCCTAATTTCCGGCGGGGACGGGGGCGGCCGGAACCGGCTCGGGCTCGGTCTCGGGTGCCGCCGGCTTGGCGTCCAAGGCGGAGCCGCCCTCCACGTCGACCCGGGGCAGGATGCGGTCGAGCCAGCCCGGTAGCCACCAGTTGGCGTTGCCCAGCAGGGCCATCGTCGCCGGCACCAGGACCATCCGCACGATGGTGGCGTCCACCAGCACCGCCGCCGACAGGCCCAGGCCGAACATCTTGATCTGGACGTCGGGGGCGAACAGGAACCCGCCGAACACGCTGATCATGATGAGGGCGGCCGACGTGATCACCCGGGCCGTGCCGGCCAGGCCGTCGACCACCGAGCGGTGGGAGTCGCCCGTGCGGTCGAACTCCTCCCGCACCCGGCTGAGCAGGAACACCTCGTAGTCCATGGACAGGCCGAACAGGATGGCGAACATGATCATGGGCACGAAGGGGAAGATCGGCACGGTCTCGTCGAGCCCGATCAGCTCCTTGCCCCAGCCCCACTGGAACACGGCCACCAGCAGGCCGTAGCTGGCCCCGATCGACAGCAGGTTCATCAGGGCCGCCTTGAGCGGTACCAGCACCGAGCGGAACAGGATCGTGAGCAGCACGAAGCTGAGGGCCACCACGGCGGCGATGAACAGCGGGGTGCGGGAGGCCAACTGGTCGGAGATGTCGATCGACGCCGGCACCCAGCCGGCCACGTACGTCTCGGCCCCCGTGCGGCTGTCGACGGTGGGGAGCACGTCGTCCCGCAGGCGATGGACCAGGTCGGCGGTGGCTTCGTCCTGAGGCGAGGTGCCGGGGTAGGCCAGCAGCACGGCCGTGGTGCCGTCGGGGCTGAGCGCGGGCGGGGCGACGAAGGCCACGCCGGGCTCGCTCCGGAGGGCGGCGGCCACCTCCCCGGCGGCGCCCGCTGTGCCCTCGACGGTGCTGGCGGCGTCGGCCCCCGAGGCGTCGACGGTGCTCGCGGTGTCAACCACGATGGTGAACGGCCCGTTGAAGCCGGGGCCGAAGCCCTCGGCCAGCAGGTCGTAGGCCCGGCGCTGGGTGTGGTCGGTGCCGGCGTTGCTGTCGTCGGCGAAGCCGACCCGCATGGCCACCACGGGCGACGCCATGGCCAGCAGGACCACGGTTCCGGCCACGGCGTAGGGCCAGGGCCGGTTGCCGATGCGGTGGGCCCAGCGGCCGGCCACGGTCTCGTCCGCCGTCAGCTCCACGGCCCGGTGGCGGCCGATCCGGAGCCGGTCGATCCAGGTGCCGGCCAGCCCCAGGAAGGCGGGCAGGAGGGTGACGGCGGCGAGCATGGAGACGGCCACCACCAGGCCCGAGGCCAGGCCCATGGTGCCCACCGACGGGATGCCCGACACGAACAGCCCGCAGATGGCCACCACCACCGTCATACCGGCGAAGAGGACGGCCTGGCCGGCGGTGGCGTTGGCCCGCCCGGCGGCGTCGGGCACCGACCAGCCCTCGTGGAGGAACTGGCGGTGGCGGGTGATGATGAACAGGGCGTAGTCGATGCCGACGCCGAGGCCGATCATCGTGGCCAGCATGGGGCTGACCGTGGGCACGTCGACGAACCCGGCCATCACCGACACCCCGGTGAGGCCGATGAAGATGCCGAACAGCGCGGTGCCGATGGGCAGACCCATGGCGATCACCGAGCCGAAGGCCACCAGCAGCACCACCACGGCCACGGCCAGGCCGATGGCCTCCTTGCCCTCGATCTCCTGGGCCGCCTGGGTGATGGTGCCGCCGATCTCGATCTGGACGGCGTCCTGGGCCCGGGCCGTTTCCACCGCCGCCTCGATCCGCTCGGCGTCGGCCGCCTGCAGGGTCTCGGCGGCGAACACCACGGTGGTGAAGGCGGTGCGGCCGTCGGGCGACACCGACGGCGAGGCCGGGTCGAACGGGTCGCTGGCCGCCACCACCCCCTCGGTGCGGCGCAGCTCGGCCACGGTGGCGTCGACCGCGGCCCGGGCCGGGCCCTCGGCCAGGACGGCACCGCCCTCGTTGTCGCCGGCGGTGTGGAACACCACCTGGCCGCTCGCTCCGGCCTGGGCCGGGAAGTGCTCGTCGAGCAGGTCCATGGCCTGCTGGCTCTCGGTGCCGGGCAGGCGGAAGTCGTCGGTGGTCTCACCGCCCACACTGCGGTTGAGGCCCACCACCCCCACGGCCAGCACCACCCAGACGGCGATCACCCGCCACGGGTGTCGGGCCGCCCCCCGGCCCAGTCGGTACAGCACTCGTGTCATCTCGGATCTCCCTCTCATAGCGATTCCGTGATGACGACGATGCAGGGGGTGCTGCGTGACGCTGCGCCCCCGCTGTCAGCGCGCTGACAGGCCGCTGACGGGCGGGGGCGCACGCCCCGAAGGCCGCCGGAGGCGGCCCGGTGGGTGGGGTCCCACCGGGATGATGGGGGAGGCGCGAAGCGCCGGCGGGGGCGCACGCCCCCGAAAGGCACAACTAGTGTCGGGCCCCATGGGTGCGCTCGACGGGGTGACGGTGCTGGATCTCTCGATCATCGTGCAGGGGCCGCAGGCCGCGGCCATGCTGCACGATCTGGGGGCCGAGGTGGTGAAGGTGGAGCTCCCGGGCGTGGGCGATCTGGCCCGCTGGATCCACCTGGCCGACGACGACCCCCGCTCCGGGTTCTTCGAGGCCTGCAACCGGGGCAAGCGGTCGGTCACGCTCGACCTGCGGACGCCCGGCGGGCGGGAGGCGTGCCTGCGCCTGGCGGCCCGGTCCGACGTGCTCGTCGCCAACTTCGTGCCCGGCACACTGGAGAGATGGGGCCTGTCGTACGAGGAGGTGGCGGCGGTCAACCCCGGCATCGTCTACGCCACGGGGTCAACGTTCGGGCCGGTGGGGCCGATGGCCCAGCGGGAGGGGGCGGACACGTCGGGGCAGGCCAGCGGAGGCCTGATCGCCGGCACCGGTCTCGACGGCTCCGAGCCCACCCCGGTGGGGGCCGTGATCGCCGACGTCACCGGGAGCCAGAACATGGTGGTGGGCATCCTGGCCGCCCTGCTCCACCGGGACCGCAACGGCGGGCGGGGACAGCGGATCGACGTGTCCCTGCTCGGGGGCCAGATCTGGGCCCAGGCGTCGGAGTACACGGCCCACCTGCTCACCGGGCGTCCCCAGCAACGGTCGAACCGGGGCCATCCGATGATCCGGGGCGTGCTGCGCCAGTTCGCCACCGCCGACGGCCACCTGGTGCTGGTGGGGGTGCCGGGGCCCCTGTGGCCGGGGTTCGCCCGGGCCCTGGGCCGGCCCGAGCTGGCCGAGGACGAGCGGTTCAACACCCTGTTCCTCACCCAGGAGAACCTGGCCGCCCTGTTCGGGATCCTCGACGAGATCTTCGCCACCCGCACGTCGGCCGAATGGGACGAGCGGTTGACGGCGGAGGGCCAGCGCCACGCCATCGTGCGCACCCACGAGCAGGTGGCGGCCGACCCCCATACCTGGGAGAACGGCTATCTGGCCGAGGGCGACCATCCCCAGTGGGGCCGGATCAAGGTGGTCGGGTGCCCCATCCGGTTCTCAGCCACCCCGGCCGAGCCCGGGATCGCGGCGCCCGAGCTGGGCCAGCACACCGAGGAGGTCCTCCTCGAACTCGGCTACAGCTGGGACGAGATCAACCAGCTCCGCGACGCCGGCGCCTGCTGATTCCAGACCCCCTCGTCATCGTCCCTACCGCGCGCGACGGATTTCGCGCCTGGCCAGCGACCTGCGTCGCGTTTTCGCCGGATCTCGCAGCAAACGTGACGCAGTTCGGGGGCGGGGCGCGATTTCCGTCGCGCAGTTCGAGCGGTGGGGGCGGGGACGGGCGCCGGTGGGGCGGGTTCAGCGGGCGAGGTGGCGGCGGGTGGTGCGCGGGTCGCGGTGGCCGAGGTTGTGGCGGATGGTCTCGACGCTGTCGCCGGCGGCGTGGGCCATGGCCACATAGCTGCGGCGCAGCACGTTGGCCGACACCGGCTGGGCGAACCCGGCCTCGTCCGACGCCCGCTTGAGCAGGTAGTCGGCGCCGAAGCGGGTGAGCCGGCCGGCTTCGTCGGCGTCGCCGCCGCCCGCGGTCCGGGTGGTGGCCGCCGCCCGGTCGTTCAGGAACAGAGGACCCTCCCGCCGGCCCTGGAGGTAGCTGTGGGCCGCTTCCACCGTGGGCTCGTGCAGCTCGATCTCGGCCCGGCGCCCGCCCCGGCGGGCCACCGACAAGGTCGCTCCGTCGCCCCCGTGGGTGTCGGTGACGTCGGAGGCGTCGGCTGACAGCGCTTCGCCCAGCTTCAACCCGTCGAGCAGCAGCAGGTCGACCAGCAGCGCCGTCTTGGGGTTGAGCCGGGCGCCGGCGTCCACCAGGGCCGACGCCTGGACGGCGTCGAGCTCGAGGGTCACGCTGGGCACGGCCACCGGTCGCACCAGGTCGGCCAGCGGGGACCGGCCGATCGAACCCTCCTCCACGGCCAGGGCGTAGAACGAGCTGAGGGCGGCCAACCGCCGGGCCACGGTGGCCGGGCTGGTCCCCTCGGCCTCGCACGCCGACTGGTAGCGGGCCACCTCGTCGGGCCCCAGGGCCAGGGGCTGGGTGCCCTCGGCCTGGCACCACTGGACGAACCGGTCGAGGTCCGCCCCGTAGGCCCGGCGGGTGTTCTCGCTGCGCTGGCGCGCCGCGAATAGGGCCGCCAGCTCGGTGAAGCTGGCGGCCCTGCCCTCGGCCGGTGGCTCAGCCGCCGGCGCCATCACGGCCCGGTCGCCGACGATCCCGGATCGGGGTGCACACCACCGGGATCCTAGAAGTCGGCCGGCGGCATCGCCGGGGCCGACGGGGGCTCGGGCTTGTCGGCCACCAGCACGTCGGTGGTGAGCACCAGAGCGGCCACCGAGGCGGCGTTCTGGAGGGCGGCCCGGGTGACCTTGGCCGGGTCGATCACGCCCACCTTCACCAGGTCCTCCATCTCACCGGTGGCGGCGTTGAACCCGATCGAGTCCATCTCCCGCTCGACGCTGTGGATCATGACCGAACCTTCGTGGCCGGCGTTGTGGGCGATCTGCCAGGCCGGGGCACTGAGCGCCTTCCACACCACGTCGGCCCCCACCTTCTCGTCACCGGTGAGCGACAGCTTGGCGATGGCGGCCCGGGCCCGCAACAGGGCGGTGCCGCCGCCGGGCACGATGCCCTCCTCGATGGCGGCCCGGGTGGCCGACACGGCGTCTTCGATGCGGTGCTTGCGCTCCTTCAGCTCCACCTCGGTGGCAGCGCCGACCTTGATCACGGCCACCCCGCCCGACAGCTTGGCCAGGCGCTCCTGCAGCTTCTCCCGGTCGTAGTCGGAGTCGGTGTTGTCGATCTCGGTGCGGATCTGGTGGACCCGGCCCAAGATGGCCTCGGAACTGCCGGCGCCGTCGACGATCGTGGTGGCGTCCTTGGTGACGATCACCTTGCGGGCCCGGCCCAGAAGGTCCAGCGTGGCGTTCTCCAGCTTGAGGCCAACCTCCTCGGCGATCACGGTGCCGCCCGTGAGCACGGCCATGTCCTGCAGCATCGCCTTGCGGCGGTCGCCGAAGCCGGGCGCCTTCACCGCCGTGGCCTTGAACGTGCCCCGGATCTTGTTGACCACCAGGGTGGCCAGGGCTTCGCCCTCCACGTCCTCGGCGATGATGGCCAGCGGCTTGCCGGTCTGGAGCACCGCTTCGAGGATCGGCAACAGGTCCCGGGCGGCCGAGATCTTGCCCTGGTGCAGGAGCACATAGGCGTCCTCCAGGACGGCCTCCATGCGCTCGGTGTCGGTGACGAAGTAGGGCGAGATGTAGCCCTTGTCGAACTGCATGCCCTCGGTGAAATCGAGCTCGGTGCCGAAGGTGTTCGACTCCTCGACCTCCACCACGCCGTCCTTGCCCACCTTGTCGATGGCCTCGGCGATCACGTCGCCGATCGAGGGGTCGGCGGCCGAGATGGCGGCCACGTTGGCGATGTCGCCCCGGCCGTCGACCTCCCGACTGAGGCCCTTGATGGCATCGACGGCGGCCTCCACGGCGGCCTCGATGCCCCGCTTGAGGGCCACCGGGTTGGCCCCGGCGGCCACGTTGCGCATGCCCTCGTGCAGCATGGCCTGGGCCAGCACGGTGGCGGTGGTGGTGCCGTCGCCGGCCACGTCGTTGGTCTTCGACGCCACCTCCTTCAGCAGCTGGGCCCCCATGTTCTCATACGGGTCCTCCAGCTCGATCTCCTTGGCGATCGACACGCCGTCGTTGGTGATGGTGGGCGAGCCCCACTTCTTGTCGAGCACCACGTTGCGGCCCTTGGGGCCGATGGTCACCTTGACGGCGTCGGCCACGTGGTCGATCCCGGCCAGCAGCTTGGCCTGGGCGTCGGAATGGAAGGCGAGCATCTTCGCCATGGTCGTGCAGCTCCTCTCGGTCTCGTACTCAGATGGTGGTGGGCAACAAGGGGCGCGGGCTCAGCGCAGCACCGCCAGCACGTCGCGGGCGGACAGGATCAGCAGGTCCTCGCCGTCGATCGTGACCTCGGTGCCGCCGTAGCGGGAATAGACGACGGTGTCGCCCGGGGCGACCTCCATCGGGATCAGCTCGCCGGCGTCGCTGCGGCGGCCGGGGCCGACGGCCAGCACCTCGCCCTGCTGTGGCTTCTCCTTGGCCGTATCGGGGATCACCAGGCCCGAGGCGGTGACCTGCTCGGGCTCCGATGGCCGCACCACGATCCGGTCCTCCAGGGGTACCAGGGTGGTACGGGTGGCAGTGGCAGTCGACACGGTCGCTCCTTTCGCTGTGGTTGGTGGTGTGTCGAGATCTCAGGCCGCCAGCAGGAGGCGGCGGGCGGTGCCGGGGCGGCCGGCGGCCGGCACCCGTTCGGGGGCGGCGGTGTCGGCGGCGGGGCGACCGGCCAGCGTGAGCAGGTCGAGGGCGGCCCGTTCGGCCGAGAAGCGGTCGTGGGCGGCCTTCCGGCAGGCCCACCGGTCGAGCTCGGCGGCGGCGGAAGCCACCTCGGCCCGGGTGGCGGGGTCGCTCAGCACCGCCGCCAGATCGTCCACCACCAGGCCCGTGACGCCATGGTCCACCACCTCGGCCGCCGGGGAGCCGGCGGCGGCGATGACGGGGGTACCGCAGGCCAGGGCCTCGGCGGCCACGAAGGCCGACCAGCGGCCGGTGCCGGCCACCACGGCGGTGGCGTCGCCGGCCAGCGCTCCCCGCTCCCAGGTGCCGGCGTCGCCCGGCACCACCACCAGCTCGGGTCCCTCGCCCACGCCCTGGGGGCCGGCCGGCAGGGCCCGGTCCAGGGCCCGGTCCACGAGGAGGTAGCGGCCCGAACCGTTGCCCACGCCGAAGGCGGTCACGTCGGCCCAGGGGGCGAGGCCGGGGTGGTGGATCGACACGGCGTCGAGCGGGCGGCCGGAGCGGCGCACCAGCGGGGCCCAGGCCGGGGTGGCGTCGACCACGAGGTCGCAGTGCGCCATCCGATCGGCCAGGGCCAGGGCCGCTTCCACGCCGGCGGCGGGGGGAAGCAGCCAGTGCCCGTCGGCCAGCTCGCGGACCTCGGCTGTGGCGCCTCGGGCCCGCAGCTCGTCGACCACGGCACAGATGGCGTGGTCGACCACTGCCGGCAGGTGATCCGGGGTGACCGCCTCGTCGGCGGCCGTCGGCTCGGGTACGACGAATCCAATGCCCATCTCGGTGACTCCCGTTGCGAAGAGGCATCGTGCCCCGGAGCCTCCGTCCCCCGAGGGGGAGGCCAGCCCACAGGCCACGTTCGACTGTTCGGAACGCTCAACATAATGACGGTGATTATGTTGAGTGTCAAGCCTCTCCGGTACGATCTGTGACGCCAGGCGCTGCATTTTGCGCGTTGGCGCCACAGTTCGAGCAGAGGGCACCATGGCAGCCATGACCTACGCTGGAGACCGGATCGTCCACGACGCCGACGCCCACATCATGGAGACGCCCGACTGGCTGGACCCGTTCCTCGATCCCGGCCTGGCCGAACGGATGGCGGCCCGCCGGTTCGTGGGCGGCGTCGGCGGCACCGGCGGCTCCAAGGAGGCGGAGTTCTTCGCCCGGGTCCGGGCCCAGCAGGCCGATCCCGCCTTCCGGGCCCAGGACGCCGAGCTGCTGATGATCCGCAAGAACTGGGACGCCCCGGGCTCGTTCATCGCCGGGGACCGCCCGGCTGTGCTCGACGGGCTCGGCTTCCGCAGCCAGCTCGTGTTCAACACGTTCGACTCGGGCTACATCAACACCCTGGAGCACGGCGACGACGTCGACCTGGCCTACGGGGTGGCCCGGGCCCACAACCGGGCCATGGTCGCCTTCACCGCGGTGGACCCCCGCCTGCTGCCCACCTGCTACGTCCCCCTGGCCGACTTCGCCCAGGCCCGGGCGATGGCGACCGAGGCGGTGGAGGCCGGGGCGGCGGCCCTGCTGGTGCCGTCGAACTGCCCCAAGGGCCACTCGCCCAGCCACCTGGAGCTGGACCCGGTGTGGGCGATCGCCCAGGAGGCCGGGGTCCCGGTGGTCTTCCACGTGGGCGGCGGGGGCACGCTGATCAACCCCGACTACTTCCGCAACGGCCGGCCCGTGCCGCCCGACTTCCACGGCGGGGCCGAGAACTTCCGCTCGGTCGATTACATGGCGATCCCCGGCCCGCCCATGCAGACCCTGGCCACCCTGATCATCGACGGTGTGCTGGAGCGGTTCCCCACCCTCAAGATCGGAGTGATCGAGCAGGGAGCGATCTGGGTGCCGGGCTGGATGCGCCAGATGGAGTCGGCGTTCGACGCCTTCAGCCGCCACGAGGAGCGGCTGCAGCAGCTCAGCCTGCGGCCCAGCGAGTACGTGCAGCGCCAGATCCGGGTCACCCCCTATCCCACCGAGGACGTGGGCTGGATCATCAGCCAGGGCGGGGAGGACGTGGTGATGTTCTCCTCCGACTACCCCCACGTGGAAGGTGGGCGGCGCCCGATCGAGCGGTTCGAGCGGTCGCTGGACGGCGTGTCGGCCGACGCCCGCCACAAGTTCTACGCCGCCAACATGGAAGATCTGATGGGCACGGCGCTGTCGGCCCTGGTCTGAGAACCGGGAGCCGCTCCGGCTCCCGTCAGCTCTGGCCCACCGGGCGGGCTTCGGCCACGGCGATCGTGTCGGTGTGGTCGGTCTGGAGCACCCGGGGCGGCAGTGGCGGGCCGACGTTGCTGTCGAAGGTGACGTCCCAGGTGAGCACGAAGGTGTAGGCGAACCGGCCGCCGGCCGAGGCCGACGAATTGAGGTAGGTGTAGGAGCAGTCGCCGGGGGCGGCCGGGTCGTAGGCCGCCACCGGGCCGCCGGCCCCGCAGGTGGCCACGTCGCCCGGCCGGGCCGGGTCGCCGGGGTGGAGGGCCAGGATCCGGGGGGTGGCGGTGGCCGAGGCCCAGAAGGGGCCGGCCCGGACGAACACGGTCACGGGGTCCCAGGCCGGCAGGCGGAAGTCCGTGCCCACCTGGACGTAGGCCCAGCCGTTGGCGGCGTCGAGCGGCTCGAAGGTGCCGATGGGCTCGGGCACGAACTTGAGCAGGTGGTCGTACGCCCCCAGCGCCATGTTGACCGGGTCGGCGATCAGGGCCCACACCAGCTGGCCCGTCCCGTCGTCGCAGTGCTGCCACATGTAGCGGTACGTCATCGCCCCCGAGGTGGTGCCCCACGACAGGGTGCCGTCGGGCAGGCGCTCGAGTTGCACGTCGTTGGGCGAGGTGGCGACCGCCCGGTCGGCCTGGTACTGCACCCGGTCGGCGGCCCCGAACTCGCTCGGGTCGACGGAGGCGTAGGTGCAGCTGGGCCCGCCGCTCCCCCGGCCGCTAGCGGCGTGGTACCACACGGCGGCCTCGATCGAGGGCGAGCCCCGGTTCTGGCCCGGCGTGTAGGCGGCAGCGGGACCCGCCGTGGCGGCCACCACCGCTGTGGCCACCGCCCCGAACACGGCCAGCAGGCGTCTCATCGTTCGCACAGCGCCCCTCCCTCCGGCAACAGCGACTCCTCGAGGATCTTGAAGCCGTCGATCTTCCACGTGGCGCCGTCGAGCACCAGATAGTTCTCCGAGCGGTAGTAGCCCTGGGCGTCGCTCCCGGCCACCAGGGCGAGCGCACCCCCGGGCCCCGGCTCGTAGCGGGCCCGGCCGTCGCCGGTGCAGGTGACAGCGGTGGCGGTGGTCCCGTCGGGGGCGACGGCCACCGACTCGGTGATCACGAAGTTGTTGTCGGGCAGCCCGTCGGGCTGGCGCACCACCACTCCCCGGGCCGCCCACTGGCGGAGCTGGGCCACGTTGTCGGTGTAGTAGGCGCCGGTGGTGGTGCGGACCTCGGCCAGGCGGGCCGCCGGGTCGCAGCTGGTGGGGTTGGTGGAGCACTCGATCCAGGTCTCCCAGTCCTTCTGGACCGCGGCCCGGATCTGCTCCTCGGCCGTCGCCAGCGCCCGCTCGTCGACCGTGGAGGAGGAGGAGGCGGCGGGCCCGGAGGCCGTGGTGACGGCCTCGGTGGGACCGGTCCCGCCCGAGGTGGGGGCCCCTTCGCTCCCGCCCGGCGTTGTGGCGGTGGCCGACGATCCGCCGCTACCGAACCCGACGTCCGCCTGATCGCTGCCCTGGCAGGCCGTCAGGAGACCGACCGTCAGCACGACGACGATGGTTCGACCCCCCATCGCCCACAGAGATCCCACCGCCAGCCCCGAAACCTTTCCGCCTTCGTACCGAGCCCCGAGTTCGACCCGATCCTAGCCCATGCCGCCGTCGTGTCGACCTGCAGGTACCAGCTGCGCCCGACGTCGGCACCCTCGCCCCGTCGGCGGGCCGGCGCCGTCACCTCCCTCAGCGGGACAGCCGGCGCAGCACCCGCAGCGATCCGCAGGCGCCGATCTCCGCGAAGCGGCCCGAGTCGACGGCGGGGCGGTAGATCTCCTCGTAGGGGGCCTGGCCGCCCAGGGCAGGATCGGTGAACACGTCATGGATGACCAGGAGGCCGCCGGGGGCCACCTTGGGGGTCCAGCCGTCGTGGTCGGCCCGGGCCACCTCGGCGCCGTGGCCGCCGTCGATGAACAGCAGCGACAGGTCCGTAGTCCAATGCCGGGCCACCACCGGTGAGTGGCCGACCAGGGCCACCACCGCCTCTTCCAGATCGGCGTCGTGGATCGTGCGCCGGAACCAGGGCAGGGTGTCGATCCGGCCGACCTCCGGGTCGACCAGGTCGGGTTCGTGCCACTCCCAACCCGGCTGGTTCTCCTCCGAGCCCCGGTGATGATCGAGGCTGTATAGCACGGTGCCGGCCCGGGCCGCCACCGGCCCGAGGTAGCAGGCCGACTTGCCGCAGTAGCTGCCGACCTCGAGGAACGGCCCGAGTGCGGGGTCGGCACTGGCCGCCGCCGCGGCCAGCGCTTCGCCCTCGTCGTCGGGCATGAACCCCCGGGCGGCCCGGGCCCGGGCCAGCTCGTCCGGGGTCAGTCCTGTCCGGCCCGCGGGGGTCACGGCACGGAGACCTTCTCCCAGTGGGAGCCGGCCCGCCCGAACAGCTTCTCCAGCACCAGGAACTTGAGCACCCACACCACCAGGTATCCGGCGATCGACCCCAGGGCCACGGGAAGACCGGAGCCGAACGTGCGGTCGGCCAGCTCGGCCATGAGGCTCGACACCACCAGCCCGATCAGGGCGATGATCCAGAACGGCAGGATCTCCTTGCGGAAGCTGTGGGCGCCCCGGGTCTGCCACACCCAACGCCGGCTGAGCAGGTAGGCGGGGATGGCGGCCAGGGCGGCGGCGAACACGTTGGCCCGGCCGCCGCTCCAGCCCCAGACCGAGTTGGCCAGGAACAGCAGAGCCTGGTGGTTGACCACGTTCAGCCCCGACACCACCAGGTACCGGAAGGCGGTGGACCGGCGGGCCATCACCGCGTCGACCGGACCGCTGAGGACACCGAGGTTCACCGGGTCAGGGTAGCGCCGGGCGCCCGGCCAATCGGTCGCGGGGCCCGCTTCCGGAGCGGGTGAGGCCGGAACGGCGCCCGGAGCCACCACACTGTTCCTGATGAGCGTCCCGTTCCGGCTCCGCCCCTCGACCACCGCCTCCCATCGGCCCGCCCCGGGGAGCGGCCGATCGACCGGATCCCGTCGAGCCGGATCCGCCCTGGTGGCGGCCGGTCTGCTGCTCGCCGCCTGCGGCGACGGGGCCGACAGCGGCAACGGGGCCGCCGCCCCGACGGTCGCCGGTGCCGCCTCCACCGGCTCCACTGCCGCCGGCGCCGGGGCCGGCGCCACGTCCCCGTCGAGCCCGGCCGCTCCGGCCGGCACCGCCCCGACCGCGGCCGTCCCCCTGGACCAGATCCAGCTCCGGCTCGATCTGGTGGCCTCGCTCGACCAGCCTCTGGCCCTGGCCCAGCGTCCCGGCAGCGACGATCTGTACGTGGCCGAGCGGGCGGGCCGGGTGCGGCGCATCGAGCGCACGATCGGGTCCGGGACCGACGGCTCGGAGACGCTCACGTTGATCACCCGGCCGGTGCTCGACATCACCGATCTCACCACCACCGACGGGGAACGGGGCCTTCTCGGCATCGCCTTCTCCCCCGACGGCAGCGAGCTGTTCGTCCACCACACCGATCCCAACGGCGACACCGTGGTGGCCGGTTATCCCCTGGACGACAGCGGCCCCTCGCCGGCGGCGCTCGGCGACCAGGGACGGGTCCTGGTGACCCAGGAGCAGCCGTTCTCCAATCACAACGGCGGCGGCCTCCTGTTCGGCCCCGACGACATGCTCTACGTCACCCTGGGCGACGGCGGCGGGGGCGGCGACCCCACCGAAACGGGCCAGGACCCGACCGACCTGCTGGGCTCGATCCTGCGCATAGACCCGGCGCCGGCCGAGGCCGCCCCGTACACGATCCCGCCCGACAATCCCTTCGCCCAGGCCTCGGGCGGTCGGCCCGAGGTGTGGCTGTGGGGTGTGCGCAACCCGTGGCGGGCGTCGTTCGACCAGGCCACGGGCGATCTGTGGGTGGCCGACGTCGGCCAGGGCGAGGTGGAGGAGATCGACTGGCTGCCCGCCGCCGACGGCGCCGGCCGGGGCGCCAACCTGGGTTGGAACCGCATGGAGGGCAACCAGAGCTACGAGGGCGGCACTCCACCCGGGGGCCACGTCGGGCCGGTGGCCACCTACGGCCACGACGGCGGGCGGTGCTCGGTGTCGGGCGGCTACGTGTACCGGGGGACCGCCATCCCCGCCCTCGACGGCGTGTACCTCTACGCCGACTACTGCAGCGGCGAGGTGTTCGGCCTGCGCCCGGGGTCGGCGGGCGGTGCGGCGGAGACGGCCGTGATCGACGTGGGCCGCGACGGGAACAGCATCGTGGCCTTCGGCCAGAGCACCGACGGCGAGATGTACCTGCTGGAGCAGAGCGGCGCCGTGTCCCGGATCAACCCGGTCACCGGCGGGCCCGCCATCAACCGGGCCAGCGACAACGGCTGACCACCCGCTCGATCTGATGCCCCCGGCCGTCACCGGTGACGGGCCGGGGCAACAGAACGGGGAGGGGGCTCAGCCGTGGTGTTGGCGGAGGGCGGCGTGGGCCGCCGCCAGGCGGGCCACCGGCACCCGGTAGGGGGAGCAGCTGACGTAGTCGAGTCCCAGCGCCTGGACCAGGGCGATCGAGGTGGGGTCGCCGCCGTGCTCGCCGCAGATGCCGATCTGGAGGTCGGGCCGGGCGGCCCGCCCCTCCCGCACCGCCAGCTCGATGAGGCGGCCCACGCCGTGCTCGTCGATCGAGCGGAACGGGTTCTCCGGCACCAGCTCGTCGGCCAGGTAGGCCAGCAGGAACTCGGCCTCGGCGTCGTCCCGGCTCATGCCCAGCGTCATCTGGGTGAGGTCGTTGGTGCCGAACGAGAAGAAGTCGGCGTGCTCGGCGATCTCGCCGGCGGTCAGCGCCGCCCGCGGCACCTCGATCATCGTGCCGATCGGAATGTCCATCTCCCGGCCGTGGGCCTCGAACACGGCGTGCATCTCCGCTTCGATCACGGCCCGGGCCGCCGCCATCTCGGTGGCGTGGCCCACCAGGGGCACCATGATCTCGGCCATGACCTCCAGGCCCTCCTCGCTCACGGCGAGGGCGGCCTCCACGATGGCCCGGGTCTGCATGGCCAGCAGCTCGGGGATCTTGAGCCCCAGGCGCACCCCCCGCAGCCCGAGCATGGGGTTGGCCTCCCGCAGCTGCTCCACCCGGCCCTGCATGGCCTTGACCTCGGCCAGCTCGGCCACCAGGGCGTCGACGGCCTCCAGCCGGTTGGCGTGGACGAGCTGGAGGCGCAGGTCGGCGGCCCGGGTCGACAGCTCGTCGTAGCTGGGCAGGAACTCGTGCAGGGGCGGATCGAGCAGGCGGATGATCACCGGGTGGCCGGCCATCTCCTGGAACAGCCCGACGAAATCCTCCCGCTGCAGCGGGAACAGGGCGTCGATGGCCTCCCGGCGTTCGGCCGGGGTGGGGGCGGTGATCATGCGCTGCATGATCGGGAGGCGGTCGGCGGCGAAGAACATGTGCTCGGTGCGGCACAGGCCGATGCCGGCCGCCCCGTAGCGGCGGGCCCGCTCGGCCTCCACCGGATCGTCGGCGTTGGCCCGCACGCCCAGCGTCCGGAACTCGTCGGCCCAGCTCAACAGCGTGGTGAGCCAGGTGTTGTCGAGATCGGGGGCGGTGGTCTCCACCCGACCCTCGTAGACCCGGCCGGTGGTGCCGTCGACCGACAGCCACTCGCCTTCCTTGATCTCCTTGGTGCCCACCGTGATCGTGCGGTTCCCGAGGTCGATGTCGATCCCGGCCGCGCCGACCACGGCCGGCTTCCCGAACTGGCGGGCCACCAGGGCGGCGTGGCTGGTGCGCCCGCCCGACGAGGTGAGGATGCCGGCGGCGGCCAGCATGCCGTGCACGTCGTCGGGCTTGGTCTCGGGCCGGACCAGCAGCACCTGGCGGCCCTCGCCGGCCCAGCGCACGGCCAGATCGGGATCGAGGGCCACCACACCCACGGCGGCGCCGGGCGACACGTTGAGGCCCGACGTCAGCGCCCGGGCTCCGGCCAGGGCGTCGCGGGCGAACTGGGGATGGAGGAAGAAGTCGATCTGCTCGGGGGCGACCCGCAGGACCGCCTCCTCCCGGGTGATCAGCCCCTCGCCGGCCAGCTCCACCGCGATGCGCACGGCGGCCTGGGCCGTGCGCTTGGCGTTGCGGGTCTGGAGCAGCCACAGCTTGCCGCCCTCGATGGTGAACTCCATGTCCTGGACGTCGGCGTAGTGCTCCTCCAGGCGCTTGGCCGTGGCGTACAGCTCGGCCGACAGGTCGGGGAAGTCCGCGGCCAGTTCCTCGATGGGCTTGGTGGGCCGGATGCCGGCCACCACGTCCTCCCCCTGGGCGTTGACCAGGTAGTCGCCCTCCAGGTGGTTCTCGCCGGTGGTGGCGTTGCGGCTCATGGCCACACCGGTGCCGCCGTCGTCACCCATGTTGCCGAACACCATGGTCACGACATTGACGGCGGTGCCCAGATCGTGGGCGATCTTCGCCGCCACCCGGTAGTCGTGGGCCCGCTTGGACCGCCAGCTCTCGAAGACGGCCTGGACGGCGAGGCGGAGCTGCTCGTGGGCGTCGGTGGGGAAGGGCTGGGGCGACTGGCGGGCCACGGCGGCCCGGAACGCCTCGATCACGGCCCGCAGATCGTCGGCGGTGAGCTCGTTGTCCGACGTGGCCTGGCGGCGGTGGCGGGCCTGGCGCAGGATGTCCTCGAAGGTCTCGTCGGGCACGCCCAGCACCACGCCGCCGAACATCTGGATCAGGCGGCGGTAGGAGTCGAGCACGAAGCGCTCGTTGCCGGTGGCCTCGATCATGCCCGCCGCCACCTCGTCGTTGAGGCCGATGTCGAGCACGGTGTCCATCATCCCCGGCATCGAGAACTTGGCCCCGGAGCGGCAGGCCACGAGGAGCGGGTTCGACGGGTCGCCGAAGGTCTTGCCCGTCTTCTTCTCCAGCTGGGTCATGGCCTCCATGACCTCGTCCCACAGCCCCTCGGGCATGGCCCCGTCGGCCTCCATGTAGGCGTTGCAGGCATCGGTGGTGATGATGAAGCCGGGGGGTACGGGGATGCCGAGGCGGGTCATGTCGGCCAGGTTGGCGCCCTTGCCCCCCAGCAGGCCCCGTACGGCCTCCCAGTCTCCGCCGACCCGCTGCTGGACGTGGTCCAGCTCGTCGAACCCGTAGAGCCACTGCTGCTGTGCCATGGTGGTCGGTCCCTTTCGGCCGGGTCGTGGTGTCGGGGGCGCGGTGGGCGCTCCTGGCCGCCAGTCGTACCTACCCACGGTGCCCTCCAGCGACGCTGCCTACCAAGGGCCGTACGTCCTGTGCGCTGGTGCCTGATGCCACAGTAGTACCCGGCCCCGCCCCCGTCGCACGGCAGATCAGGGGGCGACGACGGCGGCCAGCACGGCGCCGACGGCGAGGGCGGCCAGGCCGGCGGCCGTTCCGGCGGCCGAGGCCAGGGCGCCGACCCCGAGGCTGGCGGTCAGACCGCCGACCTGGAACGCCGACGACCGGACCGACAGCACCGTGGCCCGTTCCGAGGCGGCGACGGCCCGGTGGGTCGCCTCGTCGAGCAGGGGGGTCACGGCTCCGACCGCCAGGTAGAAGGCGACGAAGGCGACCGCCGCCGGTGCCGTCCGCCCGATCCCGACGCCGAGCGCGGCCAGGCCGGCTGCGAGCAGCGACGCCCGCAGCGCCCGCTGCGACGTCCGGGCGGCCCGGGCCGCCGCCGGCACCAGGGCCGAACCCACCGCCGTGGCCCCGAACCCGGCGGTCACGAGGGCGGCGTAGGGTCCGGCGGCGGCCGACGGGCCGCCCAGTAGCCGGGCGAACGCCGGCGGTGCCAGCAGCTCGATGCCGGCCAGGGCCAGCCCCAGGCCCGCCCCGACCGCCAGCACCCGGCGCAGCTCCCCCCGTCCCCAGGTCAGCCGGAGGGCCGCCGCCATCGTGGGCCCCAACCCCGTCGTTCCGCCCACCACCCCACCGGCGGCACTGTGGGCCACGAGATCCCGGCCCGTCGGTCCCTCCACGTCCGTCCCGCCCGCCACGCCACCGGCGGCGGCCGCCGCCCCGGGGTGGCCGGCCGGGGCGTCGTGGACGAGGAGGGCCACGGCGACGCCGTAGAGGACGGTGAGCCCGGCCGCCACCAGGAACGGGAGCGACAGGTCGACCAGGCGCCCGCCGCCCGCCGATCCGCCGGGCGCCACCGACGCCAGCCAACCGCCGGCCAGCGAGCCTCCGCCCAGGGCGGCGGCCGAGGCGGCGCCGGCCCGGGACAGGCCGGGCTTGAGGTCGGCCTCGGGGTCGACCGCCTGGACAGCGTCGACGAACCACGCCTGGAGGGGGCCCGAGTCGAGGGCCCGGGCCGCGCCCAGCACCACCAGTGCCGTTGCGATCTCCGCCCCACCCGACGCCACGGCCAACCCGAGGGTGCCGAGCGCGCTGAGCACACCCGATGCCACCAGCACCGGCCGGCGGCCGACGGTGTCGGCCAACCCGCCGGTGGGCACTTCGAGCCCGGCGGCCGTCACCCCGTAGAGGGCGAGCACGGCCCCCACGGACCCCAGCGACAGGCCGCGCCGGGTGAGGAGCAGCACCAGCACCGGCACCGTCAGCCCGGTGGGAAACCAGCGCAGCGCGGTCAGCGCAAGGTAGCGCCGCCCGATCCGGGCGACGTACGGCGCCGGGCCGGGCGACTCAGAGCTGGTAGCGGTAGACGTTGGTCTCCCGGCGCTCGAACCCGAGATCCTGGTACAGGCGATTGGCCGCTTCCCGGCTGGGGCGCGACGTGAGGTCCACCGTGGTGGCGCCCAGCTCGGCCGCCAGCTCCAGCGCATGCTTGTTCAGCGCGCCGCCCACACCCTTGCCCCGGGCGGCCGAGTCCACCACCACGTCCTCGATCCAGGCCCGGATGCCGGTGGGAATGGGGAACACCACCAGGGTCAGGCTGCCGAGGATCACGCCCTCGTCGACCGCTGCGAGCAGGATCGAGGCGTCGGAGGCGACGATCCGGCCGAGGAACTCCCGGTCGGGTGGCGGGTTCGACGACGACAGCTGCGGGATGAGGCGGGCGAACGCGTCGACGAGCTCGTCCGTCACCTCGGTCACCTCGTAGATCTTCACCCGGTCAGTATGGAGCGTGATCGTGGCCGTTCCGGTGAACAGTGCTTCCCGTTGACGTCCCGGTTCCGTTTCCCGCCGACCGGGCCCGCCCGAGACCGCAGCGCTAACGTAGAGACGTGGATCACATCCAATGGAGTGCCCAGCGACCCGAGCTACGCAGCCCCATTCTGATCGCCGCGTTCGAGGGTTGGGGTGATGCCGGTGATGCCGCCACCACCGCTGCCCGCCACGTGCGAGACCGGTTGGGAGGTGAGGTGATCGGCGGTATCGACTCCGAGCCGTTCTACGACTTCACGTCCACCCGCCCCTACGTCCGCCTCGAAGGCACCGAGCGCCACATCGACTGGCCGGCCAACGAGATCGCCGCCGTGCAGATCCCCACGTCCACCCATGACCTGCTCGTGCTGGTGGGCATCGAACCCCAGCTCCAATGGCGCACCTTCACCCAGCAGATCCTGGCGCTGATCGACGAGTTCGACGTGGAGCTGGTGATCTCGCTCGGCGCCCTCATCGCCGACGTGGTCCACTCCCGCCCGGCCCGGGTCTACAGCTCGGGCTACGACCCCGAGCTGAACGAGAAGCTCGATCTGGAGCCGTCCACCTACGAAGGCCCCACCGGCATCATCGGCGTGCTGCACGACGCCCTGCGGACCCACGGCACGCCGTCGCTGTCGCTGTGGGGCACCGTGCCCCAGTACGTTCCCCACGCCACGTCGCCCAAGGCGGCCCTGGCCCTGGTGGAACGGGTGGCCCAGCTGCTGGAGCTGACGATCCCCACCACGGCCCTGGAGATCGGGGCCGCCGCCTACGAGCGCCAGATCTCGGAGCTGGTCGACGACAACGACGAGACCCGGGACTACGTGGCCCAGCTCGAAGCGGCCTACGACAGCCTGATGCCCGAAGACGGCGCCTCCCTGATCGAGGAGCTGGAGCAGTACCTGCGGGACCGCTGACCGCCGTCCCCATCGCCGGAACCGCGGGCCGGTTCGGGGAGCCCGAAGACGGCGCCGACCGTCAGTCGTTGACCCGCCACACCGGGGAACGGGGAAGGTCGAACATCACGCTGGTGTCGTCGCCGGCCAGGGCGGAGAAGGCGTGGTCTATCCACTGGTCGCCGCTGGCCAGGGGCGCCGGCAGCTCGTGCTGGGCGAACCAGCCGGCGTCGAGGCACTCCTGGGGGTGGGGGGCCAGCTCGCCCCCGACGGCTCGGCAGTGGAACACCAGGCTGTACAGCGGGATGCGGCTGTACCCCCGGCGGAGCCCGTCGATGATGGCCAGCGGCCGCACGATCTCGCACCGGATGCCGGTCTCCTCCAGCACCTCCTTCACCGCCACCTCGGCCGGCGAGTAGCCGACGTCGGCCCACCCCGTGGGGTACAGCCAGGTGCCGGAGTCGGACCGCTGGATCAGCAGGAGCCGCCCCTGGTCGTCGCCCACCACCGCCCCGATCGCCACCTTGGGCGTCACGTAGCCCGGGACCCCCGACCCCACCGCCCGCAACCACTCGGCCCGGACCTCCTCCGGGGAGCGGTGCTCACCACCCGGCCCGTGGGCCTCGTCGGCCGCGGCCCGGATGTCGGCGGCGATGTGGAGGATCTCGTCGAACCGCTCCATCTCGTAGGGGTTGGTGGTGAACCCGAGCCCGGTGCGGGCCACACCGGCCAGGGCTTCGGCCCAGCGCAGCAGGTCGTCGGGTGACGCGGTGGGTCGTCGTCGATCGTCGTCGGCACTGGCGCTCACGGGCTGCTCCTCACAACTCTCAGGGGGAATCCTGACCCACAGCGGACCGGATGGCCAGGGCCAGCTCGTTCAGCAGATCGGGGTCGGACAGCTTCCGTCCGTCGGCATCGTTCAGGTAGAAGCTGTCGACGGCCTGGGGACCGAAGGTCTGGATCTTGGCCCGGCGGATGTCGAGGTGGAGCTCGGCCAGGGCCTGGGTGATCCAGAACAGCAACCCCACGGTGTCGCCGGCGTGGACCTCCACCACGGTGGCGGCGTCCGACACCTGGTTGTCGATCACCACGTCACGGCGGGGCGGGGCGGCGGCCAGCCGGCGCTGGTAGCGGGCATAGGCCTGGGCCCGCTGCCGCACCCGGGCCGTCAGCGCCAGGCGCCCCTCGATGGCCCGCTCGGCCAACGACACCACCTTGTCCCAGTCGACCACGCCGGTGGCGGGGGGTTGCATCGTGAACCGGCAGGTGGCCATCCCGTCGGAGGAGAAGGCGACGGCGTCGAGCACGTCGAGGCCGTTCATGGCCAGCACGCCGGCGATGTTGGAGAACAGGGCCTGGCGGTCGGGGGCGACCACCACCAGGGTCGACCCCTCGCCCCGCAGCAGCGTCTCGCCCCGGGCCATCAGCTCGAGGATCTCCGGTGGGGGGAACTCGGGCACGGCGGCCTCGGTGGGGGCGCCGCCCTCCAGCACGAAGGTGGTGCGCTTCACCAGCTCGGCCAGCAGGCCCGCCTTCCACGAGCCCCAGGTGGCGGGGCCGGTGGCGATCGAGTCGGCTTCGGTGAGGGCGGCCAGGAGGTCGAGGAACTCGACCGAGTCGACGGCGGCGGCCACGGCCCCGATCGTGCCCGGATCGGCCAGATCCCGCCGGGTGGCGAAGTCGGGCAGCAGGAGATGGTGGCGGCACAGATCGACCAGCACGGCCACCTCGTCGTCGGGATAGCCCATCCGGGAGGCGATGGTGGGGATCACCTCCATGCCGACCTCGGTGTGGTCGCCGCCGGGATAGCCCTTGCCGATGTCGTGGAGCAGGGCGCCCACCACCAGCAGGTCGGGCCGGACCACCCGGTGGGCCAGCCGGGCGGCGTTGGCCGCCGCCTCGCACAGGTGCCGGTCCACCGTGTAGGTGTGCATCACGTTGCGCTGGGGGCGGCACCGCACCTGCTCCCATTCGGGCAGGAGGCGGGCCATGAGCCCGAACTGATCGAGGTCCTCGATCACGGAGATGGCGTTGCGCCCGGCCAGGAGCATGCCGGCGAACAGCTGGCGGGCCTCGGCCGGCCACGGCTCGGGCAGTGGCGGGCCCTGATCCCGCAGGCGGGCCAGGCTGGCCCGGCCGATCGTGCGCTTGGTCCGGGCCGAGGTGGCGGCCAGGCGGAGCAGCACCATCGGATCGTTGGCCACGTCGACCCGCCGACTCAGCTCCAGGTAGCCGTTGACCAGACCGAACTCGGTGGAGATGGGCTCGGCGGTGAGCGGGCTGTAGACGATCCGGCCCTTGGCCCGCTCCCAGCGCGACCAGGCCTCGTCGCTGCGCCAGGCGATGCGGCGACCGGCCAGCGCCACCCGGCTCAGCAGGTCGTTGCCGTTGCGGTCGCCCAGCACCCGGGCCACGTCCTCCTGGGCCTCCAGGCTGAGCATGTCGCCGGCCCGGCCGGCCAGACGGTGCAGCTCCACCCGGGCCGTGAGCAGGATCTCGGCCTCGGCGTCGATACCGCCGCCGATCCCGTCGCCCATGCCCTCCAGCACGTCGTCGGCGAACCCGGGCAGCACCTGGTTGGCCCACCCCAGGGCGTGGACGTCGCGCAGGCCGCCCCGGCCCTCCTTGAGGTTCGGCTCGATGTGGAAGGCGACGTCGCCGTACTGCTCGTGGCGCACGTGCACCGAATCGGCCAGCTCGCCCAGCAGGCGTTCGCCGTGCTCGGCCCACACGTCGGTGGTGAGGCGCCGGAACCGCACCGACAGCTCGGGGTCGCCGGCCAGGTGGCGGCCGGCCAGGAAGGCGGTGGCCCAATTCAGCTCGGTGGCGGCCAGCGCCCGGGCCTGCTCCTCGGTGACCACGGCGTAGCCCATCTTGAGGCCCCGGTCCCACACCGGGTACCACAGGGCCTCGGCCACCTCGGCGTAGTTGTCGAGCTCGTCGTGGATGAGGATGACGTCGATGTCGCTGTAAGGGCACAGCTCGCGCCGGCCGTAGCCGCCCACCGCCATCAGGGCCAGGCCGGTGGGCTCCCCCAGGGCCTGGTGGAACACGTCACGGAACCAGCGGTCGGTGGCGTCGCTGTGGGCTCGGGTGTAGTCGGTGCCCCGGAGGTCGGGGGCGACGAGGAGGGGGCCGGAGGCTCGGGCCATGAGGTCGCTTCCTCTCCCTACCGGCCGGGACGGCCGGAGACGGGGCCGGCGTCGGCGGCCCGGCGGCGGGTGAGGTGGACGTGGGCCTTGGCCGCTCCCCATTCCAGGCCCCGCTCGTGGACCTCGGGGCCGAGGTCGGCGAAGGCCAGGGGCACCAGGCCGTAGACGTCGTCGGGGTGGAGGGCGGCGTCGGTGTCGTCGCGGGCCACCGGCGGGGCACCGGCGGCGGCCAGCACGGCGGTGGGGTAGGCGACGGCCTGGCGGATGATCGACAGCGGGTTGGTCCACTGGTCGTCGAGGTCGAGGGCCAGGAGCTGGCGGAGCCGGCCGCCCACGTCGGCCACGGCCCGGCCGGCGGCGTCGGCCAGCGCCCGATCGACCTCGGCCCGCTGTCCCGGATCGAGCCCGGCCGGCAGGCGGGCCTCGACGGCAGCGGCCATCCAGGGGCCGAGCGCGGCCTCCACCGCCTCGGTCAGGGCCTCGCCGTAACGGGCCAGGGCGGCCGCGCCCTCGTCGAGGGGCGTCGCGGTTCGTTCGGGGGAGCCGTCCACCGCTACAGCCTGCCATCGCCGCCGGCCGATCACGTGGTCGAGCTTCTCACCTCATCCGCCGAACTCGGCCGCCTGGCGGATCGACAGCTCGATGCGGCGGCGGCGGGTGTCGACCGAGAGGATCTTGACCCCCACCTCGTCACCCGGGGCCACCACCTCGTCGGGGGTCGACACCCGGTATTCGGCCAGCTCCGACAGGTGCACCAGACCCTCCACGTCGCCCAGGGCCACGAAGGCCCCGAAGTCGACCAGACGGGTGACCGGGCCCCGGCGGATCTCGCCCACCGTCAGCTCCGACAGGGGATCGGGCCGGGTCTGGCGCATCGACAGGCTGATCCGGCGCTTCTTCGCCTTGACGTCGAGCACCACCACCTCGACCTCGTCACCCAGGGCCACCACGTCGGCTGCCCGCCGGACCCGCTGCCACGACAGCTCCGACAGGTGCACCAGGCCGTTCACCCCGCCGATGTCGACGAAGGCGCCGTAGTCGGTGATCGACGTGACCTTGCCCTTGGCCCGGTCTCCGGGGCGGAGCGTGGTCAGCATGTCCTGTGCCTTGCGCCGGCTCTCCTTCAACAGGAGCGACCGGCGGCTGAGCACGAGCCGCTCCCGCATGGGATCGGCCTCCAGCACCTTGAGCTCCAGCGACTGGCCGACGAAGGGCGACAGGTCCCGCACCGCTTCCAGCGCCAGGTGGGAGGTGGGCACGAAGCCCCGCACGCCGCCGGCGTCGACCACCACGCCCTTGGCCCCGGCCGACACGACCCGGGCCGTGACCGGCCGGTTCTGGGCGGCGGCCTCGGTGATCCCGTCCCACGCCTTGAGCTTGAGCGCCCAGGCCCGTGACAGCACCACCCGCTTCTTGGGGTCCTCCCGGGTGAGCTTGGCCCCGAAGGCCCGGTCTCCCACCGACAGCACGGTGGTGGGGTCCTCGTTTTCGGAACCGAAGTTGCGCCGGCTGATCACGGCCGGGCGGCCGTCGTCGAGCGTGAGCTCCACCTCCTCGGCCGACACCGAGGTGACCACGCCCTCCACGATCTTGACCGCCGGCGCGGCCGGCTTGGCCCCCGGCGTGGGCGGCGCGGCGGCCTCCGCCTCCCCTGCCCCCTCGGTAGGCGCCGGGCCGGCGGCCCCGGCCACCGCCGGCTCGGTTCCGGCTTCGGCCACGGCCGCGTCTGCCGGCGCTGGCTCAGCAACCGGCGCAGCCTCAGCAACAACCGGCGCAGCCTCGGCAACCGGCGCAGGCTCAGCAGCCGGCTCCGGCTCAGCAACCGGTTCCGGATCGGGAGACGGCGGAACCGGCTCAGCCACGGCCTCGGCGACCGGTTCGGGCTGGCCGCCGCTGTCGGGAGCCGGGTCGACGGCGGGCTCGGGAGCCCCCTCGGCAACATGCTCCGGATCGAGAACGAGGGCGGGATCGGCAGCGGTCACAGGTTCACGATCGGCCGGTTCGGGCGCGTCGATAGACGTCGGATGAGTGCCGTCCACAGCGACGGGCTCGTCGCCGTGGGGAAGCGGCCGCGAACTGTCCCCAGGGGCCATTGATCAATGGTAGGCGCCGAGCGGGCCCGGTGCGAGCCTGACCGGCCGTACTGGCGGATTTGCCCGCCGATTCACCAGGTCAGACGAGACCCACCCGGTCGAGCACCACCTCGGGCTCGGCCACCATGCCCGTGTAGAACGGACCGAACTCTGCGAACACGGCCGACGCCTCGTCGAACCGCATCGTGTAGACGACCTCCTTGAGGTCGTCGGGCTTCTGGGCGAACAGGGTGACGCCCCATTCGTAGTCGTCGAGGCCGGTCGACCCAGTGATCAACTGCACCAGGCGCCCGGCGAACTTGCGGCCCGACACCCCGTGCTCGTGCATGAGCTCGGTGCGCCGCTCGAACGGGGTGGTGAACCAGTTCTGGTCTGCGTTCCGCCGCTTGCTCATGGGGTAGAAGCACCAGGCCTGCTTCCCCTCGGGGGGCAGCACCGGGTAGAGACGGGCCTGCTTCGCCTCGTCCGGCACGCCGGCGGCGTACTCGCTCAGCTCGGTCAGCGACAGGTAGCTGTCGACCAGGTCCAGCCCGGCCTGATCGAGCGACATCTGCAGCTCCCGTAGGCGCCACAGGTCGGCCCCCAGGCCCATCACGGCCAGGTCGGCCTTGTGGCCCAGGGTGGCCACGGTGACGATCTGGTTGCCCTCGGTGGCGAACGCCTTCAGGCCGGCCAGTACCGCTTGGCGGTCGGCCAGCGGCGTCAGCTTGTAGAACAGGTGCAGCACTCCCAGGCCCTGGGCTGGAACGGCCGGTTCAGTCATGGGTCCAGTGTACGAACCGCGCCCCGCCCTCGAACGCTGGGGACGAACAGGGGCTGGAGCCGCCCCCTCCTCCGCCCGGTCGGCGACGCCGGAGGTCGGGCTAGACGAGGTGGTCGGGGCTGTAGAGGTTGGCGGTGCCGTTGCGCACGAAGGCCGCCAGCGTGAGGCCGGCCCGCCGGGCGGTGGCCACCGCCAGGGCCGACGGGGCCGATACGGCCACCAGGGCGGTGAACCCGGCGGCCCACGCCTTCTGCACCATCTCGAACGAGCCCCGCCCGCTCACCACCAGGGCCAGATCGGAGGCCGGCAGGCGCCGGTCGAGCAGCAGGCGGCCCACCACCTTGTCCACCGCGTTGTGGCGGCCGATGTCTTCCCGCACGACCACCAGTTCACCCGACCGGCTCACGGCGGCGGCGCCGTGCACCCCGCCGGTGGCGTCGAACAGGGGCTGGTGGGTGCGCAGCCGATCGGGCAGCGACACCAGGAACCCGGCATCCCACGGCTCGTAGGGGGGCAGCACCCGGAGCCGCTCGGTGAGCTCGCCGATGGCTTCGCTGCCGCAGATCCCGCACGACGACGTGGCCGAACCCAGCCGGGGGGTGGGGGCCGGGGCCTGCCCGCCGGTGTCGACCGACACCACATTGAACTCGGTGTCCATGGCCGGGCCGGTGCCGCAGTACCGGATGCCGGAGATCGGCGCTCCGGCCAGGGCCCCCTCGGTGTAGAGGAAGCCGGCGGCCAGCTCGAAGTCGTGGCCCGGGGTGCGCATGGTGGAGCCGACCTGGACGTCGTCGAGCCGGATGGCCAGCGGCTCCTCCACGATCAGCTCCTCCGGCCGACGCCCGAGGTCTCCTGCCGCGCCGGCGTCGAACCGCCGGGTGAGAACGGAGTCGCTACGGGAGCGGGCCACGTCACCATCCTACGGCCGCCGCCACCCCGGCCCCTGATCGGGCCGGGCGCCAGCGCACCTGGCTACTGCCGGCGGAGCTCGGCGTGCAGGTGGTGGGTGAGCGGCTGGCCCATGGCCGCCATCGACACGTCGTAGGTGATCAGCTGGCCGTCGTCGCTCAGCTCGAACCGGCGGTGGACCTCGGTGACCGACTTGGCGGTGGGCGTTCCCACCACGGCGGACGACCGCAGCTCGATGACGGTGCCGCCCCCGCCGGTGCCGCCGCTCTCGATCGTGCCCAGCTGGAGCTCGAGGAGCCCGCTGGGGTGCGACAGCACCACTTCCAGCCGTCCCGGCCCGGCCGGGCGCCAGTACCCGGTCTCGGCGTGCAGGGGCAGGCCGCTGGACGCGTCCCGGGTCTTCTGGCCGTAGGCCAGGAACGGCTTGCCCACGTGGCCGAACGTGATCTCCTCGTTGTAGGCGAAGGGCTCGATCGTGGGGTAGGACCCCGAGCCGGGCCCGGCCCAGGTGCCGAGCAGGGCCCGCAGCGGTTCGACGTCGGGGTGCAGCTCAGGTGCGCTCATGGGCGTCATCCTGGCCCCCGAAGCGCCACTTTCCACGCCGGGACGCGACGGAGCGGCCCCCGCAGGAGCCGCTCCCTCGTCAATCGTGGCGGTGTCGGGCGCCGCCGACGATCAGAAGTCGTCCATGTGGTCGTGGCTGTGGCCGTGGCCGCCGCCCGCCTTCTTCTCCGGGGCGTCGGACACGACGGCCTCGGTGGTGAGGAACAGGGCGGCGATCGAGGCGGCGTTCTGCACGCCCGAACGGGTCACCTTGGCCGCGTCCACCACGCCGGCCGCCTTCAGGTCCTCGTAGGTGTTGGTGGCGGCGTTGTAACCGTTCCAGCCCTCGAGGTTGCGCACGGCGTCGACCACCACACCACCGTCCTCGCCGGCGTTGATGGCGATCTGGTGCAGCGGCTGCTGCAGGGCCCGGCCCACGATGCGGGCGCCGGTGGCCTCGTCGCCCTCGAGCTTCTCGGCGGCGGCGTACACCGCCTCCTGGGCCCGGAGCAGGGTGACCCCGCCGCCGCACACGATGCCTTCCTCGATGGCGGCCTTGGTGGTGCTGACGGCGTCCTCGATGCGGTGCTTCTTCTCCTTCAGCTCCACCTCGGTGGCGGCGCCGACCTTGAGCACGGCCACACCGCCCGACAGCTTGGCCAGGCGCTCCTGGAGCTTCTCCCGGTCGTAGTCGGAGTCGGTGTTGTCGATCTCGGCCTTGATCTGCTCGATCCGGCCCTTCACGTCGGCCTCGTCGCCGCCGCCGTCGACGATGGTGGTCTCGTCCTTGGAGATCGTGACCTTGCGGGCCCGGCCCAGCAGGTCGATGCCGATCGAGTCGAGCTTGAGGCCGACCTCCTCCAGGATCACCTGGCCGCCGGTGAGGATGGCCATGTCCTGCAGCATCGCCTTGCGCCGGTCGCCGAACCCGGGGGCCTTCACGGCCACGGCGTTCAGGGTGCCCCGGATCTTGTTCACCACCAGCGTGGCCAGCGCCTCGCCGTCGACGTCCTCGGCGATGATCACCAGCGGCTTGCCGGCCTGCATCACCTTCTCCAGGATCGGCACCAGGTCACGGACCGAGCTGATCTTGGACCCCACGAACAGGATGTAGGGATCGTCCAGCGACGCCTCCATCCGCTCGGTGTCGTTGATGAAGTAGGGCGAGATGTAGCCCTTGTCGAACCGCATGCCCTCGGTGAACTCGAGGTCCATGCCGAAGGTGTTCGACTCCTCGACGGTGACCACACCGTCCTTGCCGACCTTGTCGATGGCCTGCGAGATCAGCTCGCCGATCGTGCGGTCGTTGGCCGAGATCGAGGCGACCTGGGAGATCTGCTCCTTGTCGTCGACCTCGACGGCGATACCCCGGATGGCGTCGACCGCAGCCTGGGCCCCGGCCTCGATGCCCCGCTTGAGGCTCATCGGGTTGGCCCCGGCGGCCACGTTCTTCATGCCGTCCCGCACCATGGCCCAGGCCAGGACGGTGGCCGTGGTGGTGCCGTCACCGGCGACGTCGTCGGTCTTCTTGGCCACCTCCTTGACCAGCTCGGCCCCGATCCGCTCCAGCGGATCCTCCAGCTCGATCTCCTTGGCGATCGAGACACCATCGTTGGTGATCGTGGGGGAGCCCCACTTCTTGGCCAGCACCACGTTCCGGCCCTTGGGGCCGAGCGTGACCCGGACCGCGTCGGCCAGGGTGTTCATGCCGGCCTCCAGCTTGCGCCGGGCGTTGTCTTCGAACGTAATGGTCTTCGCCATCAGGTGACGACCTCCAAGGTGTCGGTTCAGGTGTGGTTCAGTGCGCAGACGCGTGACCGCGAATCTTGTTAGCACTCTACCGGCGCGAGTGCTAACACCACACGCCGCGGTACGGTGGTTCGATGGCGTCGCCGTCCGATTCCCGGGTGCCCCTCCCGGTGATCATGCTGATCGGTACCGGCCTGGCCGTGCTCACCCTGATCCTGGCCCGCCTGGCCATCCACATCGTGATCGGGCTGGTGAACCTGGCCCTCATCCTGCTGGCCTTCGTCGGGCTGGGCGTGATCGGCCTGTTCCTGGTGCGCCGGGGCGACATCCGGGGCCGTCGGGGCCGCTCGGGGAGCGACTGAGGGAGCCCTTCGGGCTCCAGCGGTCAGCCCGGCGGGTCGAGGTAATCGGCCAGGATCTCGGCCACCAGAGCCACCGGGGCGGCCAGGGCCCGGTCGAGGCCGTACCGCTCGGCCAGGCACACCACCTCGATGCCGGCTGGGGCGTCAACGTCGGGATCCCGGTCTCCGACGATGGCCAGCACCGGCACGTCGACCTCGGCCGCCCAGCCGGCCACCCCACCGACCACCTTGCCGTTGAACGACTCGGCGTCGAGGTAGCCTTCGCCGGTCACGGCCAGGGCGGCCGTGCGCAGGTGCTCGTCGAGCCCCACCGACTCGGCCACCACGTCGAAGCCGGGCTCGATCCGGCCCCCCAGCGCCAGCAGCCCACCGGCCAGGCCGCCGGCGGCGCCCGCCCCCTCCATGGTGCCGACGTCGACCCCGTAGGTGTCCCGGTACACCTGCACCAGGCGCTGGAGGCGCCGGCCGAGGAGGGCCACCTGGCTCGGTGAGGCGCCCTTCTGGGGGCCGAACACGTCGGCGGCGTCGGTGAAGCGGGTGCGCACGTCGCACGCCACGATCAGCTCGATCTCCTTCATCCGGGCCGCCGGAGGCATGGCCCGCACCGCCCCCCAACCCCCGTCGGTGGTGGCCGATCCGCCGAGGAGCACATAGATCGTGCGGGCCCCCACCTCGATGGCGTTGGCGATGAGCTGCCCGGTGCCGGTGGTGTCGGCCGCCATGGCGTCGTTGCCGGCCGGACCCCCGGCCAGCAGGAGCCCGGAGGCGGCCGCCATCTCGATCCAGGCCACCCGGCCCTCCATCCGCCACCCGGCCTCCACCGGGTCGCCCAGCGGCCCGGCCACGGTGGTCCACCGGTTGGGACCGCCCAGGGCGGCCAGCGAGCCCTCGCCCCCGTCGGCCAGCGGCACGGCGACCGAACGCCAGCCGGCGGCGGCGGCCACGCCGGAGCCGGCCTCGGCCAGCTCGGCGCTGGTGGCGGTGCCCCGGAACTTGTCGAAGGCGAACACCACGCGGGGCGCGCCCGGCCCCTCGGTCGTTTCCGCCTCGGGGATGGGATCGTCGGAGGAGGCGCGGCGCTTACGAGGTCTTGATGACGCCATCGGTCCCGATGACGACGATGACGTCAGCATCGCCGATCGTGGCGATGGGGGACTTGGCCGGGTCGAACGGGCCGACCACCGTTGCCGGGTCGACATCGAACACCGCCGCCACCGCTTCCGCCGCCGCCTCGTTGCCCTTCGTGTACAGGATCTTCGACTTGCTGGGACCGTTGGCGTTCTTCGGTGCCATCACGGTGTAGCCCGCATCCTTCAGGATCTGCGCTCCGGCTGCGGCCACGCCCTTGCCCGAGGCCGCGTTCAGCACCAGCACCGTGGTCGACGCCGCATCGCCGGAGGCCGCCGTGGTGACCGGGGCGACCGTGGTGGCCGTGGTGCTGGCGGCGCCGGCGGCGGTGGTGGAGGTGGCCGCCTCGCTCACGGTGGCCTCGGTGGTGGCCGATGCGGTGGACGCCGTGGACAGAGCGGCCGGGCTCGCCTCGCCATCAGCTCCTTCATCCGGTGTCGACCCGGGGGTGGCGCCCACGTCGTCGACGGAGCCCTCGTCGGCTTCGCCGCCGGCCAGGGTGGAGGTGTCCGAGCCGGCGGCCACGGTGTCGCTGCCGGAGTCGAGGCCCCGGAACACGAGCAGGCCGCCGATGACCAGGGCCACCCCGATCAGAACCAGGGCCCGGACCAGCCCGACGCGACCGGCGAGCGAGCCATCGTCGAGCCCGAGTTGTTCACCTGCGTGCATGCTCAGCTCCCTGCGATGCGGGCTTCACCAGATCCGGTTCCTGGCTCTCAAGACTAGGGACAACGGAGCGCCACGCAGGGGACCCTCGCTCGAGGGCGCACCCCCACGGTGCGCCCGGCGCCACGACGAGATGCTCGGCTCGTACACTAGCGGTCAACCACCTGATGGTGGGGCCAGGCCCGAATAGCTCAGTTGGCCAGAGCGCTGCTCTTGTAAAGCAGATGTCGTCGGTTCGAATCCGACTTCGGGCTCGTCACAGGGGGTGGCGCCCCGGCCGTCACCCGCCGGCCGGGGGGCTGAGCTCCATGTGGACCGTGCCGTCGGCCGCCTCGGCTTCCACCGCCAGCTTCAGCGTGGCCAACTCCCCCTGGGGGATCCTCCAGCACAGGTCGCCCTCGGCCGAGTCGAGCACCTCGACCTGGGCCGCTTCGTCGAGCGGGGAGGCGGCGGGGCAGGACGCGCCGCCGTCGAACACCGTGCCCGGGGCGGCGCCCACGGCCTTGAACCGCAGGTCGGACAGCGACCCCGGCTCCGGGCCGGACTGGTAGGTGATGCGCACCCGGGCCAGGGCCAGGACCTCCCCCTGGCCGGGGGCCGAGGCGGTGCCGGCGTCGACCAGCTGCTGGGTGGCGTCGACCACCGGTGCCAGCACCTGGATGACCCACCGGCGCTGCTCCTGGGTCTCCTCGTCGTTGTAGTAGACGACCACCACCTTGCCGAACGGATAGGGGCTGGCGAACGAGCCGGGGGGTCCCTCGCCCGCCGGGTCGGCGCCGTCGGCGGACGCGCTCTGAGTGTCGTCCCGCAGGAGGAAGTACCCCCCGATCGAGGCGGCCGCCACCACCACGGCGAGACCGATGGCCACCAGGGGCCACCAGCGCCGGGGAGCGGGGGTGGGGCCCAGGGGGACGTCGCCGTAGCCGCCGTAGCCGCCAGCGCGGCCCGAGGGATCGTCACCGGGCTCGCCGAGCTCGCGGTGGAACGCCGCTCCGCCGCCGGACGGCAGGGGGTCGCGGTCGCCCGGGGCGCGCTCCCGGCCACGGTCGTCGTCGCCCCAGTCGGTCTCGCCTTCCCAGCCGCCGGCGCGGTCGCCGCCCCGGGCCCCGGGGGAGACGCCGGCCGCGAACGCGTCCCGCTCCGAGGCCAGCAGGGCCTCGAGGTCGAGTTGGGTGGTGGCGCCGTCGTCGTCACGGGGCAGGATCGTGGTGGCTGCAGCCCACTCCTCCACCGGCGGCCGCCCGGGTCCGTCGGCGGTGGGAGGCGGCCCGGGGTGGGCCTCGGGGGCGGCCGTCGGGCGGCCCGCCATGGGGCCGGTGGGATCGCCACCCGCCACCCCGGGATCGGCAGGCGGCGGTGAGGGGGACGGGGAGGGGGCGAACACGGTGGCGGCGGCGTCGAAGGGGGCCGGCTCGGGCTCCCGGGCCGATCCGTTGGCTCCGCCGGGGCCACCCAGCAGCGACGAGGGGGGCGGCGGTACCGCCACCGGACCGCCGGCGGCGGCGGGCCGGGGCTCCTCGTCGGCCAGGCTCAGCAGGAGATAGCCCCGGTCCGGGGAATCGGGCGGCGCCGCGCCGGGACCGTCGGACCCCACCGGTCGGCCGGGCGGTTCGGCGGGCGGCGGCTCGACCCGCTCCCGGGCCTCGGCGGGCGGCGGCTCGACCCGTTCGCTGGTCTCGGCGGGTGCCGGCTCGACCCACTCCCGGGCCTCGGCGGGCGGCGGCTCGACCCGCTCCCGGGCCTCGGCGGCCGGCGGCTCGACCCGTTCGCTGGTATCGGCGGGCGGCGGCTCGACCTGCTCCCGGGCCTCGGCGGCCGGCGGCGGCGCGATCGCTTCCTCGTCGTCGGCGTAGGGGTCGATGCCGCCGAACACGTCGTCGATCGGGGGCAGCTCGTCGAAGACCCGGCGCCGATTCTCGGCCTCGGCCCGCTCCACAGGGCCCGAGGCGGCGGCCGCCGCCAGGCCTCCGGCGGGGATGGCCGAGGTGCGCTGGTCGTAGGGATCGAGGCCGCCGGCCTCCGGGACCGCCGGATCGCCGGTGGAGGCCGCGGCGGGCGGCGCGTGCTCGGCCGGGCCGTACCCGGCCGGCCACCAGCGGCCGTCCGTCGCCTGGTACCACCCCTCGGGAGGCGGCCACGCATAGAGGTTGTCGTCCCAGGCGGTGTAGCTGGCCTCACTCACTCGTTTCCCCAATCAACCGGTCGGGTCAGGCTCGCCCATCGACCTCGGACCGGCGGGCGTACCCTGCCGGCGTCGAACGATCTCGAAACACGCGATGGCGGCCGCAGCAGCTACGTTCAAGCTGTTGAGACGCCCCAACAACGGTATCGCAACAAGCATGTCGACTCTATGACGGGTCAGTTTTGCCAGCCCCCGCCCCTCCGCCCCCAGGACCAGGGCGATCGGCCCGGCGGCGTGCTCGGGCAGGTCGAACAGCGTCCGGTCGCCCCCGGCGTCGAGACCCACCGTGGTCACACCGGCGTCCGACAGCCGAGTCAGGGCGGTCGGGATCCCGCCCACCAGGGCCAGCGGCAGGTGCTCCACCGCCCCTGCGGCCGCCTTGGTGACGGCCGGGGTGATATGGGCCGACCGGTGGCTGGGCAGCACCACGCCGGTGACGCCGGCGCATTCGGCCGTGCGCAGCAGGGCACCGAGGTTGCCGGGGTCCGTGATGCCGTCCAGGACCAGCAGGAACGGCGCCGGCCCGGAGGCCAGCTCGTCGAGGTCGTGCTCGGGCAGGGCGGCGGCCCGGGCCAGCACCCCCTGGGGGGCGGCGGTGGCGGCCTCGGACTCCAACCGGCGCCGGGTCACCGGGCGCAGGGGGACGTTCAGCTCCCGGGCCAGCTCCTCGATGTCGTCCAGGATCGGGGCCGGTTCGTTGTCGTCGGCCACCAGCACCTCGCGGACCCGGCGGGTGCCGGCCAGCAGCAGCTCCCGGACGGCGTGACGGCCCTCCACCTGTTCCCCGCCGAGCCCCCGGGGCGGGCCGGCCGAGCGCCTCCCGGCGGTGGCGGCTCCCCGGCCGGCAGCTGGGCGCCCACCGCGGGCGGAGCCGGCTGATCCCCGGGCACCGCCGCCGGTGCCCCGGGGGGCAGCGGCCCGGCCCGAGGGCGGAGCGCCGGCCCGGCCCGATCGACCCGTTCCACCCGGTCGACCCGACCCGGCCCGACTGTTGCGAGCGGCGCTCATACCTTCACCATCCTTGCTCCCCACGATCCTGGATGACCAGCGCCACGGCGTGACACTGGATGCCGCCGGCCAGCCCCGGCAGCTGCTCGGTCCGCTTGCCCTTCACCGTGACCGGGGCCCCGACGGCCGCCGTGAGCCGGGCCTCGATCTCGTCCCGGTGAGGGGCCAGCTTGGGCTCATCGAGCACCACGGTGCAGTCGATGTTCACCGGCGCCCAGCCCCGGCCGGCCAGGTGGGCCACCACCCGGCTCAGCAGGGCCACGCTGTCGGCCCCGGCCAACGCCGGGTCGTCGTCGGGGAACAGGCTGCCGATGTCCCCCAGGCCGCTCGCCCCCAGCAGGGCGTCGGTGCAGGCGTGGGCGATCACGTCGGCGTCGCTGTGCCCCACCAGCCCCGGGTAGCCGTCGAACACCCGCCCGCCCAGCACCAGCGGGCGGGCCGGGTTGTCGGACCAGGGGTGCACGTCGAAGCCCTGGCCCACCCGCAGCCCCATCGCCGGTGCGGCGGCGAGGCCGGGGATCGGGGAGTCGGGGGACAGGCCGGTGGGGGGCGCCGGCTCAACGGTCATGCAGCAACACCTCTGCTATCCGCAGGTCGTGGGGGTCGGTGATCTTCATGTTGGCGGGATCTCCCTCGACATGGACGACGGTGAGGCCCAAGCGGTCCACCAGGCTGGCGTCGTCGGTGGCCGTGTCGCCCGCACCATGGGCCGACCGCAACACGTCGAGCCGGAATCCCTGAGGGGTCTGCACCGCCACCAGCCCGCTGCGGTCCACCGCACGCCCCTCGACCGAGCGCAGGCTGTCGGTGACGGGCACCACCGGCACGGCGGCCACAGCGCCGGCGACCAGGGCGTCGCGCACCCGGGCCACCACAGCCGCCGTCACCAGGGGTCGGGCGGCGTCGTGCACCAGCACATGGGAAGCGCTCGCCGGCAGGGCATCGAGGCCGGCCCGCACCGAGTCGGAACGGGTGTGGCCCCCCGCCACCCCCGTGACCGCCGCCGGCAGCTGGCACTGGTCGAGGACCGGGGCCGGCACGACCACCACCACCCCCCGGCAGACCGGGGCCAGCGCGGCGATCGACCAGTCGAGGACGCGGCGGCCGGCCAGCAGCTCGAACTGCTTCAGCCCGCCGTAGCGGCTTCCTCCGCCGCCGGCCACAACCACGCCCCATAGGTCCATCGCCCCAGACCCTACCGGGCCCGACCCCGGCGCCTGCAGCCCGGCGGAGGGGCCTCACGCCGGTTGGCGGTTGCGTGACTTTCGCCACCCAGCGGTCGGTGAAGTGGCCGCCGGTTCGTCTACCGTTGCGGCAATGGTTGACGTCGAGCAGATCAAGGCCGTCGAGCTGTTCCAGGATCTCGACCCAGCGACTTTGGCCGACCTGGCGGCGGCCAGCACCCAGCGGCGCCTGGCCCGGGGCGACCTGCTGTTCAACGAGAACGACGAGCCCACGGAGCTGTTCGTGGTGGTGAGCGGGCGCCTGGCCATGGTCAACCGTTCGATCGACGGGCGGGAGTCGGTGGTGGCCCTCATGGAAGAGGGCGATCTGTTCGGCGAGATGCCCCTGTTCGACGGGCAGAACCGCTCCACCGACGGCCGTGCCCTCGAAGCCTCCGAGGTCATCGCCATCCCCTACGCTCCGCTCCGCCGGCTCTACGCCGAGCAGCCGGCCCAGCTGTGGCGGGTGGTGGGGCTGCTCACCCAGCGGCTGCGCAACATGGACGGCGTCCTGGCCGACTCGGTGTTCCTCGACGTCACCGGGCGCACGGCCAAGCGCCTGCTGGAGATCGCCGGCGAAGACGACGATTTCTCGCTGCCCGTCACCCAGGAGGAGCTGGCCGGGATCGTGGGCGCCAGCCGGGAACGGGTCAACAAGGCCATCGCCTCGTTCGTGCGCCTGGGCTGGATCGAGCAGCGGGACCGTCGCTACCACATCCTGGACCGGGCCCAGCTCGAGCTCCGCTCCCGCTAGGGGGAACCCTTCGGGTTCCTTGCAGTTCGTCTCCGACGAACTGAGGGCGTCAGATGCGGTTCAGGATCGACGACTCGGCCAACCGGCCGGCGCCCTCCTTGAGGGCCTTGGCCCGGCCCGGGCCGACCCCCTCCACCGCCTCCAGCTCGGAGGTGGTGGCCCGCAACACCTGAGCGAGGGTGCCGAAGCGCTCGATCACCCGGGCGACCACCGTCTCGTTGACCCGGGGCAGCTTCGAGAGCAGGCGGAAGCCCCGGGCTTCCACGTTGGCGTCGAGGTCGGAGCCGCCCCCGATGTGGAGCATCTTGGCCAGCACCTCGTCGTCGAACAGATCGTCATCGTCGAGCGAGGTCAGGGTGTCCATGGCGGTGTCGGTGTCGCTCAGGAGCCCGGGCTCCACGTAGTCCATGAGCAGCAGGCGGCGGTCGTCGGCCACGCCCACCATCAGCTCCTCCATCTGGAGGCGCACCAGGCGGCCGTCGGAGCCCAGCTCCACCAGGTTCCGCTCGATCTCGATCGAGATCCGCACCACCATCTCGGCCCGCTGCAGCACCTCCAGCACATCTCGCACCGTCACCAGGTTCTCCACCTCGAGGGCGGAGAGGTTCTGCGACACCACGTCGAGCCGGGCCCGGTACCGCTCGAGCGTCTGGATGGCCTGGTTGGAACGCTCCAGCAGGCGGCTGGCCGACGAGAGGTGGTGCATCTGGTCGCCAACGTAGACCTGGATCTCCTGACGAGATTCCGACACCGCCACCGTGGGGATGTTGAGCGAGCGGGCCACCCGCTCCGCCGTCCGGTGCCGGGTGCCGGTCTCGGACGTCTGCACGTTGGGGTTGGGCACCAGGTGGACGTTGGCCCGGGCGATCCGGCTGGCGTCGGCCGCCAAGATGATGGCGCCGTCCATCTTGGCCAGCTCGGACAGGCGCTGCGGGGTGAAGGCGGCATCGAGCAGGAACCCGCCCGAGCAGATGTTGAGCACCTCGGGCCCGTCACCGATGACGATCAGCCCTCCCCGGCCCGACTGGAGGATCCGGTCGAGCCCCGCCCGCAGGGGCGAACCCGGCGCGACCTGCGCCATCGCCCTGAGCAGCGCACCGTCGACCCGACTATCCATGGAAGCATGGTAGACGACACCCGGTGGCGCACGCGTGGGCGGCTGCACCATCGCCGACCCCGCTTGCCGTGTTCCCGGTGGACGGGCCTCACACGGGACTGGACCCGAACCGGATGGCGGCCACGGCGTCGGCCACGGTGGCGGCCCGGGTGAGGGTCATACCGGTGGGCCCGCGGCCGGCCGACGACGGCACCACGGCCGCCCGGAATCCCAGGCGGTAGGCCTCCTGGAGCCTCAGATCGAGCTGGGGTACGGCCCGCAGCTCGCCCCCCAGGCCCACCTCGCCGCACGCCACGAGATCGGGTGGGAGCGGCCGGTTGAGCATCGAGGAGGCCAGGGCCAGCACCAGCCCGAGGTCTGCCCCCGGCTCTTTGGCCTCGGCCCCGCCGGCGCACGACACGAACACGTCCTGGCGGTTCACCGGGATGCCCATGCGCCGAACCATGACAGCCGACAGCATGGCCAGGCGGCGACTGTCGACCCCTTGCACGGCCAAACGGCCCGGCGGGTTCGGCACCTCCACCGCCAGGGCCTGTACCTCCACCAGGATGGGGCGGCGGCCCTCCAGCACCGGCACCACCACCGAGCCGGCCAGCCCGGCCTGGCGGTCGGCGAGGAATCGCCCCGCCGGATCGGCCACAGCGGCCAGCCCGCCGCCCGTCATCTCGAACAGCCCGACCTCGGTGGTGGGGCCGAAGCGATGCTTGACCGTGCGCAGGTAGCGGAGCTGGCCGGCCCGATCTCCCTCGAAGGTGAGCACGGTGTCCACCAGGTGCTCGATCACCCGGGGCCCGGCCAGCGAGCCGTCCTTGGTGAGGTGCCCCACCAGGATCACCGACACCCCGAGCTGCTTGGCCGCCGCGATCAGGGCCTCGGTGGACGCCTTGAGCTGGCTCACCGACCCCGGCGGGCCGTCCACCTCGTCGGCCCGGACCATCTGTATGGAGTCGACGATCGCCACCTGGGGCCGCACGGCCTCCAGGGCGGCCACCACGGCCGACACCGACGTGTCGTCGAGCACGGCCAGGGTGGCGGGCAGGGGCCCCAGGCGGGCGGCCCGGGCCGCCACCTGGACGGGTGCCTCCTCCCCCGCCACCAGCAGCACCGAGGCCCCCTGGGCCGCCACCGAGACCGCCAGCTGCAGCGTGAGGGTGGACTTGCCGACGCCGGGCTCGCCCCCCAGCAGCGACACCGACCCCGGCGTGAGACCACCGCCCAGCACCCGGTCGATCTCGTCGACGCCGGTGGGAGCGGGGAACACGGCGCCGGTGCCCACGTCGGCCAGGGCCCGCACCGACGCACCGCCCACTCCCCCCGCCCCGGCCAGGGCCACCACCCGGGCCTCGGCCCCCGTGACCTCCTCCACCGTGGCCCACTCGTTGCAGGCCGGACATTGCCCGGCCCAGGTGGTGGGAGAGGCACCGCAGCTGCGGCACCGGTACGTTCGCTTCGGTCGAGCCATGCCACGAACCCTAGACAGGGGGTGTGACAGTGGTGGTGGCTATCGGGCCGAGGAACCGCACGAGACGCTGGCGGGCCGCCGACCCGACACCGCGTTTGTCAGTGGCGGTCGTCGACCAGATCGTCGGCCGCGCCCTCGAAGCTGCGGATCACCTGGTGGTCGCCGGCCTCGGCCCGGGTGCCGGTGCTGGTGAACCAGGCGGTGGCGTACCCCAGAGCCCGGGCAGCGTCGAGCATCTTGCGGTCGTCGTCGATCACCAGGATCCGGGAGGGGGGCTCCTGGGCGAACCGGCGCAGCACCTCGTACAGCGACCGGTCGGGCTTGACCGCCCCCACCGAGCCGCTGACCACCCACAGCTCGATCAACGTCTCCAGGCTGTGGCTGACCCGGAGCCTGGCGTTCCAGGTGGCGGCGTCGTCGGTGATGCAGGCCAGGCGCACCCCCTGCTCCCGCAGGCTGCGCAGATAGCGGATCACCCCCGGCGACAGCTGGTGCCGGGCCAGGTAGGCGGCGTCGAGCTCCTCGGGGTCGCCCGTCACCCCGAGCGAGGCCCACAGCTCACCCGTGGTCATCCGGCCCAGCCGGAGGGCCCGGGCCCGGGCCAGGATCTCCACGTCGGTGCGGGGGCTCCCCCGTTCCCGGGCGAACGGGATGAGCAGGTTCTCGACCGGGTCGGTCTCCCGGAACAGCACGCCCATGCCGTCCACCACCACCCAGCCGTGGCCGTCGGCATCGGGGGGCGGGAGCTCGACCGGGGGCAGCTGGTTGAGGGTGGCAGCCCGGGGATCGAGGGGTCGGATGGAGCTGGTGTGGCGCCGGGGCGGCCGGCGGCGGCGATCGGGCAGCACGATCCTCAGGATCCGGGCGAACAGGATCAGCACGGCCAGCACGCCGGTGAGCACGGCCAGGCCCCGCAGGGCCCGGGGCACCACCTGGCGCGTCACCGCCAGCAGGCCGATGCCGGTGGCGTCGCCGTCGGCCATCGTGGCCTGCCACGACACCTCGGTGGTGTCTTCACCCTCCTTCACCACACCGCCCGGTGTCGACGACTGGAGGGTGCCGGGCACCACGACGTCGAAGCCGACCGAGATCGAGCGGGGATCGACCAGGTAGTCTTCGGCGGCGATGGCGCTCGCCGGGCGGCCGAGAGCGGCGTCGAGCTCGGGATCGGAGAACGACTCGAGCCCCTGGCTCGTGTCGATCTGACCGGCCAGCTCGTAATCGACCCGGGCGAAGCGGCGGGTGCGGGTGAGCGTGAAATCCCGGTAGACACCGCCTGTGCCGCTGAGCTCGCCCATCACCTGGGCGAACTGCTCGGGGGTGCCGAACTCCTTGCTGGCCTTGATCACGGTGTTGCCGGCCCCGTCGGCCGCCGGTGGCTGCACCACCCAACCGGCCTGGGACAGGTCGCCGAGGGGCATGCCGCTCGAGTCCAGGTCGAGGTCGAGCAGGGCGGCGGCCGTCTCGGCGTCGAGGGTGGCGGTGGCCTCCACCGTACCCGAGCCGTCCTCCTGGACCCGCGCCACGACATCGACGCTCGCCCGGCAGCCGGCCAGCGTGAGCAGGGCGAAGAAAGCCAGAGTCAGGGTTGCCGCCCTCCCCCTGGTGATCCGTCGGATCAGCAGCACCTGGCAACCCTATCCCGGCGGACCAGCCCCTCCGGTGCTGGCCGGCGGAGGCGGGGCCACTGGTGTCGCCCCGATGGACGTGCAGGTCGCCGCGGCCCCCACCGCCGCCCCGGTGGCGGCCGGCCCCGCCGTGCTGCCGGGTGGGATGGAGGAGGCGGTGGTGGACGACGTCGTGGGCAGCGTCGACCCCGCAGCGACGGGCGGGTACGACGTTGGCGACGGTGCCGTGACCGCCGGGGCCGCCGTCGGTCCGGTGGCGTCGGTTGGCACGGCGCTCGTGACTGCGCTCGTGACTGCGCTCGTGACGACCGTGGCGCCTGTCTCGGTCGACGCCGAGGTGGACGCACCGGTCGACGGGACGGAACCGGAGGTCGGGGCCGGGCTGGCCGTGGTGGTGGGTGGCCCCGGGTCGGGCGATGGTGGTGCGGGGTCGGGGCTGGACAGGGCGTCGGTGATCGACGGGCCGGCGGATGCCGCGTCGGGGACGACGCTGGTCGGGACGGTGACCGGGCCCGGACCCGGGACGGACGATGGCGGGGCCGGGGGCGGTGGACCGGGAGCGGCCGGCTCCAGATGGACGACCACGGGGGGCGCGGTCGCCAGCGGGGGCCGCCGGGGGCGAGGTGCCGGACGCTCGATGTTGATGCCGGTCACCACGCCGGTGGCCGTGTTGCCGGCGAGATCGGTGCACAGCCCGAACGCCGTCTGACCGATCCCGTCACCGCTCAACACCGTCGTCACCCGCTCCGCCACCACTCCCGAGCCCTCATCGGCACAGGCCCACACGACCGTCACGGCCCCCCGGTTCCAGCCGTCGGCCTCGGTCGGGGTGCGGCTCACCAGGGAGATCTCCGGCGGAAGGCAGTCCTGGACCTGGGCCGCCGAACCCAGCGGCGCCGTCCCGGCCAGGGAGCCGCCGCACCAAACGGCCAGCACCCCCTGGTTGGTCAGACCACCCTGGCTGTCGAACGCACCGTAGACGTCGAGCCGGCCGTCGGCGGCCACGTCGAACCGGCCGGATGCGGCCAGCGACCCGCCGTCGCCGAGGATCTCCATCCGGCCACCGCCCGACAGCCCCACCCGTCCCGGGCTCTCGGCCCGGCCGGCCACGTAGGCCACGCCACCGGCGGTCACCGCCAGCTCGCCCCGTACGGCCAGATCGTCGAAGAAGAACACGAGGCTGGCCTCGCCCCGCACCTCCAGCCGGCCTTCGACCTCCACCGCTCCGAGCAGGAAGGCGCCGACCGCCAGCACCAGGTCGTCGTCCGGCCCTACCCGCAGCGGGCCCGTGAGCTCGCAGTACCCGGGCTGGAGCCACTCACCCCCGATCCGGCGACACGGGCCGGGGCCGTCCACCGTCACCGGCGACTTCAGCTCCTGGGCGCCAGCCGGGGTGGCCGCCACCGCGGTCATCAGCTCAACGGCCAGCACCACCAGCGCCACCGCCGCTGCGAGAAGGGACCGCCGGCCCCGTGACGATACGTTCCGGGGCGGCCGGGGAACGGGTGATCCCGGCCCTGGGTGGGCCATCGTCCACGTTGCCCCGATCCGCACGTCACCACACCGATCCACAATCGACGCTAAGGATCGCCGGTGAACCCGTCAAGCGACTTGTTGGGGAACCGTCGGAAAACGGCGAGGGCCCGCCCCCGAAGGGGCGGGCCCTTTGGAACGACCGGAGGGTCAGATCACTCGCCGGTGGATGCCAGCTCCGGGGTGGGCGGAGGCTGGAAGCCCTCGTGAGCGGTGAACGTGAGCTCCTGCACGCCGTCTTCGTTGGTGCCCACGTCGATCACGATGATCTGACCGGCGCGGAACTCCTTGTAGAGCAGCTTCTCGGAGAGCACGTCCTCGATGGAACGCTGGATGGCTCGACGCAGCGGGCGGGCACCCATGGTGGGGTCGTAGCCCTTGTCGGCCAACCAGTGCTTGGCGTCGACGGTGAGCTCCAGGCCGAGGCCCTGACCTTCCAGCTGGTCGGCGGTGCGCTTGATCATCAGGTCGACGATCTCGGTCACCTCCTCCCGGCTCAGCTCGTGGAACACGATCGTCTCGTCGATCCGGTTGAGGAACTCGGGACGGAAGTGCACCTTGAGGGCGTCGTTCACCTTCTCCTTCATCCGCTCGTAGCTGACGGCCTCGTCGCCCCGGGCGAAGCCCAGGGTGGCCTTGCGCAGGTCCTGGGTGCCGAGGTTGGAGGTCATGATCAGCACGGTGTTGCGGAAGTCGACGGTGCGGCCCTGGCTGTCGGTGAGGCGCCCCTCCTCCAGGATCTGGAGCAGGGCGTTGAACACGTCGGGGTGGGCCTTCTCGATCTCGTCGAACAGCACCACCGAGAACGGCTTGCGCCGCACGGCCTCGGTGAGCTGGCCGCCCTCCTCGTAGCCGACGTAGCCGGGAGGCGAGCCGACGAGGCGGGAGACGGTGTGCTTCTCCATGTACTCCGACATGTCGAGCGTGATGAGGGCCGAGTCGTCGCCGAACAGGAACTCGCTCAGCGTCTTGGCCAGCTCGGTCTTGCCCACACCGGTGGGGCCGAGGAAGATGAACGACCCCGAGGGCCGCTTCGGGTCCTTCAGGCCGGCCCGGGTGCGCCGGATCGACTGGGAGACGGCCCGGATGGCGTCCTTCTGGCCGATGACCCGCTTGTGCAGCTCGTCTTCCATGCGGAGGAGCTTCTCGGTCTCCTCCTCGGTGAGCTTGTACACCGGGATGCCGGTCCAGATGGAGAGGACCTCGGCGATCGACTCCTCGTTGACCTCGTCGAACAGGTCGACGCCGGAGGCCCTGATCTCGGTCTCCATCGCCTCCCGCTTGCCCAGGAGCTCCTTCTCGGTGTCTCGCAGGCGGCCAGCCTCCTCGAAGTTCTGGGCCTCGACGGCCTCCTTCTTCTTGGCCACCACGCCGGCCAGCTCGTTCTCCAGGTCCTTGAACGCCGGAGGAGTGGCCATGCGCTTGATGCGGAGCCGGGAGCCGGCCTCGTCGATCAGGTCGATCGCCTTGTCGGGCAGGTGCCGGTCCGAGATGTAGCGGTCGGCCAGGTTGGCCGCCGCCACCAGGGCCTGGTCGGTGATCGTGACCCGGTGGTGGGCCTCGTAGCGGTCCCGCAGGCCCTTGAGGATCTCGATCGTGTGCTCGACCGTGGGCTCCTCCACCTTGATGGGCTGGAACCGCCGCTCGAGCGCGGCGTCCTTCTCCAGGTGCTTGCGGTACTCGTCGAGCGTGGTGGCGCCGATCGTCTGCAGCTCGCCCCGGGCCAGCATGGGCTTGAGGATCGAGGCGGCGTCGATGGCGCCCTCGGCGGCACCCGCACCCACCAGGGTGTGGAGCTCGTCGATGAACAGGATGATGTCGCCCCGGGTCTTGATCTCCTTGAGCACCTTCTTGAGGCGCTCCTCGAAATCGCCCCGGTACCGGCTACCGGCCACCAAAGCCCCGAGGTCCAGCGTGTAGAGCTGCTTGCCCCGCAGGGTGTCGGGCACGTCGTCGTTGGCGATCTGCTGGGCCAGGCCCTCGACGATCGCCGTCTTGCCCACGCCGGGCTCCCCGATCAGCACCGGGTTGTTCTTGGTGCGCCGGCTGAGCACCTGCATGACGCGCTCGGCTTCGCGGGCCCGGCCGATCACCGGGTCCAGCTTCTTCTCCCGGGCCAGCTGGGTGAGGTTGCGCCCGAACTGGTCCAGGATGAGCGAGCCGGACGGAGCGTCCTGACCCGAGCCGCCGGAGGTGCTGCTGGCCTTGCCCGATCCGCCCTCGGGCGGCGTGGACGACGAGCCGGTGGGGCCTGAGTAGCCCGACAGGAGCTGGATGACCTGCTGGCGGACCCGCGACAGATCGGCACCCAGCTTCACCAGCACCTGGGCGGCCACGCCCTCGCCCTCACGGATGAGGCCGAGGAGGATGTGCTCGGTGCCGATGTAGTTGTGGCCGAGCTGCAGGGCCTCCCGCAGCGACAGCTCGAGGACCTTCTTGGCCCGGGGGGTGAAGGGGATGTGGCCCGATGGGGACGAGCCTCCCTGGCCGATGATGTCCTCCACCTGGCTGCGTACCGCCTCCAGGGAGATGGACAGAGACTCAAGCGCCTTGGCCGCGACGCCTTCGCCCTCGTGGATCAGACCCAGAAGAATGTGCTCGGTGCCGATGTAGTTGTGGTTCAGCAGCCGCGCTTCTTCTTGGGCCAGCACGACGACCCGCCGTGCACGATCCGTAAAGCGTTCGAACATTGAATCCTCCCGTAAGGGTGGGTAGGAGAGTTGCTATCAGCCTACTCGGAGCGACCTGGGTTGTATTTCGTGGGGTTGCCAAAAGGGGTTGCGGCCAACCGTCACATGGTCGGCAGATTGGCCGCGAATGCTGAGCGCCTGTGTCGTTCGACCCTGGCGGGATTGTCGAACCATCTCCGTGCTTGTGCACCTCCTACCGGGGCCCCTTCGCCTGACCGGCCCGCATACCGGCCGACTCCGAGGCCATTGAGACCAACCTAGACCGGACCGGGTCCCGGCACGCCATCGGGGCTGCTCCGTTTCACGGGCCGTTCACAACCCCGGCCCACATCCCCAGCACGGGGTTGGCCCCATTGCCTGCCTGGTGGCGTACCTTGTAGCCGTGGCCACGACACCCCTTTCCACGCTGCCCACGGCGGCGTCCGACTCGGAACGGATCGAAGCCTGCCTGCTGGAGACCGTCAGCATCGAGGGTGACGACTACCTGTCCGAGATCGCCTCCCACCTCATCAAGGCGGGCGGCAAGCGCCAGCGTCCCCTGTTCACGGTGGCGGCGGCGGCCACCGGCCTGCCCGACGGGGAGCCGGTGCACGACGACGTGGTGCGGGGCGGTGTGGCCGTCGAGCTGGTGCAGGTCGGTTCGCTCTACCACGACGACGTCATGGACGAGGCCCAGATGCGGCGCCAGGTGATCAGCGTCAACGCCCGCTGGGGCAACCTGCGGGCCATCCTGGCCGGCGACTTCCTGTTGGCCAAGGCGTCGGAGATCGCGGCCAGCCTGGGCAACGAGGTGGCCGGGCTGCTGGCCCGCACGATCGGCGACCTGTGCCGGGGCCAGGTGGCCGAGCTGCAGACGCTGTACGACGTGAACCGCACCGAAGACCAGTACTACCCGTCGATCGCGGGCAAGACGGCCAGCCTGTTCTCGGCCGCCACGCGGATCGGGGGCATCGTGGCCGGGCGGGACCGGGCCACGATCGACCGGCTCACCGAGTTCGGCAAGCTGTACGGGATGGCGTTCCAGATCGTGGACGACATCCTCGACGTGATCGCCACCGACGAGCAGCTGGGCAAGCCGGCGGGCAAGGACATGCTGGAGGGCGTGTACTCGCTGCCCGTGATCTACACCCTGTCCACCCCGGTGGGGGTGAAGCTGCGGGAGCTGCTGCTCGACGGGCTCACCGAGGCCGACCGGCTGGCGGCGATCGACCTGGTGCGCCAGAGCCCGGCCGTGCCCCGGGCCCTCGAGGTGGCCGGCGGGTTCGTGGAGCGGGCCCGGGCCGAGATCCTGTCGGTGTCGGACAACCGGGCCAGCCGGGCACTGGCCGACACGGCCCAGCACCTGCTCGACTCGGTGGCCGCTGCCGCCACCGCCTGATCCCGCCGGCCGTGGCCACCGGAGGATGGTTGCGGCTCACCGCGGCCCGGGTGTCGCCGCCGACCAGGGGAAGCCTGCTCAAGGGGCTGCTGGCCTACCGATGGCTGACCGTGGCCTGGGCCGCGGCCGTCTACGCCGGGGTGCAGCTCACCCGGCGGGGCCAGGCCGACGCCGTGGCCCACCCCGCGGTGGGGTACGCCCTGGTGGCAGCGGCCGTGGCCTTCACCTCCGGCCTCAGCCTGGCCTACCGCCGCCGCCCCGGGCGGCTGGTGGAGCCGGCGGTGGTGCTGGCCGAGATCGGCCTGGGCACGGCCATGCTCCTGGCCGACAACTGGGTCCACGGCTCGATCGATCATCCCAACACCCTGCCCTCGGTGTGGGTGGTGGGGGCCGTGGGGGCGGTGGCGGTGGCCGGTGGGCGCCGGGCGGCGGTGGTCACCGGAGCCGGCATGGGGCTGGCCCGTCTCGTCGGGCTGCTCCCGTACGCCAGCTGGGGCCGGGCCGTGTTCACCGGGGCCTCCACCGTCATCCTGCTCTCGGTGAGCGGGTGGGTGATGGGCTACCTGCTGCACCGGTTGGCCGAGGCCGACCGGTCCATCTCGGCCTACCGGGCCCGGGAGGAGGTGGCCCGGACGCTCCACGACGGCGTGCTGCAGACGCTGGCCGTGATCCAGCGCCGGTCGGCCGACGCCGAGCTGGTGACGCTGGCCCGGGCGCAGGAGCGGGAGCTGCGGGACTACCTGTTCGGCAGCGCCGCGTCGGCCGCTGGACCAGGCTTCGGACCGGGTGCCGGGGCCGGGGGCCGGCCCGTCGACGAGGACGATCTCGGGGCCGGGCTGCGGGCGGCGGCCCGGCGGGCCGAAGAACGCTACGGGCTGGTGGTGCAGGTGGTGCTGGCCCCCGACCTTCCCCCCAGCGCGCCCGGCGGGGTCGCCCCCCGGGTGGCCGCCGCCGTGGGTGAGGCCCTCACCAACGCGGCGAAACACGGGTCGGCGTCGAGGGCCACCGTGTACGCCGAGCCCACCGACGACGGCGGGCTCTTCGTGTCGGTGAAGGACGATGGCGCCGGGTTCGACCCGGCCACGGTCGTCGAGGGCCAGGGGCTCACCCGCTCGATACGGGGCCGGCTGGCCGAGGTGGGAGGACGGGTGGAGATCGACAGCCGGCCCGGCCGAGGGGCCGAGATCCGGCTGCTCGTCTGAGGCTCGCCCCGGTTCGGCGGCAACCGCCCGAGCCGACGGCGTGCGATGATTGGGCCCGTGCACGAGGGATGGCGATGACCGCTGGCGGCGACGGGCGACGGTGGCTGAGCCACGTGCGGGTGGTGCTGGCCGACGATCACCCCATCTGGCGTTCGGGAGTCCGGGCCGATCTCGGCGAGAACTTCCAGGTGGTGGGGGAGGCAGGCGACGCCGAGAGCGCGGTGCGGGTGATCCGGGAGACGTCACCCGATCTGGTCGTGTGCGACCTCCACATGCCCAACGGGGGCGGGATCCGGGTGGCCCGGGAGTGCGGGGAGCTGACCACGATCGTGATGCTCACCGTCTCAGAGGCGGAACGGGACCTGCTCGACGCCGTGGCCGCCGGGGCCAGCGGCTACCTGATCAAATCGACCCCGCCCGACGAGCTGCGGGCCGCCTTGTGGCGGGCGGCCCAGGGCGAGCCCGTCTTCTCCCCCACCCTGGCCAGCCTCGTGCTGGGCGAGTTCCGCCGGGTGGCCCGGGCCGCCGGCGGGGCCGAGGCCCTGTCGGACCGGGAGCGGGAGGTGCTGCAGCACGTGGCCCGAGGCCACTCCTACCGGGAGATCGGCGAGACCCTGTTCATCTCACCCAAGACGGTGGAGAACCATGTGCGCAACATTCTGGGCAAGCTCCACCTGAACCGGCGCCAGGAGCTCGTGCGCTACGCCCTCGACCACGGCATCCAGTAGCCGAACGCCACCAATTTCGTCATCGTATCGCAACACTCGAACGTGTCGGCCGACACGGACACGGCGCCCCCGCTCCGGCATCGTTTGAGTTCGCCGCGTCGACCCACATCGTGCGGTTCCCCGTGGGCGATCGACCGACCGACCTGCATCCCCCCAATCCGGAGCCCCTCACTTCGGACCAGGGGCAGGCACAGGCGGAGTAGGCGACGCTCGCGCCGTGTGGATCTGGGGCCGGTCTGGGCGACTCCGGCCCCGGATCCGCACCCTGTCGCCCCGGTGGTACTCACCCCGCCGCCCGGCCTAGGCCGGCCGGGCCACCTGCACGACCTGGGGTACGCGGCCGGCGACCAGCACGCCCCGACCGGGCGGGAGGAGGAGCCCCGGGCGGAGACGGGGGTTGACCCCCGCTACCTCCTGCACCTCCCGTGAACCAGGAGGTTGGAGATACAGCAGCGTCCGGGCCTTCTTCATCTCCTGCACCACGGGATTGGTGCTGTAGCCCCGCAGGCTGGCGGTGGAGGCCACCCAGCGCTGTCCCCGGGCGGCCAACGGAGCGAGGGCAGCGTCGACGGCAGGGTCCTCCAACATGTCGATGTCGTCGATCAGCAGGACCCGGGGGCGATCGTCGGTCGCCGTCGCCAGCTCGGCCAGGCCGGCGGCGACAGTCGCCGGCCGCCCCAACAGGCAGCGGTGGGCGGTGGCGAGCGCTCCCAGCCCGGAACCTGGAGGCCCCGCGGCCCACACCTCGATCCCGGCCCGGGCCAGCTGCAGACCCACGACGAGCAGGGCGGTGGACCGGCCGGAGCGCGGATCGCCGAGCACGGTCAGATTGTCGTGGGTGAGATCCAGCGTCACCGGCTGGGTCTCGAGGTCGGCCGGGCCGATGACCACCGTCCACGGCGACGGCCCGGGGCCGGGCCGGTCCAGGTCCAGGTCCGGGTCCAGGTCCAGGTCCAGGTCCAGGTCCAGGTCCAGCACGGCGTCGACCGGGAGCGCAGGGACGGCCAGCTCGACCGGGGGACACCCGCCGGCGGCGGCCACGGCCCGGGCGGCCAGCTCCCGCAGCGCGGCCGCCTCGTCATCCCGGCCCGCCCGGTCGGCGCTGGCCAGGGTGGCCACCTGGGCCAGGTTCGGGCCGTTCAGGAACCCTCGCCCCGGCGGGAGCTCGAGCTCGGCGGTAACCGCCGATGGCAACCCGGCATCGGCGTAGCCTGCGGGATCGGTCTGGCGCAGGACCAGGCGGTTGGCCACCGCCGCCAGCACGCCGGCCTTCACCACCGCCCGGCGGGAGGCGCTGAGCGCGGTGTGGATGCCGACCCGGCGGCCGTCGACGATCACCCGGTTCACCGTCTCCAGCCAGCCGACGAGCTGCGACGACGCCCCGGCCCCCTCGAAGGTCTGGGCCAGGTTGCCGTAGTCGTCGATGACCAGCAGCACCCGGCCGAAGCGAGGGGCGGGCGACCCGTCTCGGGCGGCGGCGGCCAGGGCGGCCCGACGCTGGCCCAACAGCCGGTCGAGCAGGGCGATGGCCCGGGTGACGGCTTCCAGGTCGTCGCCGGCGGCGGCCAGCGCGCACTGGGGCAGGGCGCCGAGGGCGAGCAGCTCCCGGGAGGCGAAGTCGAGCGCCACGACGGTGGCCGCCGACCCCTCGGCCCGCCCGATCTGATGTCCGGGATCGTCACCCGTGACGCTCCGGGGCATCAGATCAGCCATCGGGCCGGCGGACGCGGCAACGGCCAGGGTGCGCAGGGTGGTGGTGCGGCCCGAGCCGCCGCTGCCGAGCACGAGCAGCCCGCCCCCCGACTCCAGATCGACCACCGCCGGGTACTGGGCCTGGGCCGCCGGGTCGTCGACCATACCCACCACCACCGGCCAGCCGGCGGGCCCTGCTTCGTCGGGCGCCGCCCGCCCCGCCACCGCTGCCAACCCGTCGAGCGGAATGCGGTGGGGCAACTCGTCGAGCCAGGGCGCGGGGCCCCGGGGCAAGCCGAGCCGGGTGGCAGCGGCCCGCACCGCCGCCAGCAGCTGATCGAGCTGGGTGCCGCCCGTACCCGGCTCCGGCGAGGGGCCCGCCTCGCCTCCGAAGGCGGGAGCGGCGGGCGGCCCGGCCGACGGCTCACCCGAGAAGGGGCGGACGGTCACCGGCACCGGGCCGGCCGCAGCCTGGCGAGGGGCGCCGGTCCACGCCGTCTGGAACGGGACGAGCTGTCCCGGGCCGAGGCGGGCGAAGGCCCGCCCCCGCAGCGGCGTTGGGATGAGGGCGGCGTCGTTGGTGCCGATCACGCTGGCCGACTCCGCCCCGTCGAGCATGCGCAGGGCGATCCGCAGGTTCGTGTTGGCCAGGATGTTCTCGTTGACGGCGCCCGAGGGACGCTGGGTGGCGAGCAGCAGGTGGATGCCGAGGCTGCGCCCCCGCTGGGCGATGTCGACCACCCCGGCCACGAACTCGGGCACCTCCTTCACCAGCGTGGCGAACTCGTCGACCACGATCACGAGCGACGGCGGCGCCTCGGCCGGATGCCGGGCCAGCATCTCGGCCAGATCCTTGGCTCGGCCCTGGAGCAGCATCATGCGCCGGGTCAGCTCAGCCCGCAGCGACACCAGCGCCCGACGGGCCAGGAGAGCATCGAGGTTGGTGACGTAGCCCACGGTGTGGGGGAGGTGGCGGAACTCGTCGCTCCCGGCGCCGCCCTTGTAGTCGACGAACAGCAGATTGAGGCGGTTCGGCGGGTTCCACGCCACCAGCCCGGCCACCAGCGACATCAGCAGCTCGCTCTTGCCGGCGCCGCTGGTGCCGCCTATCAACCCATGGGGTCCGTGGGCCACGAGGTCCAGCACGAGCGGACCGGCCGGGCCGAGGCCCACCGGGGCCGGCAGGGCGTGGCCGGTCGACGCCGCCCATCGGTCGGCCACCCAGGCCGGCGTGATCTGGTCTGTCCCCAGCGCCTGGTTCAGGGTCACGAGGCGGGGCAGGGCGCCCGAGGCCGTGATCGACGAGGCGTCGCGAACCGGAGCCAGGTGCCGGGCCACCCCGTGGGCCAGCCGGGCCGATACCCGCTCGATCGTGAGGGGCTGGTCGGCCCGGTCGGGATCGGTGAACGTCAGCAGCGACGGTTCGGCCGTCACCGCCGACCGGCAGGCCACGCTGGCCAGCGCCTGGCGGGGCACCCGCTCGATCCCGGTGGTCAGCCAGACGATCGACAGACCGGCCGCCGGCGCCAGCGCCGCCAGGCGGGACACCAGGGCCGGATCGGGCCGGAGTGCTTCGTCGACCACGGCCACGATCCGCGGCCAGCGCCGGTCGATGTCACGGTCGATGTTGGCGGCGCGGTCTTCGGCCACCACCAGCAGCTCCCGCAGCAGCCGGTCGAGCGCCGGGCCGGCGATGGCCAGATGGGAGCCGGCCAGGGGCGAGCTGGCCGCCCGGGTGTGGGGCAGCCACTTGAGCCAGCGACCCATCCCCCGGTCGGCTCCGGCCCCCACCACGAGCACCACGTCCTCGGGGCTGTGGAGGCAGGCGGCCTGCAACACCAGCGCGGCGGCCAGCGCGGTGGTGTCGCCGGGTGCTCCCACCAGGGCGAGGACCGGGAGATCGACCAGGCTCACGGTCACCGGCACCTGGCTCAGCGTCGCTCCCGCCGCCAACTCGCCGGCCAGCTCCCGGCGGAGGGCCTCGTCGCCCCGGGTCTCGGGGCGCACCAGCACGGCCGACGGGCGGGGCCCGAGCCCCAGGCGCAGATCGAGCAGGTCGGGCGCGCCCCGGTGGCGGACCCACAGGTCGGGCGAACGCCGCTCGGCCCGGCGGGCCAGCTCGGCCAGGTCGGGGGCGCTGGCGAACCGCTGGCGGCGTTCGACGGCCCGGGCTTCGGCGATCTCGATCCGGCGGGCCGCCAGCCGGGCCTGGTAGCGGGCCGCCCCCCGCCCGTAGCGCTGGGACGAGCGGCGACGCTGATCGATCCAGCTGGCCAGAGCCAGCACCGGCGTGAAGGCGGTGATGATCAGGAACCGGGGCGAGTAGACGAGCGCCATCGTGACGCCCATGGCCAGAGGCGCGAGCGCCGCCAGCCAGGCGAAGCGGATCGGCTCGGGCCGCTCCGGTATGTCGCCCATGGCGTCGAGGACCCGCTCCGCCACCGGGTCGGGGAAGTAGGGCGTGCGATGGAAGGCCACATCGCCCAGCGGAGGAGGGGCGGACGGTCGGCCGCCGGACGGGCGGGCCAGCCACCCGCCCGACCCCGGTGCCGGGGGCTGGTCGGCCCGGTCGATCCGCAGGGTCGTGCCCCCCAGGCCCACCAGCTGACCCGGGGTCACCAGAGCCGGCCCGTCGACCGGCACGCCGTCGAGCAGCGGTGGCTCCCCCACCGCCTCGACGCCGGGCAGGATCGTGGTGGTGGGGCCGGCGCAGTCTCCAGGGAGCGGGTCGGGCACCGCCAACTCGGCCTCCACCCGGGCCAGGCGAGGGTCGCTGAGGGTCAGCCAGCAGCTCGGGTCACGGCCGAGCGTGTGGTGCCCCGGCACCAGCGGCACCCGGGTGCCGGCGTCGGGCCCTGAGGCCACCACCAGCTCCCAAGCCGGGCGTTGAGGCGGCGCCGAACGGGCGGCGCCGCCCGGAGCACGGGGGCCGGCGCCGCCCGGCACGGCCGGCGGCGAGGGCGGGCCGGGCGGGCCGAGTACCAGCTCCACCCCCGACACGAGGCCGACCTCGGCCAGCAGCAGGGCTCCGTCGAGGGGGGCACCGCCGCCGGCCGACAGGCTCAGCCCGTCGACGGCGACCAGCCCCGGAGCGCGCAGCGCCCGATGGAGGGCGAGCGCGAGGTCGGCCACGGTGTGCGACCGTTCGACCTCCACCGCCAGCTCCACCGGAGTGGCGGCGCCACCATCGCAGGCGTCGGTGACCCGGCACAGCAGCTCCACCGCTCCCCTCCTTGGCCCGCCCGCCTGACCCGGAGCCGGTTCAGCCCCCGACGCCGGCGTGGTCGGCCGACAGGGTGCCGTCCTTGGCGCTGGTCATGAAGTCGGTGATCTGCTGCATCACCTGGTCCACCATGGCCGTCAACTGCTCGGTCTGGGCCGGCACCACCACGTTCTGGGCGTAGTCCCGGGCGTCTCCCGACCACCCCGGCGCATCGGCCGTGGCCCGGGGGATGGCGTTGAAGGCGTCCTGGTTGTCGGCGATCATCCGCCCGATGGCGGTGCGGGCGTCGGCCAGCTCGCCGTTGATGAACGCCTCGAAGCCTCCGACGTCGATCCGGTAGTCGTCCGCCTGGACGCCGGGTGCCGGCGGGAGCTCCAGCATCGGCGGCCGGTAGGCGAAGACGATGTCTCCGGCCCCCAGCGAGCGCGAGATGTTGGACGTGACGGCGGCCACGGCGTTGGCGAAGCCCGTCATCGCCTGATCGATCTGCCCCACCGAGTCGGTGGCGAGCCGGATGAGGCCGGGATTGAAGACCGTGTCGGCGTCGGGGCCGGCGTAGGTGAGGCCGAACGCCTGGGTGACGAGCTGGCGCACCCGCTCGTTCAACCGGCCGAAGATCTCGAGCGCCCGCTCCTCATACCCGTCTATGGCAGCTTGGCTCGTACCGATGATGTGTTCGCTCATAGCTCTTCCTTCACGACGATCGAAGGCCGCGACAGGAGCAGATACGGGTGCCTTTCGTGAGCTCCATCGCACGAGCCGAGGCGTTGTCCCGTCGTGTCCCACCGGCGGTACTTCTGGCCTGTCAGCTGGTGGAAGTCAGCCGCAGGGTTTCGATACGGGAGCCACAGCTCCGAGGCGATGCCGCAAACGTACCACCATCGACAACGAGTTGTGGTGAGGTACCGCATTCCCACTGAAAAACGGGGAAACGCGTCATCGGTTCGGTCAGTTGATGGGGCGAGTTCTCTAATCCGGCTGCACGTCGAGGCCGATGTCGAGCACGGCCGCCGAGTTGGTGATCGATCCGGACGAGACCAGGTCCACCCCCGTGCCGGCGTACGCGTCGAGCGTGTCGAACGTGATCCCCCCCGACGCCTCGAGCAGGGGCCGGCGGCCCCCGGTCCGTTGCTGCCAGCTCGTCACCTCGGCCACCAGGTCGGTCAGCTCGGCCGGCGAGAAGTTGTCGAGCAGGATGATGTCGGCCCCGGCGTCCAGCGCCTCGTGCATCCGGCCCGGGGTGTCTGCCTCCACGTGCACCACCCGCCCCGGCCAGCGGCGCCGGGCCTCGGCCACCGCCCCCGCCACCGTCGTGCCGAACAGGTGGTTGTCCTTCAGCATCAGCCAGTCCGACAGGTTGCCCCGGTGGTTGGCCGCCCCGCCCGCCCGCACCGCCGCCTTCTGCAGCGACCGGTACCCCGGCAGGGTCTTGCGGGTGTCCCACACCGTGACCCGCCCGGCCGCCAGGTCGACCCAGCGCCGTGCGTTGGTGGCCACCCCCGACAGGTGGCTGAGGAAGTTCAGCGCCGTCCGCTCGGCCGTGAGCATCGACGCCAACGGGCCCCGGGCCGTGGCGATCAGGTCTCCGGCGGTCACGGCGTCGCCGTCGGTGCGGTGCCACTCGACGCTCAGGCGGGCGTCGACGGCCCGGAACGTCTCGTCGACGCAGCGGCAGCCGGCGATCACCCCGGCGGCCCGGGGGGAGAACGTGGCGGTGGCCGTCTGCGCCGGGTCGAGCAGGGAGGACGTGAGGTCACCGAGGGGGGTGAGATCTTCGGCCAGGGCCCGGGCGACCAGGAACTGGATGTCGGCCAGAGGGGCTTGAAGGTCGTTGCGGGGGGTGGGCTGCGCCGTCACCCCCGCACCCTACCCTCCCCCGTTCGCGGCGTAGCCGCCCGGTGGGTGGGGCCCCACCGGCATTCGGGGGAGGCGGCTCGCCGCCGCCGGGGGCGCCAGCCCCCGTTCAGAGAGGCCCGACGGGGCGGACGTCGCCGTAGGCCTCGGCCGCCACGTACCCCGGAACCTCCACCGTGGGGTCGATGGCCCACAGCGGCTGGACCACGAAGTTCCGCTGGTGCATCCGGGGGTGGGGCACCTCGAGGTCGGGCTCGTTCACCCGGGTGCCGGGGATGAGCAGCACGTCGACGTCGAGGGTGCGGGGCCCCCACCGGATCGTGCGGCGCCGGGCGGCGTCGGCCTCCAGCCGGCGGCAGAGGTCGAGCAGCTGGCGGGGCCGGGCCCGGGTCTCGAGCTCCACCACGATGTTGTAGTACAGGTCCTGCTCGGGGCCGCCCACCGGGTCCGTCTCGAACAGGGGCGACACGGCCACCAGGTCGCCGATGGCACCCACGGCGGTGCGCAGGGCCCGCCGGCGGTCACCGATGTTGGACCCGAGGCCGAGGAAGGCCCGCACGGCGGTCAGCCGCCGGCCGGCAGGTCGATCCGGCGGCGGTGGATGCGGACGCCCGTGGTGTCGACGTGCACGGCCAGGGGAGGCCGCATCTTGGTGGCCCGGACGGTCACCTCGTCGACCAGGGGGGCCGTCTCCAGGATCAACTCGGCCGTGCGCTGGGCCAGCCGCTCCAGCAGCTGGAACCGTTCGACGGTGAGGTGGCGGGCCAGCAGATCGGTCACGCCGCCGTAGTCCACCGTGTCGGCCAGGGCGTCGGTACGACCGGCCCGGACGAGGCTCAGGTGGAGGTCGAGATCGAACCGGAAGGGCTGTTGGCGGGCCTGTTCCTCGGGCAGCACACCGCAGTACACGAGCAGCTCCAGGCCGCGGACCTCGATGCGGTCGAAGCGGTCCACCGGCCCGGCCGGAACCGCCATCGGCTCGCTTCCCCCCTCGGACACAGTGCTCAGGCCCCGGCCTCGGCCCGACGGTGGGCCGGTACCGCTCCCGTACGCTCGGCGCTCTCGGCCACGCTGACGATGCGGCGGCCTTCGGGGCCCATCTGACGGCCCAGGATGCGTTCCATCACCGTGATCGCCTCGTGGCTGACCGGCACCATCTCCGTCCACCGGAGATAGCCGGCCACGAACCCCGCCAGGCGGTCGCCCACCTCCTCGAAGTGGAGCAGGATCTTCTTGCCCCCGGCCAGCAGCGAGGCCAGCTCGGTGTAGATCTGGGGCAGCGCCACATCGAGGTTGACGGTGGGGGCGAAGGGCCAGTGCTTCCACGGCATGCCCAGCTCGTCGTAGCTGTGCAGGTTGTGGTCGGACGGGATGAGCGACACGACGAACGAGAACCCGTTCTCCCGGATCCAGATCACTTCTTCCTGACGCCGCACACGGCGGTGGTTCTGCCCGTAGCCACCGGGTCGCTCACACAGGGCCAGCTGGTCCTGGATCACCCAGTGGAACTGGCGGGGCTTGATACCCTGCGCCCACTTCCCTTTCGCCATCGTGTTCTGTTCTCTCCTGCGTCGGGCCGATCCAATCCTAACCCGGTGGCGAGGCGGGAAGCCCACGTGTCCCTTCGGGACCCGGAGTTTCGCACAGCGAAACATCCCAGTGTCCCTTCGGGACCCGGAGTTTCGCACAGCGACACTTCAAGCGTGTCACTCCGCGCGGGGCCGGGATTCCATCCGGAGCCGGCCTCCGGAGCGGCTGACCCGCCGGCCACCGGCCAGCTCGGCCGCCGTCGCCTGGTTGCGGACCACGGCCATCACCCGGGCCAGCTCGGCCGACGACGGGGGGTGTCCCCGCTCGTCGCGCAGCCAGCGGCGCAGGGCGGCTCCGGCGACGCCGGGGACGGCGGCCCGCAAGGCCCGGCAGTCGGTGGGATCGACGGCGGCGGCGAGCGTGTCGAGATCGTCGGCCATGGCCCTCGCGTGATCGGCGGTGCGGGCCAGCAGCGGAACGGGGTCCCGCCCCGAGACGTCGGCCAGCAGGGGCAGCACCTCGTGGCGGATGCGGTTGCGGACGAAACGGGGATCGTCGTTCGACGGGTCGATCACCGGCTGGAGGCCCAGGTGGCGGCACAGGGACACGGTCTCGGCCCGGCGCAGACCGAGCAGCGGATGGGGTGGCCCGGGGCGCATGGCGGACAGCCCGGCCGGCCCCGCCCCTCGCAGGAGGTTGACCAGCAGGGTCTCGGCCTGGTCGTCGGCGGTGTGGCCGGTGAGGGCGCTGGGGCCGAGCACGGCCCGGCGGGCGAGGCGGGCCCGCTCCTCCAGGCTGGCACCGGGGGGAACCGACACCCGCTCGGCTCGGAAGCCGGCCCCGAACCGATCGGCGGCCGCCGCCACCACCTCGGCTTCGGCCCCCGAGCCGGGGCGTAGGCCGTGGTCGACGTGCACCGCGGTGACGGCGAGCCCGGCCGCCCGGGCCAGCACCAGCAGCGCCAGCGAATCGGCGCCGCCCGACACGGCGCACACCACGGCACCGTCGGCCGGATCCGGAAACCGGCACCGGGCCAGCAGCTCGCCCGTCAGGTCCTGGGCGGCGCCCCCGACATCGGCCGGGGCGGTGGTCTCAGGCCCCGGCTGGGGTGCGGACCCGGCTGATCCAGAGCTGGGGGTCACGGATCTCGTCGATCGTGGGCAGCGCTTCGGGGCCCGACCACACCTGGTCGAACAGCTCCCGCCCGCCGGCGCTCTCCACCGCCTGCACGAAGCGCTCGCCCTCTTCGTACTGGGCCAGCTTGGCCTCGATGCCGGTGAGACGCTGGATCAGCTTGGCCAGCCCGCTGGCGTTCTGGCGACGTTGGGTCATCACCCGGGCGAAGCGCTGCTGGCCCGGGATCAGGTCACGGGTGGCGCGGTCCATCACGATGTCGCCGTGGCCTTCGAGCAGGCTCATCAGGCCCGACACCTTCTTCATCGTCTCCCGCTGCTCGGGCGAGGCCAGCAGGACCGAGAGGCCGCCGTCGCGCAGCGACGGGCCGTTGCCCCGACCCAGGTCACGGGCGGTGTCGGCCAGGGCGTCGAGCACCCGCCGCGGATCGGGATCGACCGAATCGAGCAGTTCGTTGACCAGCGACAGGAAGTAAGGGCGCAGCCATGGCACACCGGTGAACTGCGCCCGGTGGGTGCACTCGTGCACGGCCAGCCACAGCCGGAACTCGCGGGGGGCGAACCCGTAGCGCTTCTCCAGAGACAGCACGTTGGGGCCCACGTAGTACACCCAGTCCTGCTCGTGGGCGGTGTCGTCCTCGATGATCAGCAGGTCGTACTGGCCCAGCACCCGGGACGACATCCAGCCCAGCAGGGCGCCCAGCTCGGCACCGGCGACCTTGGGGCCCACTGCGTCGCCAACGGCGTTGACGGCCCGCCCCACCGGGGCCAGCGCGTCGGCCACGGTGCCGGACCAGCCCGACGGGCGGGGCCGGGGCTCCGTCGCCTCGCCGTCGCCTTCCGGTGGCTCGTTGATGCGGCCCAGCAGGGGCCGGATCAAGCGCTCGAAGCTGGCCAGGTTGGCGTCGACCCAGCCCAGCCGGTCGGTCACCCGGGCCCGGGCCGGCCCGGCCGCCGACACCAGTCCGGTCTCCGCCTCCACCAGACCTTCGGCCTGGGACGTGAGCTCCAGCAGATCGGCCTCCAGCGAGGCGACGTGGTAGCTCTGGGCGAACGGCTCCTGTCCGGACACCCGACCGGCAACGGTGCGGGCGAACCTCCAGTCGACGTTCACCCCCAACTCAGGACTTCTTGGGGTAGGACTGGCTGTTCTTCGGATACTTCATCGACTGCACTTTGGCCAGGTAGCCCACCCCCAGGGCGAGCACCGTGGCGATCGCCCCGATGGCGAGGAACAGACCGAGCCAGAAATGCCATACAACGGCGACCATAGGGCCCGGAGTGTAGCGCCCGGTCACCGGGCCCCCGCCAGCTCACGACGCAGCCGCCAGCTCGCGGTGGCGGCGCAGGATGCGGCGGCCACGGTGGAGACGGCTCATGACGGTGCCTATGGGGATGTCGAGCGACTCCGCGATCTCCTTGTAGGAGTAGCCGCCCACGTCGGCCAGCAGCACGGTCTGGCGGTAGGGAGCGGCCAGCGAGCCCACCAGCGCGATGGTGTCGGCTTCGCCCAGGGCGTCGAGCAGCTCGTCTTCGGCCGAGCGGCCCTGGCTGGCGGCCAGGGCCAGAGCGGTGCCGGGCCGGGCCCCACCCTCTTCCAGCTCGTCGAGCGCCATCTCCTCGGGTCGACGCTGGCGGGCCCGGTAGCGGTTGATGTGGGCGTTGGTCAGGATGCGGAACAGCCACGCTCGCACGTTCGTGCCGGGCTCGAAGGTTCCGTAGGCCCGGTAGGCCCGCAGGTAGGTCTCCTGCACGAGGTCCTCGGCGTCGCTGGCGTTGGTGGTGAGCCGAACCGCGGTGGAGTAGAGGGGACGCATGTAGGGTTCGGTGTCCGCCACGAACGTCGACCGGTCGGCCATAGGCAAAAACGCTAGTCACTGCCTCGGGGCCGTGGAGTATCAGGCGAACCGGACGTCCGCGGACGATTTGAGGACGTCCCGGAACGGCACCGTCTTGTCCAGCTCGGGTTCCTTGGGCAGACCGAGGATCCGCTCGCCGATGATGTTGCGCTGGATCTGGTCGGTGCCGCCGCCGATCGAGGTGAAGAAGGCGTTGTGGAGCGAGTAGGTGGCGTCGGCCGACCGGGGGGAATCGGTGCCGCCGATCATCCCCTCCGCTCCCAGCAGCTCGGTCTGGAGGCTGCCGGCGTAATGCAGGATGCCGCTCATCGCCAGCTTGCCCAGCGACACCACCGACGACGACGTCCCCTGGGCCAGCTCGGCCTTGGCCCGGGCATTGTTCCACTCGTTGACCTGCACCATGGCGTGGAGCCGGGCCAGCCGCTGGCGGATCACGGGGTCGCCGGCCTTGCCCACCGAACGGGCCAGCTCAACCAGCGACAGGTCGGGGATCGGGGCCGGCGCCTCGTCGTCGGCCGACCGGACGGCCCGCTGGCGGGGGTCGGCGTCGTTCGGTGTGGCCCGGCGCCGCTGGTTCTCCCCCATCACCGCCCGCTCGTAGGCCAGGGCCGTCTGGAGCACCATCCAGCCGTTGTTCTCGTCGCCCAGCATGTTGGCGTGGGGGACCCGGGCGTCGGTGATGAAGACCTCGTTGAACCGGGCGTCGCCGGTGGCCTGGCGCAGCGGCCGCACCTCCACCCCCGGTTGCTTCATCGGGAAGAAGAAGAACGTGATGCCCCGGTGCTTGGGCACGTCCCAGTCGGTGCGGGTGATGAGCAGGGCGTAGGAGGCGTGGCGGCCGCCCGAGGTCCACACCTTCTGGCCGTTGACGATCCACTCGTCGCCGTCGCGCACGGCCCGGGTCTGGATGCCGGCCAGGTCGGAACCGGCGCCGGGCTCGGAGTACAGCAGGCACATGTCGACGTCGCCCAGCATCAACGGGCGGACGAAGCGGCGCTTCAGGTCGTCGGAGCCGAACGCCAGCACGGTGTTGGCCCACAGGTTGTGCTTGTCCTGGGCGGTGCCGTCGGCTCCCACCCGGCGGAACTCGGCCGCCACCACGTTGGTGAGGGCCGGGTCGAGGCCCTTGCCGTGCCACGCCGGGGGCCAGCTGGGAGCGGCCCAGCCCGAGTCGACCACCCGCTCCAGCCACACCCGGCGGTCGAGGGAGTGATCCCAGTTGGCGGCGAGCCACTCGGCCACGTCCCGACGGACGGCCGCTTCGTCGTTCGTGCTCATGTGTGTGCTCTCCCTCTGTTCCCCGGTGCGGTCTGCGGTCAGTAGCTGCGGAGCTCGACGGTGGTGCCGTCGGGGTCGGCGATGTAGAGGCTGGTGGCGTAGCCCTGGGCCCCGAAGAGATGGTCGACCGGGCCCCGCACCACGGTGACGGCCCCCGAGCGGGCCAGAGCCTGGAGGTCCGTGGGCTCGATCGTGAGGCACACGTGGTCGAGGTTGCGGCCGTCGGGCTCGCCCGGGAACAGGTCGATGATGGTGGTGGGGCTGATACGGACCGACGGGAACGGCACCTCACCCCGGCGCCACTCGTCCACCCGGTCGCCGGTCAACCCCAGCGTGCCGGTGTAGAAGGCCAGCGAGGCCTCCACGTCGGCGCTGATCAGCACGATGTGGTCGAGCCCGGTCACCCGGACGAGCGGTGCGGTGATCGTCTCGGTGTCTGCCATCGCCTCACCGTGCCCCACCGGAGCGGTACCCGCAACCCGTCGGGCCGCAGTCGTCAGTCGGCGAGCGACGGCAGATGGTGATCGAGGAAGCGGCGGGTGAGATCGATGACCTCGCCCGGGGCGTCGAAATGGACCATGTGCCCGGCGTCGACCACGTGGTGCTCCACCCCGGCGATCAGGGCCAGGCGCCGGGCCTGCTCGTCGAGATCCACGGGTCCGGCGAAGTCGGGACCGGGACGGGCCGGCGCGGTGGGCAGCCACCACCGGTCCCAGGCGTGGGCGGCGGAGATGGCGAGCGTGGGGCTGCGGATCCCACCCCACCATTCCTCGTGGCGGGCCCGGTCGAACACGGCGAACCACTCCCGCACCGCGGGGTCCCACTTCCAGAACAGGCCGCCATCGGGATCGGCCCGCGTGCCCCTGGCCGCCAGCTCGGCGATCCGGTCGGCGGTGAGGCCGGGATGGGCGGCGCGGAGGCGCTGGCGGGCCACGTCGATGTCGGCCATCCTCACCCGCCGGGGCTCGCCGTTGAGCGACTCGATCAGGGCCCCGGCGATGGCCCGGCGGCCGGCGGGGTCGGTCTCCCCGATCCGGAGGGGAGAGCCCAGGCCCTCCACCATGATCAGGGCCGCCACCTCGTCGGGCCAGAGCCCGGCGAAGGCGCTGGTGACGAAGGCGCCCATGCTGTGGCCGAACAGGATCGGGCGCACCAGGTCGAGCGCGCTCACGGCGAAGCGGAGATCGGCCACGAAGTGGGGCACGGTGTAGCGGCCGGGATGGGTGGAGTCGCCATGGCCCCGCAGGTCGAGGCTGACCACGTGGTATCGCTCGGCGAAGGCCTCGGCCACCGGGTGCAGCGACCAGGCCAGATCGGTCAGGCCGTGGAGGAACACCATGGGCCGGGCCCCCGGGTTGCCGTAGTCCAAGCCGGCCAGGGTGACGGTCGGTGCCTCCACCGTGATCGCTCGGGGCCGGCTCGCGGCCGCCCCCTGGTCTGCCGGAGTCATCGCCGCATCGTAGGTCGCCCCTCCCCGATGCCCCAGTTGGCCGCCCCGGCGGGTGTCAGCGGGTGCGGCCGTCGAACGCGGGCGGGCGCTTCTCGATGAACGAGGCGATGCCTTCCCGGGCGTCGGGGAGGCCCGAGATCCGGCCGATCACCGACGATTCCCGCTCCATGGCCTCCTCCAGCGAGCTGGCCGCCCCCTCGTACAGGACCCGCTTGGCCCCGCCGTAGGCGGCGGTGGCGCCGGCGGCGAGGGTCCGGGCCAGCTCCTCGGCCCGGCCCCGCACGGCGTCGGGCTCGGCCAGCTCGTTCACCAGGCCCCAGTCGAGCGCCTCGGCCGCGGTCAGGGTGCGGTTGGTGAGCATCAGCTCGGCCGCCCGGCGCAGGCCCACCACCCGGGAGAGGTAGAACGACGACGTCCCGTCGGGCACGAGGCCGGCCCGGGTGTAGCCCATGGTGAACTTGGAGGCGGTGGACGCCACCACGAGGTCGCACGCCGCCACCAGCGACATGCCGGCCCCGCCCACCGAGCCGGTGACGGCCGCCACCACCGGGGCGTCGAGCCGGCTGAGGCGGGCCACGGCGGCGTGGAGGTCGATCGTGAGATGCTCGATGGTCTTGGCCATCTCGGCCGGCGAGTCGATGGCGGCGAACGACTTGAGATCGCCCCCGGCGCAGAACACGGGCCCGTCCGACGTGATCAGCACGGCCCGCACCGACGGGTCGTGCAGCAGCTCCACTGCGGCGTGGCGGAGGTCGCGGGCCATGGCCAGGTTCATGGCGTTGGCGGCGCCGGCCCGGCGCAGCTCCAGCCGGGCCAGCCCATCGTCGTCGAGTGACAGGGCGATCGTCGTGTAGTCCTGGTCAGCCATCCGCCGATCCTCCCCCTGCCGATCCGCCGACGGCAAGCGCCGGCAGCTCAAAGGGTTCGGTGCCGGGCACCCAGACGGGCCATGTCGGCAGGGTCTGTGGTGAGGATCGTCTGGTCGAGCTGATCGGCCAACACCGCCAGGCTCGCGTCGACGACGTCACAACCACCCGACGTCGAGCCGGGTTGTCGAGCGCATTGAACACGCCCGAGTCGAGAATCAAAGGTCCGCCCAGATCTCGTCGGCCATGGCCTGTTCGTCGGCGCTCGGCGGACCCCACTGGGCAACCGCCCAATCGACGAATGCCTGCATCGAGTCCCGCTGCGCGTCGCGCGCCGTCAGCAGTGCGAGCGCTTCCTCGACCGCCTCGCGCTCTCGGGTCAAAAGGCGCCGCGTTGGCGGAGGTCCTCGATGTCGTCCCACGTGAAGCCGGCTTCGAGCAGGACCATCTCGGTCTCCTGGCCGAGCTCCTGCACCTCGGTGCCCCAGCGGGTGGGGGTGTCGGACATGGTGATCGGCGAGCCCACCATCGGCACCTCGCCCCACTCCGGATGGTCGACCTTCACCAGGTAGTTGTTGGCGTAGGGCTGGGGGTCGGCCAGCACCTCGATGTGACCCCGCACCGGGGCGAAGCGTTGCTCGTAGCGGCCCAGGCGCTCGGTCCACTCCGCCGTCGTCCGCTCCCGGAAGATCGGCTCGAACGCCTCCCGCAGCTCGGCCTTGATCTCGGGCGTGGTGAAGTACTTGCCGAACCGGGGGTTGTCGGCCAGCTCCGGATGCTCCACGCACTCCACGAGCTTGGGCCACAGATGGTCGGGGCAGCCGGCCATGGCGATGAAGCCGTCGGCGGTGGGGAACACGCCGTAGAGGGCGTCGACCAGGGGGTGGCCGCCGTTGGTGCGGTTGACCCGGTTCCCGGAGAGGGCGGCGTGGGTGTACTCCATCGACTGGAGCCAGATCTGGCCCCCGAGGAGCGAGGTCTCGATCTTCTGGCCCCGCCCGGTGCGCTCCCGGGCGAACAGGGCCGACACCACGCCCACCACCAGGTTCTGGGCTCCGCAGTGGTCGGCCACCAGCGTGCCCACCGGCGACACGGCGTGGCCGTCGTAGCCCGAGGTGGAGATGATGCCGCCGGCGGCCTGGCCCACCATGTCGGCCCCCTCCCGGTCGGCGTCGGGGCCGAGCGGGCCGAGGTAGGAGCCGGCGGCCCAGATGATCCGGGGGTTGACCGCGCTCAGGTCGTCGTAGCCCAGGCTCCAACCCTCCATCGTGCCCGGCTTGAAGTTCGACACGATCACGTCGGCCGTCTCCACCAGGCGGAGGAAGGCGGTGCGGCCCCCGTCATTGCGCAGGTCGAGGGCGACGGAGCGCTTGCCCCGGTTGCAGGCGATGTAGACCGACGAGAACCCGCCGTAGCCGGGGAGGATGTCGACGTGGCGGCCCACGTCGCCGATCTCGGGGAGCTCCACCTTGATCACCTCGGCCCCCAGGTTGAAGAGGTAGGCCGCGGCCTGGGGGCCCTGCACGAGGGTCGAGAGGTCGAGAACTCGGATGCCGTCGAGTGCGCCGGGCATGGCGGTCACCATCCTGGGGTTGGGTCGGTCGGGGGAAAGCCGGTGTGAGGGCGCCGAGGCGCCGGCTGCCGGTGCGGGATCATAGTTGAGGTCGGCGGCAGGCCGCTGGGGCGCCGACACGGCTGGCGACCGTGGCCTACAGTGCGGGGGCCGCCCCTTCTGGGCGGCTTGGAGGTGCACCGTGACCGAACCGACCGTGCTCGACCGGGCCCACGCCACGATCATGGCCCAGGTGGTGGCGACCGCCCGGGCGCCCCACCACACCGAGTTGGCCGCCACCCTCGGCATCGGGATCGAGGAGGCCAGGGCGGCGATCGACGGCCTGTGGGCCGCCGGCGTGCCCGGCTGGGTTCACCCCGGGACCGACCTCATCGCCTCGTTCCCCCCGTTCAACCTGCAGCCCACCCAGTACCGGATCAGCATCGACGGCAAACCCGGCTGGTACGGCCAATGAGGCTTCGAGTCGCTGGCCGTGCGCTGGCTCTGCCCCGGATCGACGGTCCGGATGGAGGCCCCCTGCCTCGACTGCGGTGAACCGCTGGTGGTCGAACTGCGGGACGACGAGATCCTCGTGGTCGAGCCCGACACCATGGTGGGCTACACCCGCTCGCCGGTGGGAGGTGATGCGGCCTCCCGGCCGTTCCGGTGAGCGGGCATGAACCTCTTCCGGTCGGAAGAGCACGCCCGCCGGTGGTCGGAGTTCAACCCCGACACCGCCGACACCATCCTGCCCGTGGCCCGCTGGGCCGAGATCTTCGCCACACCGATGTTCCGCAACCGACCCCGACCCGACTTCGTGTCGTGGCTCGCCTCCGACGAGGGCGTGGCCGGCCGGCGGGAGCTGATGGCGATGCTGCCCCCCGGCGCCCTTCCCCCCGCTGCCCCTTGACTCTCCAGCCGGTGGAGACCCGACGGTGATGGGCAACCATTCATCCCTCACCAGGAGGTCATTCGCCATGGACGTCTCACTCGCCGGAGTCACCGTCGACTGCAGCGACGCAGCCCGAATCGCCGGCTTCTGGGCCGCCGTGTTCGGGGTGTCGGTGGAGCCGGAGGCCTCGGCCGGCTTCGCCGCCGTCCGCACCCCGTCGGTCACGCTCAACTTCGCCGCCGTTCCCGAGCCCAAGGTGGCCAAGAACCGGCTCCATCTCGACGTGTCGGTTCCCGACCTGGAGGCGGCGGTCGAGCGGCTGACGGGCCTGGGGGCCACCGTCAGCTCCCGGGTCGACGAGGGTGGAAGCCGGTGGGTCGTGCTGTGCGACCCCGAGGGCAACGAGCTCTGCCTCGTCTGAGGCCGTCACTCCGAACGAGCTACCGGGAGGAGACGTGAACGATCCCACCACCCCAGGCCTGCTGGCGATCGGCGCCTTCTCCCGGGCCAGCTCGATCTCGGTCCGCACGCTGCGGGACTACCACGACATGGGTCTCCTGGTTCCGGCCCGTGTCGACCGGTCCAGCGGCTACCGCTACTACGACGTGGGCCAACTGGTCGACGCCATGGCCATCGTCCGCCTCCGCCAGCTCGACGTACCGCTGACGGCGATCCGGGCCATCCTCGACGCCCGGGACCCGGCCGTCACCGAGCGGCTCCTGGCCGAGCACCGGCTGGCCATCGAGCGACGGCTGGAAGAGACCGAGCGGATCCTGCTGGCCCTCCGCCAGCCGTTGGAGGTGCCCGACGGGCTGGTCGAGACCCGGCGCACAGCCGACATGCACGTTCTCACCGTGGGCGCCGACGTGGCGGGCGAGGCCATCGAGGGGTGGCTCGACCGGGCCCACGACCAGCTCGCCTCGGTGGCCGACGCCAACGGCGGCCGCATCGGCGCCCCCGGGGCCTTCTATCCCGTGCAACTCGACGACGACGCGGTCGAGCACGTGGAGGCGTTCGTGGAGATCGCCGGGCCCATCCTCGTGCCGGCCTCGGCCGGCGTGCGGCTGGCCGCCGTTCCCGGCACGGTATGGGCCGTGATCGGCCATCGGGCCCCGTTCGCCGCCATCGGCGACAGCTACCGGCTGCTCGGGGCCTGGGTGGGGGCCCACACCGGCACCGCCGGGCCGCAGGTGGCCGAGCGCTACCTCGATCGGCGCCCGGGCCACGAGCACACCGAGATCTGGTGGCCGATCGCTCCCGGTTGATTCGGTTGCCCTAGGACAGCGACCGGGTGGCGGCCAGGAATCCCAGGCCCGACACGATGCCGGCCAGGGCCAGGGCCAGCCCGACCGAGGTGACGGAGGCCATGGCCGCCACCGACGCCGGCGCCAGGATCGAGGCGGTCCGGATGCCAGCGGTGAGCACACCCAGCCCGGCGGCCGAGCCCTGCCCGGCCCGGGCGGCGAGATCGTAGAGACGGGGGGTGAGCGTGGCGATGCCGAGGCCGGCAGCGGCGAACGCGGCCACGGTCACCACCTGGATCCCTATGAGCCCGGCCACCAGCAGCGCAGCCATGGCCAGCACGGCCGAACCCCGCATGAGCCGGTCGGATCCCCACCGCTGAGCCAGGTGGTCGCCGCCGAAGCGGCCCACGGTCATCCCGCCCACCACGGCCACGTAGGCCACGCCGGCGGTGGCGGCCGAGCCGTGCAGATCGTCGGTGATGCGGAAGGCGGCCCAGCCGATGGCCGTCATCTCCACCAGCACGGCGGCCAGGCCGCCAGCGAACAGGCCGATCTGGAGCGGGGTCGGGCTGACGCCCCGCCGGTGGCTCCGGTCGACCCCTGCACCGCCGGCGAGTGGTTGGCCGCCGGACCCGCCGTCGCCGTGGGTCTCGTCGACCGCCAGCACCTGGGTGGCCACCAGCGATGACAGGACGGCCAGCGCGACGGCCGTGATCCCCAGGTGGAGGGCGAGCGATGTGTGGGCCAGGCGGGCCGACACCAGCCCGCCGACCACCGAGCCGGCGCTCCACAGACCGTGGAGGCGGTTCATGATCGGGTGGTGGCGGCGGGCGCTGAGCCATGAGCCCTGCATGTTCATGGCCACGTCGACGAACACGTCGACCAGGAACAGCCCGATCAGGCCGGCCAGAGCGGTGGGCCAGCTTCCGGCCTGGCCCAGCAGGGCCAGGCCGGCGGCGAGGATCAGACCTCCGACGAACAGCACCCGGCGGGTCCCGAACCGGGCGATGATCGGGCGCACCAGGGCGCTCGACACCAGGCCGACGGCGCTGGCCGCGGTGAGCAGGGCGCCGATGGCGCCGGTGGAGATGCCGAGCTCGTCGCGCAGCTCGGGCAGGCGGGGCAGGAACGAGGCGAAGAAGGCGCCGTTGACGGCGAACTGCACGGCGACGGCGGCCGTGGCCCGCCGATCCCGGGCCGTCCACCGGACGCCGGGGGCCGACTCGGCGGCGGGGGTCGCCAGGGCGTGCCGCGGCGGGTTCGTCTCAGGGACGGTCATCGGCCATCGGCGGGCAGGGTAGCGGCCGGTGGCACCCCGGCTGGCGACGCTCAGAACCGGTCGAGCAGGTGCCGGGAGGGCTCGTAATCGATCTTCCAGTCGGTGTAGACGCCGAGGATGCCGCACACGACACAGCGGCCGGCCACCGTGACCCAACGGATCTCGCCGCTCTCCCGCAGGGAGAAGCCCACCCCGATCTCGAACGTCTCGAACCCGCAGGGGCAGGCCGCCGTCTCGATGTTGACCTGGTCCCAATAGTCCTCGGAGTCGGCGATCAGGTACTCGTTGAGGCAGCCGACGCAGATCCGCTGGGCACACCCTTCGGCCTGGGCGATGTCGAGCCCGAACACGTGCCCGCCGCAGTCTCCGCACACGCAGCGGCGTATGTCGCCGGCCGGGTAGCCGAGCGAGGTGTGGATCCGGATGTATTCCGCCAGGTCGTCGAACGACTTGCCTGTCCACCAGGTGCCAGCCTTGTCGATCACAGTCGGTAAGTCTGCCCCACCGGGGCCCGCAGGTGGTGTCAAATCGGGCGGGCAAGTCAACCCGGCGGCCGGCCCCGGTATCGGCACCGGTACCGGTACCGGTTAGCGCAGGGCCTCGACGATGAGCAGCAGCCCGAACACCAGAAAGGCCACGCTGGCTCCGATCCGGATCGCCTTCTCCGGCAGGCGGGCCCCCAACACGGCGCCCACGCCGATGGCCAGGGCGTCGGCCGCCACCATGCCCAGGGTGGACCCGGCCCAGGTGCCCACCGCCCCCTCCCGGGTGGCCAGCGTGATCGTGGCCAGCATGGTCTTGTCGCCCAGCTCGGCCAGAAAGAAGGCGACGCTGGCCGCCACCACGGCCGAGCGGGTGGCCCGGTCGGCCTTGGACGCCTCGTCGTCGTCGAGCTTGTCGCCCCGCAGGGTCCAGGCGGCGAAGCCGAGGAAGGCGATGCCGGCCACCAGCGTGATGGCGGTGGTGGGGAGGCGAGCCCCGATCACGGCCCCCACCAGCACCGAGAAGGCGTGGACCACACCGGTGGCGATGGTGATGCCGATCAGGATCGGGGCCGGCTTGTAGCGGGTGGCAAAGGCCAGGGCCATGAGCTGGCTCTTGTCCCCCAGCTCGGCCACGAAGATGACGCCGAAGCTGAGCAGGAAGGCTTGCAGCACGTTTGATCTCCTCACGCCCGGACGAGGATCAGGCTGCGGAGCCGCGACCTCGGCCGGGCATCCACGAACGAACAGGACACCGGCCGAAGGTCTTGCCCACCCGCCGCAGCGGGCCCGGGGACCGGGGCTCATCACCCAGCGTGTCGATCACCCGGCGTTGGAGCTACTCCCCTTCGCCGCCGCCATTGTACCGGCGCCCCGGCCGGAGCACGTCGGCCAGGTCGGCGATGAGGTCGAACCGGTCGTCGAGGGGGTTCGCTGGTGGCGGCCACGGGAAGACGGGGCCGCCGGCCCGCTCTCTCTTGCGCCCCCGGCGGCGACGCGGGATCGTGGCCCGGCACCGACACCATCCGATGCGCAGCGGAGGAATCCCATGACCGGCGGCTGTCCCGTCCACTTCGATCCCCTCGATGCCGGCTTCCTGGCCGACCCCCGCCCGGTGTGGGCCCAGCTGCGGGACGAGGCGCCGGTCCACTACAACCCGGCGCTGGACACGTGGGTGGTGGCCCGCCACGCCGACGTCGAGACCGTGTTCCGGGACCCGGCCACGTTCTCGGCCGCCAACGCCCAGGACCCGGCGTTCCCCCTCCACCCCGAGGCCCAGGCGGTGTTCGCCCGGGGATGGGTGCCGCTGAAGACACTGTCGAACGCCGACGGCGACTACCACAGCCGCAACCGCCGCTACAGCCTCGTCGGCTTCAGCCCCCGACGCCTGCGGGCCCTGGAACCGGTGATCCGCCAGACGGCCACCGCCCTGATCGACGAGCTGGAGGCGGGCGGGCCCGACGCCGATTTCGTGCCGGGCCTGGCCTTCCCGCTGCCGGCCACGATCATCTTCACCCTGCTGGGCTTCCCGCCGGAGGACATCGACCAGCTCAAGGCGTGGGCCAACGACCGCCTGTCGTTCAGTTGGGGCCGCCCCTCGCCCGAGGAGCAGGCCCGCACGGCGGCCGACATGGTGGCCTACCGGGCCTACTGCGACGCCCATGTGGCCCGCCGCCTGGCCGAGCCGGCCGACGACTTCACCACCGACCTGCTGCAGTTCCACCGTGACGACCCGGCGCAGCTCACGTTGGCCGAAGCGGCCCACATCATCTTCGGGTTCAGCTTCGCCGGGCACGAGACGACCACCAACCTGCTGGCCAACGCCCTGCACCGCTGCCTGGGCGAGCCCGGCGTGTGGGACCGGCTGGTGGCCGATCCGGCCGCCATTCCCGGTGCGGTCGACGAGGTGCTCCGGTTCGACTCCTCGGTGATCGCCTGGCGCCGCGTCACCACCGTCGACACCATGATCGGCGGCACGGCGGTGCCGGCCGGGGCGAAGCTGCTGTTGCTGATCGGCGCCGCCAACCATGATCCGGCGGTGTTCGACGAGCCGGAGCGGTTCGACATCGCCCGGGCCGACAGCCGGTACCTGTCGTTCGGCTGGGGCAAGCACTACTGCCTGGGGGCGCCGCTGGCCAAGCTGGAGCTCGAGGTGGCGCTGCAGGAGCTGACCCGCCGCTTCCCCGGCCTCCGCCTGGCCGACGACGCCCCGCTCGACTACCACCCCAACCTGTCGTTCCGGGGTCCCCGCCAGCTCATCCTGACCTGGTGAGTACTGCGACCTGGTGAATACAGCGACCTGGTGAGTACAGCGACCTCGTGAGTACTGCCCGACGGGCTGGGTAGAGCCATAGGTGATCTCTATGACCCGGGGAAGAGTTGTGATGACTGGCTATGTGGTGATGCGGTGGTCCCATGACAACACCGGTGTTCATCGCAGTGGTTGCGGTCGGGGTGGGAGTCGGGTTCCTGTCGGGGATGTTCGGCAAGGGCGGTTCGGCCGTGGCCACCCCGCTGCTGGCAGCGGCCGGCATCCCCGCCGTCGTGGCCGTGGCCTCGCCCCTCCCGGCCACGATCCCCACCACGATCGCCGCCTCCGCCGTCTACTGGCGGCGGGGCTGGCTGGAGCGGCGGGTCCTGGCGGCGACCCTGGCCCTGGGTGTGCCGGCGACGGTGGTGGGGGCGCTCGTCACCCAGTGGGTGTCCGGAGCGGTGCTCGTGCTCGTCACCGATGCCCTCATCGCCGGCATCGGGCTTCGCCTGCTGTGGAGCGGACCGGGCGAGGAGGCACCGGCGGAGGAGCCGGCGTCGACCCGATGGTCGGCCGTGATCGGCGCCGGCGTCGGCTTCTCGGCCGGGCTGCTGGCCAACAGCGGCGGGGCCCTGCTGGCACCGTTGTACCTCACCGTGCTCGGCCTGCCGATCAAGCGGACGTTCGCCACATCGCTGACCGCAGCCACGGTGCTGGCCATCCCCGCCACCGCGATCCACATCTGGTTGGGTCACATCGACTGGGCGATCGTGGCCACGCTGGCGGCCACATCGGTGCCGTTCTCCATCCTCGGATCCCGGGTGGCGGTGGCCACCCGGGCGGCCCGGCTGGAGCGGTTGTACGCCATCACCCTCACCGTGCTGGGCTCCGTGATGCTGGCCCGGGGCCTGCTGTGACCGAGCCGGCGCCGGCGGCGGGGCGGTAACCGGCCATGGAGCTCCGACAGGCCCAGTACGTGGTGGCCGCGGTCGACAACGGTGGTTTCGGCCGGGCGGCGGACGCCCTGGGCGTGTCGCAGCCGAGCGTGTCCCAGGCCATCGCCGCCCTCGAACGTGAGCTCGGCGTCGCCCTGTTCCATCGGCTGGGCCGGGGTGTCACCCTCACCTCTGCCGGCCACGCCTTCCTGGAGCCGGCCCGCCAGCTCCTGCGGGACGCGGCCACCGCCCGCCAGACGGTGCGGCAGGTGGCCGAGAACGTGTCGGGGCAGCTCGACCTGGTGGCGCTGCCGACGCTGGCCGTCGATCCGCTGGCCCCTCTCGTCGGGCGGTTCCGCCGCAGCCACCCCGACGTGACGATCAGGATGGCCGAGCCCGACGACGCCGCCGCCGTGATCGCCATGGTCCGTGACGGCCGCTCCGAGCTGGGCCTGGCCCAGCTGCCGGTGCCGGCCGACCTGGCCGCCACCGGGCTCGGCCACCAGGAGCTGTTCGCGGTGAGCCCGCCCGGCACCCACCGGCGGCGCAACCGGCTCGCCGTGAGCGATTTCGCCGATCTGCCGCTGGTGGCGACGCCCCGGGGCACCGCCACCCGCGATCTCATCGACCACGCCTTCGCCGGGGCCGCCCTGAAACCCACCATCGCAGTGGAGACCGACCAGCGGGAGGCGATCCTCCCGCTGGTGCTGGCCGGCGCTGGCACCTGCGTGCTCCCCGGCCCCCTCGCCGACCGCGCCCGCGACCAAGGCGCCGTCGTCGCCGGCTTCGACCCGCCCCTGCGGCGCCAGATCGGCATGGTGCGACGGCGGGGGCCGCTCTCACCGGCCGCTACGGCCTTCGTGGCGCTGGCGACGGCAACCATCGCCGCCCGGGGCCAGGCCCCGCCCGCCGGCCGCAAGCCCTGACGGTCGGCTACCAGCACCCGGGGCCGGAGGCCCGGTGCTTCGGGCCGGGCGGCCGGCAGACCGGGCGGCCGGCAGAGCGGAACGGTAGGTCCCCATGCTGTCGTCCTCTTCGGCTCGCCTCGGCGCTAGGTTGTGCCGATGATGGTCGGGACCCCGCCCTCGTCCGATCATTGCCGGGTCGCGTGATGCTGGCCGTCACCACCCATGATGCCGCCACCACCCTGGCCCTGATCGTGACGATCGGGGTGGCCGGGCAGTGGGTGGCCAGCGTGGCCCGGATCCCGTCGGTGCTGGTCCTGTTGCTCAGCGGCCTGGCCGTCGGCCCGCTGGGCGGGTTGATCGAGCCGACGGCCGATCTCGGTCCGGCCCTGTTCCCGGCGGTCGGCCTGGCGGTGGGGCTGCTGCTGTTCGAAGGGGGCCTCTCGCTCCGCCTCGACAAGCTCGGAGCGGCCCGGAGCGCGGTGCTACGCCTGGTCACCGTGGGGGCGGCCGTGACCTGGCTCGTGGCCAGCGCCGCAGTGCAAGCCCTCTTCGGCGGGTCGTGGAAGGTCTCGGGCCTGATCGGGGCGATCCTCGTCGTGTCGGGGCCGACCGTCATCCTGCCTCTCCTGACCCAGGTACGGCCCCGGGAGCCGGGCGCCGCCATCCTGCGCTGGGAGGCCATCGTCATCGACCCGATCGGGGCGACGCTGGCCATCGTCATGCTCGACGCGGCCATAGAGCCGTCGAGCCCGATGGCGGCCACCCGGCAGATCCTGCTCACGCTCGGATCCGGGGCGGTGGTGGGCCTGATCGCCGCCGCCGTGACCCTGGTGGCCCTCAACTACCACGCCGTGCCCGACCGGCTCCACAACCCGATCCTGCTGGGGTTCGCCATCGGGGCCTACTCGCTCGCCAACCTGATCACACCCGAGGCCGGCCTCATGGCCGCCACCACCTTGGGTATGGCCCTGGCCAACCAGCACTGGGTGCCGGCCCGCCAGATCGCGGCGTTCAGCGAGGACGTCGCCGTGATCCTGCTCGGGAGCCTGTTCGTCACCCTCGGCGCGCTGGTCGAACCCGATGAGCTGGCTCCGGTGATCCCGAGATCGATCGTGCTCCTGGTGGTGCTGGCCGTCGTCGCTCGTCCGCTAGCGGTGTGGGCGTCGACCGTGGGCACCGCGATCGACCGCAACACCCGCCGCTACCTGGCCACGATGGCCCCCCGAGGGATCGTGGCGGCCGCGGTGGCGACGGTGTTCGCCAACGAGCTGGCGGCCGAGCCGGGCCGGGCCGTGCCTCAGCTCGTCCCGATCGTGTTCACCATCGTGATCGGCTCGGTGGCCTTCTACGGCCTTACCGCCGCGTGGTGGGCCAGGGTGACCCGGGTGGCCAAGCCGAGCCGCACCGGCCTGGCCATCGTGGGCAACCACCCGGCCGCCCTGGAGATCGCCGACCGGCTCAGGCAGCACGATGGCGTCGTGCTGCTCGTGACCAGCCGCCGGCTGCTGCAGGCCGAGGCCGCCCGGCGGGGGGTACTGGTCTACGACGGCCCGCTGGACGACGAGGACCTGGGCATGGCGCTGGAAGCGGCCGGGATCGGCCAGGCTCTCCTGCTCACCGACGACGCCAACCTCGAGAGCCATGCCGCCCACCATCTGGGCGAGCACCTGGGTCGGGCCCGAATCCACCGGGTCCCCGTCGACGAGACGAGCCGGCAGGACCGGGGCTACCGCCTGGCGTTTCGGACCATGACCTTCAGCTCTCTGACCGACCGCGACGCCCGCTATGAGATCGTGGCCCCGGCCGACGTCGCCCCCCATCACGTCCCCCTCCTGGAGTTGGAGGAAGGGCAGATCAGCTTCGTGAACGGCACGATGTCGAGCGGAACAGCCGCCATCCTGGTGGTGGTGCGCCCCACCGACAGCACCTGAGACGAGGCTCAGGCAACCGTGCGCGGCCGTCGATGTTCCGTGCTCCATCGGGTCCTGGTTGATCGATGAACGTCTATGTTCCGTGGCGTTCGCCGCTGTTACCATGAGCGTCGTGTCGCTCTGGAGTCGCAACTTCTCCGAGCCGGGCAAGGTGCCGTTGTTGCTGGTGTTCGCCGCCTTCGTGGTCACCTGGGTGATCGTGCGCGCCATCACGAGATCCATCCGCTCAGGTCGTGGCCATTTGCACAACGTGGATGCCGGGGGTGTCCACGTCCACCACGCCACACCGGGCATCGTTCTCCTCACAGTCGGGGCGGTCGCCGCGGTCGGCACACCGGGACACTTCCCATGGCGCGAGATCGCTGCCGTCGTGATCGGCATCGGTGCGTCGCTGGTGTTCGATGAGTTCGCGATGATCCTTCACCTGCGCGACGACTACTGGCAGAACGAGGGGCAGCAGTCGGTCGAGGCCGTCGGCCTGGTGACGGCGTGCCTCGGGCTGGCAGCGGCCGGCTTTGCCCCATTCGGCGTCGACGACGTTGCTGGGACCGAGCTGGCTGTCCGGGTCGGCGGCATGGCGATCGTCGCGCTGACCGCTATTGCCGTGGTGGTGTGCGCGATGAAGGGCAAGTTTCGGCTCGCCCTGATCGCGATCTTCGTCTGGCCGGTGGCGATCGTCGGCGCTCTGCGCCTGGCCCGGCCCGGCTCGCGTTGGGATCTCAAGCGCTACCAGAGCCATCCCGACAAGCGTGCCCGCGCCAGGGCCCGAGCATCGGCGTTCGACGAGCGTTGGGATCCCCGCTGGCGACACCTGGCCGATGTTCTCGGCGGTCAGCCCAATCCGCCTTCGAAGGTGACCTGACCCTGACCGCTCGAGGCGGTGAGCCATCAGACATCGGCCGGTGATCCGGGGTCTGGCCAAGTCGCCGCCGCCTTCGATGCGCTGAGCCCGAATGGGGGGTCGAACCCCAGACCTACGCATTACGAATGCGTCGCTCTACCAACTGAGCTATTCGGGCAACGGCCGTCAAGTCTAGCGGGCCGCCGTCATCGTGGGCGCTGGATTCCCGCTGTTCTCACCCCTGGGCCGCCTTGGCGGCCCCGATGGCGGCCACGGCGGCCGCCGGGTCGGGCACCGACACGGTGACAGACCGCCCGTTGCGCAGCGCGAACCGAAGGCTGGGGCCACTGCGCACCGTGCAGCACGTCCGCTTCGGCGTCCACCAGTAGCCCCAGGACACCCACCACCAGCGGAGGTCGATCACCTCGGCCCGCTCGATGTCGGCCAGCCGGTAGGTGTGGCGGGGCCAGCCGACGAGCCCCCACCGGACGGTGACGCCGTTGGGGCCGGCGGCGACCCGCACACTGCTGGCCGTGGCGATGTTGAGCAGGATGCCGACTGCGATCAGCAGGCCGACCATGGCCAACCCACCCAGCCCCCCGGCGCCGTCGCCCGACCCGAGACCCATGAACAGCACCGGTAGCGCCAGCGCCGAGGAGATGACCACCATCGGCCAGTTGGTGACACGCCCGGTGTAGATCGAGAACCGGCCAGGGCCGGCGATTGGCAACGACGTCATGTCAGCTCCTTGATTATGCGGATGAGATCGTTGGGCCCGAGCCCCTGGGCCCGGGCGGCGGCGATGAGGCTGCGGGCCGCCTCCGTGATCGAGGAGAGCTCCGGCCCGGCCGAGGCCACCCGGGCCCCCCGTCCCCGGCGGAACTCCAGCACGCCCTCATCCCGCAGCTGTCGGTAGGCGGCCAGGACCGTGTTGCGGTCGACCGAGAGGGCCTCGCCCAGCTCGGCCGCCGGGGGCAGCTGCTCCCCGATCGCCAACTCCCCCGACGCCACCCCCCGCCGGACGCACGCCGCGATCTGGTCCTGGAGCCGCTCCCGGCTCTGATGATCGATGTTCCATTGCATGGTACTAGTATTACTAGCACCATTACCGAAGCGCGACAAGACCCCGGCGACGTGGGCGATCAGCCCCGGCCGACCCCCACCGCCCGACCCGCCGCCCCCACCCGGAGCAGCAGATCCTGCAAGAGCAGGGCTTCGTTGGGGTTGCGGATCAGGTTCTCGGCCGCCAGCTGGATCAGCCGTAGCGCCTCGTCGGCCCGGGGATCGGGGGCCGCCGCCAATCGGTCCCGGTACACCCGCGACAGCGTGGCCAGGCCGAACCGCAACTCGTCCTGGCGCAGCCGGCGGATCTCCCGCTTGTGCCGGGCGGTCAGCTCGGTCTCGCCCGACCCCCGCTTGCCCAGCCGCTCGATCCGCTCGGCCAGCTCCTCCAGCTCCCGTCGCTGCCGGGCCTCCAGCGGGCCTTGGGCCCCGTCCATGCCGGCCCGCAGCTCGTCCACCAGCTGCACCACGGTGCTGCCGGTGCCGTCGAGCCGATCGGGGATCTCCCGCCACAAGCTCACCCGAACGGCCAGGCCGTCGTCGGTGGCCAGCAGTGTGGCCCGCTCGAAGTCGCCCCCGGCGGCCAGCGCCGCCACCCGGGCCCGCTCCGGCTCGACGCCCCGGGCCAGCAGCCCCGCTTCCACCTGGGGGTCGGTGAGGCGCACGAAGTCGACGGTCACGCAACGGCTGGCGATCGTGACCAACTCGGGCGGGATCTCCTCGGCCAGCAGCACGAACACAGTGGAGGGCGGCGGCTCCTCCACCACCTTGAGGAGCTTGCCGATGGCGTTCTCCTCGATGGCGTCGACCCCCCGCACCACGATCACCTTGCGGTTGGCCTCCACCGGTGAGCGCAGCCCGGCCCGGATGATCTGCTCGGCCTCGGTGACCCGGAGGGTGGCACCTTCGGGTTCGACCACGATCACATCGGGGTGTCGGGCCTCCAGGGCCAGGCGGAGCCGGCGCTCCACCCCGGGATCTCCGTCGGGCAGCTCAGCGGCCAGGATCAACCCGGCGAAACCGAGCGCCGCCGGAAAGGAGCCCGAACCCAGCGACCCCAGGAACAGGTAGGCGTGCACCGGCTGCTCGGCCGCCGCCTCCAGGATGTTGCGGGCCTGCTCCTGGCCCACCACTGCCGCCCACGGATCCACCCCGGTCATCGGTCGCACCCTACCGGCCGACGGTGACCGCCGGGTCCCGGTACCCCCTCACGCAGCGAACTCTGACACCGCATGGGCCGGGGCGGGACGCCGCGTCAGAGATGCACAGGAAAGGGGGATCAGACCAGCCGGGGTTCGACCGCAGCCCACACGGCCTCGGCCACCGAGTCGATCGAGCCGGCCGCCGGCACCGTCACCCAGCGTCGGGTCTCGGTGGCCAGCTCCCGGTAGGCGGCCCACACCCGCTGGTGGAAGGCATCGCCCGCCTGCTCCAGACGGTCGAGCTCCCGGTCGAGGCGGCCCGAGGCGTCGGCCGGATCGATGTCGAGGAACACCACCACGTCGGGCCAGCGACCGTCGAGGGCCCAGTCGTTCACCCGCCACACGGCGTCGACGCCGAGCTGGCGGCCGCCGCCCTGGTAGGCCAGCGACGAGAACACGCTCCGATCCGACACCACATGGCGCCCGGCGGCCAGCGCCGGCCCCACCACCTCGTGCATGTGCTGGGCCCGATCGGCCGCCATCAGCAGGGTCTCGGCCCGGGGCGACACCGGCACCTCGCCCGGATCGAGCAGCAGAGCCCGCAGCTTGGCCCCCAGGGCGGTCGCTCCCGGCTCCCGGGTGAGCACCGCCCCCAGGCGCTCGGCCAGCATCTTGGCCTGCGTGCTCTTGCCCGAGCCCTCCCCGCCCTCAAAGGCGATGTAGGTGGCCACCGGCGGTCAACCGGCCGACTTCGGAGCCCGCCGTCGGGCACCGGCGGCCTTCTTGGCCGTCGACTTCTTGGCCCCCGCCTTCTTCGCCCCGGCCGCCTTCTTGGCCGTCGACTTCTTGGCGCCCGCCTTCTTCGCTCCGGCCGCCTTCTTGGCCGCCCGGGGCTTGGGCGGATCGAGGGCCAGCTTCTCCCGCCGCTGGGCCAGGAGCTCGGACGCCCGCATGATGTCGATCCGCTCCACCGAGTCGCCCTGCTGGAGACTGGCGTTCACCTCGCCGTCGGTCACGTAGTCACCGAAGCGACCGGAGCGGACCACCACCTCGCGGTCACTGGCCGGGTCCACCCCGAGCCGCTTGAGCGGTCCCGTGGCCCGCTGACCCCGCCGGCGCTTGGGTTCGGCGAACAGGGCCATGGCCTGGTTCAGATCCATCGACAGCAGGTCGTACTCGTTGTCGAAGCTACGGGTGTCGTACGCCTCGTCACCCTTGACGCCCCGCTCGATGTAGGGGCCGTGGGGGCCGTTGCGGGCCACGATCTCGAGCCCGTTGGCCGGATCGGCGCCCACCACCCGGGGAATGCTGAGCAGCTGCACCGCCTGGTCGAGGGTGACCGAGCGCATGTCCATGTCCTTGAACAGCGACGACGTGCGGGGCCTCGTGTCGGCCTCGTCGTCGTAGGCGCCCATCTGCACGTAGGGCCCGTACTTGCCGTCTTTCACCACCACCGGCAGACCGGTCTCGGGATGCTCGCCCAGCACCACCTCGTCGGGGACCGACAGGATCTCCTCGGCCCGGGACGGCGTGAGCTCGTCGGGTGGGATGTCGTCGGGGATCGACTTGGTGTCGTCGCCCCGCTGCAGGTATGGCCCGTACTGGCCCACCCGGGCCACGATCGGCACCCCGTTGGAGTCGGGGCCGATGGGGATCGAGTTCACGGCCCGGGCGTCGATGTCGCCCAGGCGCTCGTTCACCTTGGCCCGCAGCCCCGGGGCCTCCTCGGCGCCGAAGTAGAAGTGGCTGAGCCAGGGCACAGCCTCCTCCACCCCGCTGGCGATCGAGTCCAGATCGGCTTCCATCTGGGCGGTGAAGGCATAGTCGACCAGATCGGGGAAGTGCTCCTCGAGCAGGGTCACCACGGCGAAGGCCAGGAAGCTCGGCACCAGGGCGGTGCCCTTGCGCCAGGCGTAGCCCCGGTTCTGGATCGTTCCCATGATGGCGGCATAGGTGGAGGGGCGGCCCACGCCCAGCTCCTCCAGTCGCTTCACCAGCGACGCCTCGGTGTAGCGGGCCGGAGGCTGGGTGTCGTGACCGGCGGCCTGGATCTCCACCAGTCGGGCCCGGTCGCCGTCGTTGAGCGGCGGGAGGCGCTGCTCGTCCGGATCCTCGCTCTCGTCACCCTCGTCGGCGTCTTCCACGTAGACCCGCAGGAAGCCCTGGTGGGTGATCATGGTGCCGGACGTGGAGAACAGGCCGTGGCGGCCCGACGCGCTGTCGGCGGCCAGCCGCAGGGTCACGGTCTCGCCGGTGGCGTCGGTCATCTGGGAGGCGATCGTGCGCCGCCAGATCAGCTCGTAGACGGCCAGATCCTGGGTCGACAGCTCGCCCGACACCTCCTCGGGGGTGCGGAACCGGTCCCCGGCGGGGCGGATGGCCTCGTGGGCCTCCTGGGCGTTCTTCACCTTGGAGGAGTAACTGCGGGGCTGGGCCGGGCGGTACTCGGGGCCGAACCGCTCCTCGATCTGGCTGCGGGCGGCGGTGACAGCGGTCTCCGACAGCGTCGTGGAGTCGGTCCGCATGTAGGTGATGTAGCCCCGCTCGTAGAGTCCCTGGGCCACCCGCATGGCCTGGGCCGACGAGAGCCGCAGCTTGCGGCTGGCCTCCTGCTGGTAGGTGGAGGTGATGAAGGGGGCGGCCGGGCGACGGCGGTAGGGCTTGGCTTCCCTGCTGGCCACGGTGGCCGGCCGGTCCCGGAAGTCTTCGGCCAGGCCCCGGGCCCCGGCTTCGTCGAGATGGACGACCTCGTCGCGCTGGAGCGTGCCGGTGGAACCGAAGTCGCGCCCGGTGGCGATCCGGCGCTGGTCGAGCTCGATCAGCATGGCGGTGAACGGGCGCTGCTGATCGGCGCTACCGCCGGAGTCGGCGCCGGTCTCGCCCCGGAAGGTGGCGGTGACGTCCCAGTAGTTGGCCGAGCGGAACGCCATCCGCTCCCGCTCCCGCTCCACGATGATGCGGGTGGCCACGCTCTGGACCCGGCCGGCCGACAGGCGGGGCTTGACCTTCTTCCACAGCACGGGGGAGACCTCGTAGCCGTAGAGCCGGTCGAGCAGGCGGCGGGCCTCCTGGGCGTCCACCAGGCGGCGGTCGAGCTCACGGGGGTTCTCGATGGCCCGGCGGATGGCCTCGGGGGTGATCTCATGGAACACCATCCGCTTGACGGGGATGCGGGGCGACAGCACCTCGAGCAGATGCCAGGCGATGGCCTCCCCCTCGCGATCCTCATCAGTGGCGAGCACCAGCTCGCTGGCGTCCTTCATCAGGTTCTTGAGCTTGCGGACCTGATCCCGCTTCTCGGCGGTCACCACGTACAGCGGCTTGAAGCCGTTGTCGACGTCGATGCCGAGCCGAGCCCAGCTCTCGGACTTGTGCTCCTTGGGTACCTCGGCGGCCGTCTTGGGCAGATCCCGGACGTGGCCGATGGACGATTCCACGATGTAGTCGTCGCCGAGGTAGCCCCGAATGGTTCTCGCCTTGGCGGGCGACTCGACGATGACGAGCGGTTGGGCCACGTTCGGCAGGCTAGGAAGATGTAGGGCCCTTTTGCCAACATCCCAGGCAATTTGGTTCGGACAAGGAACTACTCAGCAGTAGGTCGGCCTAATCGCGGCCCCCCTCCTACTGGTGCAACTCCATCTGAACCGTGGTGCCGCCGAGGCCGGACTGGTAGGACCAGGCGCTGGAGAAATGCTTCATGAGGGGGATCCCGAGCGACCCGGCGGACAGGGGACGGTGGTCGGCCAGATCCGCCACCGCGGCCACCGCCGGCATCCCGGGGCCCTGATCGCTCACGGCGAGCTTCACGCATCCCTCGGCCACCTCGCAGCGAACCTGCACCCGACCGTCGTCGGCGTGTTGGAGGTTCGCTTCGATGGCGTTGGTTGTCGCTTCGGACGTCACCCAGCGGAGATCGTCGAGCCGTTCGCCGTGGATGGCGTCCACCGCGTTGGTAGCGGCGGCGACGATCATCCGCACGACGGCCACCATGTCGACACGAGACGGAATCTCGATCTCGACGAGGTTGGATTCAGTAAGGGGCAACTCAGAATCCATTGTCACCAAATCTACACCAGTGCCCCAATGTTACGACCAGTTGAAGATTCTGTGGCTGATGGTTCCTGCTGGTCAATGGGTCGGGGATGGGGAAACTGACTCCCCCCAGTTTTCATTACATCGATGGCATTTGCCGTTTGGCCGCCAATTCCCGGGGCACTGAGATGTCGCCCCAACCAGGGCCATGGATGGATCATCACCGGGGCGATCCGGGCCTGGCGCCGGTGCCACCCGGGCACGGGGGTGAATGTGACGGCCACCGGCCGGTCGGCCAGGACGGCCACCGGGGAGCCCAGCCATACCTCGACCGGGCGGCGGGTGGCGAGGTCACTCAGGTGCTCCACCAGGAAAACCAGCCGTCGGGGGGCGAGGCGGAGCCCGGTCAGCAGCGGCTCGTCGAAGACGAACACAGCGGGAAGGTCGGGGTGGGCGACGAGCCCGGGATCGGCGTCACCCATCGACTCGGCCGTGATCCACACCGCCTCGGGGGCCCGGTCGGCCCGGGTGGTGGGCGCGTCGGGCCCGAGGGCTTCGGCGGGCAACGGGGGTAGGGGCCCGTCATCGACGGCGTGGCCCGGGGCGTCGATCGCACCGGCCGGGCCGGAGTGACGGCCCGACGGGGCCACCAGGGTGGGCAGCTCGTGGTCTACCGGGCAGGCGGTCACCAGGTCGCAGCTGGCGCACAGGCCGGGGGCGTGGCGTTCCACCTGCCAGCGGGAGACCGGGGTCGCGGCCCGGGCCGCGGCCCAGGCCGGCGGCGTGACGGCCCGGGTGCCGTCGAGGAGGTGGCGGAACAGGTCGCCGTCGGAGCCGCCGTCGCACAGCTGGGCCAGCCAGCGCCGGGGTGAGGTGGGGAGCCAGCCGTCGTCGGCCAACTCGTCGAGGGCGACGTCGACACAGGCCATCTGGCGGTCCCAGCCGACGGCGAGCCCGGGGGCGGTGGACTCCGGGCGGCGTGCGGGCTCGGCCGGGGCGGACGCCCGGGAACCGGCGGGCGATGCCGCGCCGGCGGCGTAACGGAGCCGGGCCCGTTCGGAGCGCAGCAGCGACCACCGGAAGGCGGCGACGTCGGCGGGAGGGCCGTCGGCCACATGGTCCCACAGCCGGCCCAGGGGGAGCAGCCCGTTGCGGACCCAGGGGGAGAGTACCGAGCCGGCGCGATCACGCTGGGGGTAGGCGATCTCGATGCCGTGCTGGTAGCCCTCGACCCGGAACCGGGCCAGGGCCTCGTCGGCGGCCCGCTGGCCGCCCCGGAACCGGGCGGAGGAGAGCGGCTGGTTGGCCGCCGCCCGCCGATCGACGAGGTGGGCCAGGTGCGTGATGACGAACGCCTCGGCTGCGGCCCGACCGGGCGCAGGAACGGGGAGGGAGCGGGGTTGCTGCTCCGGAGCCGGGGGGACCATTGCGTTCCATCGGCAGGGCCCGCCCGGTCGTTGAGCGGGCAGGCCTGCCCAGACCCGAACTGTTGTGCGGGTGGAGCTAGGATGGCCCGGTGGACACGGCTGTCGCGGAAGCGGAGACGGCCTGCGGTCCGGCCCCGCCCGCCGACAGCCTGGAGCAGTCGATCGAGGCGGTGCTGGATGCGCTGGCGGCCGACGGGCGCCTCGTCCACGTGGAGCGCCAGGCCGCCCGCCCCGGCCGGACCGCACCGCTGGCCCGGCCCCTGCCCGCCGCCATCGGGCACTGTCTGCCGCCCGGGGGGCTGTGGAGCCATCAGGCGGCGGCGGTGGACCTGGTGCGCGACGGGCACTCGGTGGTGGTCGCCACCGGCACGGCGTCGGGCAAGTCGCTGTGCTACCAGCTGCCGATCGCCGAGTCGGTGGTGACCGGCCTGCGGCCGGGAACGTCGCTCCTCCTCTACCCCACCAAGGCCCTGGCCCAGGACCAGCTGCGCAGCTTCGGCCAGCTCGGCGTGCCCGGCCTGGTGGCGGTGGCCTACGACGGCGACGCGTCCCGGGAGGAGCGTTCGTGGGCCCGGGCCAACGCCAATGTGGTGCTCACCAACCCCGAGATGCTCCATCACGGCATCCTGCCCACCCACGCCAAGTGGGCCACGTTCCTGAAGCGCCTGGAGTACGTGGTGATCGATGAGCTCCATGTGCTGCGGGGCATCTTCGGCACCCACGTGGCCCACGTGCTGCGCCGGCTGCGGCGCCTGTGCCACCGCTACGGGTCCGACCCCACGTTCGTGTTCTGCTCGGCCACGATCGGCCAGCCCGAGCGCCTGGCGGCGGACCTGTGCCACAAGCCGGTGGTGGCCGTCACCGACGACGGCTCGCCCTGCGGTGAGCGCCGCATCGCCATCGTGCAGCCGGCGCTCCTGAGCTCTCCCTACGCCGTCGACGGTGGCCGGGACGAGCGAGACCGGGGAGCGGCCCGCCAGAGCCCGGCCACCGAGACCATCCGCACGGTGGCCGAGCTGGTGATCCACGGGCACCGGGTGATCACGTTCTGCGCCAGCCGGGCCCTGACCGAACGGGTGGCGCTGGGGGTGGCCCGAGCCCTTCCGACCGAGCTGGCCAGTGCCGTCAGGCCGTACCGGTCTGGTTACCTGGCGGCCGAGCGGCGGGAGATCGAGGCGGAGCTGGCCGCCGGCGCCCTGCGAGCGGTGGTGACCACATCGGCCCTCGAGCTGGGGGTGGACATCAGCGGCCTCGACGCCACCGTGCTGTGCGGGTTCCCGGGCACGATCGCCTCGCTGTGGCAGCAGATCGGGCGCTCGGGCCGGTCCGGGCGGCCGTCGCTGGCCGTGCTGGTAGCGGGTGACGACCAGCTCGACCAGTGGTTCGTCAACCACCCCGACGACCTGTTCGCCCGGGCACCGGAGCCGGTGGTGGTGAACGTGGAGAATCCGAACGTGCGGGATCCACACCTGGGCTGCGCCGCCTACGAGTCTCCGCTGCAACCCCACGACGACCGCTGGTGGCACGACCTCGACGACGGCGTGCACCGCTCGGTGCTGGCCGACGAGTTGCGGGTGCGGCCGGGCCGCCACCGGGAGCCCCAGGCGGTGTGGAACGGGCGGGGGGTGCCGTTCAACCGGATCGGGCTGCGATCGGCCTCCAGCGGGGAGATCCGCATCCTCGACGGCGACGACGGGCTGGTCGGCACGGTGGAGGACAGCCGGGCGGCGAGCATCGTGCACCCCGGCGCCATCTACCTCCACCGGGGGCAGCCCTGGCGGGTCGCCGACCTCGACCTGGCGGCCCGGGTGGCCCGGGTGCAGCTGGACGACGGCTCGACCTGGACCCAGGCCCGATCCGACATCGACATCCAGGTGCTGGAGACCGCCCGCACCAAGCTGGTGGGCGCCGCACGCTTGCACCTGGGTCTGGTCCGGGTGACCACCACCGTCACCGGCTACCAGGTGAAGGAGGCCGTGACCCGCACGCTGCTGTCGAGCCACGATCTCGACCTGCCGCCCCAGGAGCTGGTGACCTCGGCCATCTGGTACGAGTGGCAGCCCGACGTGATCATGGCGGCCGGCGTGGTGTCCCACGCCCTGCCAGGGGCCCTGCACGCCGCCGAGCACGCCGCAATCGGCATCCTGCCCCTGTTCACGATCTGCGACCGGTGGGATGTGGGCGGCGTCTCCACCGCGTGCGGCCCCGAGGGGCTGGCCTCGGTGTTCATCTACGACGGCTATCCCGGCGGGGTGGGGGTGGCCGACCTGGCGTTCGCCGCCGCCGACCGGCATCTGGCGGCCACGGCCGAGGTGCTCGAGCGGTGTGGTTGCAGCTCGGGGTGCCCGTCGTGCGTCCAGTCGCCCAAGTGCGGCAACGGCAACGACCCTCTCGACCGGTGGGCGGCGCTGGCCCTGATCCGCACCACGTTGGGTGACGCCGAGCCGTTCTGAGCCCGGGGCGCGGCGGGCCCGGCCCGGCCGTTGGGCACTCACTCGACCCGGGTGGTGACCTCCGCCTGCAACCGCAGGTCGCCCACGAGGGCTCCCACCACGGGCACCCGGGTGGGTGCGGTGTAGGTGACGGTCACCGCCAGGCGTTGGCCGGGGGCGCGCTGCGGTCCCACCGTCACCCCGAGTCGCCCCGGATCCAGGCCCGTGGCAGCGGCCGCTGCCTCCCGGGCGGCGCCACCCGACGGGTCGACGGCGGCGGCCCGGGCCGCCTCCCGGGCGGCATGGACCACCAGGACCTGATCGCGGACCACGAGGCCCACCTGCACCACCGCCAGCAGCACGGTGGCCACGACCGGCAGCACGAGGACGAGCTCGACCGTGGCCTGCCCCCGATCGGGTTGCGGCGGCCGGCCCCGGCCCCGCCGGCACGGCCTCACCCTGCATCGTCGATGATCGACTGCATGACGGCGTCGAGCAACCGGCCGATCCCGTCGGTGGACGCGGCCCAGGCCAGCAGCAGGCCCGCGATGGCGGCGGCCGCCAGCATCACGAGGGCGTACTCGGCGGTGGCCTGGCCCCGTTCCGAGCGGCGTTTGGCGCCGGGCGACGGGACCGGCGGCGGAGACGGGACCGGCGGCGACGAGACCGCCGGTGGTGGTGTGGGGTTGGTGGTGGGGTCGTCCATGGTGGACTGCTCCTTCGTGCGGTGGACGGGTTCGGGCGGGGGAAGGTGCAGGTGCGGGCTCACAGCCGGATCTGGCGGAAGGCGACGACGGCCAGCGGCACGACGGCGCCCACGATCACGGCCGGCAGCGAACACGCCACCAGCGGGACGAGCAGGGCGACAGGCAGGCGACGGGCCCGGACCTCGCCCAGCCGGCGCCGCCCGGCCGATGCTTCGGCCGCCAGCCGGGACAGGGTGAGACCCACCGGTCCGCCCTGCTGCCGGGCCAGCAGGAGGGCACCGGTGAGCGGTTGGAGAGCCGGGCCGAGGTCGGCCTGGAGCCAGCGGAGAGCAAGATCGAGCCCGTCGCCGGCAGCGGCCCGGGCCAGCGCCCGGTTGGCGGCCGCCCGTACCGGTTCGGGGCCGCTGGCGGCGAGGGCAGCCAGTGCGTCACCGATGGTGCCACCCGCCCCGAGGACCACGGCGCACAGGTCGAGGGCGGCCGGAGCGGCCGCCGTGAGCGCCTGGGCGGTGGCCCGCCGGTGCTGCCGGCGCCGGGCGGGCACGGCAGCCAAGCCGGCGGCCACCGCCACCACGATCAGCAGCAGGCTCATGACACGTTTCCGAGCGAGGCGGCCACGAGGCGGTGCATCCACCACCACCCGGCGTAGCCCAGCAGAGCTGAGGTCGTGAGGCAGGCGGCGCCCAGCGGATGGAAGGCGTAGAACCGGGCCAGGTCGGCATCGAGGAGCGCCAGCCCGGCGACGAACAGGGCGGGAAGGGCGGCCAACGCCTGGGCCGACGCCGTCGCCTGGCTGGCCTGGGCCGCCGTCTCCTGTTCCACCCAGCGGGCCGATCGCAGGGTGTCGTCGAGCCGCTCCAGGGCGGGCAGGGCCGGGCCGCCCCGCTGCACCAGCACGAGCAGAGTCCGTACCAACAGCCCGACCCCGCCGCCGTCGCCACCGACCATGCCGGCCCCGGCGGCCCGGGCGGCGGCACGGGCCAGCGCCATCTCCAGCCCCGCACCGGCGTCGGCGGCGGCCCGGATCCCGGCCAACACCTCGTCGGGGCCGGGGTGGGCGGACGGCACCGGCCGAGGTCCCGCGCCCGGTCCCGATGTGACGGCGCGAAGCGACTGGGCCAGCGAGCTACCCGCCTTGAGATGCTGGAGCAGCGCCGCCACCAGCTCGATCGTGCGGTCGGCGGACGCCGCCCGGCCAGCGGACGCCGCATCCACCCGCCTTCGGTGCCAGGCACAGCCGGTAGCCACCGGTCCGCCGACCGTCAGCGCCGGGCTGCCGGTGAGAAGCCCTGCTGCGATGGCGGCGGTGGCTGTCGCCAACCAGACCCCGCCGGGCAGCGGACGGCGGGTGGCTGTGGAGTGGACCAATGCCCGGGGCCGCCGGACGTTCATCGCTGCCCCCACAGCGGCGTGGTGCGGATCGGCTCGCCTGCCTCGACCTCGTCGCCGTCTTCCACGGCGTTGACGGCGACGACGCGCCGGGCGCCGTCGGCCGTCCGGGCCACCGTGACGATCAGGTCGAGGGCGTCGGCCAGCTGGGCCCGGACGACCCCGCGGGGAAGGTCGACACTCCCCATCTGGGCCAGCGCTTCGAGCCGTCGAAGCGCCCCCGTTGGCCCGCTGGCGTGGCAGGTGGCCAGCGAGCCCCGGTGGCCGGTGTTGAGCGCCAACACCAGATCCAGAGCCTCAGCGCCGCGGACCTCCCCGATGACGAGGCGATCGGGTCGCATGCGCAGAGCGTTACGGAGCAGGGCCCGGAGGTCGACTGCGCCAACCCCTTCGCTGCTGGCGGGGCGGGCTTCCAACCGCACCACGTGACGGCCGGGGAAGCTGAGCTCCGCCGTGTCTTCGATGGTGATCACCCGTTCGTGAGGGTCGAGCGTGGCGGCCAGGGCGTTGAGGAGCGTGGTCTTGCCGGCGCCCGTGGCCCCCACCACCATGATCGTCCGGCGCTCGGCCATGGCCCGTACGAGGAGGTCTTCCAGCGGTGGCGGGCCGAAGGAAGCGAGCGGCACCGGATGGGCGGCGAACCGGCGGATCGTCACCACAGGGCCGTCGAGAGCGAGGGGCGGCACCACCACGTTGACCCGCGATCCGTCGGGCAGGCGGGCATCGACCCAGGGACTGGTGCGATCGACCCGGAGACCCAGCGGCTCGAGGATCCGCTCGACCAGCAGACCGATGTCGTGGGGGCCGAGGAGTACATCGACCGGCTCCAACCGGCCGCCCCGGTCGGCCCAGACGGGACCTGGCCCGTTGATCATGATCTCGGTGACCTCCGAGTCGTCGAACAGGGGTTGGAGGGCACCGAGCCCGTCGAGGCGGGCCCGGCCCCGTACCCGTTCCACCAGGGCGGCCACGGTGGTGGTGTCGAGCAGCGGAGCGGCCTGGCGTACGGCTTCGACCAAGTGGGACGGCTCGGCCGCGGGATGGTCGATGACGACGTCCTGCAGCCACCGTTCGAGCTCGCCCAGGGCAGTCAGCCCCGTCACCGCCCGGCCACCCCCGTTGCGGCCGGGATCACCGACCACAACGACTGCAGGGCCCGGGGCACCCGCTGGGCGATCAGACCGGCGTCGACAGCGCGGGACACGGCCGCCTCCCACGGCACGAAGGCCACCACGGGAACGGTGAGCGCTCCGGCCACGTCGGCCGGGCGCAGGACGCGGCCCGGCTCGTCGACGAGCACGATCCCGTCGGGTTGACGGCTGCGGGCCGCCCGGTGCAGCGACAGGTAGCAGGGCCGGGTGACGAGCAGCGAGCTGGTGGCGGCGTCGAGGAACGGGTGGATGGCCGACCCGGACCATGCCGGCGGGAGGCCGCAGGCGGCCTGGTGGGCCGGCGCCGTTCCAAGGCCGAGGTCGACGACCACGGTCCGGCCGTCCCGGGCGAGGAGACGGGCCAGCAGGGCGAGCCGATCAGCCGGGGCGGCCGGCCAGTCCGGCCCCGCACCGCCCCGGCCCGTCTGCTCGCCCGGCGGCGCTGTGCCCGGCATCCCATGCCCTTCGCCGTCGTCGGCCGCCCGTGCCGGTTGGCCCAGCGGCAGGAGGGAGAGCCGGGGTGTGATCGGACGTTCGAGCCGCTTCAGGGCGTCGCCCGGCGGATGAGGAGCGGAGAGCCAGCCAGCGACACCCCATCCCAACCCGGCGGCATCCGACGCCGGAGCCTCGGAGGCGGTGTCTCCCAGGGCGAGGGCGAGATCTCCCGTGAGATCGACGAGGAGGGTGTCGCCCTCCTCGGCCGCCAGCAGGCCGATGGCGGCGGCGGTGACCGTGCACCCCGAACCACCCTTCACGCTCCACAGACACAGCATCATGGCTGCCTCCCGTCACCGGCCGGGCCGGGCCCGGCTCCGCCCGTGGACCAGCTGAAGCCGGCCGCCGGGCGTTTCGATCATCTGGGGGAAGGCAGCCGATCGCCTCGTGGCCGGAGGACCCGGCAGCGGCGTCGGCTGATGGAGACCACCGTAGACGTCGGCGGTGACAGCCCGACGTCGGGGACGGCTGGGAGCGGGCCGCTCCCATCCAACCGACGACGCGATCTGCCGGCGACGACCTCGATCCGATGGCGCGAAACCAGGCGGATCCGTCGAGCGCGCGACGCAGAACGCCGGCCGGCAGGGGTTTCGCGACGCAGAAGAATTTTCCGAACGGTCGATCGGGTCCGGGGCCCGGTCTCCCGACGACGTCAGAGACCGGCGGCCCGGGCCAGGCGGGTCAGCGCTTCGGGGATGTCTCCCATCGGCTCGTAGGCCAGCTCGGTGACGCCCATGGCGGCGTAGGAGTCGAGCCAGGCCGGCACCTCGGGTGCCGGGTGGGCCAGGGCCGACCGGGCGAGCATCTCCGGGCCGAGGATCTGGCGGTCGATGTCGTTGAGCTGCGACAGATGGCCCCGGTGCACCGCGAGATGGCGCTGGCCCTCCGGCTCGGCCGCCACCAGCTCGGCGAACCGCTCCCCGTTGGGCATCTGGGTCACGGATCCGTCCCGCCGCTCGTGGGCCAGGTGGTAGAGAATGGCGACGCCGGGCCCGGCGGTGGCCAACATGCGGGGCGAGTCGATGGGCTCCCCCGGGTCGAGCACGGCGCCGCTGACCATCGCAGTCACCCCGGGGTAGCCCTCGTAGTTGGAGCCGGCCGACGGGCGGCTGGTGAAGATCGACGCTCCCAGCCGCTGGGCGGCAGCCATCCCCTTGGGACCGATCACGGCCAGCCGCCAGGGCACGTCGATGGGTCGGGCCGGGGCCTGGCCCGGCCAGTGGAGCATCTGTACCGCTGCACCGTCGACCTCGGTCACCTCGCCCGCCAGCAACGCCTGGACCGTGCGGACGTAGGCCTCCACGTGGGCCCACTTGAGACCCCGCTGGCCCATGGCGTTGCGGCCGGTGAAGCCGGCGCCCACGCCGACCTCCACCCGCCCCGGCGCCAGCTCCACCAGGTGGGCGATGGCGGAGGCTGTCACCATCGGGTGGCGCAGGCTGGGGATCAGCACCCCGGGGCCGAGCCCGATGCGGGAGGTGCGGGTGGCGGCCAGGGCCAACGTCATCCACACGTCGAGCTGGAGGGCCGGCGTGTCGAACACCCAGGCCCGGTGGTAGCCGAGCTGTTCGGCCAACTCGATGTGGGCCGGCGTGTCGGGCATCGGAGGAAAGGCGCAGGACAGGTGCATGACCGGCGATTGTGGCATGCGGGAGCTGGGGCCGCCTCCGGGGGCTGTGCCACAATCCGGCCATGGCTGATGCGAGTGCGCTGCAGGACGAGGTGAGGGCCTGGCTGGCCGACAATTGGAGCGACCAGCTCACGCTCGGCGACTGGTGGCAGCGGCTGGCCGACGGCGGCTGGGGTTTCCCCACCTGGCCCCGTCAGTGGTTCGGCCGGGGCCTGTCGAGCGACGAAGCCAAGGTGGTGCGGGCCGAGCTGCGGGCCGCCGGCGTCTACGGTCCGCCGAGCGGGGTGAGCACGTTCCTGGCTGCGCCCACGATCCTGGCCTGCGGTACCGATGACCAGAAGTCCCGGTTCATGCCCGGCATCGTGACCGGGCGGGACGTGTGGTGCCAGTTGTTCAGCGAGCCGGGGGCGGGGTCGGATCTGGCCGGGCTCGCCACCCGGGCCGAACGGGACGGCGACGAGTGGGTGGTAACGGGCCAGAAGGTGTGGAACACCGGGGCCCAGTTCGCCGACTGGGCCATCCTGGTGGCCCGCACCGATCCCGACCAGCCGAAGCACAAGGGACTCAGCTACTTCCTCATCGACATGCGCCAACCCGGGGTGGAGGTCCGCCCGCTCAAGGAGATGAGCGGTGACGAGACGTTCAACGAGGTGTTCCTGTCCGAGGCCAGGATCCCGGCGGAGAACCTGCTGGGTGACCTCGGTGAGGGTTGGCGCGTGACGATGACCACCCTGATGAACGAGCGCGACTCGGAGAACGCAGCCATGGGCGGCGGCGGATCGTTCGTGGGCCGACCCCAACTGGACGCCACGATTGCCGAGATCGTGGCCGAGGAACAGGCCCGGGTGGCCGACGACGGGATGGCGCTGGCCATGGGCGGCGGGGTGTTCCGCCATCTGATGGAGCAGGCCCGAACGTTCGGGGCCACGAACGACCCCGTGCTCCGCCAGGCGCTCATGCGGGTCCACATCCTGCGCGAGCTGCATCGCTACAACGGCCTGCGGAGCAAGGCGGCGCTGGCCGCCGGCGGTCAGCCCGGGCCCGAGTCGTCCACCGGCAAGCTGATGGGATCGGAGATCGCCCGCCAGATGCGGGACCTGGCGTGGCAGATCCAGGGGCCGTACGGGCAGCTCATGGGCGACGATGCGCCGCTGCGGGGTGTGATGCAGAAGTACGGCTTGTTCACCCCGTCGAGCTCGATCGCCGGGGGCACCGACGAGATCAACAAGAACATCATCGGCGAACGCGTCCTCGGCCTGCCCAAAGAACCCGACGTGTCCCGCGAGATCCCCTGGCGGGAGCTGAAGGTCGGCACCCAGCGGGGCTGACCCGACGGCTACCGGAGGTGGGCCGATCCACCTCCATCGCGCGTTTCTCGCCTGCGCCGATGACGCGAGTGCGGGCCGGAGCGGTACTCCTCGGCGGTCAGGCGAGAGACCGTCACCGGCTGGTTGTAGAGGGGAACCACGGTTTGCAGAAAGGGCTGGAAGCCGAGCTTCGCCATGACGCGGCCCGAGGCGTCGTTGTCCACGTGGCGGATGCTCACCAGCCGGTCGAGGCCGATGTCGTCGAAGGCGAAGCCGAGCACGTCACGGGCGGCCTCGGTGGCCACGCCGCGACCCCACCATTGTTGGAGAAGCCGCCAGCCGATCTCGACCGCCGGCATGACCTCCGGTAGGAACGTCGGGGTGGCCACGCCGGCCCATCCGACGAACTCGTCGGTCGAGCGCCACCACAGGCCGAAGATTCCGTATCCGTGCTCCTGCCAGTGCTCTCGCATGGCCACAAGCCGGGCGGCGGTCTGCTCTCGGTCCAGCGTCGAGCCGTCGAGAATGAACCGCATGACCTCGGGGTCGGCGTTCAGACGGCACAACCCGTCGAGATCGTCGGGGCCGACAGGGCGCAGGCTCAGGCGGGCAGTCTCACGCTCCACCGCCGCCACGGTACCGCCCTCGCTCCAACCCACCGAAGCGAAGGAACCGTCCGGAGCCGGATCGAGTCTCCGCCGCCGGCGAAGCTAGCTGACTAAGTCATAGGCTTCGGTGACGAGCGCCTGCCACGTCGCCGGATCGGGAGCGGCGACGGTCGCCCATTCGCGCATGGGTCGATTGGGACCGGAGTGGAAACGCGAACCGGTCCCGGCGGCTTCGAGTTGGTCCACCCGGTGGGCAGGGATCTTGACGACGAGTTCGTCCCGACACAGCATCGCGAAGACCTTCCCGTTCGCCGCGGCGAGGCCGATGGACGCGAACATCTTCTTGGTGGTGATGCCGGGCCGCTCGAGCCAGTGTTCGGTGATCCGGTCGTAGAGGTCCTGGTTGGTCATGTCGGCCGTGCCGATTCGGTCGCCCATGGGTCAGGGCCTGGGTCGCGGCCGGTGGCTGCGAGGGCGATGCGGCCGCCGAAATGTTGCCATCCGAGATGGTGTTGCGCCGCTATCTCAGGTGGGAGTCCGCTGTGGGTAACAGCGACGTCGGTGGTGGTGCCGTGTTGGGTGAGAACGAACTCGACGGTGCTCGCACCGGGAGGGAGTTCGGTGCTTCCCGCCATTCCCCAACTCACGACGACCCGATGGGGTGGTTGAACTTCGAGGTAGGTACCGCGGACCGGTACGCCGTTGATGTCGACGAGAAACGTGCCGCCCGGCACGGCGTCGAGGACCGCGTAGTCGCCCATCCATCGGGTCATCAGGATCGGGTCGGTGAGATAGGGGAACACTTCGGCGGGCGACGCCTCGATCGTGATCGTATGGCGCACGGTGCGCGTCGGCTCAAGCGTCACGGTCGGATTCCACGGCATGTTTGAGGCGGCGAAGCGCGGCTGGCCAGAGCTCGTCGACGAACTGGTTCACGCTGTGGAGCCCCTCGGGGCGTACCAGGTAGAGCCGTCGCGTGCCGTCGCGGCGCTCGGAGACCAGGCCGGCACCGTGGAGGACCTTGAGGTGGAGCGACACGGCTTGTTGGGTGATGTCGAATCTGCTGGCGATCTCGTTCACTGACATCGCGTCGGTTCGCAGCAGCCGGAGCATCTCTCGCCGTTTGGGTTCGGCCAGCGCCTTGAAGACGTCATCGGCGGCAGCCGCGTTCACGCCGGCGCTCGCACGGACACCTGCATCACGGTTGAGGTCACGCGTGCCATGTTGGCCGACGGCCGAGGAAGCCGACCAGACGCTCGATCGACGGCCGGGATGGATCGACGTCGATCTCGGGTCCGATCACCTGAGCCGGCGGCCGGTTGGTGCCGAACGCCTGCCGGCAGAACCCGAGCACGTAGGTGGTGATCTCCTCGTCGAAGTCGGGTTGTTGCGTGGTGGCGCGAGCGAGGTCCCAGCTGTGAACCCACATGTCCATCAGTGGGAAGTTCAAGAACATGCCAGCTGGCATCCGCCCGGGGGGAGCGTCGATCTCTTTCGCCAGCGCCCCGGGCGCCCGGTGGGCAGCGAGCGATGCCGCTGCGGCCGCGTTGAACACGCCGGCGTGGTCCTCGTCGGCCAGCGGCTGACCGGCCATCGCCGCCACGTCCGGGGGCGTCCCGTCGAGGAACGCAACGCTGGCGAGCAAGGTGCCGGCCATGTGTCCGAGCAGGTTGTCCACCGTCCAGTCGGAGCACGGTGTCGGCCCGGTGCGAAGCTCGGGCGCGATGTTGGCCACCACTCGTGACGTGTGTTGCAGCGTCCGGTCGTAGAGGTCGAGGAGGTCGGGCTGTGTCATGGCGGTCAGCGTATCACAAGTCTTAACTTGTACAAGTACTGTCTTGTACACGTGGCCGTGGCAGCCAGGCATGCGGAACGGTGGCAGCTTCCACCTCAGCAGTGGCCAGCGCCGGTGGCGGCCCCACCACCGTGCCGGTGAGCTTCGCCGACGCCCCCTCGGTCGACCGCAATGAGCCTCCATCGCCGACAGAGCGTTCGGGGCACGTCGCTCTCGGGCGCGTCGCTCGGGCGACGATCCGTCCGGGCTACGGCGCCTTGGTGAAGATGTAGGGCTCCAGGGTCTCCTGGGCCCAGGCCTGGCGCCGCTCGGCCTCCCGCCCGCCGTAGTAGGCAAGCGAGCCCGGCGCAGTGCGACCGTAGCCGTTGAAGTTGCCCACACAATCCCGCAGCGGGGCGGTGGCGATGTCGGCTTCGGCGCAGTGCTCGGCCCAGGCGGCCTCGTCCTCCTCGCGTACATCGACGGCGTGGTGCCCGTTGTCGCGCATGGTGGACAGGAGCCAGAGCACGTAGTCGGTCTGCTGCTCGATGGTCTCGATGAAGTTGAACTTGCCACCGCCGGCCTGGGGGCCGGAGATGATCAACAGGTTGGGGAAGCCGGCGGTGTGCAGTCCGAGGAAGGTTCGGGTGCCCTGATCGCTCCACTTGTCGGCGATGGAGCGCCCGTCGCTGCCGGTGACCCGGGCGACGTTCTCCCGTGACATGAAGTCGAACCCGGTGGCGTAGATCAACACGTCGAGGTCGTACTGCTCCCCGTCGTGCACGACCCCCCGGTCGTTGATCAGCTGGACGCCGATGGGAGCAACGTCGACCAGGGTGACGTTGGGCCGATTGAACGTGGGCAGGTACTCGTCGTGGAAGGTCGGGCGCTTGCAGGCGTAGGCGTAATACGGCTTGAGGGCGGCGGCGGTCTTGGGGTCCTCCACGACCCTGTCGATCCGGTCCCTGATCTGCTGCATGATCTGGTAGCCCTTGTCGAGCTGCTTCTTCGTCCGCTCCTCCCGGCTGAGCTTGGGTCGGTTCCGGCGGGCAGCCTCCTGTTCGGCCGTCGGCTGGCGCCCCCTGCCGTCGAGGATCTCGGCCACCCTGGCCCGCCGGGCCAGGGCCCATCCCGGTTGCTGGCTCCACCGCTCGATCTGCTCCGGCGTGGTGCTCCGCTGGTCGCGCACCTCGATCGTCGACGGCGTGCGCTGGAAGACGTAGAGATGGCCGGCCACCTTGGCCAGCTCGGGGATGGCCTGCACGGCGGTGGCGCCGGTGCCGATGATCCCGATCCGCTTGCCGTCCAGGTCGACGTTGTAGTCCCACCGGGAGGTGTGGAACGACTCGCCGGCGAAGCGCTCCATGCCCTCGATCCGGGCCAGACGGGGGGTGGTGAGGATGCCGTTGGCCAGGATCACGAACCGGGCCCGCATGGCGTCGCCCCGCTCCGAGCGGACGGTCCACCGCTGGTCGGCGTCACTCCAGCTGATCCCGGTCACCTCGGTGTGGAACAGGCAGTGGTCGTAGAAACCGAACCGCTCGGCGATCAGCTGGCAGTACTCGAAGATCTCGAATCCCGAGGCGTACTTCTGGGTCGGGAAGTAGCCGGTCTCGTCGAGCAGCGGCATGTAGGCGTACGACTCGACGTCGCAGGCCACACCGGGATAGCGGTTCCAGTACCAGGTGCCACCGACGTCTCCGCCCCGCTCACAGAACCGGATGTCGGTGAAGCCGGCCTTCGACAGCTTGTACCACAGCAGGAGCCCGGAGAAGCCGGCACCCACCACCACCACGTCGCATTCGTCGGTCAGCGCTTCCCGCTCGACCGGCTCGGAGGAGTAGTGATCCTCGAGATAGCGGGCGAACGAGCCCTCCATCTTCATGTAGTCGTCGACGCCCCGGCGAGCCTCGATGAACTCCCGCTGGTGGGCCTGGGCCTCGGCGTCGAACGTGATCTCCCGCTTGGCCTCGGGCATGGCCACCAGCTCGGGGTCGTCCAGGACGTCGTAGCCTTTCCCGGCGATCCGGGGCGACGCCTTGGCCGCCCTGGTGTTGAACAGCTTGTGACCGGTGGCGGGATCGACCCGAACGGCCGGGACTGCTGGCGAGCTCATGACCTGTCTCCTTGCCGTGCCGGCCGGCCGGTCCCCCCGGGCGCATGCGGACACTTCCCCGATTGTTGCGTAGGGCGGCCAGCCACCGCCAGCGGCGGCGGTGGCCCGGGTGACCTGGCGGCCTTGCGACCGGGGCATGGCGGTGGCCTCAGGCTCCGGCCCGATCCTCCGTGGGGGCAGGCACCGGCGCCGGCGGAGCAGGCGGCACGGGCGGCCACACCGGCGGCCAGGTCTCGGCCTTCGGCAGAATGATCCACGCCGCCAGGTAGGCCAGGGCACCCCAGCCGGCCATCAGCGTGAAGACCACGAACAGGAGCCGCACGAGGGAAACGTCGAGACCCAGGTAGTGGGCGACGCCGGAGGCCACCCCACCCAGGCGGGTGTTCGGGTCCCGGAGCAGAGGACGAGGGCCGGCCGGGGCCGGTGGGGGCGGCGGGAGATGGCCGGCGGCGGGAGGGACGGGATTGGTCGTCGTGGTGTCGGGGTTCGAGGTCGAGATGGTGTCGTTCATGACCTCATCATCCGCCCAGCGGCCGCGGCGCGGTATCGGGCGTCGCCCGGACCCGACCCTGATCCTCGGGGCCCGGCCTCAGGGTCGGGGTCAGGGTCGCCCCTCAGCCGAGCTGGTCGAACGGGGAGGCGTAGCGGAACGGCGCACGATCATCGCCTTGCGGCCCCTACGTACCGCTGGCCTACCGCCCCCCGCAGGCCGACGCACCCCACACAGCCGATACAACCGACGCAGTCGACGCACCCCACACAGCCCACACACCCCCGGCAACGTACGCAGGCCAACGTGGCCACGCACCGGGTGATGCCCGCTCCGAAGAAGGTGAGGGCGCTACCGAACACGCCGACGCTGGCCGCTGTGGCCACGCTTCCCGCCACCACCGCACTGCCCGCCGTCGCCGCGCTACCGGCCACCACGGCGCTGCCCGCCGTCGCCGCACTGCCCGCCACCACCGCACTGCCCGCAGTGGCTGCGCTGCCGGCCACCATGGCGCTGCCGGCGGTGGCGACGCTCCCCGCCACGAGGGCGCTGCCGGCCACGGCGGCACTGGAGGCGACGCCGGCACTGCCGGTGACGGCAGTGGAACCGGTCACCCCGGTGCTCGGGGCAACCGGCGCCCGGCCGATACCGCTACCCACCGACCTCAGCGATCCACGACGCTTCGACTGCTTCCCGATCCGACCCATCGCACCATCCTGCCCGCCCCCGCCACCGACGCTAGATCATCGCCGGGTCGATATCACCGGCAGGAGAAGCTCGGCGCCAGCCACCGTCCCGACGACGACGGCGACGACCGGGCCACGTCGCCACCACCACCTCGCTGAGCGTCGGCGGGCGTCCGGCCTGAACGCCGGCGCCTCCCCCACGGGGCCTTCACCCCGAGTTCCCCGAGATCGCGCTGCCGGGCTTCGACCAGCAGGCTGGCCAGGTACACGTTGGGCGGTGTCATGACCCGATCGTCGCCCTCTCCCGGCTCCGCCGCCAGCGTCTCGAAAGACGCCGTTCGCAAGAAATCAGACCTTGTCTCGAAAGCTACTGAGCGCGAAGAGCAGGACATGCCGCCTCCTCCTCCTGCCCGTTCGGCGCCCGCCCGGCACCGGATCGTGGCTGTCCTGGTGGATGGCATGAGCGCGCTGGAGCCGGCCGTGGCCTACGACTTCCTGGGCGCCGATCGCCGCTCGCTGCACCCGGCCTGGTACCGCTACACCGTCTGCTCACCCGGCGCCGAACCGGTGCGGATCGGGGGCGCCGCCATGACCGTGCACAACGGGCTCGACGCCCTCCGCCGGGCCGACACGGTGCTCATCCCCGGCTGGTGCTCGATCGAGCGGCGCCCGTCGGGCGAGCTGGTGGACGCCGTGGCCCGGGCCCATCAGCGCGGCGCCCGCATCGTCACGTTCTGCACGGGGGCGGTGGTGGCGGCCGACGCCGGCCTGCTCGACGGCCGACCCGCCACCACGCACTGGGGGGCCGGGGCGGAGTTCGCCCACCGCTACCCGGCGGTCCACCTCGACCCGGGTGTGCTCTACGTCGACGACGGCGACGTGCTCACCTCCGCCGGCGCCGCCGCCTCCATCGACCTGTCGCTCCACCTGATCCGACGCGACTTCGGGGCCGAAGCCGCCAACACCGTGGCCCGGGACATGGTGGTGCCGCCCCACCGCGACGGCGGCCAGGCCCAGTTCGTGGCCCTGCCGATGGATGCCAGGAGCCCGGGCGGCGCCGACGATCCCGTTGCCGCCACCATCGAGTGGGCGTCGGCCCGCCTCCACGAAGACCTGCCGGTGGAGCGCCTGGCCGCCCACGCCCTGCTCAGCCCCCGCCAGTTCTCCCGCCAGTTCAAGGCCCGCACCGGCACCAGCCCCCACCAGTGGCTGCTGACCCAGCGCACCGCGCTGGCCCAACGGCTGCTGGAGACGACCGACGACCCCGTGGAGCTGGTGGCCCGGCGGGCCGGCTTCGCCACCGCCGCCGCCCTGCGACTCCGATTCCAGCAGGCCCTGCGCACCTCCCCCCAGGCTTACCGTCGCACCTTCCGAGCGCCGACCACCGTCTGATCAGCCGGCCCGACCTCGACCCAACCCCGTTCTCCGTCAGGGAAATCGCGGCACCCGCACCAACCGAGGGCGCGAAAACCCCGGATCCCGCAGAGAACGTGACGCAGTTGGGCGGCGGAACGCGTTTCTCGTGACGCAGAGCGGGGTGGGCAGAACGGAGTGGGCGGAGGGCCGTTCGGGTCAGCCCGAGCCAGGCACGGGGCGGGCGGCCAGAGAGCGCACGGCCTCGGTGATCTCGGTCTCGCTGACCAGCACGAGGCGGGCGGCGTCGCCCAGGGGAACGAACGAATCCTTGGATGCCGCCCGAGCCATGGGCCGGTCGTAGCCCCGGTCCACCAGGCCGGCCAGCACGCCTTCGCTGACCCCGCCGCTGCGGCGGGTCTCGTCGACCACCAGCACCCGCTCCGGGTTCGTGGCCAGCACGGCATCGATCGGCAGGGGGGCCAGCCAGCGCAGGTCGATCACCCGGCACCGGATCGGCCCGTCGTGCGGGCCGTCGGCGTCCTCGGTGCCCGCAGCCGCCAGCCGGGCCGCCACCCGCAGCGACATCCACAGGCCGTTGCCCCAGGTGACGATCGTGACGTCGGCATCGTCGGGGCCGTAGCTGCGGATGGACCCGATCGGCGCCGCCTCGGCCCCCTCCCCCAGCGACTGGGGGCCGACGGCCTCCAGCCACGCCCCATCGCCCCCGGTGTGGAGGTCGGTCGTGTGGTAGAGGGCGATCGGCTCGAGGAAGACACCGACCGTGCCGTCGACCAGCGCGCTCTCGGCCAGCGAATGGAGCATGGCGGCGGCGTCGGCCGGGCGGGCCGGTGACGCGATCACGATGCCGGGGATGTCGCGCAGCACGGCGATCGAGTCGTCGTTGTGGAAGTGGCCCCCGAACCCCTTCTGGTAGCCGTAGCCGGCGATCCGCACGATCATCCCGTTGCGGTAGGCCCCCTGGGAGAAGAACTGCAAGCTGGCGGCCTCACCCCGCAGCTGGTCCTCGGCGTTGTGGAGGTAGGCCAGGTACTGGATCTCGGCCACCGGCAGGAGCCCGCTCACCGCCGCCCCCAGGGCCACCCCCAGGATCGACTGCTCGTCGAGGATCGAGTCGAACACCCGGGCCGCCCCGAACCGGGCCCGCAGGCCCTTGGTGACCCCGTAGACGCCGCCTTTCACCGCCACGTCCTCGCCGAACAGCAGGGCGCCGGGCTCGGCCTCGAGCAGGTCCCCCAGGGCCGAGTTGATGGCTTGGGCCAGGGTCGAGCCGCCGTCCACCTTGCCGGTGGGGATCGGCTCCGGCGGAGCCGACTCCACCGGCGGCTCCGGGCGCGGTGCGAGCGGTGCCATCACCTCCTCGGCGGTGGCCAGCTCCCGGCCCCGCCGGGTGTGCACGCTGGCCCGGGACGAGACGTAGGACCCGAGGCGGCGGTACTCCCCGATCACGTCGTCGGGGGTCATGCCCCCCGCCACCAGGGCCCGGGCCGTGCCCAGCAGGGGATCCCGCCCGAACCCGGCCCGGATCTCCTCAGAAGACCGGTACCCGAGCTCCACGTCGGTGCCGGCGTGGGCCAGGAACCGGACGGTTCGCAGATGGAGGAACGCCGGGCGCCGGAACCGGCGGATCCAGTCCACCAGATCCCGGCAGGCGGCGAGCAGGGCCACCGGGTCGTCGCCGTCGGCGGCCACGTAGCGCAGACCCGGCCGGTTGGCGTACGACGCCTCGATCCAGCCCTTGGGCGTCCGCACGCTGATGCCGATGCCGTTGTCTTCGCACACCAGCAGCAGGGGCACGGGCAGGCCCTGGTAGGAGAGGTGCGAGGCGGCGTTGATGGCACCCAGCGCAGTGGAGTGGTTGGCCGAGGCGTCGCCGAAGGAGCACACGGCGATGGCGTCGGGCGGCCACCACAGCGGCTCGTTCACCTTGGCCGACCGGCCGATGGCGAAGGCGACGCCCATGGCCCGGGGCAGGTGGCTGGCGATGGTGGACGTCTGGGGGATGACGCCGGTGTCGGGATGGCCGAAGACCTTGTGGCGCCCGCCGGCGATCGGCTCGTCGGTGAGGGCCAGCATGCCGGTGAGGATGTCGTCCACCGGGTCGGTGGAGGCGGCCGAACCCTGGGAGCGGGCGATGTAGAACGCACCGGAGCGGTAGTGGAGCAGGGCCGGGTCGGTGGGGCGGGTGGCCAGCGCCACCGCCGCGTTCGACTCGTGGCCGGCCGAACCGATCGTGTAGTAGCCCCGCCCCTCGGCCCGCAGGCGGCGGGCCACCAGATCGCAGTGGCGGCTGAGACACTGGGCCTGGAACAGGGCCCGCAGGCTGGTGAGCCCCGTCGGGTCGCCACGGTCGTCGCCGGGGGCGTCGAGTGCGGCGATCCCGTCGAGAAGGGCCTGCTCCAGCGCGTCGGCCGTCGTCGGATCGTTCATCGGCGTAGGCTACCGGGCCCCCTCTCACCGGCTCCAGCGGCCGCCGGCGGCCCGGTCCGGTTGGGTCCAGCTGGGTCGTGTGCCCCATGACACCCGAACGACCGTGGATTAGTTCGCCAGGGTAACTATTCTGTGATGGTGGCCATCGTGAGTGACATCCCCGAGATCGACGTCGCCGGCCAGACGGTCGACACCGAGGCCGACGTCGACCTCGAGTTGGCTGCCCGGCTCCGGGTGGCCCTGGCCCGATTGGCCCGCCAGTTGCGCCAGCAGGCGGGTCCCCAGCTCTCGCCGACACTGCAGTCGGTCCTGGCCACGATCGCCCTGTACGGGCCTCTCCCGCTGGGCGAGCTGGCCAGCCGGGAGCAGGTGGCGCCACCCACGATCACCAAGCTGTTGGCCCGGCTCGACGAGCAGGGCCTCATCGAGCGGCAGCGGGGCGCCGACGACAAGCGGGTGACGCTCGTGTCGCTCACGGCCGACGGCCAACGCCAGTTCGACGAGAGCCGTACGCGTCGCACCGCCTGGCTGGTGGACCGTCTGGCCCACCTCGACGACGCCCAGCAGACCGACCTGGCCCGGGCCGTCGAGCTGCTGGAGGCGATCGCCAACCCGGAGGGCACCGTCGCCCCCGCCGTTCAGCCCCCCAGCGGCCCCGACGCCGCGGCCGCATCCCCCCACACCGACCCTGCGCCCACCCGCTCCCCGCTTCCCCGGGCGCCCGAACCGACGAGAAGACCGGCCCCATGAACGCCGTTGCCGTTTTTGCCAACCAGACCTTCCGCTCCCTCCGCTCCCGCAACTTCCGGCTGTTCTTCGCCGGCCAGCTCGTCAGCCAGGCCGGCACCTGGATGCAGTCGATCGCCATCATCTGGGTCGTCTACAAGCTGACCGACAACGGCTTCTCTCTGGGCCTGGCCACCGCTGCCCAGTTCTTCCCCGTGCTCGTGCTGGGGGCCTGGGGCGGGGTGGTGTCGGACCGGGTGGACCGGCACAAGCTGATGATCGTCACCCAGATCGGGTTCCTGATCGTGGCTGCCGCCTTCACCGTGTTGGCCTTCACCGACCGGATGAACCTGCCGGTGATCTACACCCTGTCGGCCGTGTACGGCGTGATCACGGCCATGGACAACCCGGCCCGCCGGGCGCTGGTGGTGGAGATGGTGGACCAGGTCGACGTGGCCAACGCCGTCGGCCTCAACAGCGCCCTGATGACCGGCAGCCGGGTGGTGGGCCCGGCCGTGGCCGGTGTGCTGATCTCCACCGTCGGCCCCCAGTGGGCGTTCCTGGTCAACACGATCACGTTCGTGGCCATCCTGGCCGCCCTCCTGCTCATGGACCGCTCGGCCCTGCGCTCGCCGCCGGTGGTGCCCCGCAAGAAGGGCCAGCTGGTGGAGGGCCTGCGCTACACGTGGGCCAACCGGGAGCTGCGGCTCACCTTCATCCTGCTGGCCGTGATCGGCACCCTGGCCTTCGAGTACCAGGTGTCGCTGCCGCTGCTGGCCGAACGGTCCCTGGGCGGAGGCTCGGGCACGTTCACCCTGCTCTACTCGCTGATGAGCGTCGGGTCGGTGCTGGGCGCCCTGGTCGTGGCCCGGCGCACCGAGATCCGTGCCGCCTTCCTGGCCAAGGCGGCCATCTGGCTGGGGTTGTTCACGATGGGCCTGGCCTACGCTCCCAACCCCACGCTGGCCGCCATCGCCGTGGTGCCCACCGGGTTCGCCATGGTGTTCCTGCTGTCGGGCTCGAACGCCGTGATCCAGCTGCTGGCGGCACCGCAGATGCGGGGCCGGGTGCTGTCGCTCACGGCGGTGGTGTTCCTCGGTAGCACCCCGATCGGCGGCCCGATCGTAGGCTGGATCGGCGAGCAGTTCGGGGCCCGGTCCGGGGTCGCCGTGGGCGGGGTGTCGTCGCTGCTGGTGGCCCTGTGGGTGCTGCGGGAGCTGGCCAAGCCCGAGGTCGTGGCCGACACCGAAGCCGGCGATGCGGCCCGGTTCGACAACGCCGGTACCGCTCCCGCACCCACCATGGCCAATCCCGCCGCCTGATCGGCCCTGTCCCGGCGCGTGGCGTGGCGTGGCGTGGCGTGGCGTGGCGTGGCGTGGCGTGGAAATCGCGACACACCGGCGAACTGCGTCGCGAGATCTACGGAATTCGTAGGGAACGCGACGCAGTTCGACACCGTGTCGCGATTTCCACGCCGCCCATGATCGAAGCGCGGTGGGGAACCGACGGGGACCGAGGCGTGTCGAATCAGGTATGAACCGCAGCCTGCCTCGTATGCCGGGGGTCGAGGTCGACGCCGACGCAACCGGCGGGTTACCGTCCTTCGAGCGGTTCTACGCCGATGCCTGGCTGCCGGCGTTCCGGCTAGCGTCGTTTCTGACCCAGAGCACCGCAGCCGGCGAGGAGATCGCCCAGGAGGCGCTACTCGGCTTGTACCGGCGCTGGGAATCGGTCGACCGGCCGGAGGCCTACCTGCGGCGCGCGCTGGTGAACCGGGCCGCTAACTGGCGCCGGCACGAGACGGTCAAGCAGGCCAGGCTCCCGCTGCTGGCCGGTGCCGACCAGTTCGACTTCGTCGCCGACGAACTGGCCGACGCTCTGGCCGCACTCCCCTTCCGCCAGCGGGCCGTGCTCGTCCTCCGCTACCAGGCCGACCTCAGCGAAGCCGAGATCGCCGAAGCGCTGGGGTGCCGCCCCGGCACCGTCAAGTCACTCGCTTCGCGGGCCTTGGCCCGCCTCGCCCGGGAGATCCCGCGATGAACCGATCCACGGCGGAGTTGGAAGACCAGATCCGGGCGGTGTTCGCCGACCAGGCCGCCGGGGTGGACGAGGTTGCCGCCCGATCGCTGCTGGCCCACGGGCCCGATGCGCCCGTCACCGACCGGGTCCGGCGCCAGCCTCCCCGGGGTGTCCGCCCATTGCTCGCCACGGCCGCCGCAGTGGCGGTGATGGCTGCCGGGGCGGTGGCCATGGAGCGGACCGGCGACGGCGACGGCGCTGGCCCATCCAACACCGAGATCGTCCACACCGGACCGACCCTGGTGCTGCCGGGCGAGACGATGCTCAGCGCCGACCCGCTGGTGGTGCAGGCCCCACTCGGGCCTGAGCCGGGGTTCGACACGGCCCCGCTCGGCACCGAGCTGCGGTTCGAGCCGATCACCTCGCTCGACGATCCCGACGTGGCGGACAGGCTCGACGCGCTCCAGGCCGAGGTCGCCGATATGCGGGCCGAGATCCCGGAAGCGGCGACCCTCACTGTGCCCAAGGTGACCGCGTCGGGCTGGCTCGACGACAAGCTGTGGCTCACCACGGTGGTCGACCGCCCGATCCCCGCCGGAGAGTCGGTCTCCGATCTCGAGGCCGACGTCTGGCGCTACAGCTGGACGTGGTTCGAAGACGGCTCCGCCGTGTTCGAGACCCCGGCGGCCCCCGTGGTCGCCACCTCCCTCGACGGCATCGCCCAACCCACCGGGACGGCCGAGGTGTTCGGCCGGGGCGTGGCCGGCTCCTTCCCCGACGGTCCGATCTACGTCTCCCGCCTGCCGAGGGAGGTGGCGGTGGTGTCCTACGCCGACGCCGACCAGCGCTACTGGGTGCGCCCCCGAGGCGGGGTGGCAGCTTTCCCCGCTGTCCTGAACCAGAGCGAGACCTACACGATCCGGGCCTATGCCGCCGACGGCACGGTGCTGGGCGAGGAGAGCGGTGAGAACACCGAGGCCAACGCACCGCCCAGCTACCTGGCCGATCCCGGTGAGCCGCTGCTCTCCGTACCTACGCTCGACGAACAGGGCCAGCCGATCGAGATCCTTGGGAAGGGCCGGCCGGTAATCCTGGTCTACGGGGCCAGCTGGTGCGCCCCCTGCCAGACCGGGATCACGGAGGCCACCGCCGCCATCGACGGGCTGGGCGACACGGTCGACGTCTACGCCGTGCCTTTCCAGACCGACGGCACCGACGCCTGGCCCCAGCTCGACGCCTGGCACCACCCCCGGATCCGGTTCGACACGACCCCGGTGGAGAACCGGCACCGCGACGGCGTGGCCACGCCCCTCGACATTCCTGGGGTGCCCACCGTCCTGGTGGTCGGGGCCGACGGCGTGGTGCTCGGGCGCCTCGGCTTCCAGAACCTGGCCTCGGAGCTGGCCGGGCTCGGCCTGACTCCCCCACCCCCCACTATGGGGAGCTGAGCGCCCAGCCGCCGGCTACAGGGTGCGCACGACGTCGTAGGCGGCGTCGACGAGGCACTGGCCCCGTTCGTTGAGCAGGATGCCGGGGCCCATGCGGTTCATGGAGTAGCCGAAGGCCAGGCCGTGGTCGATGTCGGCGAAGCCGATGCTGCCGCCGGCGCCCACGTGGCCGAAGGCCCGGTCGCCCAGGATCACCGAGTCGGTCTCGGCCTTGGCCCGGTTGTCCATGGTGACCATGAACCCGAGGGCGAAGCGGGTGGCGATGCGGAGCACGGCGTCGTCGTTGGTGGCCACCGACACCGCCCGCATCCGGTCCAGCGTCTGCCGATCGACCAGATCGCCGCCGCCGGCGGCCAGCGGGGTGTACATGCCGGCCAGGCCGCGGGCATTGGTGATGCCACCACCGCCCCCGATTTCGGCGGCGTGGGCCTCCCTTGCGTTCATCTCCATGCGGGCGATGTTGGCGATGGCCAGGCCCGGGATCGAGTTGCGGTCCTGCACCACGTCGAGAGCGAGGGCCGACAGCGCCTCCCCCTTGGACCGCACGTAGGGGATCATCGGCGCCACCCGGGCCTCGTCGGCCTCGGGGAGCCCGATCCAGAAGTCGATGCCCCGGGGCCGGCAGACCTCCTCGGCGAAGAACGTGCCGAGCGACCGGCCCGACACCCGCCGCACCAGCTCCCCCACCGTCCAGCCGAAGTTCAGCATGTGGTAGCCGTTGCGGGTGCCCGGCTCCCAGTGCGGCTCCTCCGCCTCCAGCCGGCCGACCACCCGGTCCCAGTCGTACAGCTCGCCCCGCTCCACCTTGTCCCGGAACACGGGCACGCCCACCGAGTGGTCGAGCATCATCCGCACGGTGGCCTTGGCCTTGCCGTTGGCGGCGAACTCGGGCCAGTACTCGGCCACCGGCGCCTCGATGTCGAGCTCACCCCGGGACGCCAGCACGTGGGCGCACAGGGCCGTGGCCCCCTTGGTGCAGGAGTGGACGACCGAGATCGTGTCGGCCTCCCACGGGCGGCCGGTCTCGGGGTCGGCCGCCCCGCCCCAGATGTCGACCACGGTGGTGCCATCGTGGACGATGCAGCACGAGGCGCCCACCTCGTCGTGCTGGGCGAAGTTGGCGGCGAAGCGGTCGACGACGGGCCGCCACCGGGGATCGTAGGTACCGGCGATCTCGCCTGTGGCCACGGACTGGCGGAGCTGCTCCATCCGGCGACCGTGGCCCAGGCCGGTCGGCCCCGTCAAAACCGCACCGAGCGCGATCCATGCCAGTCGTCGCCGTCAAACCACACCGAGCGCGATCCATGCCAGTCGGCCGGTCGAGCTGCAGCGGCGGGCCGCCGCTCACTACCGTGCACGGGATGATCGCCTTCCCCTCCCGTTTCGCCGGCAAGGTCGCCGTCGTCACCGGCGCCGCCTCCGGCATCGGGGCCGCCACCGCCCGCCGCCTGGCCGCCGAAGGAGCGGCCCTCGTGCTCGCCGACCTCAACGCCGAGGGCCTGGCCGCCATGGCCGACGAGCTGACCGCAGCCGGGGCGCCCGCCACCACCCGGGTCACCGACGTGTCGCTGGAGCACGAGGTGGCGGCCCTCGTGGCCTTGGCCGTCGACACCCACGGCCGGCTCGACGTGCTGATCAGCAACGCCGGCATCGGCCACTACGGCCTCGCCCCCGACATCACGGCCGAGCAGTGGCATCGGGTGATGGCGGTCGACGTCGACTCCGTGTTCTTCGGGGCCAAGCACGCCATCCCCCACCTGCGGGCCACCGGCGGCAACATCGTCAACACGTGCTCGATCTCCGGGTTGTACGGCGATTACGGCCTCGTCGCCTACAACACGGCCAAGGGCGCCGTGGCCAACATGACGCGCAACCTGGCCATCGACCACGCCCCCGAGGGGGTGCGGATCAACGCCGTGTGCCCCGGCGGGGTCGACACCCCGATGCTGCGTCGGGTGCTGGAGCGGTGGCCCGAGGAATACGAGCGGCTCATCCCCATGCAGCGGCCAGGCCAGCCCGACGAGATCGCCGGCGCCATCACGTTCCTCGCCTCGGACGACGCCAGCTACATCACCGGGCACCTCCTGGTGGTCGACGGGGGCGTCACCGCCGCCACCGGCCAACCCAACTTCGACCGGATGTTCCGCTCCCGCTGAACCGCGCCGGCGCCAAGGCCGGCGATCGGCCCACCAGCCGCAGCATCACCCTTCGGCTTACCAGCCGCAGCATCACCCTTCGGCTTACCAGCCGAAGTACCCGCGGAGGTAGCAGGCCTGGCCGACGTGCTGGAGGGAGTCGTCGGCGATGCTGACGAGGCGGACGCCGAGGGTGACCGGCGGATCCCAGCGACGGTCGACGATGCGGTCGAGCGCAGCGGCGTCGAGCGTGCCCAGGTAGTCGACGGTGCGGGACTGCACGGCGTCCAGATACTGGAGCAGCGAATCGGGCCCGTCGGGGTGCACGTCGGCCGGGCGGTGGCCGTACCCGATGTTGGCCGGGTCGGGGGTGAGGCCGAAGCGGCCGGCCCAGTCGCCACCCTCCCAGATCTGGGGGCCGTCGATCAGCTCGGCTACGTGGTGGTCCTGCACCCGGGCCAGGTGCCACACCAGCCAGCCGATGGGGTTGGTGCCATCGGCCGGCAGCTGGGTGAGCTGGGCCGGGGTCAGATCCTTCACCGCCCGCGCCGCCAGGGGCGGGATGCGACCGTAGAGCTCGAGGTACACGCCGGAGACGTCCATCCCGCCATTCCACCACGCCGGGAACGGGCTCGCCCCCGATGGGACGAACCGCTAGAACTGTGGCGTGGTCCCGCGTCTCCGTTTCCGCCAGGCCGTGCGCGGCCTCATGATCGATCCCGCCGATCGGATCCTGCTCATCCGCCTGGAGTACCCCGACTGGACCGGCTGGGTACTACCCGGGGGCGGGATCGAGCCGGGCGAGGATCACGTGGCCGCCCTCCACCGGGAGCTGGCCGAGGAAACCGGCGTGCCCCAGGTGTTCCTGGGCCCACCGGTGTGGCACCGCCGGGTGGTGGCGCCCGGGATCTCCCCCGAGTTCGACGGCCAGGAGGAGCTGGTGTTCCTCGTGCCGTGCCACGCCTTCGAGGTCACTCCGGGTCTGCCCCACGACCTGCTCCTGGCCGAAGGCTACGCCGAGCACCGCTGGTGGACCATCCCCGACCTGGAGGTGACCACCGAGAGCATCCGGCCAGCCAATCTGGTGGAGCTGCTGACCCACATCCTCGAACACGGAGCCCCGGCCACGCCGTTCCAGCTGGAGGAACCGCCGGGCTGAACGGCCGCCGAGCCGTCAGGTGGCCGGTGGGTCGATCTCGGGCGTGATCCCGTGGGCCTCGAGTTGGCGGACGAGCGCTGCCACCCGCTCCTCGGCCCGGCGTTCGATACTGGCCAGGAGATCGGCATCGCTCGTGCCCCGCAACCCGGTCGGCGTGGTCAGCACCAGCTCGCCGGCCTCGAAGGCGAGCCGGATACCACCCAGCTCCTCGATCGGCTGGCCGGACCACGGCTGCGGCTCCCGATCGCCGGGCCCGAGCCGGAGCACGGCCTGTCCCGGGGACTGCTCGATCACGAGGTAGACCACGGCGCCCAGATGATGCAGGCGCGAGGCCTTGGCCCGGAACGACACGTAGGAATCGGTGGGCGACGGCACCTCCACCACGGCCAGTGGGGGCGGGCCGCCCGTCCGGTCCTGACGGTACGAGGTGGGCGACGGCTCGGTGGTGCCGGCCGGCAGCACCATCAGGTCGGGGGCGAGGGGGCCGCCGCCGTCGGTGGGGTACCAGTTCATGTCCCGGAACACCTGGACCTGGGATCCAAGGAGGTGGGAGACGGCGAGGCCGACGAGATCGATGGCCCCCCGGTGGGCGGCGCTCTCGGGCACCTTCAACGAGTCCGGATCGAGGATCGGCTGATCGTCGTCGAACCGCAGGGCAGGCATGGACACAAGGGTACTCCTCCGGTTCAGAGCGAGCTGGCTGAAGGAGGCTGGAGCCCCGAGGCCGGAATCCCTTGTGGAGACCGGCGAGAGCGAGCCTACGCCGGCGGTGTGACACTGAGGGCCGCCCGGTGGAGCGCCCACTCGAGCGGGCCCCGCCGGTTCCGGAACAGCCACCCCAGCACGAACGCGCCGGCCACGAACGCTGCCAGCACGAGGGCCTGGGGAACCGGGCTGAGCCCGAACCCGACATCCCACTTCGCCATCGGCCAGCCCACCACGATGTGGGCCGAGTAGACCGTCAGCGGTATCCGCCCCGGCATCGCCGCCACCCGAACCAGCAGCCGGCTCCCCCACCGTTCGGCCGAGGCGAACCCGGTGAGGGCGGCCCCGGTGACGCCGAGGATCTGCCACAGCTCGAACGTGGTGCCGGTGTGGTGGCCGGCGGTGAGCAGCACCTCGGCATCGGTGGACACCGGCACACCGGTGCCGTCGTCGAAGGAGCGGGTGGTGCCATCGGCGGCCAACCGGTCGACCAGCTCGGCCCGGGCTCCGGTGGCCGCCTCGACCACGGCCGACCCGCCGAACCCGAGCGCCAGCATCACGGCCGAGGCGGCGGCAAGGCGGCCCAGCGCCTCCCGCCGTAGCAACCCGCACCGCTGCGCCCCCCAGCCCACGAGGGCCAGCGACAGCCACGTCGGCAAGGGATAGGTCCCGTCGAGCAGCAGGGTGCGGGCTACGGTGGCCACCGGTCGGGGCCCGGTGAGCATCGTCCAGGTCACGTGGTAGCCGGGCGCGACGGTTGAACCGTCGAGCACCCGGGTGCGCAGCCACAGCGAGACCACCGGCCACACCACCGTGAGGACCAGCCCGATCGCCACCAGCGCCGGCCCGCCGAGGCGGCGGAACGGCAGCGCCACCAGGAACAACGCGGCGTACACGCCGAGGATGACGACCGGCCCGAAGCTGATCCGGGCCAGCGCCACCCCGAGCGCGAACAGCAGCACCGACCGGAGGACCTGAGGCGGCCAGGCTCGCCATCCGGGCACGGCGAGTCGCCGGGTGAGGCCCATCGACACGCCGGCCAGGACCACGAACCCGCCGGCGGAGTAGCCGTTCACCCAGCGCAGGAACGTCCACCGCTGAGATGCCGCTCCGGCCACGTGGGCCACGAACATGCCGAGGATGGCCAGGGTCCGGGCGGCGTCGACGGCGTGCAGCCGGCGCCGGTCCCGTGCGCCAACCTCGGCTGCGGTGTCGCCGGGCGGAGCGGGACCGGGAGCGATGGCGATGGGCGAGGAGGTCATGGCACCTGTCGCCAACGGTACCCGTACCGTCGCGACCGGAACCGGTCGGGTGATCAGCGTCAGCACAACCGCGACACAGTTCGAAGCGATGGCGCAACTGTTGCGGTCAGCGCGCACACCGCGACACCGATAGGCGGCACCGGCTCTGGTTGACTGGCGGGGATGACGCTCGACCGGGAGACGATGGAGCTGTACGAGGCGGGCCCTCCCGTCGTCGCCCTCGACGCCGCCGCCGCCATGCTGCGCCTCGTCCCCGGGCACGCCCCCGGTGCCATCCGGGTGCGGGGTGACCTGGCCGCACTCCCGTTCCGCACCGGGGCCGGCGGTGCGGCCTGGGCCGCCAAGACCTACGTCCACGTGCCCCGCACCGTCTTCCCGATGGCGTTGTGGGACCTCCACCGGGTGCTGGCGGTGGGGGCACCGATCGAGCTGGTCGTGTTCGAAGGGAAAGGTGAGGAGCGCTGGGCCGACGACGACCTGGCGGTAGTGGCCGGCGGGACGAAGCACCGCCTGTTCTCGGCCTGGACCGAGGCCGAGCTGGCCGACGTGGCCCACGGCGCCGGGTTCGACGAGCTGCACATCACCCGCGACCCGCCGACGCTCACCCTGAGCGGCGCCCGGGCCCGCACGCTGGCCGACACGGTGGGCCCCGGCCTCCGCCTCCTCCTGGTGGGCCTCAACCCGTCGCTCTACTCCGCCGACGCCGGGTTCGCCTTCGCCCGTCCCGGCAACCGGTTCTGGCCGGCGCTGGCCGCCGCCGGCATCCACGACGGGCCCCGCAACCCGGCCCGCCTGGCCCGCCCCGGGGGCATCGGGTTCACCGACCTGGTCAAGCGGGCGACCCGCCAGGCCGGCGAGCTCAGCGCCACCGAGCTGGCCGACGGGCTGGCCCGGATCGACCGGCTGGCGCAGTGGCTGGAACCGGCGGCGGTGTGCTTCCTCGGTCTCAGCGGCTGGCGGGCCGCCGTCGACCGGCGGGCCATCGCCGGCTGGCAGGACCGCCCGGTGGGCGGCCGCCCGGCCTACGTGATGCCCAACCCGTCGGGCCTCAACGCCCACGCCACCGTGGCCTCGCTGGCCGAGCACCTCCGCACCGCCTGGGCCGGGCCGTCCCCGGGCTCGTCTGACGCCGGGTAGCCAGACCCGACTGACCCGGCGGACGGAGCGGGTCAGACCAGGCGGATCTGCACCGGGACCGGACGCTGGAGGGTGTGCCCCACCGGCGACGTGCCCACCACGGCCTCGTGGAGGGTGGCCAGCTGCTCGGGGCTGGCGTCGGCGTCGAGGTGCACGTCCACCGTGATGCCCTGGTAGCCGGCGTTCCCCTGCGGCTCCAGCCCGAGGAAGGTCTTCAGGTTGAGGTCGCCGGCCAGGTCGATGCTGAGGCTGCGGATCTCGATCCCGGCGGCGCTGGCGTTGGCGGCGTAGCCCACGGCCAGGCAGTTGCCGAGCGCGCCCAGCAGCTGCTCCACCGGATTGGGGGCGGTGTCGGTGCCGCCCAGGCCCACCGGCTCGTCGGAGGCCAGCGGGGCGAACTGGCGCACCTGGGCCGACGAGCGGAAGGCACCGTTCCAGGTGACCGTGGCCTGCCACACCGTGTCGGCCACCTCCGGGTTCTCCTGGACCTTGCCGGCCAGGCCGGCGACGGCCTCCAGATTGACGTCGTTGAGGTTTCCGGTGTTGAGGTTGGTGGAGGTAGACAAGGTGGGCTCCCGCCGCAGTTGAAAGTTGAGTGGGTGAGTCAGGAATCGTACCGACCCCCGAGCCGGGGCGCACAAGACAGCATCAGGAGAGAAGGCCCCGATGATCGAGCATCAGATCGACCTGCCGACCCGGGCCGGCGCCATGCCCACCTTCGTCGTCCATCCCGAGCAGGGCGGCCCCCACCCCGCCGTCCTGCTGCTGATGGACGCCCCCGGCGTGCGCGACGAGCTGCGGGACATGGCCCGCCGCCTGGCCACGGTGGGGTACGTGGTGCTGCTGCCCAACCTCTACTACCGGGCCGGGACCGACACCTACTACGGCCCCGACGTCCTCACCCCGGGCAGCGACGACTACAAGCGCATGCGGGCCGTGCGCACCAAGATGACGATCCCGCCCGTGATGGACGACGTGGCCGACATGCTGGCCTTCATCGACGGCTTCGAGGCCGCCGCCTCGGGCGCCGTGGGGGCCCACGGCTACTGCATGAGCGGGCCCTACGCCCTGGCTGCCGCCGCCCGCTTCCCCGATCGGGTGCGGGCCGCAGCATCGTTCTACGGCACCTGGCTCGTGTCCGACGCCGAGGAGAGCCCGCACCTCAACCTGGGCCGGATCACGGGCGAGATCTACATCAGCTGCGCCGAGCACGACGACCTGGCCCCGCCCGACATGGTGGCCGAGCTGCGCCACCTGTTCGACGCCTCGGGCGTGGCCGGCGAGCTGGAGATCCAGCCCGATGTTCACCATGGCTTCGCCTTCCCCGGCCGCTGGTGCTACGACCAGCCCGCCGCCGAGCGCCACTGGGAGCGTCTGATCAGCCTCTACCGCCGGGTGCTGGGCTAGACGACAGCCGGCGGCCCCGTCATTCTCCGGCGACCGCCGGCCAGGTGTCGGGCGTCGTCATGTACTCCAGCCACCGCCGGTAGAAGGCCCGCTGGGGCTCCTCCCCGATCGGCTCGGGCGACACCGTGCCGGGGTAGACCGGGTCGGGGCCGGCCAGGCCGAGGCCCATCTGGTAGTTGAACAGCTGGCGGCGGGCCATCGGCCCCTGCAGCGCAGCCTGCACCGCACTCCAGTTCTCGCCGTCGTCGGCGTCGGCCAGACCGAGGGGCCACACGGCGTGGCACCGCACCATCGCCGCTTTCACCTCGGGCGGGGCGGCGGCATCCACCAGGCACCACCGCCACAGCTCGAAGTGCTCGGGCCCCACCGGGTGGGCCACACCGATGGTGGACGCCCCGAACACGCCGGCCAGGTAGATGAACGTGGGGAACACCAGGCCGGCCGTGCCCGACGGGCCCTTGGCCCGCTCGGCTCCCAGCCGGTTCGCCACCTCGGCGTCGGTGGCGTCGTAGTAGTCGGCCACCACCTCCTGGTCGCGGGCCATCTGGCGCAGGCCGCCGGTGAGAGCCTTGTCGCTGGTGAAGAACCCGGCCACGCCGTGGCCCTGGCGGTGGCTGAACTGGCGACCGGGCCGGGCCATGGCCGCCGTGAACTGCATCGCCCGCCGGGCCGCCGGGCTCTCGGGAGCCGACTCCTCGGCCGGCGGCCTGTCGGCCAGAGCGCCGGCGGCCGAGGCGTGGGTGATGCCGGCGTGGTAGTTGTCGCCCGCGAACTGCTCGGCGATCAGCTTCCAGTTGCCGTGCATGCGGATCTTGTGCACCCCGCCCGTCACCTCGGAGCCGCCCTCCCGCCGGTCGACGAGGCAGTCGAGGTACCACGCCATCTCCCCCAGGTAGTCGACCAGCGAGGGGGCGTCGGGGCTGAACGTGGCGAACACGAGGCCCTTGTAGCTTTCCACTCGGGGCACGGGGGTGAGCCCCCAGGCCGACGTGTCGAGCTGGCCCCGGTAGCCGTTCTCCAGGTTGGGCACGTTGATCAGCCGCCCGGCCTCGTCGTAGGTCCAACCGTGAAACGGGCAGGTGAAGGCCCTCGTGTGGCCGGCGTCGGCCCGGCACACGGCCATCCCCCGGTGGCGGCAGGAGTTGAGCATGGCGGCGATCGAGCCGTCCCGCTGGCGGGCCACCAGCACCGGGTCGGCCCCGATGAAGGTGGTGACGAAATCTCCCGCTTGACGGAGCTGGCTCTCGTGCACCAGGTAGCTCCAGGCCCGGGGGAACACCCGCTCGGTCTCCTGGCGGTGGATGCCGGGGTCGACGAAGATCTCGCCGCTCACCAGGCCCTCCCGCCAGCGGACCAGCTCCTCCAGCTTCGTGTCGTCGGCGCTCATCCGGCCCCCTCCTAGAAGAACACGCTCAGGTTCTTGGACAGCACCACGTTCTGGTCGAGCGTGATGGTCCGCCTCGCTATCAGCCAGCCCGGCCCGCCGCCGTCGGTCCCGCCATGCGGCTCCACCCGGCGCAGGACGTCGTGGCGCTCCCCGGCCCACAGGTCCACCTCGTCCCGCAGCCTGTTGCGGTAGCACACGAAGTTGGAGCGCACGGCGACCTCACCCGCCCGCTCGCCGGGGGCGATTCGGATGTTCGACACCAGGTGGCGGGTGCGGGACGGCGGATCCTCGGCCCAGTGGGTGGCCAGCCCCATCTGGCGGACCCGCCAACCGAGCGTGGTCTTGTCGTCGTCGAAGAGGGCCACCTCGCCCGGGGCCGACGCCTCCCGGCCCCGGTCCCGGCGCAACCGGTTGGCCTGGGTGGGGGCCCAGTAGTGGATGTCGTCGGCCAGCAGGTCCAGCCACTCGTCGTAGCGGTGGTCGTCGAGCAGCTCGGCCTCCAGGTACAGGAACTCCTCGATCGACAGCCGCAGCGCCAGGGCGTCGAGGGCGGTGCTCACCGGCCCGGCCCCCGCCCGGCTACACCGCGGCCAGCGGGGTGGGCACGCCGGTGACGTCCGGGCGGCAGCGGAAGATCGTGCCTCCCTTGGCCTCGTCGTCGAGGTTGTCGGCGGTGACGATGTACATGTCGCCCATGTCGGCCCCGCCGAAGGCGACGCTGGTGACGGCCTTGGCCGGCACGGCGATGGCGTCGAGCTCGTCGCCCGCGGGTGACAGCTTCACGACCCGCCGGCCGCCCACGTGGGCCGCCCACAGGTTGCCGTCGGCGTCCACGCACATGCCGTCGGGGATGCCTCGCTCGAAGGCGGCCCGGCCGAGGTGGCGACGGTTCGACACGTTCCCGTCGGCGTCGATGTCGTGGGCGTAGATGCCCTTCGACGTGGAGTCGACGTGGTAGAGCGTGTGGCCGTCGGGCGAGAAGCCGATCCCGTTCGACACCTCGATGCCGCCGTAGAGCTCGTCGACCGAGCCGTCGAGGTTGATGCGGTAGCACTCCCCCGGCACCTTCTCCGCCTTCAGATCGTCGAGCGAGGAGCGGATGGCGCCCACGTAGACCCGGCCCTGGCCGTCGGTGTGGAGGTCGTTGAACGAGTTCACCCCCTCCTTCTCGAGCAGCACCCGCACCTCGCCATCGTTCCAGTGGGCGACGTTGGGGCCGGTCATGACGAACCCGCCGTCACGGTGCAGGGCCAGGCCGCCGACCATCTTGCGCTTCTCAACCAGCGTGGTGACCGTGCCGTCGGTGGTGCGCAGGTAGACGCCGCCGCCCATGGCGTCGGTGAAGTAGAGGTTGCCCTCGGCATCGGTGCGCGGCCCCTCCACCAGCCTGTAGCCCCAGGCGATCGGTTCGAGCTCCATCGGTTTCCCCCCTGTCGTTTTCAGCCCGGTGCGGGCCCGTGGGAGCATCCTACGGGGACGGTCTGACAGCGACCAGAAGACAGCGACCAGAAGACAGCGATGGAGGCGAGCGTGAGCGATCGGATCGGATGGGTGGGGTTGGGCGGGATGGGCCGGCCGATGGCGGCCAACGTGGCCCGGGCCGGCTTCGACCTGACCGTGTGCGACCTGCGGCCCGAGCCGGTGGCCGAGCTGGTGGGCCTGGGGGCGGCGTCCGCTCCCGACGCCGTGGCCACGGCGGCCGCCGCCGACGTGCTGGTGGTGTCACTGCCGGGCAAGGCAGCGTCGCAGGAGGTGGCGGCGGCGGTGTTCGCCGCCGAGCACCGGCCCGCCGTCTACGTGGAGCTGAGCACGCTGGCCCCGGCGGTGATGCAGGCCATGGCGGCCCAGGCCGAAGCGGCCGGCGTGGCCTTCGTCGACGCCCCGGTGAGCGGCAACGTGCGGGCCCGCAACGAGGGCACGCTGGCCGTGATGGCCGGGGGTGAGGCCGCCGCCTTCGAGCGGGCCCGGCCGGTGCTCGACACCATCGGGGCCAACGTGTTCCACCTGGGCCCGGTGGGGGCGGGCAGCGTGGCCAAGATCTCCAACAACCTGATCGGGTTGACCAACCTGGTGACGGCGATGGAGGGCCTGCTGCTGGGGGCCCGCAACGGCCTCGAGGTGGAGCAGCTGCGAGAGGTGATCATGACCGCCAGCGGGGCCGGGCCGTCGGTGCTGGGGGTGGCCCACCAGCACCGGACCCGGCGCTATCGGGAGTCGACCACGCCCAACGCCGCGCTGCGGATCGTGGTGAAGGACCTGGAGCTGGCGGTGGAGCTGGCCCGGGAGGTCGGCCTCCCGGTGCGCTGCGCCGAGGCGGCGCTGGCGTCGTTCCAAGAGGCGGCGGCCGCCGGCCTGGGCGAGGCCGAGATGTTCGCCCTGCTCGACCACCTGGAGTCGGTCCACCTGGCCTGAGCCGAACGGGTGTGGCGCCCATGACGAACGCGTGACGAAAGCTGGGAGCGATCCCCCAAGGGCGGTGGGCCGTACGATCCTGGTCCGGTCGGGCCGGGTCCGATACGGTGCACCGGGGGAGACGAGGCGGCCCCTGGGGCCAGTGGCAGGAGCGAGGTAGGAGACGTGATCGATCTCGGGATCGAGCACCTGTCCGAGGTCGAGCTGATCGGACGGGGCGGGTTCAGCACCGTCTACGCCGCCACCGACACGCGCTTCGACCGCCGCGTGGCGGTCAAGCTGCTGGGCAAGCTGCACACCGACAAGGACCGGCAGCGGTTCGAGCGCGAGTGCAAGATCATGGGCCGGCTGTCGTCGCACCCCAGCGTGGTCACCGTGTACGACGCCGGCTACTCGGCCGACGGCAGCCCCTATCTCGTGATGGAGCTGGTCACGGGGGGCTCGATGGCCGATCGCCTCCAGAAGGAGGGCCCCCTTCCGTGGCGCCGGGCCGTGGAGTACCTGATCCCCATCGCCGACGCGCTGGGCCACGGCCACACCCAGGGGATCCTGCATCGCGACGTGAAGCCGGAGAACATCCTCATGGCGGGCGATCAGCCCCGCCTCACCGACTTCGGCATCGCCTCGGCCCGGGATTCCACCGGCGCCACCTCCACCAACATCACGGCCAGCTGGCTCCACACCGCCCCCGAGACCTTCGCCAACACCCGCGACGAGCGGTCCGACCTCTACTCGCTGATGTCGACGCTCCACACGCTCATCCAGGGCAACGCCCCGTTCTGGGCCCCGACCGACGAGTCGCTCAGCCCCCTCATGTACCGGCTGCTCCACCAGCCGCCGCCCCCCCTGCCCGCCCATCTGGCCCCGCCGGCCGTGGTCGAGCTGCTCCAGCGGGGCCTGGCCAAGGAACCGTCGCAGCGGCCCCAGAACGCCGACGAGTTGATCCGGGAGATGCGCCGGGTGCTCGACAACCCGGGCGGGTCGACGTCGACGGCCAATCCCACCCAGATAGTGCCGCCCATGGGACAACCCGCCGGCGGCCCCTCGGGAGCCGGCTGGCCAGCCGGCGGCACCGGCACCGGTGTCGGCACCGGGTACCCCGGAGGCGGAGCCGCTCCGGCCACCTACGCCGGCTCGGCCGGCGCCCCCTATCAGGCCGTGCTCACCCCGCCCGGCGGCCACACCGGCGGTACCTCCGACCACCGGCCCCCACCGCCCCAGAGCTTCAGCGGCCCCCGCCCCGACACCGGCCCCGGCTCCGACCCCCGGCCCGCCCCGCCCGCCGGCTTCAGCGGCCCGCGGCCCGACACCGGCCCCCGACCGGCCCCCCAGGGCTTCCCACCGCAGGGGTTCACCGCACCCCCGGCCCCGGCCGCCGCCCCGGCACCGGGCCGGCAGGGCTTCACCGCGTCCGACGGCCGCTTCGGCGCCGGCCCCGTCGGCCCCGTGCCGCCGGCCACGATCAGCCAGCCCGTCGGCTGGAACAGCACCACCGGCTACGGGCAACCGTCCCGGGGCGGCCTGGCCGGGAGCCGCCTGGCGCTGATCGTCGGCATCGGCGTGTTCCTGGTGGGCGCCGTCATCATCGCCGCCGTCATCGCCGCCAACCGCAGCGGCAACACCACCGGCACCAGCGGCGGCGGAGACTCGGGCGGCGGCAGCACCCGCCCCATCTCGTACACATCGTCGGACTGGGTTCGGTCGTTGGCCGTGCTCGGCGACGGCCGCCTCGCCACCACCAGCGACAACGGCGAGATCAGCGTGTGGGACCCGGCGTCGGCGTCGTCCACCCCGGCCACCGTGTTCCGGGGCCACACCGACTGGGCCCGGGTGGTGATCCCGTTGACCGACGGCCGAATCGCCTCCAGCGCCGACGACTACACCGTGCGGGTGTGGGACCCGGCCAACCCCGCGGCCCCGCCGGTGGTGTTCGCCAACCTCCCCGACTGGCCCTACGCCATGGCCCAGATACCCGACGGGCGCGTGGCGGTGGCCGCCGCCAACCAGGTGCTCTTCTACCATCTCGACAACCCGACGGCGCCGCCCGAGATCTACACCAACGTGGTCGACTACATCCAGGCCATGGTGGTGCTCGACGACGGCCGGCTGGCCGTCTCCGGCTACGGCGGCAAGGTGTCGATCTTCAACCCGGCCGACCTGGCGTCGCTGCCGCTCACGATCCAGTACGACGGTGGAGACTCCTACGCCCTGGCCAAGCTCCCGGACGGGCGCCTGGCCGTGGCCAACGGCTACACCGTCAACGTGTTCGACCCGGTGAACAGCGCCAACACCCCGCTCACGTTCGCCGGCCACACGGCCAACGTGGTGGCGCTCGTCGCCCTACCCGACGGGCGGGTGGCGTCGGGCGGCGAGGACGGCACGGTACAGGTGTGGGACCCCGACACCTCGATCGCCAGCCCGGTGATCTACCGGGGTCACGAGGGCACGGTGTACGGGCTCGCCTCGTTCCCCGACGGGCGGGTGGCGTCGGGCGGCGACGACTCAACCGTGCAGATCTGGGACCCCGACAGCCTGTGAGCCCAGGCCTCCAGCTCGGCCGGCGGTAGGGGCCGGCAGTACACGAATCCCTGGATGTAGCGGGCCCCCAGCGCCGCCACCGCGTCGCGTCCCTCCACCGTCTCGATCCCCTCAACCACCAGCCGCATCCGCAGCGCGTCGGCCAACCCGACGGCGGCCCCGGCGATGGCCCGACCCCGCTCGTCGTGCTCCAGGTCGGCGGCCAGCGTCCGGTCGAGCTTGATCTCGTCGAACTGGAGGGTGCGCAGGTGGACCAGGGAGGAGAAGCCGGCGCCGAAGTCGTCGAGGGAGATCTGGGTGCCCGCCTCCCGTAGCCGCCGCACGGTGCGGGCCGCCCGCACCGGGTCGGCCACCAACGATCCCTCGGTGATCTCCAGCACCAGCGCCGACGGAGGTACGTCGTTGCGGGCCAGGAGACGGACCACGAAGTCGGGCAGCGACTCGTCGAGCACGTCGGGCGGGGCGATGTTGACCGCAACGGTCCACTCGATGCCCCGCGCCCGCCAGTCGGCGAGCTGATGGACGGCGCGGTCGAGGACGGAGCGGGTGAGCTTCTGCAGCAGGTCGGCCTGTTCGATCAGGGGCAGGAACGCATCGGGGTGGAGCAGACCGCGGGAGGGATGGCTCCATCGGGCCAGCGCCTCGGTGCCGGCCACCTGCCCCGTGACCAGGTCGATCTTGGGTTGGTAGTGGAGAACGATCTCGTCCCGGGCCAGGGCGTGGCGGACGTCCTGGGCCAGCTCCAGGCGGTCGCGCTGGGACGCGTCTCCCGCCTCCTGGTACGCCTGGACCCCGCATCGGGACTGTTTGGCCCGGTACATGGCGATGTCGGCGAAGCGCATGAGGGTGGGGGTGTCGGCGGCGTGGGCCGGAGCGTTGCTGACCCCGATGCTCGCCCCCACGGCGATGGCCATGGCGGCCACCTGCACCGGCGCCGCCAACGCCTCCCGCAGGCTGTGGGCCCGTTCCTCGGCGCCGGCGAGGTCGGTGTCGCCCAGGAGCACGGCGAACTCGTCGCCCCCGAGGCGGGCCACGTGGTCGGTGGGGCGGAGGTGGTGCTGCAGCACACCGGCCAGAGCCGCCAGCAGGCTGTCGCCGGCGTGGTGCCCGAGGGTGTCGTTCACCTCCTTGAAGCCGTCGAGGTCGATCAGCAGGATCGAGAACGTGCGCCCCTCCCGCAGCGTCTTCACCGACCGCTCCACCAGCTCGAGGAACGCCCGCCGGTTGGGGAGGCGGGTGAGCTCGTCGGTGCGGGCCTCCAGGCGGCTGAGCGTGAGCGACTTGAGCTCGGCGAAGGCGATGCCCACCCGCAGACCGGCCACGCTCAGGGTGAGGGCGGCCAGGGCGACGGCGACGCCGAGCACGGCGTGGCGGGTGCCGATCACCAGCAGCACCACGGCCGTCACGGCCGAAGCGGCCGGCAGCAGGAGGCCGGAGCCGAGCGACAGGGCGGCCCGGGGTTGGACCTGGCGGGGGCTGAGCCAGCCGGCCAGGGCCGTGATCACGTAGCCCAGGATCCAGAAGTGGTTGGCCGGGCTGCCGGCGCTGTAGGTGCCGGCCGCCGACTGCAGCAGGTAGGCCACATCGGCCACGGTGGTGACCAGCAGGCCGCCGATGAGCACGGCCAGAGCCCGGTCGGGTCGCCAGCCCACGGGTGCCAGCCCGGCCAGCAGCACGGCCACCAGCAGGAGGTCGGCCAGGGGATAGGAGATATTGACGGCGATGGCCAGGGCACCGCCCGACGCCCCCGACAGGAGCGTGGGGAACACGAAGGCCGCCACCACGGCCGCCACCCCGAGACCGGCCACGGCGCCGTCGAGCCATTGCCCGGCGCCTCGGGCCGCCGCCCGGCGGCGGGCCAGGATGATCACCGCCACGTACATCTGCGGGTAGTAGGCGAGGAACAGGGGGTCGGCCAGGCTGAGCGCCGCGCTGTCGAACACCTGGACCCACACGATGTTGGCCACGGCGTTCACCGACAGGGCGCTGCCCACCACCCACCACCCGGCGCGGTCGAACCCGCAGCGGGACGCGCCGATCAGGGCCACCACGCCGGCTGCCACCCGCAGCCCGTTGTGGAACCACAGGTCGAGCCAGACCACCTCGGTTCCACCGTCGGGCCGCTCGATGGCCAGCATGCAGGTCAGGTAGAGGCAGGTGGCCACGACCAGGAAGAGGGGGGCGAGGCGGGCCATCTCGCTCCAGGGTCCCGCAACCCGCTCGGCCTGGCCCCGCTCGGCCTGGCCCCGGTGGCCCCCGCCGGCGTCCGTGACGGGGCCGGCGGCGGGCGGGCGCGACCGTCGGAGCAGTGTCATGGTGTGCCTGTCGGCACCAGCGCCTGCAGCTTGATCGTCAGGAGGAATGGCGTCGCCGGCCCGGGTCTGGTGGGCTGGTGGAGCGGTGGAGGCAGAGCGTCCGCCGGGCAAGGGGGACAGATCATGCACTGGACGGAACGCTACGCCGATCGGGTGCTGTCGCTGGACGAGGCGGCCCGCCTGGTTGGCCCCGGCGATCGGGTGATGGGCGGATTACCCGAACCGGCGCCGTTCCTGCAGGCCCTGGCGGCTCGGGACGATCTGTCGGGAGTCGAGGTGTACCTGGGGGCACCCCGGGCCGGCGGCGTGGCGGTGGCCGCCAACCCCGGCGTCACCCTGTTCGCCGGGTTCCTCACGGAGGCCATGCGCACATCCCAGGCCCGGGCCGAGGTGCTGCCGGTGCACTTCAGCGGCTGGGCCCCCTTCATCCGCCGCTGGCAGCCCCGGGTGCGGGTGGTGCTGGTGGCCGAGCCGACCGACGACGGCATCGTCCACCCCGGCGCCACCGTGGCCAACGACGACGAGCTGGTGGGCGGCACCGTACGCCCGGCCGACTCGGTGGTGATCGGCGTGGTCGACCCCCATCAGCCCCGGCTGAAGGGCCACACCTATCCGGTCGAGGCGTTCGACGTGCTGGTGCCGTTGCCGGCCGACACCCCGCCCCCGTTCTACGACAGCCGGAGGGTGTCGCCCCACCTCGACACGTTCGTGGGCCTCATCGACGACCTGATCCCCGACGGGGCCACCCTGCAGTCGGGCGTGGGCGGCCTGCCCGAGGCGATCATGGCCCGCCTCGGCCACAAGCAGGATCTGGGCGTCCACACCGAGGTGATGGGGGCCGGCATGGCCGAGCTCCTGGGCACCGGCGCGGTGACCGGGGCCCGAAAGACCCTGTGGCCGGGCGAGTCGGTGTACACGATCGCCATGCCCGAGGCGGTCCCGGTGCTGGTGGACAACCCGGCCACCCGGCTCCTCAGCGCGGCGCTCGTGCTGGATCCCCGGGAGGTGGCCAAGAACCACCGGATGCGGTGCGTCAACGCCTGCCTGCAGGTGGACCTGTTCGGGCAGGGCAACGCCGAGATGATCGGCGGCGCCCAGTACTCCGGGGTGGGCGGCCAGCTCGACTTCCTCCGCGCCTGCACCTTCGCCGACGACGCCCTGTCGATCCTGGTGCTGGAGTCGACGGCGGCCAACGGCACGGTGTCGCGCATCGTGGGCCACCTGGGGCCCAACGCCACCACCGGGGGCCGCTACGAGACCCAGGTGGTGATCACCGAGCACGGGGTGGCGTGGTTGCGGGATGCGTCGATGCGCCAGAAGGCCGAGCGGTTGATCGCGGTGGCCCATCCCGACCACCGCCACCGCCTCACGGCCGAAGCCAAGGCGTCGGGCCTGTTGTAGCGGCCACCCGGGGGGCTGCCGCCCCCGCCGGCTGCGCCGGCTCCCCATCGGCGTTGGGGCCGCCCCCACCCCACCGCCCCGGGCTCAGCCGATGGCGCAGGCGGTGGAGAGCTGGCGCATCAGGCGGCGCTGGGTGGGGTCCCAGGAGTCGCGCCGGTGGAGCGTGCCGAGGGCGTCGAACATCACCAGGTCGCCCAGCTGCCAGTCGTGGGCGTAGACCCGCTCGGGGCGGGTGGCGTGGAGATGCAGCTCCTTGAGCAGGGCGCTGCTCTCGGGCTTGCCCATGCCCACGATCCGGCGGGTGATGCCGCGCGAGACGTAGAGGATCTCGTTGCCGGTGTCGGGATGGCGGACCACCACCGGGTGCTCGGCCTCGGGGATGGGCGGCGCCTCCACGCCGGCCGCCTCGTCCCGGGCCACCTTGGCCTCGAACTGGCGCTCGGGCTCGGCCATGTAGTTGGCGATCGAGTGGGTGGCCCGGAGGTTGCGCAGCTGGTCCTGCAGCTCCGGGTCCAGGGACTCGAAGGCGGTGTACATGTCGCTGAAGTAGGTCCGGGGCGGCTCGGCCGGCAGCTCCACGGCGTTGAGGAAGCTCATCTTGGCCGGCGTGGCCACATAGGAGTAGTCGGCATGCCACTCCAGATCCTGGGCTCCCTCCACACCGAGGCGGACGCCGTCGCGGCCCCGGATGTTGGTGACGGGCAGGATCTCGGGCAGGGCGCCGGCGTTGCGGAACCACTCCGAGCCCTTGATCGGGTCGCCGAAGCGCTGGACGAAGCCCACCAGCTCGTCGTCGGTGGGTTGGGGTTGCCCCCGGAACACCAGCACCCGGTAGCGGGACAGGGCGTCGGCTATGCGGTCGCGGGTCTCGTCGTCGAGGGGTTCCGACGGGTCCCAGCCTCGGACCATGGCCCCCAGCGGGGCGTTGTCGGGCAGCGGGGTGATCTCGAGCTCCATGACGCAAACACTACGACACCTCGATCCGCAGCTCCCAAGGCGGCGACTACTCCTCGTCTTCCACCCGGAGGCGCAGGAACCGCGCGATGAGCTCGTTCATCACCGCGGGCTGGTCGAAGTGGACCATGTGGCCGGCGTCGGGCACCTCGACGTGGGCGACGTCGGGGAACAGGGCGAGGCGGGCGGCGAACTGGTCGTCGGTGAGGCGCACCCGGTCGGCCACGGGGCCGCCGGGGCGGGCCCACCACGTGTCCCACGCCTCGGTGCCCGACACGGCGAGGATGGGGGCGGTGATGGCGGTCCACCGCTCCTCCAGGGCGGCGTGGTCGACCGAGGCGATCCAGTGCCACGTGCGCTCGTCGTGGCGCCACACCCGGCCCCCGTCGGGGCCCGGGATCGTGCCCTCCTCGGCCAGGAGCAGGGCCCGCTGCGGATCGAGGCGGGTGTGGGTGGCGGTGAGGCGGGCGGCAGCGGCGGCGATGTCGGCCTGGGGCCGGTGGCGGGGCGTGGCCTTCAGCGCCTCCACCATGTTGCGGGTGTGGGCCAACCGGGCGGCCGCGGTGTCGGCCACGTGGACGGCCGGCGGACCGAGGCCCTCCAGCAGCACCAGCGCCCGGGGCCGGTCCGGATAGAGGCCGGCGTAGTTGGCCACGGTGTGGCCGCCCAGGCTGTGGCCGATCAGGATCGGATGCTCCAGGTGGAGGGCGTCGAGCAGGGCGGCCAGGTCGGCTACGAAATGGAGGGCGGAGTAGGCCCCGGGGTGGGTGGAGCGGCCGTGGCCCCGGGCGTCGAAGGCCAGCACCCGGTAGCGGTCGGTGAGCGCGGCGGTGAGGGGCTCCAGGCTGCGGGCCACGTCGGCCATGCCGTGGAGGAACACCACGTCGCCCCGGCTGGCCCCGCCCGCAGGCGGGCCGTAGTCGTACACCGCCAGGCGCTCGCGGCCGAGGTCGATCATGGCGGGGGCGGGCCAGGGGGTCGGGATGCTCACCGTCGCAAACGATACGCGCTCCGCCTGTGCCCCGGGAAAACGCCAGGGAGACCCACCCCGCTGCAGCGGGGTGGGCCCCCGACGCCTATGGGGGAGGCGGCCTGCCGCCGACGGGGGCGCAAGCCCCCGAAGGTCACAGATACTGGCCGACGTCGATGCGGTTGCCGTCGGGGTCGGCGAAGACGAAGGTGCGCATCTCGTAGTCGGCGTCGCGGATGGCCTTCACGATCGTCACCCCCTGGTTCACGAGGTGGTGGTAGAGGGCAGCGGCGTCGCTGACCAGCAGGTGGGCCACGTTCTCCTCCCGGGCCTCGTGGGCCGGGTGAAGGGCGAGATGCAGCTCGGCCTGATCCCGCTCCACGATCACGAAGCTGACCGGGTCCCCGTTCTCGAACACCGGGATCATCCCGAGCACGTCCCGGTAGAACACGACAGCCCGTCCGATGTCGCTCACCACCACGGTGGGAGCCAACCGACCGAAGGCCACCGGGTGCGACGTGGCCGGATGCGGTGGGGGCGCACTCATGGGCCGACAGGCTAGCGCCCGGCGGAACCCAGGTCCCGGGGTGGAGGCGGCATCCCCGATGCGATGACGGCACGCGTCGCCGGCCGCCCCAGGGTCCTGAAAGCTCGACCGGTGCCGCCACACCCCGTGAACCGACGCATCCTTCCCCGCAAAACCACCACGTTGAGTGCGGGGCGGTTCCAAATCGTCCCGGTTTCGTCACGGAACTGAGTGAGTGTGTCATTCGTCACTCATGTCGCTACGGACGTCGTTGGCGACACCCATGCTCGGGTCGAGCGCTTCAGATCAAGGGGGCGGGTAGAACTCAGGGTGGAGCGGAACTACTGCCGGCAGATCAATGTCGAGGGCCTTTGCTGTCCTGTTCTGCGCTCGGCCTCCGCGGCCGGTGCGTGCGGAAGTAGCGGCAGCGACGACGCCAACACCGAGACCGGCGCAACCAACATCGACGCGAAGACGTCGCCGAGCGGCGGAGGTCGGCGCTGGGGAACACGTCGACGACCGCCGCCGATGCCAACGCCACGCCGGTGTCCGACATCAAGACCATCGCCGACTGGGAGGCGCTGTGGGACACCCAGCGGGCCGACCTGGTGGCCAAGGCCGAGGCCGAAGGCTGGCAGTGGGACCAGGCGGCCAACACGGTCACCGGGCCCGGCGGCTTCCAGGTCGACCTGTCGACGTGCCCCGCCGGTTGGGACGCCTACGGCGGCCTGGGTGAGGGCAAGATCACGATCGGCCAGACGCTCGCCCAGTCGGGCACGCTGGCCGACTACGGCAACATCGGCCTGGCCCAGAAGATCTACTACGACTACATCAACGCCGAGGGCGGCATCACCGATTCCGAGGGCAAGACCTACACCATCGAGAACACGCTCAAGGACGACGCCTACGACGCGGCCAAGACCGTGCCGCTGGTGGACGAGCTGCTCGACTCCACCGGGTCGTTCGCCATCCAGACGCTGGGCTCGCCCAACACCATGAAGGTGTACGACAAGCTGAACCAGCGCTGCGTGCCCGATCCCTACGTGATGTCGGGCCACCCCGCCTGGGGTGACCCGGCCAACCACCCGTGGGTGTGGGGCCACCAGCTGGCCTACAACACCGAGGCCATCCTGTGGGGCGGTCTGCTGGAGAAGAAGTTCGCCGACCAGCCGGAGATCACGGTCGCCGGCCTGATCATGCAGAACGACTTCGGCAAGGCCTACGAGCTCGGGTTCAACGAGTTCATCAAGACCTCGAAGCTGAAGATCAACTTCGTGTTCGAGCGGATCGAGCCCACGGCGCCGACCATCACCAACCAGATGACCACGCTGGCGTCGAAGAACCCCGACGTGTTCATCGCCATGACGGCCGGCACCTCGTGCACCCAGGCCATCACCGAGGCCGCCAACAACGGGATGAAGGACAGCGTGCACGATGCTGTTCATGCCCTCGGTGTGCAAGGGTCTGAACTTCGTCGGCAAGGACAAGGTGGGCGGCGACGGCTTGGCCGCCGACGGCTGGTGGATCGTGGGCGGCGGCGGTCTCGACTTCAACGACGCCAACAACGCCGACAACGTGTGGGTTGCGTGGGCCCGGGACCTGCTGACCAAGGCCGGCCACCCGTCGGAGGATTCGAGCCAGCTCGGCAACGGGTTCGCCTTCGGCTGGCCGACCGTGCAGGCCCTCAAGCTGGCGGCCGATCTGCCCGGTGGGCTGAGCCGACCCAACTTCATGCTGGCGGCCCGGATGCTGGACATGACGAACCCCAACCTGCTGGAGGGGATCAAGTACAACATGGCCGGCAACGACGATCCGTACCCCACCGAGGGCTCGGAGTTCGCCGTGTTCGACGGCACCCAGCAGACGTGGGCCAAGCAGGAGGATCTCGGCATCATCGAGCTGTCGGGCAAGTCCTCGCCCTGCGCCTGGGACCAGACCGCTGCCGCCTGCAAGTGAGCTGAACCCGACCAACCCGAGTTGAGTAGCAGATAGACGGTGCCCCGGGATCTGATCCCGGGGCACCGTCGCGTCCCGGCGACGCTGCTAGCGCACCCGCCGCAACTCCGGCCGCCACGCGTTCCAGGCGATGGTAAGGGCGATGCCGGTGACGGTCATGATCGTGAGCGCCTCGGGCGGCCCGAGGCGCTGGGCCGCCACGCCGAGCACGAACATCCCGAACGGCAGGGCCCCGATCGCCATCGACACCAGGCCCATGGCCCGGCCCCGCACCCGGTCGCTCACCACGGTCATGGCGATCGAGCTCTGGGTGGAGCTGAACCCAGACGAGCACAGCGCGGCCGCCATCAACGCCGGCAGCGCCAGGTGGTACGCCGGTGCATGGGCGAACAGGTTGAGGGTGGCCATGGCCGACAGCGTCGCCCCCAGATACAGCAGCCCCCGCCGGGCCGGGTTGCGGGACGCCACCACCAGCGAGCCCACCATCGTCCCCACACCCGCCCCGGCCGAGAGCAGGGCCGCCTGGAACGGGTCGGCCCCGAGGTTCTTGGCGATCACCGGCACCAGCGGGGTGTGGGAGTAGAAGAAGAAGTTCATCAGCACGGTCACGCCGAGCAGCGACACCAGCGGCTTCTCGGTGCGCAGCAGGCGCACCCCTTCCATGAAGTCGGCCCGCAGCGCCGTGGCCGGAGCCGGCTCACCGGAGCTCCCGCCGGCCCCGCCGCCGGCCCGGGCCCGTTCGGGCACCACCACCCGCCGGAGCAGCACGGCTGAGGTGGCGTACAACCCGGCGATCATCAGATAGGTGCCCTCGGGGCCTACCCATCGCAGCAGAGCGCCGCCGGCCAGGATCCCGATCGTGGTACCCGACGACATGGCGAAGGCCTCCATGGCCACGGCATTGGTGGCCCGCTCGGGCCCCACCAGGTCGATCACCAGGGCCCGGCGGGAGGTCATGTCGAGCACCCCGCCCACCCCCACGCACAGCATCAGGGCGTACACCATCCACACCGCCAGGTGGCCCGAGCGGGTCACGGCGGCCATGCCCACTGTGACCGGGGTGAGGGCCAGGAGCTGGCGCATCATCGTGCGCCGCCGGTCGAACCGGTCCGACACCACGCCGGCCACGATGCCTCCCAGGAACATGGGCAGGAAGAACATCGTGCCCACCAGCTGTACCCGCAGGGGCGAGCCGGTGAGCTCGTTGACCAGGAACGCCCCGAGGAACACCGAGAGCTGGCGGGTGGCGGTCCAGCACCAACCGCTGAGCCACAGCGTCGGGTAGGACGGCACGGAGAAACAGGCGAAAGCGCCTCGCCGCGGCGCAGCCACAGCCGGTCGGGCCACCACCATGGCGTCACCTCCCCGATCGCCGGTCCCCGTTGGGCGAAGCTACCACCGGCTACCGGAGCGGTCCGCATTGGCTCCCGGCCGAGCCGACCGGGCCGGCAAACCGCTCGAACCAATGCTCCCCACGCTTGTCGCCGTCACACCAGCTGGTTATGCTCTCGCCCAGAGCCGTCGCGTTGCGGTGGCCCGAGGGGGAAGAGAAGAGATGAGCGCTCCAGGGGGGAGGCTGTTCGTCGCGGTGTTCGCGGGGCTCAGCCTCGTAGCAGCAGCGTGCGGCAGCAGCAGCGACAGCGGGTCGGGTACCGAGACGGCGGACAGCGGCGGGGCGACGGCCACCACGGAGGCCGGCACCACCACGTCGGTCTCGCTGGCCATCGACGCCGGGGAGTTCAGCGGCGCCGCCATCACCGACGGCACCGAGCTGCCGACCGACATGGAGGGCTGGGAGGCCCTGTGGGCAGCCCAGCGGGAGGCCATCGTCACCCGCATCCAGGAGAACAACTGGGGCGTCTCGGCCGACGGCAAGACGCTCACCGGCCCCGAGGGCTTCACCGTCGATCTGTCGCAGTGTCCCTCCGGCTGGGACCAGACGGAGGGTCTGACCGACACCGAGATCAAGATCGGCCAGACCCTGGCCCTGTCCGGCACCCTGGCCGCCGCCGCCAACTACGGCAAGGGCCAGGACGCCATCCTCCAGTACTACGGAGACAAGGGCGCCTTCACCGACTCCGCCGGCAAGACCCGCAAGGTCAACTACATCGTGAAGGACGACGGGTACGACCCGGCCAAGACCGTCCCCTACGTCGACGAGTTCCTCGACTCCGAGAAGGTCTTCGGCCAGGTGACGCTGGGCTCGCCCAACACCCTCAAGACCTACGACAAGATCAACCAGCGCTGCGTGCCCCACCTGTTCAACCAGACCGGTCACCCGGCCTGGGGCGATCCCAAAAACCACCCCTGGACCACCGGCCTGGGCCTCGCCTACACCACCGAGGCCGTGCTGTGGGGCTCGTTCATCGAGGACCACATCGACGAATGGCCCGACGGCGTGACCGTGGCCTCCCTGGTGATGGCGAACGAGTTCGGCAAGATCTACGACGTCGGCTTCCGGGCCTGGCTCGAATCGAGCCCGGTGAAGGACAAGGTCACCTACATCAGCGAGACCGTCGACCCCCAGGCCCCCACGATCACCAACCAGATGACCACCCTGGGCTCCAAGAATCCCCAGGTGTTCATCGCCATGGTGGCCGGCACCTTCTGCGCCCAGGCCGTGATCGAGGCGGGCCAGAACGGGATGAAGGAAGCCGTGCAGTACCTGTGGCAGCCCAACACCTGCGCCGGCTCCACCCAGCTCTCCAAGGAGAAGGTGGGCGGCGACGGCTCGGCTTCGGAGGGCTGGTGGATCGTCAACGGCGGCTCCAAGGACATCCGGGATCCCGAGCAGCAGGCCGATCCGGCCGTGATCTGGGCCCGCGAGATCCTGGAGGCCCACGGCGACGATCCCGACTCGGCGGTGGAGCTCGGCCTGGGGATGATCTACGGCTGGGCCTGGGCCCAGGTGCTGATGATCGCCGGAGAGCTCGACGGCGGCCTCACCCGGGCCAACACCATCCTGGCCGCCCGGGCGCTCGACATGAACAACCCCCTGCAGCTACCCGGCATGGTCTTCCACGTCGACGGCAACAAGGACTCCTACTACACCGAGGGCGGGGTGTTCCAACAGTTCGACGTGGCCAAGCAGAGCTACGTCTCCAAGACCGAGATCTTCAACCTCGACGGAGCGTCGAAGAACTGCAACTTCCAACAACAGGGAGGTACCTGCGAGCTCTACTGACCTGCTGATTCTCCCCATCCCCTGACACCGGGCCGATACGGCCGGGTTACAGATTGCAGGCGTCTCGCTGCTGCCTTTGCGCGGCTGGTGGGGGCGTGAGCTAGGGTTGCGCCCGCTGCCGAGAACCGTGCAGCGTTCACAAGGGGAGAAGAGTATGAGAGCTCCACGCAGGAGGCTGCTCATCGCCGCGATGGGGATGTCCCTCGTCGCGTCCGCGTGCGGCAGTAGTAGTGACAGCGGTTCGGGCACCGAGACCACCGACAGCGGTGGGGCCACGGCCACCACCGAAGCGGGCACCACAACCTCGGTGTCGCTGGCCATCGAGGCCGGCGAGACCTCGGGTGAGGCGGTCACCGATCCCACCAAGCTGCCCACCGACATGGAAGGCTGGGAAACCCTGTGGGCGGCCCAGCGCGAGGCCATCGTCACCCGCATCAAGGACAACGGGTGGGGCGTCTCGGCCGACGGCAACACGCTCACCGGCCCCGAGGGCTTCACCGTCGACCTGTCGAAGTGCGCGGCCGGCTGGAACGAGACCGAGGGCATCACCGACACCGAGATCAAGATCGGCCAGACGCTGGCCCAGTCGGGCACCCTCGCCTACGCCGCCAACTACGGCAAGGGCCAGGAGGCCATCTTCGACTACTACGGAGAGAAGGGCGCCTTCACCGATTCGACGGGCAAGACCCGGACGATCAACTACATCCAGAAGGACGACGGCTACGACCCGGCCAAGACCGTGCCTCTGGTCGATGAGTTCCTCGACTCCGAGAAGGTCTTCGGCCAGGTGACGCTGGGCTCGCCCAACACCCTCAAGACCTACGACAAGCTGAACCAGCGCTGCGTGCCCCACCTGTTCAACCAGACTGGTCACCCGGCCTGGGGTGATCCCGAGAACCACCCCTGGACCACCGGCCTGGGCCTGGCCTACACCACCGAGGCCGTGCTGTGGGGCTCGTTCATCGAGGACCACATCGACGAGTTCCCCGACGGCGTGACCGTGGCCTCCCTGGTCGAGGCGAACGAGTTCGGCAAGATCTACGACGTCGGCTTCAAGGCCTGGCTGGAGACCACCCCGATCAAGGACAAGGTCACCTACGTGACCGAGAACGTCGATCCCCAGTCGCCCACGATCACCAACCAGATGACCACGCTGGGCTCCAAGAAGCCCGACATCTTCATCGCCATGGTGGCCGGCACCTTCTGCACCCAGGCCGTGATCGAGGCGGGCCAGAACGGGATGCAGCAGGACGTGAAGTACCTGTGGCAGCCCAACACCTGCGCCGGCTCCACCCAGCTCTCCAAGGAGAAGGTGGGCGGCGACGGCTCGGCCTCCGAAGGCTGGTGGATCGTCAACGGCGGCTCCAAGGACGTGCGCGACCCCGAGCAGCAGAGCGACCCGGCCATCGTGTGGGCGCGTGACCTGATCACGGCCCACGGCGACGACCCCGACTCGGCCGCTGAGCTCGGCCTCGGTGTTCTCTACGGCTGGGCGTGGGTCCAGGTGCTGGAGATCGCCGGTCAGCTCGACGGTGGCCTCACCCGGGCCAACACCATCCTGGCCGCCCGGGCGCTCGACATGAACAACCCCTTGCAGCTACCCGGCATGGTCTTCCACGTCGACGGCAACAAGGACTCCTACTACACCGAAGGCGGCGTCTACCAGCAGTTCGACGTGGCCAAGCAGAGCTACCTCTCCAAGACCGAGGTGTTCAACCTCGACGGAGCGTCCAAGAACTGCAACTTCCAGCAGTCGGGTGGTACCTGCGACCTCTACTGAGCCCACTGAGCTGACACAGCCCGGGCACTGATGCCCGCCAGCTGAACCCGACGGTGCCAGGGGTCTTCGGGCCCCTGGCACCGTCGCGTCCGGCTACGATCGCCCCACCACGGTCACCGGGCGGCAGAGCGGGAGCGCATCATGGTCACACGACGGGCCCATCTGGTGGGCAGCCTGCCCGGCGCCAGCGAGATCGATGCCATGAAGCTGGCCCTGAGCCGGCTCGGGCCGGCGCTGGCCACCCTGCCCGACGGGGAAACGGGCGAGCGGCGGAACTGGATCATCTCGATGATCGACTCGCTGCGCCACCATCCCGACCTGGAGCTGGTGAAGGAAGGCGACTGGTCGAGCTACGACCGGGTGCCCCGTTTCCGGGTCCGTCCCGGCCACCGGCTGTACGGGGCGTCGCTCGACCTGGGGATCGCGCCGGCCGCCTTCGCCGCCCGCTCCGCCTTCCTCGCCCTGCGCCGGGAGCACAACCTTCCCGGCCTGCGGTTCCAGGTGGGCATACCGGGCGACATCGACCTGTCGATGTTCACCTTCGGGCCGGTGGGGCCGGTCCGCCACCGCCGCCCGTTCGCCGAGGCGTTGGCCACCACCATGCACGACGTGTCGGCCGCCTACGGCGACGACGACGTTGTGTACCAGATCGAGATCCCGGCCGAGGTGGTGGTGCTCACCCGGGCCCCGGCCCGGGTGAGGCCGGTGCTGGCCGGCCGCCTGGGCCGCCAGGTGGCGGCCCTGGCCCAGGGGGCGCCCCCCGGGGCCCGCTTCGGCCTCCACCTCTGCCTGGGCGACATGAACCACAGGGCGCTCGGCCACCTGGTCGACGCCGAGCCGCTGGTGCAGCTCACCAACGCCATCGTTGCCGCCTGGCCCAGCGGTCGGCCCCTCGACTTCGTCCACCTCCCGCTGGCCGAGGCCGACGACCCGCCGTCGGCCGATCCCGCCTTCCACCGCCCGCTGGCCGCGCTCCGCCTCGGCCCGGAGGTCCGGGTCATCGCCGGCTTCGCCCACGAGGATCAGGACATCGCGGTGCAGCGCCGGATCCGCGACGTCATCGAGGGCGCCGTGGGCCGCCCGGTCGACGTGTCGCACAGCTGCGGCCTGGGGCGCCGGAGCCCGGCCCAGGCCGACGCCGCCCTGGCCCGCCTGGCCGACCTGGTGAACTAGTTCCTCGCCGAAGGGCTCCCCCAGGCGTTCGCCCCAGGCGAACCCAAGGAGCCCGAAGGGCTCCCTCAGTCCCCCCGGAAGTCGAGGTCGGGCACCACCCGGTCCATGATCTCCCGGGCGGCCCGGCGCAGCTCCTCCGGTGTGGGCCGCCCCACGAAGTACCACCCGTTCCAGATGTGGCTGATCGTGAGGTCGGGCAGCAGGGCGAAGGTGAAGGGCACCGGGAGGGGGCCGTGGCGGGTATCGGTGTGCTCGGCGATGCCGAGCTCGTTGGTGACGGCCCGGCCCTCGTCGCTGAGGAAAGGGAAGCGGGCACCCAGCCCGGCCTTGAACGCCTCCAGCACCCGGGGCGGGTCCACCGAGACCACGGCGAGCCGCTGGTAGGAGACGGCGGTTGACTCAGAGAACTCGACCAGCTCTCGCAGCTGCAGCTGGCACTTGGGTCACCACGGGCCGCGGAAGAAAGCGAGGAACAGCGGCTGGCCGTCGGCCACCTCGCTGATCGTCCGGGCCTGGCCCCGGTCGTCGACCATCGTGACGTCGGGGAATCGGTCGCCGACGTTCCGGTTGAGCGCCATGGCCACTCCTCTCGCTCGGGTTGCCCCCGACCCTAGCGGTCCGGCGCCCGGTGACCCAGACCCGAACCCGCCCCGTCACCTCCCCGTGCGAGACTTCCGGCGAATCTCTTGTATCGCCGGGCTGACAGAAGCCTCTAGCAGGCGCAGTCCACGATCGAAGGAGGGGTGATGGCGATCACGACCGGAGCACGGAGACACCGGGTGTGAGCCCGGCCCGCCGCCAACGGCGCCGGGTGAAGGACACGGCGAAACTGTACGGCCGCCTGGCCGAGGACTTCGCCGCCTTCCGCACCGAGCAGCTCAACCGCAGCGAGGCCGACGCCGCCCGGGCCGGCGGGTCCGCCGACCCGGCGCTGGCTGCGGCCACCACCGCCACCCTGCGCTCCTCCCCGCCGCCCCGCCCGGCCGACGCCAACCCGGCGCTCCTCCGCCTCCGGGCGCTGGCCGAGCGTGACGGCCCGGTGGTGGCCGGGCGCAGGGCGGCGCCGGTGGCGTCCGGGAAGCCGAGCTGGACCCCCCTCGGTCCCCTCGCCGTGCCCAACGGGCAGACCTACGGCGGCAACCGGATCCTGATCAGCGGTCGGGTCACGGCCATCGCCGCCCACCCCACCGACCCGGCTCGCCTGTGGATCGGCACCAGCCGGGGCGGCGTGTGGCGCACCGACGACGGGGCCGTCACCTGGCGCCCCCTCACCGACGACCAGCCGTCGCTGGCCATCGGCGCCCTGGGCGCCGGCACCAGCGACCCCGACGTGCTCTACGCCGGAACGGGGGAGGGCAACGTGCAGCTGTACAGCACGGTCTACGCCCACAGCTCGGCTCCCGGGGTGTATCTCGGGGTCGGCGTGCTGCGCTCGTCCGACGGCGGCGCCACGTGGTCCAGCCATGCCGCTCCCCTCCTGGCCGGCGCCAGCTTCTACCGCATCGCGGTGGACCGCAACGACGCCGACCGGGCGTTCGGCGCCACCAGCCGGGGGCTGGTCCGCACCACCGACGGAGCCAACTGGGCGCTGCTCACGGGAGGCGGCCTGCCGCCGTTGTCAGCCGACGTGATCGCCTGCTGCGACGTGGTGATCGACCGGGCCGACCCGTCGGGCAACACCGTCTACGCCGCCTTCTGGGGCAGCGGTGTCTATCGCAGCACCGATGCGCTCAGCACCAGGCCAACGTTCACCCTGCTCGACGGCGGCCTGCCGGCCGGGCCGGCCATCAGCCGGATCAGCCTGAGCCAGTCACCGAGCAACCCGTCGTTCGTCTATGCCCTGATCGCCGATGCCGCCGACGGCCTGAACGGGCTGTACCGCAGCACTGCCCCCGACGCCAGTGCCTGGGAGCTGTGCACGAAGAGCACGAGGATCCAGGTCTACGGCGCGTTCACCAACGACGTGAACGTCGACCCGGCCACCCCGGACGTCGTCTACGTGTCGGGCGTGGAGCTGTACCGCTGCGTCCGCAACAGCCGGGGGGTCTGGGGCGTGACCAACGTGGGCGGCGCCATCCACCCCGACAACCACGCCCTGGCTTTCCACCCGACGCTGAACCAGGTGCTGTACGCCGGGAACGACGGTGGGTTCTTCGTCAGCCGCGACGCCGGCGCCACCTGGGATGACAGCCCCAACGAGGGGCTGTGCCTGCTCCAGTACGAGGTCATCGACACCCACCCGGCCACCGACGGGTTCGTGCAGGGAGGCACCCAGGACAACGGCACCCAGCAGTACCGCAACAGCCCCGTGCACCACCACAGCGCCGACGGCGACGGGGGCTCGTGCACGGTCAGCAAGGTGAACGGGGCCAACGTCACCCACTCCTACTACGGCAATGCGGTGGAGCGGAGCACGACCGGGGGCGCCTTCGGCTCCTACGCCGACGTGTCGGCCGGGCTCGACGGCGACGGCGTCTTCTATCCCCCGTCGGCCATCAGCCCCACGTCGGAGCGGATGGCGTGGGGCACCACCGTGGTCAACATCGACGCCGCCATGGGCGCCGGCGGCTGGCCCGGCTCGGGGGTGGCCCTGCCCGGGCTGGTGGGCCGGATCTCGGCCCTGTCGTTCGCCTCCGACTCCCTGCTGTGGTGCGCCACCACCTCGGGCCAGGTGTACCAGCTCACCCGGTCGGGGTCGGCGTGGAGGGTGCGGGCTCTGCACGGGCCGCCGCTGCCCACCGGCCAGTGGATCTGGGACGTGAGCGGCGTACCGGGCGACGACGGCGCCGTGGTGGTGGCCTTCAGCGGGTTCGGGCTGGCCGACCACGTGTGGCAGGGCGAGGTGCCGGCCACGGGTGACGTGGCCTGGACCCCGGTGAGCACCGGCCTGCCCGACGTGCCGATGTACGCCCTGTGCCTGGCCTCGCCCGACGACTGGTACGTCGGCACCGACATCGGGGTGTGGCGCTCGGCCGACGGCGGCCAGCAGTGGGAGCCGTGGTCGCAGGGCCTGCCCAACACCGCCGTGTACGACCTGCGGCTGCGGGCGGGGAGCACGATGCTGCGGGCGGCCACCCACGGGCGGGGCCTGTGGGAGATGGACACCGGGGCCGGGGCGTCCACCGCCGAGGTCGACGTGTTCGTGCGCAACCACGCGATGGACCCGGGGCGGGGCGCGGCCCCTGGCCCCGAGGCGGCGGCCTGGGACGACCCTACCCGGCACATCACGCTCGGCTCGCCGTGCTGGTGGTGGGAGTGCGCCGACGTCAAGGTCGACGCCCCGCCGACGTTCCAGCTGTCCCCCGCCACCGCCAACTACTACACGTTCGAGACCGGGCTGGTGCACGAGGACCCCGAGGTCGGTACGCAGAACCAGGTCTACGTGCAGGTGCACAACCGGGGGCCGAAGGCTTCGGGGCCGGTCACCGTGCTGGCCCTGGTGGCGCCGGCGGCGGCCGGGCCGCCGGATCTGCCGGCCGACTTCTGGGCGGCCTGGCCCCACAGCGCCGGCGACGCCAACTGGGAGCCGCTCGGCCCGCCCCGGGTGATACCGGCGCTCGACCCCCTGCGGCCCGAGGTGGTGAGCTGGCCCTACACCCCGGCGGTGGGGTCCGATCCCCACTCCTGTGTGCTGGTGGTGGTGGAGCCGGCCGACGACCCCCTTCCCGCCGCCACCCGCGCCACGTTCGCCGTCGCCCCGCTGGTGGCCACCGACAAGCGGATCGGCCTTCACAACCTGCACCTCGTGACCCTCGGGCCCGACGACGTGGCGCCCCGGCCGGTGCGGCTCCACGCCTCGGCTGACGCGGCGGGCGACGGCCCGTGGTCGCTGCGGCTGCCCCGGTTCGCCGGGAACGGGCTGAGCGTGCGCTACGTGCTCTCGACGGCCACCAGCACCCGAGTGGGTGCCCGCCTGCCCGCCGGGTTGACGGCCCGGAAGGTCACGGCGGCCGAGCGGGCCCGCATGCGGGCCGGGTGGCTGGGCAGCCAGCTTCGGCCCGAGTCGTCGTGGGTCGCCTTCCAGGAGCGATTCGACGTCACCCGCTCGTTCTCGGTGTCGTCGCGGGGCTCGGCGTCCTGGGGCGTCGACCTGCCGCTGGACCTCACCGCCGGCGGCGACCCCGACGAGATCGCGGTCGTGGCACTGGCCGGGGGCGGCGGCGTGGCTGAGGAAGCCCGCCTGTCGGTGGTCCAGCGGGCGGCCGACGGCGAGGTCGCCGGCGGCACCACCTTCGTGTTCACCCCGAGCGAGGTGGGGTAGGGCCGGGATCAGGCGGTGCGATGGCCGCCGCCGCTGAAAGCGGTCACCGCCCCCAGCCCGATGAAGGTGGACCCGGCCACGATGTCCTTGCGTTGCTGGAGGCGGGGCGAGGAGCGGAGCCGTTCGCCCACCCAGCCCCCGGCCAGGGCGTAGGTACCGTCGGAGCACAGGCCGATCCCGATGAACTCGGCCCCCAGCACGCCCACGCTGAGGGCGGGGTGGGCGGTGTGGGGATCCACGAACTGGGGGACGAAGGCCAGGAAGAAGATGGCGGTCTTGGGGTTGAGGATGTTGAGCACCGCCCCGTCGAGGAAGATGCGGTGCAGCGGGCGGGGTTCGAAGGCGGCGGCCACCACACCGTCGGTTCCCTTGATCCCCGTCCGGATCGACTTCACCCCCAGCCGTAGCAGATAGGCGGCTCCGGCCAGCTTCACCACGGTGAAGGCGGTGGCCGAGGCCACGAGGATGGCCGACAGGCCCACCATGGCGGCGGCCACGTGGACCGAGGTGCCGAGGTGGACCCCCGCCACCGAGGCCAGACCGGCCCGCCGGCCCTGGGCCGCCGACCGGGTGACGATGTACATCACGGCCGGGCCGGGAATGAGCAGGAGGAACAGGGCGGCGGCCCCGAACGAGACGAGCGTGGTGAGGGTGGGCACAGCCGGCGAGGGTACCGCACCTCAGGGCCCACCGGCCCGGCCGTAGCCCGCTCCGGGAGGGGCAGCCCGGCCCCGATGGCCCCTCTCGGTCCCCGGACCCCGGGGAGTCCCACCGGGGGCCGGGACCTATACTCGGTCTGGGGCATCGGGACGCCGACAGGGAGGCGGGCGGCCGCATGGGTGTACGAGGCGTACGTGTCGGGCTTCTTTGACGATCTCGTCGCCGCGGCCACCGCCGACGGGCCGGTCGATGCCCTGACGGCCGGCGACATCCCGGTGGACCGCCAGGCGATGCGGGCGGGGGCGGTGCTGGCGTCGGCCGCGGTGGTGGCGGAGCTGGCCCGATTGGGCGATGGCGGCGGGCGATGGACCTGGCAGCGCCTCCTGCGGCCGGGCGCCGCTGCCGGCGGCCCCGACGGTTCCGAGCGGGGTGAGTCCCTGATCCGGATGCTGTTCGGGGACCGGGTGCACCCCGTGACGGCGTCGATCGCCCGGGACGCGTCGCTGCCCCCGGCCGGGGCCGAGCTCGTGTTGCGCACCGCAACCCAGGCCGCCGTCTCGCTCCTGATCGCCCGGGCGGGCCGGGGCGACCAGCCCGACCTGCGGGCCGAAGCCGACGCCCTGGCCGCCAGCGGCTGGGGCCGCTGGCTCGCCACCCTCACCCCGGAACCGACCGCGGCGCCGACGGCGGACGCAGCTCTGGCCCGGGAACCGGCACCGGAACCGCCCCGGGCTCCGGAACCGACGGCGGAGGCGGCGGCGGCGGCGGACGCCGAGCCGGTAGCGGAACCGGGCCTGGTGGTGATCGAACCGGAGGACCCCGGTGTCGTGGCTCTGGCCCCTACCGCCCCGGCCACGCCGTTGGACCCGGTCGGGCCACCCGACAACGGGGAGCCGACCTCCGACGAGCGCCCGAGCCGGGGCCTCCTCATCGCCGGTGCCCTCACCGTGGTGGTGGCGGCCCTCGTCGCCCTGGCCGTGAGCACTCGGTTCGGTGGTGACACGATCGACAGCGGCGCCGGAACCACCGTCCCCTCCACCACCGCCGCACCGGGCAGCGAGGGCATCCAGGGCAGCGGGGTCGAGCTCGCCACCGCCACCACCGATGGCGAACCGGGCGACGATGCCGGCACCTCGGTCACCGCGCCGGCCGCCTCCACCGTCCCCGGTCCCGAGTCACCGGTGGGACCCACCACCTACCGGCTGGCCCTGGCCGACCCCCGGGGCTCCAGCGACGCCGCCGGCACCGTCCGCCTGGACCTGGATCCCGCCACCGGTGAGATCTGCTACGAGATCGAGGTGGCCGGGCTCACCGATCCCTTCCCCGGCCACGTGCACGCCGCCCCCGTCGGCGCCTCGGGTGGGATCACGGTCGACTTCGGCTACCTCACCGGTCCCGCCCCGTCGGGCTGCGTCGACAGTTTCCCGGCCGACGTCGCCGACGTGATCCGCCATCCCGAGCGACACTACGTGGAGCTGCACGACACCGAGTACGGATTCGGCATCCGCAGCCGCCTGGCCGAGGCAGCTCCCACCACCGCCGGCCCCGGTGCCACGCCCGGTGCCGGTGCCGGCACCGGCATCGGCACCGAGACCGCAGCAGCCACCGTGCTCGACGCCGGCCGGGTGGTGCTGCGGGGCGCCGTGCCCGACGAGGCCACCCGCTCGGCGCTGGTGGCGGATGCGGCCGACCTGCGCCGCGCCGGGTTCGAGGTGGTCGACGAGCTGACGGTGCGGGCCGGGGCCCCGCCGCCGTCGGGCCAGGTGCTGGTGGAACAGCCGCTGCTCTTCCCCTTCGACTCCAACGAGCTGCCCGACGACGCGGCCCGCTCGGTGGACGAGCTGGCCCGGATCCTCCAGCTCCGGCCCGAATGGCGGATCACGCTGGTGGGCAACACCGACGGCGTGGGCGACATCGTCTACAACCTCACGCTGTCGCTCCGGCGGGCCATCGCCGCCCGCAACACCCTGGTGGCGGCGGGTGTCGCCCCAGAGGCGGTCACCATCCGGGGTGACGGGCCCTTCGCCCCGGTGGCCGACAACGACACCCCCGACGGCCGCACCCGGAACCGGCGGATCGACGTGGTGATAACCACCACACCGTGAGGCCGGCCCGGGCTGGCTACCCGGCCCGGCCGCGACCGCCTTCGGCCCGGAGCGAGGTGGGTCCCCGCTCCGGCCGCCGGGCGCCGCTCAGGCGTCTTCCACGAGCTGACGGAGGGTGCCCATCGTGGCCACCGGATCCTGGCCGGGGGCGATGTTCACGTTGAGCACGGTCACTCCCGCCTCCTTCCAGGCGCCGAGCCGCTCCCGCACGTAGGACTCCGGGCCCACGAGGCTCGACCGTTCCAGGAAGTCCCGGGGTACGGCGGCCGCCGCCTCGTTCTTGTGACCGTCGAGGTAGAGGTCCTGGATCTCGATGGCCTCGGCCTCGTAGCCGTACTGGCGGGCGATCGTGTTGTAGAAGTTCTTGTCGCGGGCGCCCATGCCGCCCCAGTACAGGGCGGTCTGGGGGCGGGCCAGATCGAGCACCGGGTCGGCCCCGCCGCCGGCGTACTGCTCGCCGATGGCCACGGTGGCCCCGGCCCCGATCTCCAGGCGGCCGAGCGACTCGTCCCGCTGGGCGGTGCCGGCCTTGAGATCGTCGCCCCACACCTTCTGGAACTCGTCGGGCACGAAGAACACGGGCAGCCAGCCGTCGGCCGAGCGGGCGGTGGCCCGTACCGACAGCGGCATGAGCGACGCCCACCAGATCGGCACCTCGTTGCGCACCGGGTGGTTGATCAGCTTGAGGGGCTTGCCCAGCCCGGTGCCCTCTCCCTCGGGGAGAGGGAGCTTGACGGTCTTGCCGTCGTACACCAGGGGCTCGCGCCGCAGGGTCATGCGGACGACGTCGATGTACTCCTGGATGCGGGCCATCGGCTTCTCGTAGGGGATGCCGTGGAAGCCCTCCACCACCTGGGGGCCGCTGGCGCCGAGGCCGAGGATGAACCGGCCGTTCGACACCATGTCCAGCCCGGCCGCCGTCTGGCCCATGGCCGCCGCGGTGCGGGAGTAGACGTTGAGGATGCCGGTGCCGAGCTCGATCCGCTCGGTCTTGGCCGCCAGGTAGCCGATCTGGCTGACGGCGTCGACGCTGTAGGCCTCCGCCACCCAGGCCACATCGAGCCCGGCCTTCTCCAGCTCCACCACCCGCTCGACCGACTTGGCGAAGTCGCCGGCATAGTTCACGCTCGTCCCGAGTTTCATGGCCCGCATCGTACGCCCTCCACGAACTGGGCCGCGAAACTGCGCTCCACTGGCGATCGGCGCCCGGTGGCCACCGCGGCACCGAGCTCAGCGGGCCGGCTCGAGCGTGGGGCCGCCCACCGGGGAACGGTTGTGGCGGCGGCGCCACAGCCAGTCGGCGCCGGCAAGGCAGACGACGAGCGCCACGTAGTTCACGGCGAAGTAGCTGAGCGTGTTGCCCATCGAGGCCTTGTCGATCTGGTCGTCGAGCAGGACGGCGTGGGTGGTGGGCGCCAGCAGGAGGGCGAACACGGCGCTCAGGACCCCCCACACGATGCGGCGGCTGGGGACGAACCACCCGAGGAGAGGGGCGAGGATGATGCAGGCTGCGATGTTCATGACCGTTGTGCTCCGTGTCGCTGGTGGCCGGGCCCGACGCCCGGCCGCTGCTCGCAGTTGACCCCGGACGGCCCCCGTGTGTCATGGGTGCCCGATCACTTGTGACCGGGAGAAACGCACGACCCGAACCGTGCGCGTCGACTCATGACAAGCCGGCTCCGAGGGGTGAGACTGGGGCGATCGACACCGAGCCCCACTCCCTCGGCCGCCGGGCCACGCCGGCCGCCAGCCTGGCCCTGTCGGTGATGGCCGTCGCCCTGGCCGGCGCCGCCCTGGCGCTGGTGGTGGCCCAGCCGGCGGGCCGGCGGATGGAGGTGGGCGAGTGGCTGGTGGTGCAGTTCGTTCCCGGCTTCGTGCTGTCGGGGTGGTGGCTGAGCCGCCGCCGGCCACAGCTGCCCCTCGGCTGGCTGTTCCTGGTGGCGGCGGTGACGCTGGGCCTCTCGTCGCTGGGGGCGGCCTGGACCGGGATGGCCCGGGCCAACGGCTGGGCCGGCCCGGCCTGGGGGTTGTGGATCTTCTCCTGGTTGTGGCAGCCCCACACGTCGCTGCTGAACGCCGCCTACCTGCTGTTCCCCGACGGTCGGGTGCGCACCCGACCTCAACGCTGGTTGTTGCGCTTCACCTACGGCGACCTGCTGGTGGGCATGGCGCTGTCGGCCATCCACCCCGGCGCCATCGTCACCACTCCCGACAAGCCCGACGGTGCGTTCCCCGATCTCCTCAACCCGCTGGGCGTCGGGGCCCTCGACGGGTTCTTCGATGCCGCCGACCTGCCGATCATGGTGCTCCGGGCCGTGATCGGCCTGTCGCCGATCGTCTGGGTGCTGTGGCAGTGGCGCCACAGCGAGGGCGTGCGCCGGCGCCAGTTCCGCTGGCTCAGCATCCTGTCGTTAATCAGCCTGGTGGTGCCGATCGCTGTGATCGGGGCGCCCCAGACGATCGGCCCGGCGGTGGCCATCGCCCAGACGCTGGCCACCCAGCTGCTGATCGTGGTGGCCATCCTCCAGTGGCGGGCCTACGAGGTGGACGTGGTGGTGCGGCGCTCGGTGCTGGCCGCCTCGCTCCTGGCCGCCGGGCTCACCGTGTACGGGGCGGTGGTGCTGGCCGTGTCGGTGCTGCTGGGGCGGACCGGCCCGGTGGCCTCGGCGGCCGGGGCGGCGGTGGCCATCCTCGCCTTCGGGCCGATGTCGGTCTCGATCCGCCGAGGCGTGAACCGCCTGTTCTACGGCCGCCGGGACGACCCGTACCTGGTGGTGAGCGAGGCCGGCCGCCGCCTGGCCGGCGCATCGGATCCGCGGGCCGGCATCGCCGCCGTGGTGACGGCCCTCACCGAGCAGCTCCGGGTGCCGTACGCCGCGGTGGTCGGCGCTGGAGGCGAGGTGCTGGCCGAGAGCGGCGAGGCGGGCGAGGTGGGCGAGCGGGCCCGGGTCCCGGTGGTGCATCAGGGATCGGCGCTCGGCGTCCTGCACGTGGGGCACCGGCGGGGGACGGTGCGGATGACGGCCGACGAGTCGGCGCTGCTCGTCGATCTGGCCAACCAGCTCGGGCCGGCGTTGGCCGCCCTCGGGCTGATCGAGGGGCTCCGATCGGCTCAGCAGCGGCTGGTGGTGGCCCGGGACGAGGAGCGACGCCGGATCCAGCGCGATCTCCACGACGGGCTGGGCTCGGCCCTGACCGCCGTGACCCTGAAGCTCGATGCCGCCCGCAACCACCTGGGAGGAGGCGACAGCGCGGCGGCCACCGACCTGGTGGGCACAGCCCGCAGCGACGTGCAGGCGGCGCTGGGCGACGTGCGCCGCCTCGTCTACTCCCTGGGTGATCCCACGCTGACGGCCAAGGGATTGTCGGCCGGGCTGCAGGACCGGGTGCAGGCTCTGACCCGGGGCACCGACGTACGCCTCGAGCTGGCCATCGACGACGTGGGCCGGCTGGCGCCCCACTTGGAGGAGGCGGTGTACCGGATCGTGGTGGAGGCGGTCACCAACGTGGTGCGCCACGCCGGTGCCGGCGCCTGCCGGGTGACGCTCGCCCTCGACGGGCCGGGCCTGAGCGCCTCGGTGGTCGACGACGGCTGCGGGATCGACGGCCGGGCGCCGGGTGTGGGACGGCTGGCGATGGAGGCCCGGGCGGCCGAGATCGGCGGGGAGCTCGTGATCGGCCCCGGCGCCGCGGGGGCCGGTGGCGGCGGGGCTGGCGATGGCGGCCGGGCCGGTACCAGGGTGGAGCTGTGGGTGGCTCGGGAGGCGATGGCATGACGGGAACCAGGGCCGCCGGGGCGGGCGACCACGGCGGCGGCCCGATCCGGGTGGTGGTGGCCGACGACCACAGCCTCATCCGGGAGGGGGTGCGGGCGCTGCTGGGCTCGGTGGCCGACATGGAGCTGGTGGGCGAGGCGGCCGACGGGGCCGAGGCGGTGGCGGTGGTGGCCCGCACGGCGCCCGACGTGGTGTTGATGGATCTCCACATGCCCGGGGTCGACGGGGTGGCCGCCACCCGGGCCATCGCCGCCGACCATCCGGGCGTGGCGGTGCTGGTGGTGTCGATGCTCGACGACGACGCCAGCGTGTTCGCCGCCCTCAAGGCGGGGGCCCGGGGCTACGTGCTGAAGGGGGCCGAACCCGATGAGCTGCAGCGGGCGGTGCGGGCCGTGGCGTCGGGCGATGCCATCTTCGGGCCCGGCATCGCCGAACGGGTGCTGACCCTGTTCCGCTCCCCCCAGCCGCCGGCGGCGGAACCACGGCCGGCGACCGGGGCCGGCGCCTTCCCCGAGCTGACCGACCGGGAGCGGGAGATCCTCGACCACCTGGCCCGGGGGCGGTCCAACGCCGCCATCGCCGGCGAGCTCTACCTGAGCCCGCGGACGGTGGCCAACCATGTGTCGAGCATCCTGGGCAAGCTGCACGCCGCCGACCGGACCGAGGCCGCCATCCGGGCCCGGGACGCCGGCCTGGGCCGGGGCTGAGCCGAGCGGGCCCGGCTGGCGGCGCCTACGCTTCACCCGATGGCTGGCCAACCGTCGTCGTCGTCCCCACCGTCGTCGCCGCCACCGTCGTCGTCTGAGCATCCGGCCACCTGGAAGTTCGGCTTCCCGATCTATCACGCCGAGACGAGGGCCCAGTGGCGGGCGTGGCTGGTGGCGCACCACGAGTCGGAGCGCGGCGTGTGGCTGTGCTCGTGGCGATCGGCGACGGAGCGACCGGCCTGCCCCTACCCCGAGGTGGTGGAGGAGGCGCTGTGCTTCGGCTGGATCGACTCCACCGTGAACATCTTCGACGAGGAGCGGGGGCTGCAGCTGATCACCCGGCGCAAGGCGAAGAGCTCCTGGACCCGGCTGAACCGGCAGCGGATGGCGAACATGGAGGCGGCCGGGCTCATGACCGACGCCGGGAGGCGGGCGGCGGCCGTGGCCCAGGCCAACGGATGGTGGAGCCTGCTGGACCCGGTGGAGGATCTGGTGGAGCCCGACGACCTGACGGCGGCGCTCGACGCCGATCCGGCGGCCCGGGCGGCGTGGAACGGGTTCCCGCCGAGCGCCCGCAAGCAGATGCTGTTCTGGGTGATCACGGCGGCCCGCCCCGAGACCCGGGCCCGGCGGGTCCAGGCCATCGTGGACAAGGCGGCCCGGGGCGAGCGGGCCCAGGGCTGATCGGGCACACTGGGCCGATGTTGCGGGTGGGGATCGCCCATCATCTCGGCTGGGCCGTGGCCGTGACCGCTGATGCCGACCACCGGGTGGTCGACCGGCGCCGGATCGAGCTGATCGAGCCGGGGCAGCCCGAGGCCCCCGTCCACCACGTCGGCGGGCCGTGGGCCATGCACCAGCCGGCCGAGCCGATCGACGACGGCACCCTGGCGGCGCTGGTGGCAGAGGTGAGGGCGTCGGCGCAGCGGGCTGCGGCGGCCGCGCTCGACGAGCTGGCTGCGGCGGTGGCCGAGCCCATCGTGTCGTTGTCGGTACGGGACTGGCCGGCCGGGTTCCCCACCGATGTCGCCACCCTGCGCCAGGTGCCCTACGAGGCCCAGGCCGATTCGGTGATGTACCGCCAGGTGCTGGCCGAGCTGGCCGCCGAGCGGGGCTGGGCCGTCCACCGCTTCGAGGCCAAGGACGCCGAGGCCGAGGCGGCCCAGCTGCTGGGCGAGCGGGCGGATGACGTGTTGCGCGGTCCCCGGGCGGCGCTGGGCCCGCCGTGGGCCAAGGATCATCGCCTGGCGCTGGCCGCCACGGTGCTCGCCGCCGCCGGCGCCTGACGCCCGGCACCCGGCCCCACCGGAGGGCGAGGCCGGGTGCCGGGGGCCGGACGCAGCGGCCGCCGGTCAGGATCGCAGCGGCGCCGGCCGTGGGAGTTCCAGGTCACACCGTCGCCTCGTCGGAAGGTTCGGGTCATGGGCCGGCGCTACCCGCTGGCGGCCGCCGATAGGCCGCTGTGGCCCTTGACTCTGACACGATGTGAACCCGTAGCGTCCGAGGCATGTACTCGATCGGCGACCTGGCCCAGTTGGCCGGGGTGACACCCCGGATGCTGCGGCACTACCACGACCTCGGCCTGCTGGTACCGGCCGCGGTGGACGACGCCAGCGGCTATCGCCGCTACCACGAGACCCAGCTGGCCGACCTGTTGCAGGTGCTGGCGTTGAAGGGTCTCGGGTTCTCCCTGGCCGAGATCGGCCGGGTGGCCAAGGGCGGGGTCAGCCCGGCCGAGCTGCGCGGGATGCTGCTGTTGCGGCGCAGCGAGGTGGAGGCCGAGCTGGCCGAAGCCAGCGCCCGCCTGGAGCGGGTCGAGTCCCACATCCGACGATTGGAGAGCGAGATGAACGACCAGAGCGAGCGACCGGTCACGGTCACCACGAAACGGTTGCCGGCGGTGCACCTGGCGGTGCTGTCGGCGGTGAGCCCGACGTTCGCCTCGGCCGATGTCGGCCCGGTGATCCAGCCGCTCTATCCGCGCCTGTTCGAGGCCTTGGCCGCAGCCGGCGTGGAGGTGGCGGGCGCGCCCACCGCCTACTACGACGACAGCGCCGACGGCGGGATCGGGGTGCACGCCGGCGTCCCGGTGGACCCGGCGGTGAGGGAGCTGGCCGGGGTGGACATCGTGGACCTGCCCGAGGTGGAGCTGGCCGCCACCGCGATCCACGTCGGCGACCTGGCCACGGTCGACGTCGACACCGTGTCCCCCGCGCTCGGTTGGGTCAACGCCAACGGCTTCCGCACCACGGGCTATTCCCGGGAGGTGTACCTCCACTGTCCCGACGACCTGGCGGCGTGGCGGACCGAGATGCAGTTCCCGATCGAGGCGGTTCCTTCCCGGAGCTGAGCCCTTCTGTGGCCCGGGACCCTCGGCGCGCTCAGCCGGGGCGGCCGACGTCGTTGCCCTGGTGCTGCTCGGTGGAGGCCTGGGTGTCGAGGAGCTCGATCACCTCGCTCACGAGGCCGTCCCGGGTCTTGGCGAACAAGACGTACTCCACGTCGTAGGCGTGGCCTCGGCGGCTGGTGGCGTGGAAGTCGAACCGGACGACGCTGGACGACTCGTCACCGAGCTCGTCGTGGATGACCACCCGGACCGAGCCGGGCTGGTAGATCTTGTTGAACACGGCGTCGTTGAAGCCGGTCACGGCGTCCTTGCCCACGTGGGGGCCGGCGATGTTGGGCGGGAGCGAGTGGTTGAGGCGCCAGGTGACGTCATCGGTGTAGAGGGCGGCGAGGGCGGCGCAATCGCCGAACGCTTCGACGACCCGGCGGGCGGGGGTGGCTGAGGGCATGGCTGGTGGCTCCTGGTCGGGCGGCGAGGGCGCCCCGAGGCTAGCCCCCGCCGCACCGCCGTTTCGAGTGCCGGGCGGCGAGGCAGACAGAGTTCGAACGAGGAGGTGACCCGTGAGCCCTACCAGCCCCGAACCTGTCGTTCTCCGCTACCCGTTCCTCGGGCGGTGGGAGACCCGCAACAGCCCGGCGCGGCGCGTGCCGAGCCACGGCACGCACCTGATGGGCACGACGTACGCCATCGACTTCGTGGGCGTCGACGGGCGGGGCCGCTCGGCGCCCCGGTCGTGGCGGGCGGTGCTGGCCACCGAGCGGCCCGACGGGTTCGTGGGGTTCGACCGCCCGATCCTGGCCCCGGGCGACGGGACCGTGGTGGTGGCCCACGACGGCGAGGCCGATCACGAGGCCCGGCGGTCGCAACTGGCCCTCGTTCCCTACGCCCTCACCCAGGCCAACCGGCTCCGGCGGGGGCCGGGCGCGTTGGCCGGGAATCATGTGGTGCTGGCCCTGGGTGCGAGCGGGCCGTTCGTGCTGGTCGCCCATCTGCGGCGGGGCTCGCTGGCGGTGTCGGTGGGCGACCGGGTGACGGCGGGCGACGTGATCGGCCGGTGCGGCAACTCGGGCAACAGCACCGAACCTCACGTTCACGTGCAGGTGACGGACTCGATCGACTGGGAACGGGCCCGGGGTCTGCCGATGGTGTTCCGCCGGCCGGGAGCGGGTGGGGCACGTCTGCCGGCCGAGGGTGAGATCGTCGACGTGGCCGACTGAACCGGTCCGCCGGTCGCCGGGGACCGCCGGCCGGTATCCATCGGGCGCCGTGACCGCCGAGCGCCGTCAACGCGGCCGCGCAATACTGAATGTCATGATCGAGGTGAGCGACAGGCTGTTGGCCGAGTTGGCGACGCCGGGAGCGGTGGTGCTGATCGGGGAGCTCCACGGGACGAACGAGTTCCCCCGGTTGGTGGGCCGCCTGGTGGAGGTGGCCGCCGGTCAGGGCCTGGCGGTGCTCGTGGGCCTGGAGGTACCGAGGAGCGAGCAACCGGCGATCGACGCCTTTCTGGCCGGTGATGGTCGGCCGGACGACGTCGAGGCGCTCACGGCCTCGCCGTTCTGGCGCCGGGAGCCGAAGTACGACGACGGACGGGCCGGGCTGGGCCTGATCGAGCTGTTCACCACGGCCCGAGCCGCGGCGGCCGCAGCGGCGGTGCAGGTGTTCGGCTTCGACCAGCCCTGGGCCGTGGAGGGCACGGTCGCCAGCCCCGAGCAGGCCGCCATCTGGAGCATGCCCCGCGACGAGTTCATGGCCCAGACGGCGGCGGCCGCCATCGAGGCATGGCACGCCAGCCAGGCCGCGCCGTTCACCGTGCTGTTGGCCGGCAACATGCACACGCGCGTCGTCCGCTATCCCGGGTTCTCTGAGCCGCACCTGGCCGAGCTGCTCGTCGAGCGGTTCCCACACCTCGTGACGCTGGACGGGAACTGGAGCGGCGGCCACTACCGGGCGGCGGTTTCCGAGCGGGGCGCCGAGATCCAGAGTGCCGGGGCCTGCCCCACCCCGCCCGGCGCGATCGGCCTCCATGAGGAGGAGGGCGTGCGGCGCAGCGGCCACCACGGCTGGGTGAACGTGGGGAAGCTCACCCCGTCGCTGCCGGTCGGCGCCAGCTGAGGACGTTCGACGTTCGGGGGCGGGCGGTAACCGCTCCGACGGGGCGGCGGTCAGAGGAGTATGCGCTTTCGCCTGCCCGAGTGGGACGTCGAGATGCCGGCGGCACTGGCGAGCTACTGGACCGCCTGGAACTCCGACGATCTCGATGCCGTTCCGGAGCTGTTGCGGCAGGCGGTGACCGGTGACGTGGAGTGGAACGACCCGAGGGACTCGTTCGTCGGCCGGGGAGAACTGGAAGCGGCGGTGCGGCGGTTGCGGACCACCAAGCCCGAGTACCGGTTCGAGATCGCATCGGAGATCGATCACCACCATGGCCGGCTGCGATATCGGTGGAACATGGTGCGACGGGGCCGGACGCTGATGGAGGGCCTCGACGTGGTGACCCTCGATCCCGCCTCGGGGCTCATGTGCCGGGTCGACGGGTTCTTCGGGCACCCCACACCGCTCGACGCAGGCGGGAGCGGCGTGCCTGAGGCGCTGCGGGCGCGATAGCGGCCAGCAGCCCTGACGGTTCCCTATCTGCTCATCGCCTCCACCGCAGAGGTAGCCGGGCTGACGGTCCTCCACCTAGAGAAGGATTTCGACCTGATCGCACAGGTCACCGGCCAGCCGACCGAACGCCTCGACCATCCTTGACCCGCAGGCCCTCGTTCTCAGAATCGTCGCTGGTGGAGGTGTCCGAGCGCCTGGTGGGCTCCCCCGCCTTCGAAGGATGCCAGGAGCGTCCGTGCAGGTCCCGCACATCCACTGAGCAGGGCTGATTGCCTTCCCCGTGTTCGGCCGTAGCCGCAGACTAACCCCCGCTGCAGCCCCTTCCCGCTAGAGCTGCAGCCAGAGTTCAATCGTGTGAGCGAGTGGAGCGGGAGTTGGCTGCTGATCGATCAGACCTTTGCCGTGGTCGCGCCGAGTGCGAGGACGCCGAGGAACAGCAGTGCCACGATGCCAATGAACAGCACGACCCAGGTGCCGTGCTCGGCCGGGATCCGGGGGCTCGCTCCAATTCCCTGCGAGTCGAGCGTCGCAAGGACGGCGGCGACCTGATCTGGCGGGAGCTGCTCGAGTGGAATCGCCGGCCCAGTACGGTTGCCGTCAAGAACGAGCACGAGGTCGTCCTCGGATCGCATGCAGCCGGTAACGGTCGTCCACCGGAGCAGCGTTGCGGTGGCGCCATCGTCGAAGGCGAGCCCCTCGTCGTAGGTCGACAGCGTTACGGTGATCGAAGTCGCACCGGTTAATCGAGTGAACGCCCGAGTCGTGATCCATGCCGGCCGGGTCACCATCATGGTCCCGGCCATCACCACCCCGACGGGAAGCCACCAGCGGGGACCGCCTCGGGCTGTGGGCAGAGCCCAGACCAGGATGGCTGCTTCCAAGGCGATGCCGTAGGCGACGTAGCCAAGGGCCGTGAGCGCTCCGGGCTGGTATCGGCGAATCAGCTTCCGCGCTCGGAGCACGCTTCGGCCATCGAGGCTGTAGGTGGCGATCGGTGTCTGCCCCTCGCGGAACGCAGTGGTCACCCAGCTCTAGTCGGCGGATACGAACCCGAGTCGAGATCGGGAAGCCGGGACTTGGCGTACGATGATCGGGCTTCGCCATCCACGGTTGTGCCTCGACTGGCACCCCGCAGCGGTACCGGACGTGCTCGCCCGGACCAGTCGAGGCCGCCGTTCGCCGGTGGCTCTCGAGTGTCATTTCTGAGCGCAACAGGCGTCCGGGCCGGCTACCGGGTGGTTGTTGCCCCTACGAGCTCAGCACGCTCAACCAGGCAGCTAATACCACCGCCACGGCGACTTGTCCGGCGACAACTGCCTTGAGGGACGACCAGTGGACCGTGAGCCAGTAGCCAATGATGGCTGCGAGCCCCAGAGCCCCGATGGAGATGAGGACGGCCGAGTCGATGAATGCGCACGATGAAGGGCACTCGGTAGTGGTGCAGTTGTACTTGGTGGTGCACCCTTGTTTCGCGGCGAACGCAACGAAGTAGACGGGCAGCAAGAGGGCCGCCGGCAAAACGATTGGCAGCCATCGCAGCGACGGGGGCCCGATTAGTGAGATCGCTCATCAGGCCGCCACTGTACTGGTGGGTGGCTCGACGGTCGTGGCGTGCTGAAGACTAGCCACCTCCGGCCACAGTGACTTACGACCGCCTATGGCATGCGGGATCGCCAGGACTGCGATGGCCAATTCGGTCACCGTCTCCGTGATAGGGCGACGGCGGCAATCGTAAGCGGGATCGTCACGGGGAAACGCAGAAGTAGGCAGCAGGCCGCCGACGACGCGATTGCTCGGTGATCGCCACAGCGACCAGCAGGGCGGCCATCGTGTCGCCCGCCAGTTGCATGGGACCACTTGAGCGGGTTCTCAGGTAGATAGGACCACCTGTCGCCAGTTGGATGGGACCACCCTCTCGCCAGCTGCATGGGACCACTCCGGGGTCCACCGTCGTCGGTGTCGAGCACGGTCAACTCACCCCGCCGCTGGTGTCTCGACCCGGAAGGCGGTGTGGCGTTCAGGGAGGTCCCTGTGTTCGAAGTTCGAGAGGTGCTGCGGTTGTGGTTGGACGGCCGGGGGTTGCGGTCGGTCGCGGCGGTGACATCGCCGGACCGCAAGACGATCCGCCGGGTGGTGGAGGTCGCGGTCGGGTTGGGGCTTGATCGCGACGGTGGGGTTGATCAGCTAGACGACGGGTTCGTGTCGTCTGTGATGGCGCAGCTCGCGATCGCCCGTCCGGATCGCCACGGCGAGTCGTGGGCGGTTATCGCCGGCGAGCACGACACGATCAAGGGCTGGGTGGAGACGAAGGTGCCGGTGGTGAAGATGTGCGAGCTGCTGGCTCGCCGCTCGGTGGTGGTCCCGGAGCGGACGTTGCACCGCTATGTCGCCGAGCACTTCGAGCGTTCGCCGTCGGGGGAATCGACGGTGCCGTTGGCGGACTGCGAACCGGGGGCCGAGCTCCAGGTCGACTGGGCCAAGCTCGGCTTCATCGCCGATCGTGACACCGGCAAGCGGCGGACGGTGTGGGCGTTGGTGTTCACGTCGGTGTTCAGCCGGCACTGCTTCGTGTGGTTGTCGCACTCCCAGGTGCTCGAGGCGGTGATCGCCGGGTTCGACGCGGCGTGGGAGTTCTTCGGCGGGGTCTTCGCTGTCGTGATTCCGGACAACATGAAGACCATCGTCACCGACGCTCACGACACCGACCCGCGGTTATGTCAGGCGTTCGTCGAGTACGCGCAGTGGGCCGGGTTCTTCGTCGACCCGGCCCGGGTCCGCGCCCCCCAGGACAAGGCGAGGGTGGAGCGCAATGTGCGGTTCTTGCGGGACTCGTTCTGGGCTGGCGAGACCTTCGTCGACCTGGCCGAGGCCCAGTCAGCGGTCGAGGACTGGTGTCGGGTGCGGGCGGGGATGCGAACCCATGGCACGACCGGGCTGCACCCGATCGAGGTGTTCGCCGAGCACGAACAGCCGGTGCTCGCCCCAGCGCCAGCGGGCCGTTACGACCTGCCGATCTACCGTGACGCCAAGGTCGCCCGGGATCACCACATCCAGATCGCCAAGGCCCTCTATTCGGTGCCCGGCGGGCTCATCGGAGCGACCGTGGCCGTTCGGGCCGACTCCAAGCTGGTGAAGATCTACGCCCGAGGCGTCCTGGTCAAGACCCACCCCCGGGTCCCCGCCGGGCACCGGTCGACCGACGTCGAGGACCTCCCGGCCGAGCGGACGGTCTACGCGTTGCGTGACATCGGCCGGCTCATCGCCGACGCTACCGCCCACGGCGACGTCGTCGGGGCGTTCGCCAAGGTGGTGTTGGACCATCCGTTGCCGTGGACGAAGATGCGTCAGGTCTACAAGCTGTTGGGCTTGTGCCGCCGCTACGGCGACGACCGGGTCAACGCCGCGTGCCGTCGAGCGCTGGAGGTCGAGTGTGACAGCGTGACCGTCGTGGGCCGCATGCTCGAACGAGCCCTCGAAGCCGAAGCGGTCGACGACCCGATCCCGGACAACGTGATCCGGGGACGGTTCGCCCGCAGCGACGACCACTTCGCCGTCACGCCCTCGGGAGTGACCCGATGACCCCGACCATCGACGCCGACCTGATCGCCACGCTGCGCCGCCTCAAGCTCGGACGCCTGGCCGACACCCTCCCCGAACGCCTCGCGCTCGCCAGGACCAACAAACTGTCACACGCCGAGTTCCTCCAGATCCTCCTCTCCGACGAGGTCACCCGACGCGACGCCGCTTCCGCTGACCGACGGGCCCGCGCCGCTGGACTGGACCCCACCATGCGCCTCGAACACTGGGACGGCACCACCAACGCCACCTTCGACCACAAGCTCTGGGACGAACTGTGCTCGCTGCGCTTCGTCGACACCGCCAACAACGTGTTGATCATGGGACCCGTCGGAGTCGGCAAAACCTTCCTCGCCACCGCCCTCGGCCACATCGCCGTCCGCCGCCGCCGCAGCATCCACTTCGAACGCGCCGACCGCCTCCACAAACGCCTACGCGCCGCCCGGCTCGACAACAGCCACGACGCCGAACTCCGCAAGCTCCTACGCGTCGACCTATTGATCCTCGACGACTTCGCGCTCAGCGGGCTCAACCAAGCCGACACCGACGACCTCTACGAGATCGTCGTCGAACGCCACCGAACCGCATCCACCATCGTCACCTCCAACCGCGAACCCATCGAATGGCTCGCACTCATGGCCGACCCCCTGCTCGCCCAGTCCGCCATCGACCGCCTCAAGTCCGCCGCCTACGAGCTCGTCGTTGACGGCGACAGCTACCGCAACCGCCAAAAACCCACCCTCACCACTTGACCACCCCGGCCCCAACCGCGAGCATCACACCGCCGACGACAACACCCCCGCCGATGGTCCCATGCAGCTGGCGGAACCCCGGTCCGTTGCAGCTGGCGAGCGACAGCCATCGCAAGCACGCCGGCGATCAAGAGAACTGTCGTCCTTCGCACTCTCGCCCCGGCGATGATCGCGACGCCTGGTGCAAAGGTAAGAGCCACTGCGAGACCGCCGGAAGCGTCCCACGATCCCAGCACGGACGCCGGAGCAACAACACCCGCGTATGTGGCGACCTGACCGAGGTAGGACCAGCACCCCTGGCGATCCATCTCGCTCGACGACAACACCCTGGGCTCCAATCATGCCGTGGGACCGGCGACGTCAGGACGTTGCCAACGGTATCCCCCCAATCACCGCCGCTGGAGTTGCACCACGCCCGCCAGGTCGGCGCTGTGCTCGATCCCCTCTTGAGCCCTGGTATCGCCGACCGTCGAGCTGCGCCGACGCTGAACCCTCTTGCCTGACGATGCTTCCGAGCGGCATGAACAGGCGGCCGGTTACTCAGCGCTTCGTCTTGGCTCAGTTGATCACCTTTCGGTCTCCGTCGTTAGCCAGCATTTTTCGTCCGGGCTGGTTGGGGTGGCGTGAAAAGACCCTCTGAGCTGGGAGAATCGGTTCTGTCGAAGGAATCGGTTCTGCCCAGAAAGAGGGTCTTGTCGTGGGCGATGCTAGCAGGTTGGCCTGGCCACGGTCGGTGACGGATCGGGGTGCCGGGCTGACGTCTCGGGCGGGTCTGTGGTGGCTGGCCACCGTCGCTGATCAACTCGGCCTGACCGACGGGCTGCGTCACGCGATGCGGCGCCTGCCGTGGCGGGACCATCACCCGGGCACGACCCTCGCCCTGCTCGTCCTGGCCGTCGCTGACGGGGCAACAGCGATGTCGGATCTGGCCATGCTGCGGGGCTTGAAGACCCTGTTCGCCTCGGTGGCCTCCACGACGACGGTGTGGCGGACGATCAACCGGGTCGGCCCGGCCGAGCTGCGGGAGCTGGCCGCCGCCGACGCCGGAGCCCGGGCGACAGCGTGGGCGCTGCAGCCGGTGCGGTCCCGGATCGTGATCGACATCGACGCCACCATCGTCACCTGCCGCTCGGATAAGCAAGACGCCGCCGGCACCTGGAAACGGTCCTTCGGGTTCCACCCACTGCTGGCCATCGACGCCGAGCGACGGGAGGTCCTGGCCCAACTCGTCCGACCGGGCAACGCCGGATCGAACACCGCAGTCGATCACGCCGAGGTCCTGGCACTGGCGATCGACGCCCTGCCAGCGCGGGACCGGGCCGGGCACCACTGGAACGACGATCCCGCTGAGGCGGTGACCGAGATCGTGATCCGGGCTGATGCTGCCGGTCAGACCCACTGGCTGGCCGAAGACGCCGCCGAGCGGAACTGCTGGTTCAGTCTCGGCTACGGCATCGATGACCGAGTCCGGGCTGGCGTGTCGGCCTCTATCGACGATGACTGGACCCCCGCCATCGAGATCGACGGCAGCCACCGTGACGGGGCCGAGGTGATCGACCTCACCGCCAAGGTCACCCTCAAAGGCTGGCCGGCGGGAACGAGGTTGATCGTGCGCCGGGAACGCCCCCACCCCGGGGCCCAGCTCTCGTTGTTCGACGACATCAACGGCCGCCGCCACACCGCTCACATCACCAACCAGCCCGGCGACCCAGCTGTCCTCGAGCTCGCCCACCGTCAACGGGGCGCTGTCGAAGACGTCATCCGCGATCTCAAAGCCTGCGGCTACCGGTCCTGGCCCTCGGACTGCATTGTCAACAACCAGACCTGGGCCCTGCTCGCCGCCATCGCTTTCAACCTGCTCTCGCGGGCCCAACGACTCACCCTCTCCGGCCGCTACCAGACCGCCACCCCCAAGACCATCCGCCAACGCCTGCTCCACATCGCCGGCAAGGCCACGCCCAGCGGACGAGCCCTCCACATCGACCAGGACTGGCCCTGGACCCCCACCCTCATGGCAGCCATCGACCGGACCGAAACCCTCACCCGCCACGCTGCGTGAACCCCAGCCGCCCCGAGGGTCAACCCGGACGAAAAATCGTGGTTAGAGACGCGGCGGTGGCGCTCGATCACCGCGTCCCGGTCGAGATGGCTCGGTGGGTGCACGAAGGTGTCGTAGGCTGTTGCCATCTGGCGGGCGACCTCCCGGTAGGGGACGTTTCCGAATCCGGTCCCTATGGCAGGCATGGCGGCGGTTCGTATCGAATAATGGGCGCTCATGATTGAAGACCGATTGCTCGCCTTGGAAGTCCTCCGCGCCGCTGACTCGTCAGCACGGGTCTCCTACTACCCTCCGACCTTTGATCGCGATGCGGTGGCGTCGCAGTTCGAGCAGCTAGCAGAGCGCATCGAATCCGTTTTCCACTGCTCATGTGTCAGGAGTCCCCAACCTCAGGACTCTGCGCTCCACGACCTCGTTGGGCTACCCACCGACGCTACGGGCGCGTCAGACACGACCTGGATTCTCGTCAGCAACTTTACGCCTCTGGCGATGTATCACGTTGGCCAGGTCAGACTTGAGGCACCTCCTGACATGGGTAGCCTGCTGACGCCGGAGGTTATCGACCAGATTGAGGCCGTTCTATCGGACAGCGGATACACAACAGTTTCCAATTCCATTCTCTGGGAGCGCTACGACGGCGTGCATGAGGGGATCCGGCGGGTCAACTACACATGGTTCACACGCTTCTTCGACTACCACTGAACTCACTAGTACCTGATTTGACGGCGAACCGGAGTGCCGAGTCCCGGCCGCCCGGCGGCGTAATTATCGGGCGGCGCGCCCACCCGACTTCGCCGGTTACCGCGTTTCTGACCTTCCTGGATCGGTGGACGCTCACGGTCCCGGAATGCGCTTGAAGCTCGTGTTAGCGAAGGAGGTGTTCTGCTGTGGTGCCGAAGGTCCTGACGATGGCGGGATCGCGCTTGGCTTTGGCCAGAAGCATCAGGCCTTCCATCTGGGCGAGCAGTGAGAGTGAGATGGCGGCCGGGTCGAGGTCTGCGGCCAGCTCGCCCGAGGCCTGCCCTGCCTCGATCGCCGCAGCGAAGATGGCGGCCATCTCGTCGAACACGTGGCTCACGCTGGCACGGATCGCCTCGTCGGTGTTGGCCAGTTCCAGGGCGAAGTTCCCGAAGCGGCAACCGGATATCGCTGTCTCGGTCTCCATCTCGTAGGTAAGGCTCGCGGCTATCTGCTCGCCGAACCGGTGGAACGTGTCGATGGTGCTCGTCGATTGCCCGAACGCCTCAGCAAACAGGTTGAGCGGAGGCGCTGCCACGACCCTTGGACCAGCTCCACCGCCAGCGCTGCCTTCGAGTCGAAGAAGTAGTAGAAGCTGCCTCTTGCGCACGTCGGCCTCGGCAGACATCGGCGACGCCGACCGCCTCGTAGCCGCGGTAGCGCATCAACCGATCAGCTGCGGCGAGAATCCGGTCAAGCGGCGGCCGTTGCGCTTCCCGTCCACTGCTGCCTGGCTGGGAGGCGGCATGGTCTGCGGTTGGGCTCACGGCTTCCTCATCGTAGTTGACCGGTCGCCTGTGAGTCTCGGGCCTCCCTGAGGTAGTTGACCGGTCGTCTACTTCGACGGTAGCGTGCCGTCCTGAACGCCAGCGAGGTCGGACCGTCGGATCCCGGTGGACCGCCCGCCAGCTCAGCGTGACTCGCGACGATCTGAAAGATCCCGACCATGACCTGCCTCCGATGACGGCGCCCCACAGTGCCGACGCTGAAATCGACCGTTCGGCAGCTGACGAACCGGGGATCGGGCGTGCCCGGGCGGTCGCCTGGATGGCGCCGCTGGCCGCCACCACCTCGATGGTGGTCATCTTCGTCGCCCTGCTTGCCGTTCCGGTGCAGGTGGCGTCGGATCGCGAGTTGTCGCCGGCGCAGACCGGATCGTGGATCGTGGCGCTGTTCGGGATTCCGGCAATGCTGAGCCTGCTGTTGATCTGGCGCTATCGCCAACCGCTGGTTCTCACCGGCAACGTCTTCGTCTGGATCTACCTCGTCCGCCTCGGATCCGGCATCTCCTGGAGCGACCTCGTCGGCGCCTCCATGCTGGCCGGCGTGATCGTGACCACACTCGGCCCCCTGCGCCTCACCCGGTTCCTGACACGCTGGCTGCCATCCTCGATCGTGTCGGCGCTTCTCGCCGGCGCTGTGCTCGGGTTCTTCATCGACCTCTTCAGCGCCCTCAACCGCGAGCTCATGCTCGTCGGCGCAACCCTCGTCGCCTACCTCCTCGCACGATCGGCCGGACGGGCCTGGCTGCCGCCGATGCTGCCGGCCTTAGCCGCCGGCTTGGCCGTCGCCGCGACCACCGGGCAACTCCACTCAGTACCGGGCACCAGCGTGTTGCCATCGATCACCCTCACGTGGCCCACGTTCTCGTTGACAGCGATCGCCACCGTCACCCCTGTCGTGGTGCTGTTGATGACACTGCCGACGAACATCCCCTCCATGGTCCTGCTCGAGAACCACGACTACCAACCACCCAAGGGCGTGATCGGCACCGTCAGCGGGCTCAGCACCATCGCCGGCTCGCTCCTCGGCCCATCGGCCACCTCGCTATCCCTGCCCGGCGTCGCCATCTGTGTCGCACCCGAAACCGGCGAACGTCGACTGCGGCCCCACGTGGCCGCCATGGCCTCGATCGGAGGACTAGCCATCGCTGTACTCGGCGGCGTCGCCGCCCACACCGCCACCATCGTGCCCCGCGAACTCCTAGTGGCAGCGGTCGGACTCGCCGTCGTCGGCATCGTCGCCAACTCCCTCGGCTCGGCAACCCGTGGACCCCTGCTCCTCGGGCCCCCTCTTCACCTTCGCCATCGCCATGTCCGACATGTCCCTCCTCGGCCTCGGCTCGTTCCCCTGGGCCATCGGCGGCGGAATCACCGTCTCCCTACTCCTCGAACGCAAACAATTCCTGGAACTCGCCTCAACCAGCCGCCCCTGACCGGGCCCCGCATCGCCTCGTCGTCGCCGACCGGGCCGAGCAGGCCAGTTCGCTGGATTCTTCGCTGTAGACGAAGTAGCCGGGCGACGACGGTGACGACCAGGTGGTTGTCGACGTGTCAACGCTGAAAGGTCAGTGCTGAAGCGGCTCGCAGGTAGTAGCTTGGCGACATGGCCGATCCCACCACCGAGGACAGCTACCGGCTCCCGCCAGCTGGAGGGCGCCCACCTCGGCCCTACCGCGTGATCGGTGACGTGACGGGCGAGAGCGACGCCATGCGACGTGCGATCGCTGCTGCCACTCGGTCCGCTCTGGACCAGACGTCCGCAGACTAGCCCCCGCTGACGTGGCGTTCAGCGGTAGCAGGGTCGTCTTCTCAGGACCGTTCCGGGCACGCCTCGCGCTCACACTGACCAATGCGGCCGATCGCGACAGGTGGGACGACGAACATCTCGAAGCGGTCGCAGCTGACTTCCTCCTCGGCTGGGACGATCTCGACGAGCAACCAAACGGGCTTCGGGCGCTCGTCGTGACAGCCGCAGCTCCCTTCCCAGCCCCCGGCGTGGTCGTGTACCTCGGAAAGTCGTTGGACGACGGCGAGACCATCGAGGTTCGCGCTGTCGCATGCCACGAGCTGTGACGACCTGCCCGGGCGTCCGCCGGGCCTGGAAGACATTCAACGAGACCACGCAGGAACGGCACGAGTGGCCCGCTCGGGATCGCTCGTGACCTGGCGCCCTCGACCCCGGTCGGTCGGCCAGTCGTTATCGCTCGCCTCGTCCGCTCGTGAACGGCCGGTTACGGGCGAGTGCCTGGTCCGCTGGCGCGGGTCGCTCGTCGATCGTGCAAGCCTTCAATCAGGGGAGGGTTTCCTGCGGCTCCGCCAGATGGAGAGGAGATAGACCCCGCCGACGAGTCCCGGGCCGCTGTGGATCGCGAGGACACCGAGGAGTGATGGTCCGCCCCAGTCCTGGCGGTAGCTGGCCGGGTCGGCGTAGTCGATCACCGCGAGCTCGACAAGACCCCGTATCAGCGCGAAGGCCGCGAACGGCACGAGCAGCGTCCGGGCCACCCGGACCGTCCGTCGTCTCATCGACGCCAGTGGCCCATGCCTGCCATCACAAGCCACCGAACCGGTGGCTTGGCGGACATGCTCAGCGCAGCGATCACAGCCAACAACAAGAGCCCACTCTGTGGCGAGCGAGGCAGCCACAAGACGTTGTTGGTGAACCCGCGCGACACCGCGAACCACTCGACCCCCACAGCGGACACGACGGCGGTCAGCCACCGGAGTCCGCCTCCGTGTGCCCGGAGCCGGACCCCCAGTGCGTACCAGACGATGTTGGCGACGTCGTTTGCGTTTGGAGGGCGGTCCTCGAGCAACGCGAGGAACTCGTCGCCGTATCGATGCCGCAGCCGAACCAGCGCGCGCCTCATGGCATCGCCAGTCGTGTGGTGGCGGTCTGCAGGACCTGGTCCCATCGGGCCACGTTCTCCGCGACAGCTGAGCGGCCGTCGGGCGTGATCTCGTAGGGTCGGCGCCGGTCGGTCGATTCCAGTGTGACGATGAGGCCCCGCTCTTCGAGCTTGGGAAGTGCTCCGTAGAGGGTGCCGGGTCCGAGTCGGAGCCCGGTGGTTCGTTCGATGTCGACGATCATGGCGTGCCCGTGTTTGGCTCCGTCGAGTAGGGATATGAGGATCAGCAGTCCCGGATCACCGAAACGCGACAACCCGAATCGGTCCCGGGAGATCTTCGCCATACGTAGCATCGTATGACGAAGTATCGCCCTGGTCAATCCCTCCCGCACGCCACGCGCGGACGTGCGCTGGCCCGGCACTACTTGCGCGCGCGGTATCGCTCAGCGCCAGGCCTTCGCCGGCCTGCTCGGCTGGCTCGCCGCGACCACGTTCACCGAGGGCTGTCAGAGCCTGTTGGATCACGAGGTCGCCGATGAGTTCGTCGCGGAGGTCGTTCACCAGGCCCACCTGCGCCGCTGTCTGTCCTCGGACGCTTCAGTGTGGACGGGACGCTGTTGGAGGCGTGGGCGTCCCACACGAGCTTCAGACCAAAGAACCACATCGACAGTGACCAGGACAGGTCATCGGGCCGGAACACACCTCGGCGGACCACACCCAGAGTCGACGGTCGTTCGGTCATGGCCGGTAGGTGTGGATCACGGCGCCGGAGGCGTAGGGGGTGCTGTCGAGGTGTTCGAGGGTGCCGGCGCTGGCGGGACGGAACAGCGGTTCGCCGCCGCCCTTGATGACCGGGTAGGTCGCGATCCGGTACTCGTCGAGTAGTCCGGCCGCGGCCAGGGTGTCGGTGAGCTGCCCGGCTCCCCAGATGAGGATGTGGCCGCCGTCGGTCTGCTTGAGCCGGCGGACCTCGTCGAGCAGGTGCGCTCCGTCGATCACGACGGTGGGCTCCCACAAGGTGGTGTCGACCGGTTGGCTGGCGACGACGTAGTGGGTGATCGAGTTGACGTGATCGAACAGCAGGCCGTTCATGTGCGGCCAGGTCTCGGCCATGCCCTCATGGGTGACCCGGCCGAGCAGCACGGCGTCGGCCGCGAGGTGCATGTCGAGCAGGTACTGCTGGACCTGGTCATCCACGTAGGACATCGACCACTCGTGGGGGTTGTCGATGTAGCCGTCGAGGGTGGCGTGGGTGAAGCTGATGATCTTGCGCATGATGGTTGGTCTCCACGTCGGTGTTGGCGAATTGGGCGGTTTCAGGCCGTTGTGATCGGCCGGTAGGTGTGGATGACGGCGCCGCTGGCGAACGTGTGGGTGTCGACATGTTCGAGCACGCCGGCGCTGGCGGGACGGAACAGCGGCTCGCCGCCGCCCTTGATGACGGGTGCGGTCGAGATGCGGTACTCGTCGAGTAGACCGGCGGCGCCGAGGGCGTCGGAGAGCTGTCCCGTGCCCCACATGAGGATGTCGCCGCCGTCGGTCTGCTTGAGCCGGCGGACCTCGTCGATCAGGTTCGCTCCGTCCATCACGACGGTCGGTTCCCACAGGGTGGCGTCGACGGGTTGGGTGGCCACGACGTAGTGAGTGATCGAGTTGACGTGCTCCACGAACGGTGCGGCGAAGGGATGGTCACTCATGGCCGGCCAGGCGGCGGCCATGTGTTCGTGGGTGACGCGGCCGAGCAGCATGGCATCGGCGGCAAGGTGCATCTCGAGCTCGTAGCGCTGCACACCATCATCGACGTAGGGCAACCACCAGTCCTGGGGGTTGTCGATGAAGCCGTCGACGGTGGCGTGCGTGAAGTTGATGAGCTTCCTCATGCTGACCAGTGAACGACACCGGGGGCGCGCGAGTCTTGTATCGAACCGAACGCAGCAGGCACCCCGGCGAATCGGTGAGCTGCCGGGGCTCAGAAGGCGAGGACGGTGGCTCCTGATCGCAGCTCGTTGGGGGTGTGCCCGGTCGCCCATCGGATCGCTCGGGTGAGCTGGGGCTGGTCGTAGTAGTCGCCGGCGACCACGGCGTCGATGATCGATCCCCCAGCGATGAGGAGTCGCGCCGCCTGCTGGGCCCGCTCGATGCTGACCAGCTTGCGGTGGGAGATGCCCATCGCGTGACGAAACCGAACCTGGGCCGTTCGCTCCGAGATCGAGCGTGGCCGTTCGCCGTGACGGACGTCGTCGACAAGGGGGTCATATACCAACAGGCCCGAACGGACAAGACGCTCGACGAACACATCGACGTTCTGCTCGGTCGGGATCTCCCACTCCCGATCGTCCAGCACGACACGCCGGTCCGACACGGTCGGCAACTGGGCGTCGCTGAGGTCGCGTACATCAGGAGGCGGGAACATCGGCAGGTAGGCACCGGGACGCAGATCGACGCCGAAGAACTCCCAACCGTCCTCGCACATCATCGACGTGGCCTTCGTCTCCGGACCGCGAACGTGCACCGTCACCTGATCACCGCATCGGGCGAACACGATCATCGACGAACTCTTCGCAACCGACGAGAAGGCGGTCGGCCCGTCGCAGCGGGCAGACCACACACGCCTGACAAGCGGTATCTCACCACCGATTTCGTCGAAGATCAGCGCCATCGTCGTCCTTCCCGGTTCACCGAGTATCGCAGATACGACAGATGTGCTCCCGGTGGACGACCCATAGTGGTTTCGTGATGACCAGCACGGAGATCCCGGGCTCGATGCAGAGAGCTCGGGCTTCGTCGGGCCGGCTCAGGGCGAGGCGGGCTGGATGGCCGGGCAGTCACCAGGTGAGGGGTCGGCCCACCGGTCACCGGACGGCTCGGGCTGGGTGGCGATGATCGCGATGATCGAGCTGCCCCGCCGGGGCGATGGCCGACGACAGCGACGCAGGCGGCGGGCGAAGACGAAGGCCGAGGCGCAACGGTTGCTGCGTCAGATGCGAGACGAGCTGTACCAGACAGGCTCGCTTGCCAGCGCTCAGCGGACCGTGGCAGATGTAGTACACGGCTACCGCCGGGCCAGGGCCAACCAGCGCCTGACGGAGGCGACGCGGGACCAGGAGCGGTGGCTCTCGGGCCTGATCGTCGAAGGCCTCGGACACCGCCGGTTGGCTCAACCAACGGTGGCCGACTGCGACGACTTCCTGACCGAGCTGTGCCTCGGGCTTCGGTCGCCACCGGCCAATACAGCGGCCGCAGATGACGAAGCTCCGGGCGTGGCTGGTCGCCGTGCACCGCAACGAGATGAGGGTCGGCAACCTCGCCCGGAACGTGGCTGACCGTGCCGTGCTGAGGTGGCAGGACGTTGCTTCGACGACTTCGAGCTGAGCGTCCGGGGCCAGCAGGACCGGTCTGACAGCAGGACCGACACGCAGAAGGCGCACAACTCGTCCCGGACGATCGTCATGGACGAGGACACCGTCGGGCGGCTGAAAGCGTGGGCCGAGGACCAGGCGGCGATGCGGCGCACGGCGGGCTCTGCGCGGGAGGACCTGGGCATCGTGGCGTCGACGGCCTTCGGTACGCGGGTCGATCGGCACAGCTTCGCCCGGTCGATGCGCCTGTTGTGCGCCAAGGTCGGGATCGATCCACCGATCACTCCATACGAGCTGCGGCACACGGCGATCAGCATGCAGGCCGACGCCGGCCGGTCGAGCTGGGAGATTGCCGACTGGGCTGGCACCTCAGAGGCGATGGTCAGCCGGGTCTACCGTCACCGCCTGCGCCGTGTCTCGCCGCTTCGGCCGGTGTGACCGCGGCTATCAATGCCTACCAGTTGGGCTACCGCACCCCCCACGAACCTGGCAGGGAGCGGGTATCGTCGCTGGTGGAGGTGTCCGAGCGCCTGGTGGGCTCCCCCGCCTTCAAAGGGCTTGCCCACCGGCTGAGTGGAGCCACAGAGCGCTAGATCAGCGGGCCGGGATGCTCAGGGGTGCTCCCCAGTGCCAGCGCTGATCGGACAGCGTGGCTATCAGTTGGGCTATCAGCACGCCCGTCATCGCTGGTCGATGCCCGCCGTCGTCTCGGAGCGCGCTGCTCGAGCGGCATCGATCGCCGGTTCACCAGCGTCGCCGGGTTGGCCACTCTCGACCGACTGCTACTGACATGGGACGTCCTGCTCAGCTGCGGTCGACCTTGCACCGTCGGTCCACACAATCACGCAGTCATCAAACAAGACACCATCTACGCCTTCGAGATCAGTTCGCGAGTAGTGGAAGAGATCCTTTCCCGGACAGTTCACGCGCGGCGGCCGGCTGGTTGACGATCAGCTCCAAGCCACCGACAGTCTGCCGGTTGCTCGGCTCGACTACGAGTCCGTACAGCTCGCAGATTGGTTCGTCGGCCGCTGGGGCAGCGCGGTCGTCGCTGCATCCGATCACCGTTACCGAGAGGGCCGTCAGAAGGAGCGAACGTAGCAGCATCACCGATTCCCGTCGGCACTCTGCCGGTCCCGATGAGTCTCCGGCGCTTGAGCGGGGAGGTTTCGGCATCCGCGAGACCGGTGCTCGGGACAGGCCACGCTCGGCCAGCGGTCGATCCATGCAGACCCCCACTGTCGTTATTGGGCGGCTCGACCGCCCTACTCCGCCGGTTCTGCCGTGTTCTGGTGTGGCAGACTGACAGGGTGGTAGCGATGGTCGAAAGGGTTCCTTCGCCTGGCGGTTGGGAGTGCCCATTCGATCGGCGAGCTGCGTGGAACTGGACGCCCCCGAGCGGTCTCCATCTCCGGCTCGACCGAGTGCCGCCCATCGTGCGGGTCTGGTACCGGACCCCGTTCTTGGATCGGCTAGCCCACCAATGGATGTGGCATCACGGCGGCTGGGACGTCGAGCCGCCTCGTATCGAACGTCCGCCCGACGGCGGAGATCGAGCGCCACTCGGACCTGTAATTCCAAGAGACACCATGAGCGCCAGCCTCAACCTGGAGCAGTGACCGGCGTAGCGCCTGACGTTTCTGAGCGCCGCGACCAGGGGGTATCGCCGGTCTGTTCGCAGATACTATGTGCGAGAGGACGGGAGGTCGCTCGATCATGTACTGGGTTCGCCCACAAGTCGATGCCATCACACAAAGGAGCTTCCTTGTCGCCTCGCGGCTCGGTCATTCTGTGTGCGCAGCGGAGCACGTCCTTCTGATGATCCTTGAAGGGAACGAGACTGGGCCAGCCCGTCGCTCATGCGAAGCGTGTCCAGATCTCCGAGCACTCCTCGACCGAAGGTTCACCGGCCTCGCGGAACTGATTCCCAGAGGCAGCGACGGCGTGCGATCAAGTCCGCAATATCACAAGTTGGTGGGCCTAGCGCAAGGTCTAGCTCTTGCCCTGGACGAGGAAGAGGGAGACACACACGCGCTCCTTGCGCTGATCTATTCCGGCTTCCTTGGCGGACTCATTGGTGGGGATGGAGTCGACGCGGTCTTGAATTCTCTCCGAGCCGATGGGGTTCCGGTTCCAACTGCTGCACCGCCACAGGTGGAGAATGCCCCCTCGATCTCCACCCGGGTCTACTACCCCAGTTCTGACGGGGCAGCTGTCACTGACGAGCTGGTCCGCCGCTTTCCGCCGCCCGCCAGTCCGTTCTGGGGAGTGAACCGGTCGCTTTGGAAGGCTGGCTTCGATTGGGTCGACGCCGATGACGCCTGCGGTGCCGGTGAGATTGTCCGCTCCGTGGCCACTGAGGTCGACCTCGTGCAGGAGATACCCCTCACCGAAGCTATCGGCCACGAAACGGCGGCCAGAACCGACGCCTGAACCACCCGGTATCTGCGCTCGCGCTCAGGATCGCTGTCGGCCCGGACGCCTGCCGATACCGCTCGGCCGACGCTGTCGTTTCCGGACGGCCCGGCCAGCGGATAACGCCGGTTCTGCGCTCTCTCGCCGGCAGCGATGTGGGAGGCTGCTGGGGTGGAGAACAGTCCTCGATTCCTGATCGCCCGGGCAAGCGCTGCCGGCGACCGAATCGATGTCGAATGGCATCAGCTCGGCAGTCCTGCCGATGCAAATGAAGCACGCCTTGCCGTCGAGCGATTTTGCGAGGGCTGGCTGCGTAGCTCGGAGATCGTTCCTCCAGATCGACAGGCACACTCCGTCGAAGTGCAAGTGACCCGTCGGCTGGCGCCCGGCCAACTACATGAGCCGTCAGCAGCTGAGCGCAATCTCGGGGCGTCAGTTACCGGTCTCGATCCAGCATCTGCTGGAGCGGACTTCGTCGTCGGGCAAGCGCAGTTCGAGCTGGCGGGCCCGGTGCGCCACGAGAGCGTGCGGTCAGCCGGCGAGCTGGTCGAGGCACTCTTGAGGGAAGCACAACAACGCCGGCCCCGACCCTGACTGGCGATCACGCAACCGCCCAGGCGATACCGAGCGGGTCATCCGGGCCACTCCCTGCCGAATATGGGTGGCCGGCGAATGTTGGGCGGTGGCCCCGATCACGGAGGTTCGCCCTTGGGCTCCGAGTAGCGGGATGCATGGACTCGCGGTTCTTTGAACTACGAGAGAAGGTCACCGAGCTCGTGAGCCAGTTCGGACCAGCCGATTCCCCGGACAACTTCAATCAGCTTCAAGGTTGCGGCCGTGCCCTTGGCGATACGGAAGACGGGCCGGAGTACACCCCGGACGACACCAACGACCTTCCAGCGTTCGGTCGTTCCGGGTGTGAGATCAACTGATGCCTCACGGAGTACCTGCGCCATCGCCTGAACCTGAGCGGACTGAACGGGTGACAGCTCGCCGGAGTCGATGAGGCTCCAGAGGTGGCTAAGTACTTCCTCGATCGCTTTATGCTCCCGGACCCCAATGGGCTGGAGGAGCGAGATTCCAACGTCCAGACCATTCGGATCTCGGCGGAGGTCGTCCTCTGTCGCCGCCCGGGCCCAGTCAGGAGCTTGGTCCAGAGCGAGCGCTGGAGGTGACTTTTCGTGGCCGGAAGTGAGCTGTTCCAGCATCTGGACGTTCGCTGCGAACTCAGTCCGGGGGTCGGATGCGATGAACCAGCGTGAGTCGTCTCTCTGATCGATCCAGACCGGCATATCGCCTAGCCGTATCGGCTCGGCTGTCCGTACCCGTTCTTGGTCAGGCGGCGGGAGCGCGTTCCAGACTTCCTCACGTATCATCAGGAAGGCCACGGTGGGCGAGCGTACCCTCCACGGGTCCGCAGAGGAGGGACCAGGCTTCCCGGGTGAGGTTCTCGACGTGCACGGGTATTGGACGAGAGCGGCCCCGGCCGGCAGTAGTCATGGTGGAGATATCGATAGATGTATTCCTGATGAGCTAGCAAATGCCTGTGCTGGCTGCACCGAAGCTGGCCTGTTCAGAGGTGAATTGATCGCCGAACTCGGAAGAAAGCTGATCGATCAATCCCTGACAGGAGAAGCTTGCGTGCTCCAGATAGGACTGCGCGGCCTCGACGGCTTCGGCATTCCAATCCGCATTGACAGCGTCGACTGCCGTTGTCGCTTGCTCAACGGTGAACTGATCGCCATATTGTGACGACAGCTGGTCTATAAGGCCCTGGCGCGAGAAGCCCGAATGCTCAAGATAAGACTGGGCAGACTCTATCGCCTCCGCCTTCCAGTCAATGTTGAGGCTGTCGACAGCGATGGTTGCATCTTCTATCGAATACTGATCGCCATAGTCCGAGGCCAGCTGATCGATCAGGCCTTGCCGGGAGAAGCCGGAGAATCCTACGTATGATTGGGCAGATCGAACGGCGTTCTGTTGTGCGGGTGTGAGGTCTGATTCGGGTGGTGACGTGGTAGTAGCCTCGCTCATCGGGAGCGTCGCTGGGATGTCGTCGGCCGTTTGGCCATCACTGCCGGGGTCAATTGAGACAGGCGGTGAGGTCGCAGCGCCGTCACTGCGAACCATGGTGGTTTGGCTCGATTGGACATCACTGCTCTCACTCGAAGCCACCAGGACTGCGGTGCACCCGCCGACGAGTAGGACCACAGCCCCCACTATCCCGAACATGACGCCAGCAGCCACTCCGAGGCAACCGCCCGGCCGGCCGCTGGCCCCTGAACCTGACCGACGTGCGGGGCTCGGGGGCGTCGTTGGCGCCGGAGGAGTGTCTCGGTGGACGATGCGTGCAACGTCGGTCCACGTCCTACCGTCCCACCAGCGCTCGGAATTTGGCATTGTGGGGTCTGGGTACCAACCAGGTTCCGGTCCTGAACTGCTCATCGTTTCCCCCGGGTCAACCGATGTCGTGAGGGTCCCGCCTCTTGTCCGAGCAGATTCGTGAGTCTCCTCGGCCATTACTGGCAGATGTCGGTAGGTTCATCGTCGGCCCAAGACCACGAGTCATGAGAACCTGCTCCCGAACCTGCCTCCTCCGACGGAAGAGGCCTCGATGCTGCGCTAGATGCCGGGGCGAATTGGCCACACCAGGCGAGCCGGGCCCTACTACGCTCCAACGGCACACGGTGGACGATGAGGTTTCGTGTCGATCGAGCTGAGCGTTCCGGCACAACTATTGTGCTCGGGGTCCCTCACCGCTCGGCCCAGCGCCGATACCGTGCGGGACGCGCAGTCGTTACCGAGTGGGCGGACCAGGCCACTCCGCCGGCACTGCGCCCTCGCGTGGGTGAAGTGGACAGTGCTCCGGACCTTGGCCCCTAGCGAATATCGTCCAGCCTCCCTGACAATGACGTGCAACTAGCGATGCGGCCCGCCGTTGGGCGAGCCGCCAGACCACGGTAGGGGACGAACGATGACGAGGTACCTAATCGTGTCGGATCTGAGTGCGGCCGATGCGAAGGCGGTTGCTGAGGCAGGATTGGCGGCCCGGCGCTCCTACCTCAGTGATTGGGCAAAGTCACTCGGAGGGAGTCTTGAGGGGTATTGGGCCACACTCACTGCAGGCCGTTTCGTAGCCCTGCTTGACTTGCCTGTATCTGCAGCTCAACTCGCTGCGGGCGGACTTGTTCAAGCGGCCGCCGGAACGAAGGCCGAAGCGATTGTGCTCGTGGAGGCTGAGGACGTCGATAGCGCGAGAACAAACATCGGCGGATATGCCACTCCTGGAGACAAATAGCGGTTCACTCATTTCCGAAGCGATATCACCGCGTTAGGAGCGCTGCTAAGATGTCAATAGAACGGGACCGAGCCCTTGTAAGTAGTTGGTATGACGTACCGAGTGTCGAGGAATGGCTGAGCCGTCTACCGGAAGTAGGGGATGCCAATGCCCCCACCGAGGAGAGGCTAGCCTCCGCCATGCGAGCCTTCTTCTCTCCCGACTATATATCACATAGGCCAGGAGGAGACCTGCCCTTCTTGGCATTCGTGGAGTATCAGCTAGAGCGCCTGCCAGCCTTTCCTGATCTGAGTTGTACCCTGGAAGACGTGATCGCAGAGGGTTCAAAGGTGATGGTTCGTTTCATCATTCGCGGCACCCATCTAGGCACGTTCCGTGGCCTTCCAGCCACTGGCCGAAAGATCGAAATGGGTGGTATTAGCTTAGAGCGGTGTGCTGATGGCAAGATCGCAGAGGGGTGGCATTATTCGGACACACTGGGAATGATGCAGCAACTTGGCATGATCCCATCGAAGTAAGCGAGACAAGCAGAATTGATGACGGCCCAAGGGTGAAGTTGGCGATAACGCTCGCCCCCTACGCCGAGTCGGAAGTCACAAGCAGACCACTCGACTTAATGCGCGACTTCTGGTTCAGGATGCGCTGAGGCACGACGCGCGCAGGCTCAACTAGCCCCCCAAGGCAGCACACCCCAGTCCGGCACTTACCTCGCGCTCGGGATCGCTCAACGGTCAGGCCGGTGTGATGCGGGCCGCCACCTTGTCGTCGTGGCGCTTCGAGCGGGGCCAGCGTGAGCAGTCTGGATCGCTGGCTTCGACCTCGTGGACCAGGTCGACGAGCTGCTGGGGATGATCACGGGCAACCGCAAAGGCCGTGAGCCAGTCCGCCGGCATCCCGTAGTCGATGACGCCGGCTGCTACGCCGTCGGTCATGGTGAGCACGGTGTCGACCTGGGCTACGGCGAAGCTCGTCACGATGGCGTGTCGGGCTGCCTCGGGGGTGGCGGTGACGCACCAGAAGCCGTGTGGCTGGTTCCGGTGGGCTTCAAACTGTGCGATGAGGGCCATGCGCTCGTCGGCCGGCAACGATTGCAGGCTGCCTCGGGGGCGGATGCGGGCGATGACGTCGGTGAGGCGGTCGTCTCGTATCTCGTGAATCTGGCCGGTGGTGTCGAGCACGATCACGGGGCTGTCGCAGAGCACGAGCACGTCCAGGGCGTCACCGTCGCGACGCACGATGCTGACCGTGGTGGAGGGGGCTGTCTCGGGGCGCAAGTCGTGGTCCTTGACCATGGCGGCGATGCAGCGCTCCAGCATTGGCACCAGCTCGCCTCCGGGGTCGGTGGTGAGGGCGGCGACCAGGCGGCGGCCGAGTTCGTCTGCGATCCACCCGCCGTCTCGCTCCAGGGGGATGGCCTGGGTGGCGCCGTCGAGCACGATGACGGCGTTGGGAGTGGTGAAGATGCGGTCTTCGCTGGGCCGGTCGAGGCTTCCGGGGCGTTCGGCGGTGCGAACGATCAGTGAATCGCTGGGGTACATGCGAGTTCCGATCGCAGGATCGTTCCCTCGGCCTCGTGGTCGCTGGCGATGACGACGGAGAAGTTCCGCTCTCCGACCTTGGCGTAAAGGCTGGCGAGGTTGGAGCGCAGGTAGTGGACGGCGCCCAGTGAGCCGATGGCGTGGACGCCGGCCACGATGAACACGGTTCGGTCGTTGTCGAACGGGAGCCGGCCGACGTACGCGACGTCCCGCAGCTTGGGCTCGGCCTCGTCCATGGGGGAGCTGTAGCGGCGGCCGGCGCCGATGTCGTCGATGCCCCAGTGGTCGGCCTCGTCGAGCGTGAACCGTAGGTGTTCGTCCTTGGCCAGCACGGCGGCGATGGTCGGTGACGACTTCGGCCCGCAGATCGCCAACAGGTCGGGCGAGGCCGGCCGCCATGCCTTGCGGGGATCGATGTCTTCGGGGGTGACGGTGAAGTTGAGCTTGTCGAGCAGCTTGGTCAGCTCGTCTCGGGCGATCGAGTCCTCGGAGGCGATGACCGGCAGGCTGCGCCCGGCGATCGGCCGCAGCGGCAGGCCGATGCTGATCGGGCCGACGCCGAACATGATCCGCTCCAGCGCTGGCCCGCCGGAGCGGATCTGGCTGATCCGGCCCTTCGACAGGTTCAGCTCGTCAGCGATCGCAGTGGCCGAGATGCCCGACTCGACCGCTTCGTCGATGGCTTGGCGGCGGAGTCGGGTGAGTTCCGCCTCGGTGTGCTGGGACTCGGTGATCAGCTGACTTGCGAGTTTCGCCCTGCTCAGCGGGTCGGAGACGGCCCGGACGGCGGCGATCGCTTCGGCTCTGGAGCGGGTTCTTGCCACCAGAATCAATTTAGGCCCCTTGACAGCAAAAGGCCATAGGCGACAGTATGGTGAGTTGAGGGCCCTAAACTTCGATCCTGGAGTTTACCCCCCTAAATATCCACACCTAGAAGGACAATCAGTGCAGCTACTGCAAACCCCTGACGAGTTCAACGAGTCCAACGTCATCACGGTCACCGGTGTCGAACCGGCCCGGGAGTGGCAGGCCAACGTCCCGGTCGAAGACCAGAAGCACAAGGCGGCCTCCGACGGTCGCCTGCTGTGGGACATCTTCTGCTCGGTGAAGTCGGGCCGGCAGGTGATCAACCTGCGGGTCCGGGTGCCGAGCATCGATGAGCCGGCGATCGAGCCCGGCCGCATCCGTTTCGGCGGCCTGGTGTGCACGGCCCGACAGGACGGTGTGCGCCTGGTGGTCAGCTTCGCCGCTGACACCTTCTCCCAGGAGGACCGGCCGTCGTTGAAGCGACCCAGGTCGGACGGCCCGCCGGCGCCGCCGATGCCGACCGACCGGGCCGCCTGAGCAACCCGAACAGGGCCCGCTCGCTCGTGATGGAGCGGCTGCCGGTTCGTGGCCGGCCGGGCCCACGACGCCACCCGGTGGTGGTGGCGCACGTGGAAGGAAGATCAGTGTTCAAGCGCAAGCGCAATGAGTGGGATCTCGTCGACGACAATTCCGATGAGCCCCGGGTGACGTCCCGGGAACTGTCGGAGGGCCTGGGGGTCGATCCGGACGGGGACCGGTGGGACCGCTACGCCCACCTGGTCAACGACCGGGACCGGGACGGCGGTTCCCGAAAGCTGGGGTGGTGACCGTGGCCCGGTCGAAGACACCCACCATCCGCGGCGCTCTGGACGAGCTGCGGGCCCGGGGCCTGGCCGACATCGCCTCGGCTGATCTTGAGGTCTACCGCCTGGTCATGCTGCCGGCCACGTTCCAGAAGCTCTGCCACCGTCTCGACGTCGAGGTGGCCAACCTGACCCGTGACCGCATGCGGGCCCACGCCTGCCCGGAGCTGCCCTTCGGTGCCGACCTGGCCGGCGAGGTCGCAGCATCGATGGCGGTCGAGCGGCGCCGGCAGTGGGCGATCCGCCCGAACGGCGAGCCGTACCCGCTCACGTGGTCGATCCACCGGGAGTTCAGTCTGCCTGGTCGGGCTCGGCTGGTGACCGGGCGTGAGTTCAGTGTGCGGGGAGAACGGGGCCGGTTCCGGTTCCGTCATGCGGTCACGACCGACACGGGTGAGACGTGGGTTGATGCGTGGGATGGTGAGGGCCGGTGCCGGTCGTTACGCCCGGAACGGATCCGTGTTGTTCATGTGAAGTCGAAGGTTCGCCCGCCCCGGGAACGGGTGCTGGCGCTCCGGGGGCGTGCTGGGGGCCGTCGAGCAGGTAGCGAGCCACTGGAACCGGCTGCCAGCTCAGACCGCACCCCAGCCCCCCGGAGCAACACCGGCGACCGCCTGGTGGTGAGCGACGGTCGGCGTCGAGCGGTGGCGGTCACCCGATGAGCGCCGCCACAGTGACGCACGCCCAGGCGTTGACGGCGGCCGCTGAGGCGCTGGCCCGGGCCACCATCGGCAACGCCGGCGAGCTGCCGGTCTCGGAGTTGTACTCGATCACGGCCGAGCTGGTGGACGGCTGCCGCAACCTGGCCCAGACCGTGGCCCAGCTCGTCGCCCACGTCGATGCCCGCTCCCAGGCCGTGCCGATGCGGGTCGATCACTATGGCGCCGCCCAGTACGGCACCCCGGACAACGCTCAGGCTGAGGCCAAGGCGGCCTTGTATCGGGCGTCGGTGCTGCTCGACGTGGCCACCGACCATCTCGGCCATGTGCTGGTGCCGTTGTCGACTCTGGCCGAGATTGGGGGTCGGGGATGAGCGAAGGGCAGGGCCGGTTGATCTCGGACCCGTACTACTCCCAGGGGCGCCTGTTCCGGGGTGACGTGTATGTCGACAACTCCGTCTACCTGAACGGCGAGGTCCTGGGCGACGACCTTCTCAGCGATGACGACGCCTGGGACCTGCTGTGGGACCGCCGCCCCGGCGCTGACGGGCCTGAGTGGGGACCGGTGGCGTCATGGTGACCAGCAGCAACTACGCCCGCGACGCCTGGCTGACCGAGCCACCGATCCACGACGTGGTGGTGGACGAAGGGCGCCGCCGCCGCTCCGCCGCCCGCACACTGACCCTGGCCGGCCGGATCGCCTGGGCCTGGTGGCCACTATGGCTCCCGGCCATTCCGTTCCTCGGCCTCGGCCCCATCCTTTTCGTCGCCCGCTTGGCCGGCCACCATCCGTCGGCAGCTTTGGCGATGCTCGTGTTGCCGGTCCCGCTGGGCCTGGTGCTCTCGGCCCTGCTCGTGATGGTCGAGCTGCTGACCGTGGAGCGCGCCCGGACTGCAGTGCTGGCTGCCCCCGGTCGATGTGTCCAGGCCGGGCTCCGGGCCCGGTGGCCTCGCCTGTGCTCCCTGGCCGGCGTCTCCCTCCGGGCCGATGGTGCCGAGCGGCATCCCCGCCTGGTGTCAGTGACGCTCACGGGGCACTGGTGGCATCCTTCAGCGCTAACGGTGGTGTGCGAGCCGCTGGCCCAACAGGACGTCGATTGCTGGGACGTGATCACGTCTCGCCTGACCCGCCAGCTTGGCTACTCGATGGGGACGCCTCGGGTGGTGTCGTCCCGGGTGCTCGAGCTGAGGATGCGCCGCCGGGAGCTCCCCGACGAAGTGGTTATCGGCCGTGACGTCCCGTTCGCGCGGATCGCTGTCGACGCCTCCCACATCGACCTCGGCGACTCGGCCCTGGGGGACACGATGCGCTGGGCCCTGGATGACCCGACCCGCCCCCACCTCGTGGTCGCTGGCGGCACCGGCGGCGGGAAGGGCAACGCCGCTCGGCTGATCATGGGCGGGGCGTGGCTCCGCATCCGGGCCGGTGACCCCGTCGAGTTGATCGTCGCCAACCCCAAGCGGGCCGGCGAGTTCAACTGGGCCAACGAGTGGGCGGCCGTGGCCTCCACCACCGGCGGTATCACCGCCGCTATCCGCTACGTGTACGAGCAGATGAGCGCCCGGGGCGACCTGCTCCTGGGTTGGGATGCGGACAACTGGTTGGAGCTGTCGGACGAGCAGCGCCGCCAGTTCGGGGGCCGGCTGTTGTTCATCTTCGATGAGTGGTCGGACTTCATCACTGACCCCTACCTGCCGGATGCCAAGGCGGTCATGGGGATGATGGTGTCGATCGCCCGCAAGGGCCGTGCGCTCGGGATCAACCTGGTGATCACGGGCCAGCACATCTCCGGTGAGATGTTCTCCCCCGGCTCCAGCGCCGGCACCGGCACCGCCCTGATCGCCAACCTCAACGCCCGCATCGGCATCGGCTCCCTCGAACCCTCCGGGGCCCGGACCATGTTCGGCGACGAGACCTTGGCCAAGGTGGCCAACGGCGACATTCCCGGCCGGGCCTACACCAAAGGACTCGGCACTCGGCAAGGCAACCAGCCAGCGACACCCGGCCAGATCTGGTTCATGCCCAAACCGCTCGTGGCCGGCCTCGGGCTCCCGTCGGAGCGGTGCTATCCGCCGAAGCCGTTCGACCTCATGGCGGCTGTGGCTGCGGAGGACGGCCAGGCGGACGTGATCGATGTCAAGGAAGCGCGTAGGAGGCGGAAGTGAGCGGCAAGTCGTCAACCCCGGAAAGTGTGAAGCGCCTCGGCCCGCAGTCGTGGACCCAGGTCGGCGTGTGGGCGGTGCTGGTGGTGGTGTTCGCTACGCATCCCATCGCTACGTCGAAGTTCGTGGCCAACGCGGTGTGGGGGGCCGGGTCGTTCATCGGTTACGAGGCCTTCGCTCACTGCGACACGCCACCGCCGTACGACTGGATGGAGACGAAGCGCTGCCAGCCGGCTCCGGCCTCCGCCGACGTGGCCACGTCCGCCACCACGGCCCCGGCGGCAGGTGAAGGGACGGCGGTCGGGTCGGTCGAGCTGGACGAGATCGTGAACCGCGGCGTCGAGCAGGTCATAGGCCTGCACACCTACGTCGAGCGGGCCGTCACCGACCCGACCACCCCGGCTACGACTGGGGGCCGGCCGTGATCCTGCTGTGGGCCTGGATGGCCTCCGTAGTCTCGCTGTTCTGCTCGCTGCTGTTGTGGGTGCTGCGCCTGCTGGTGCGGTTCGTGCGGGCCTTTCTCCGGCGCTGGCACGCCCGCCACCAGCCCCCGCCTCCGCTCGTGGTTCAGCCGGCCCCGGTGTCGGCCGCGGTGGCTCGGGAGGTGAGGGAGTTGGAGCGCTGCGTCTACTGGCTGCTGTGGGCCCTGTCCCGTGACGTCCACCCCCAGGCGGTCACCGCCTCGGCCCGCGTGACCGACCCGTCGTGGTGGGCCACCCTGGCCCGGGTCCGGGCAACCATCGGCCACCTGTCGGCCACCGCCCCAGACGTCGAGCTGGCCGCCTGGTGCCTCCACGTCATCGACGTCGACCAGCGATCGGGAGCCCGCCCATGACCTGGTGCCTGCTCATCGTGTTCGCCCCCATCGCCGCCGCCACCGCCCTGGCCTGCCGGCTGTTCCTCCGAGCGGTCGACCACTGGACCCGCCGCCGCCAGCACCCGGCCCCGGCCGTCGTGGCGCCTCGGGTTGTCGTGCGCACTACAACGCTGCCGCCGCCGTCGACCGTGCGCACGATCTCCGCCGTCGGGCTCACCCCGTGCAGCCGAAGGGACCCCTTCGGCTCCTGGCTGCCCCAACCTCTCGCCGGAGTCGGTGGGTCAAGGGCCGGAGAGCCGGAAAGTCGGCCGGCACCTGAGTGGAGCGGCACCCGGCCATGACCACTCGTCGAATCGACACGAGCGGGGGGCCGAGTTTGTGGCGTGCCCTTGACGCTCCGGCGGAGGTGAGGCACACCGCCGTTCAGCCTGCCGTCGCCCCCGAACACCGGGGCGTCTACACCTACACGGTCCATCCGATGCCGCCGCCTCGACCGGGATGGCTCCTGCTGATCGGCGGCTGGTGGACGACACTCGTCCCGTCGCTCGTGGTGAGCGCCGCTGTCACCCTTGCAGCCCCAGGCGTCGATCCGCTCGTGGTGGTGGGCGTGGTCCAGGTGCTCGACGTCGCCGCGCTGGTGGGTCTGGTGGTGCGCCGATGAGTGGCACGACAATGGCGTGGCTATACGGCCGGTACGGCTCGCATTGGGGCCGGCCGGAGGGCCCGGAGGGCCCGACTGGCCGGCCCCCTGCTGCGGTGGGTGTTAACACAACCCCCAACCCAATGAACGTCCAGGCTCCCCGATCGCCGGCCGGGGGTCCGGCCGGCCCGGGCTTGTTATTGGGCCACAACATGCCGCCAACGCAGTTAGCCGCAACTCGGACACTTCCGGACCCGGTGCCCAATTGGCCAGAACTTGGCGACACCGTCAAGGGCTTCCGCCCCGGCGAGGCCTGCGACATCGCCGCCTCCTGGTTCGACCGGCTGACCGTCGTCGACGAGATCAGCCGCCCGATCATCACCCCGGCGATGCGGCTGCTCAACGACGGCTCCGGACGGATGGTCGACACCGAAACCGGCGAGCTGATCACACTCCAACCGGATCAGGAGCTACGGACCGGCAAGGCAGTGGTGCTGCGGCGCCTGGTGATCTCCGGCGGCAAGGTCGCCATCGAGTGCGGGCGGATCTCGCATCCGGACATGACGAACGTCGAGGCGGCCATGCTCCTGGGGAGCCTGCTCGACGAAGCAGCGGCGGCGACCGATGACCAGTGGGACGACCTCGACGACGGTGAGGACGGGCCGTGGAACGTGGTCACGGTGTTCACCCGCAAGTCACGCCAACGGCTCCGCCAGAAGGTCGCAGAGGCCGACTGGTGGACACCGCTCCAGCGGGACGACTCCCGGGTCGGGATGCTCACGCTCACCTACCCGGGGGAGTGGGAGCCGTGGGCCCCGAACCCTAATGCCATCACCAAGCACCGCAACGCCTTGGAGAAGCGGATGGCCCGGGCCCTGGGGTACGGCCCGGCGTTCTTCTGGGTGCGGGAATGGCAGGCCCGGTGGGCGCCGCACTTCCACTGGGCCGGCGTGTTCCCGGTCCGGATCAGCGGGCGGCGGCTCGAAGAATGGTTGTCGCTGAACTGGTGGCAGGTCGTCGGCTCGAACGACCCGGACCACTTGAAGGCCGGCACCCGGGTGGACTGGGAGCGGGGCCTGGCCGCCTCGGACCCGAACCGGCTGGCCGCCTACTTCTCGTCGTACTCGGCCAAGGACGGCGACAAGGAGTACCAGCACCAGCCACCGCCCGGTTGGGCCAACGACAACGGCTCCGTCGGGCGGCACTGGGGCTATCGCAACGTCGAGTTCGTCCGCTCCGAGGTCCGGCTCTCCTACGGCCAGCACGTCGAGGTCATGCGGTTCCTGCGGGCCTACCTCCGGTCGCAGAAGCGGACCGAACGGACCCGGATGGCCCGGATCTCCCTCGGCGGCCGACGGAAGCGGTCGGTCAACCGCCGCTACCAGCTCCGCTCCCTCACCGGCCCCGACACGGGCCTGACCTTTCTCACCAACGACGGCCCGGCCCTGGCAATCGCCATCGCCCGGGCCCTAACACCACAGGAGCAACCATGGCGCCCAGGGGAACGGCGGGCACTGCCGTGAACGCTGCGAGAGGGGGTGAGATGACAACGACTCGACTCGTGTACACCGTGCGAGAAGCGGCCGACGAACTGCGGATCGGCTACAGCACGGCTCGTGAGCGGATCAGGACTGGGGAGCTGCGATCGTTCAAGGACGGCTCCCGACGGCTGATCGCCGGCGAGGACCTGGTGGCCTACGTGCGGGCTCGCCAGAATGGCGGCGACCGTGGCTAGGCGGTCGGCCAATGAGGGCACCGTCTTTCAGAACAAGGACGGGCGGTGGATGGCGATGCTCGAACTGCCCCGACGGGGCGACGGGCGGCGTCACCGGATGCTGCGGCGAGCTCGCACCAAGGCAGAGGCTCAGCAGCTCCTTCGTGAGATGCGCGACGAGCTGCACCGAACTGGAGCGGTGTCCAGCGGACAGCGGACGGTGCGGGAAGCGGTCGACACCTACCGGAAGGGCCGACCGGCCAGCGAGCAGGACGATTGGGCGGCCGCGCTGATCGTCGAAGGCCTCGGCGCCGTCCGGACGGCGAACCTCACCGTTGCTCAATGCGACGGGTTCCTGGAGGCGGCGGCGCTGGGACTCGGCAACCGCCGGTCGGTCGGCCGTGAGCAGATGGGAAAGCTGCGCCAGTTCCTCGTGGCGGCACTGCGCAACGAGATGCGCATTGGGCATCTCGGGCGGAACGTTGCCGATCTGTCGGAGCTGCCGGTGATCGACGACGAGGGCAAGGACCGGCGGGCCCTGAGCGGCGAGGAACTCGATCGGCTTCTCGCCACGGCGACGGGGTCACGCCTGATCATCGTTGATCTGTGTGGACGCAACGGGCTGCGACCGGCGGAGGCGAGGGCCGTCCGATGGCAGGACGTAGATCTCGACCGGATGGAACTGGCGGTGACCGGCCAGATGAACAGGGCTAACGAACGTGGCGAGGTCAAGAAGGCGACGAACGCTGCACGCACGATCGCTCTCGATGGGCGGACTGTCGAACGGCTCAAGGTCTGGAGCGAGATCCAGGCCGAGATGCGGGCGACAGCGGGAGGTGCGTGGGTGGAGCAAGGGATCGTGGCATCGACAGGGCTCGGAGCGCCGATCGATCGGAACAGCCTTGCGAAATCGCTCAGGCTGCTCTGCCGCCGGGCGGAGATCGTTCCACCTGTCACGCCGTACGAGCTTCGCCACACGGCCATCAGCATGCAGGCCGACGCCGGCCGGTCGAGCTGGGACATCTCCGACTGGGCCGGCACATCGGAGGCCATGATCAACCGGGTGTACCGACACCGGCTCCGGCGGGTGGCGTCGCTCCTACCTGCCGACGACGCCGGCCGTGGTGGGGGTCAGGTACGGTTCGCCTGCCTGCGATGCGGCGCTGAGGCCTGGGCGGCCACGGCGGTGGACCTGGTCTGCGGACGCTGCCAGGTACCGATGGGCGTGGTGCGGTGAGAACGGCCGGGGCTATCAATCGGGCTATCAGCGGCCCTGTGATCCCGGCCAGGAGCGGGTATCGTCGCTGGTGGAGGTGTCCGAGCGCCTGGTGGGCTCCCCCGCCTTCAAAGCGGGCGTGCGATGTGATCCATCGTAGGCGGGTTCGATTCCCGTCCACCTCCGCTTAAATCGACCCTGTCGCAGACCTTCGTGAGCATCAGACGGGGGTTCGATGTGGCAGCCGATTGGGCTCGGCGTGGGTGACCTCTCTGGGGCGCTGACCTGGGGCCTTGCCCTTTGGTTGTCCTGACGATTGCGGTCCGGCCCGACCGTTCGTCAAGCCCGAAGCTCTCACAGCCTCTCTCAGCTCAGTAAGAGCCCGTTCGGTGTGACGCCGTCCGGGCTCGACGATCACCAGCACGACGAATGAGGGCGTGGCCAGACTGGTTGAGATAAGGACTTCCGACGTTGTTCAGGTTGCGCCAAGGTCGTCGGCCCAGTCGGTGAAGTAGCGCTTGATCGCTGCTGCCTCGTCAGCGCCCGCTGGGAACCGCTCGTCGAGGATCCAAGTGACACGTGCGAAGGCGTCCGCAACGTCGCCCACCCGAATACCTGAGTCGATGGAGAGGGCTGCCTCGATGCACGTCCGTCGGCCAAGGATGCCGGCCAGGGCATGGAGGTCTGCGTAGTCGCGCGCTTCGAGCCGGTCGACGATCGTGAGTACCTTGCGACCACCAAGATCGAGCGAGGTGAGGACCGGCAGACCATCGACCGCCTCGGGTAGCTCGATCGGGGGCGAGTCGACCGCGAGATCGACCTCCGTTGTCTCGTCCCCGAATATCACGACATACCGGCAGAACGTCAGGTTGCGGCGGGCGCATTCGACATCCCAGCCTCGACCCTGGGCGGCAGCGGCGAACGCGTCGGCCAGTGCGCTCACTGTTCCAGGATCGGAACCAGGGCGGGCCGCAACGAACGCGTCGAGATCAGCCGTCTCACGGGTGATGACTCGTCGAGGATGAGCGCTGCGCCGCCGGCGAGCGCGTATCCGACGGCCTCAGGCAGACCAAACAGGACATCGGCCACCCGTCGTTGGAATGGCCTCAGTTCACTCACGACGCCTCGGCCACCTCGCTCTCGTGTCCATCGATGATCGGCTGCCACGCTCGACGCAGCTCGGCGGGCACGACGAGCTCGGGCCATGCATCGATCAGCAGCGCGCCGTCGATGATCGATCGAATGTCGACAGGCCCACCTTCGCGCAACACGAGCTCATAAGCGCGGGTACGGTCCCGACGATCGGCCAGGTCGAATCGGGGGGGCGATCCGCTCCACCACAATCCACGTCCGGGGATGAAGCTCCGAAAGGCGTCCCGCAGCGGCAACCGCCACAGACGCGACGCCACGGCGTAGGGGCGTCGTCCGTTCGTCCACGTCCACACGACCGGCTCGACGATGTCGATCATTGCCCCGGTCGCCTCCATGGCGCGAGTAGCTGTCTCCCACCGCGGTTCGCGCCGTCCCGCTTCAAACGCCGCGATGTTCGGTCGAGCGATGCCGCTACGCCCCGCCAGTTGGGCCTGCGTCAGTCCCGCAGCCGTTCTCATCGCCAGGAGCGCTTCAGCGAAGCTCATCGTTGTATCGTAAACGATACAACATCACGAGGGCAAGTCGCCCAGTCGCTCTCACGCGGTCGGCGGTGCATGCACACGACGCTCTGGCCAGCGCCTTCACCTCGCCCAGCGGATTCCTGCGCACCTCCGCTTGACCGTTCTGCCGCGGGCGACAACGGGTCGAGCCAGCCCGGTCCCGAGCACGGCATCGAGCACACCAACGCCAGAGGCGTCCAGAGGCCCTGGGTCCGGGGCGCCACCAGCACCAGAGGTGGACCGAGCTCGACGACCGTAACTCTATGTAGCGTTCGCTAAGTACATGGCGTTCAGGCTCGCCGTTCGATGACGGCGCCGACTCACCCCGACGACCCGAGATCCTCCTGATAGGCCGCATAGGACAGATCGGCACCCTTCTGACGGTGTCGGACGACGAGCCCCATCAGCCGCAGACCGGCCTCCCTGATGCTCTCCGCCACCTCGGCCTCACCCTCGGCGTCGGACGGGCTCGGCGGAGCACTCAGGAGCCCGATGAGCTCGGCCGCCGCCTCACGCATCAGGCCGTGCTCATCGATCAACTTCCTGGTCGCGTTGACCAGGTGGGGGGCGGCCTCCACGATCGAGCTCAGGAACTCGCCCGGCCGTTCGGAGCTCTCGATGTGCTCGGCGATGCGATCGGCCATGTCGCTGGCGGCCTCGTTGGCCGCCTTGCACCACTGCCCGAGATCCCCTGCAGGCGCAGCCAGCGCCTCCTCCAGCGCCAAGGTGGCCCGATAGAGCGACGCTCGCCGGTCCTTCACCCGTTCCAACTCGTCTCGTGCCATGTCGACCTCATCCTCCTGCAGATGCCAGTCAGGGAATCTTATCTAGCGTTAGCTAATGATAGGCACAGGTCGGGCGGGCCACCAGGGTTGTCGCCGGTGGAGCCGCAGGGCCGGGATCAGCTAGGCTCATGGCGGTGGCCCGGACCGACCCTGTCACCGACTCAGCTCGATTGGCAGTTGTCGAGCGTCTGGGATTGGTCGACACGCCCCGGGAGCCGGTGTTCGAGGAGCTCGCCCGCGTGGTCGCCCGCCTGCTCCGAGCCCCCTACGCGTTCGTCACGATCGTCGACGATCTCCGCTCGTTCTGGAAGGCCGCCCACGGGGTCAACGACGGCACTCGGTCGAACGACGTCGAGGAATCCTTCTGCCAGTACGTGATACGGGCCCGCGACGACCTCCTGGTCGACGACGCCCGGGTCAACCCGCTGACACACGACAACCCCTCGATCGAGAAGATGGGCGTCCAGGCCTGGGCCGGCGCCCCGATCATGATCGACGACCAGGTCGTCGGCAGTTTCTGCGTCGTCGACATCGTGCCGAGGCAGTGGACCGATGCCGACCGTGAGATCCTCCACGTGTTCCGGGACCAGGTGGAGCGCGAGTTCGAGCACCGTCGCCTCCTGCAGGCCCAGCAATCGGCCCATCGGGCCGATTCGCAGTCGCTGGCCGAGCTGCGGGCCGAGCTGGTCCCGGCTGAGCTCCCCGACGTCCCGGGCGTGGAGATCGCCACATGGCACCGGGCTGCCAGCGACGGCAACGACGTGCTCGGAGACTTCTACGACGCCTTCCCCGTGGACGACAACCGGTGGGGTGTGGTCCTCGGCGACGTGTGCGGCCACGGTGCCGCCGCGGCGAGGCTCACCGCGCTGGTGCGATACACGCTGCGCGCCGCCGTCACCCACGCCAGCGATCCCGCCGGCGCCCTGCGGGAGCTCAACGTGGCGATCGTGAACGACAACACCGACCCGGGACGGTTCGCCACCCTCAGCTACCTCGAGATCGACGCAGCCCGGCCGGGAGCGATCCGACGAGCCAGCGCCGGTCACCCACCACCGCTGATGCTCCCGCCCGGCGGCGCCCCGACCTGGTTGGCCGGCGCCAACTCCCCACCGGTCGGCCTCACCGCCGTCTCCAACTACGACGACGAGACCGTCACCCTCGAACCGGGCGCCATCGTGCTCCTCTACACCGACGGCGTCACCGACGCCCGCAACAGCGCCGGCGACGCGCTCGGAGAGGACCGCCTGCAGGAGCTGGCGGCAGCGGCCCCCCGCCACACGGCTCACCACTTCGTGGACCACATCGCCCGGGAGATCCTGGCCCACACCGCCGACAACCTCCTCGACGACATCGCCCTGCTGGCCGTCAAGTTCCTGCCCGTGCCCTGAGCACCGCCTCTACGCCCTCGTCGCTCGGTGCGCTCCGGTACCCCGGCCACTCCGAACGAGCCAGCGCCCGTAGTCAGATGATCCGCAGGGTGAGCACGGCGACGTCGTCGGACCGATCTTCGGCGAAGCGGTCGAAGATGGCGTCGGCCATCGTCCGGGCCGACGACGCATCGACGGCCGCCACCGCCTCCATGAGCCTGCGGAGCGACTCGTCGATCGGCACGCCCCGCCGCTCGATGAGCCCGTCGGTGTAGAGGAGCACGGCGTCGCCTGGCTCCAACACGAGCGTCTGGCGGGGACGGATGGCGTCACGCCGAATGCCGAGCGGAAGGTTGGCCCCGTCTGCCAGTTGCACCCGCCCCGACGCCCGGCGCACGACCGCCGGCGGATGACCGGCCGACACGATGTCGAGCTGGTGGGTGCGGAGATCGAGTGAAGCGACCACCATCGTGGCCATGTGGGCGCCTTCGATGTCCGGCGCCAATAGATCGAGCTGGGCCACCAGCTCCTCGATGTCGTCGACCGCCGAGGCCAACGCCGAGCAGGTGTGCCGCAGTTGCCCCATGGCGGTCGCCGCCGCCAGGCCGCGCCCGACGACGTCGCCCACGATCGCCACGAGACGGTCGGGGGTCGGCGTCACCAGGTCGTACCAGTCTCCGCCGACCTCCATGCCGCGGGCCCCGGCCTCGTAGCGGGTGGCGAGGTCGACCCCCGGAGGCCGGGGCAGGTTCGGTGGCAACAGGCTCCGCTGCAGACGCAGGGCGATCTCACGCTCCTGCTCGTGGCTGCGGGCCCGCATCAGGGCCCGGCCGCACAGCTCGGCCACCACCATCAGATCCGACGACCGGGAATCGCTGGCCACCAGTGGTTCCCGCCAGGCGAATCCGACGGCGGCCTGACCCCTGATGATCGGGATCGCCGCCACCGCCTGGAGCCCGGCCCGCACCGCGTCGTCGGCCCCCGACGGGAACCGGGCCCGGATCTCCTCGGGACTGGTGAGCACAACCGGCCGGTCGGTGCCCACGGCGTGACCCAGCGGCGAGCTGCCGTCGAGGGGCACCCGGGGCCAGCGGGTGACGACCTCGGGATCGAGCCCGTCCCCATGGCGCAGCTCGAGATCCTGCTCGGGCGTGACGACCGCCAGATTGGCGAAGCTGGCGCCGACGATCTCCTTGGCGTGATCGGTTATCGCCACCGCCACCTCGTCCACGGTCGCCGCCGCCGCCAGCGAGGCGGCCAGGCGCCCCAGCCGCTCGGCCCGTTGCCGCTGACGCTGCTCGATCGCCGCGATCCGGCTCAGCTGCTGCTCGAGATCGCGGCGGTCGCTGATGTCGAACGCCGACGCCACCACGGCGCTCACCGCTCCCGTCTCGTCCCTCACCGGCGCCAGCGACAGGTCGACGGTGAGCAGCGACCCATCGCCGCCGGCGACCTGCAGCTCGGCGTCGAACCGCGCTGGCGTGCCGGCCGCCGCCCGCTCGACCGCGGCGGACAGATCCTGGCGATGAGCGGGATCGACCCGCCACCATGGGATCTCCCACAGGGACCGGCCCACGATCTCCCCCGACCCGATGCCCGCCGTGTCCAGCACTTGCTGGTTCACCTCCAGGATCGTCCCGTTGGGGTCGAGCAGAGCGACCAGCAGCGGGAGGCGATCGAGCACCTGTTGGGTCCGCTCGGCGGACAGCTCGGCGTCTCGGGCCAGCCGCTCCCGGTCGGCCAGGGCCTCCCGGAGCTGTATCTCGGCCATCACCGAACCGGCCAGCGCCACCATGATCTCCACCTCGCCGTCGGTCCATTGGCGGGGAACCCGATCGATGACACAGAAGCTGCCCAGGACGTGGCCGCCAGCGTCGACCAGAGGGATCCCAAGATACGCCCTGACGTTCAGCTCCGCCGGGGCGAGGTTGTCGACGAGGCGAGGATCGACGAGCGTGTCGGCGATCACCAGTGGACCATCGGAACTCAGCGCGTACTGGCAGATCGAGTGGGTGAGCGGCGTCTGCCGGTCGTCGGCCTCCGGGGCCTGGAGCCCGATACAGCTGACGAAGTACTGACGGTCGTGGTCGACGAGCGAGATGAGCGCCACCGGCGCCTGAACGAGCTGCGCGGCCAGGGCCGAGAGACGGTCGAACGATTCGGATGGACCGGCGTCCAACAGATCGGTTCGCCTCAAGGCCGCCAGTCGTCGCGGGTCGCTCAACACAATCCTGCTCAGGGTACCGTGCCGGCACCGGTGGGCACGAGAGAGGTGGGCGCCCGCTCGGGCGGCTCAGCCGCCCGTGGTGCCGCTTCTGGTGGCCCGGAGCTGCACCGTCACCGTAGCCAGGCGCTCCGTCACGTCGAGACGAAGGGACTCGGCTATCTGCTGCACGATGGCCAACCCCCGACCCCGGGGGGCGAACACGTCGGCCAGGGGCCCGGCGGGCAGAACGAGATCGTCGGCACCGTCCGAGCGGTTCATCACCACCAACTCGACCAGATCCTCGGAGAGCCGAACGTAGGTGACGTCGAAATCGGCCTCGGCCGACGCTTCGACCGCATTGGCCGCCAACTCGGCCAGGGCCAACACCGCCAACTCACGCTCGTCGTCGCTCACGCCGGAGTCCGCCAACCAGGCATCGAAGTCGCTGCGGACCAGAGCCAACGCTCCGGTGGAAGCGGGATAGCTTCTGCGCACCGGGCCGCCCGCTGGATCGCTCGGCTCCCGACCTCCGTCCCGATCGTCTGTATCGGTCGGGGTCACGTTGCTACCCCTCGATGTGCAGGAGGTCCACCAGGCCGGTGAGCTCGAGCAGCCGACGCATCGAAGCGCTCGGCGATCGCAGGTGGAGCCGGCACCCGGCGGCGTCGAGCCTCTGGTGCGCGGTGACGATGGCCCGCAGACCGGAGGAATCGATGAACTCGATCCCCGCAAGGTCCAACGTGACGTCTGCCGTCCCGTCCAGATCGTCGAGCGCCTTGGCCAGGTCGTCGGCCGTGTGGGCATCCACCACCCCGATGGCGGCAATGGTCCGGGGCTCTGTGATCTCCATCGAAAGCCGGGAAGGTTGCGTGGTCATTGCCCGCCGAGCGTATCTCTGCGCTGCTCCGCGCCGGTAGCGGTCAGTGCTTTGACACGAAACTGGGCCGGGGCGGGATCACAGCTGGGCATGGCACTGGGGATTATCTCCTCGCCCCCCACTTCAAACCTCCGGGTTTGAACGCCATGTTCGCCGGGCAGCCGGCAGGAGCCGCGGTGGCCGGGGTCCGTCACGTCCGCTCGCTCAGCACCTCGACGAAACGGAGCAGATCAGTGATCCTCAAGAGCCGCATCACCGATGCCGGAACCTCCCTCAGGGCGAGCGTGCCGTCGACAGGCTCGAGGCGCCGCAGCCCGGCGGCGATGACCCCCAACCCGGTGGAGTCGAGAAAGCCCAGCTCGCTCATGTCGAACTCGATGTACGTGGAGTCCTGGCGGAGACCCTCCACCACCGCCAGGAGCTGAGGGGCAGTGGCCGAGTCGACGTCTCCCCGGATGATCACCACGGTCCGGTCATCGTCGGTGACGGTGTCGAGACGAAGCGATGAGCGAGGAAACTCGGTCACCAAGCCCACCCCGGGCCGGCCCCCGCCCGATGCGGCGCACCGCTCGTCACACCATCGACCATCGCCTCCACGCCGGTCACTGTATTACAGAGTCTCAACCGAGCCCACCCTGCCGTTCGCCGCGGCCGTACCATGAGCATCGTCGTGGACTGGGAACAAATCACACAGCTGTGCAGCCGCACGCCGCTGCCCGAGCTGCTCGATTCCGTGGCCCGCCACCTCCCCGGTGAGATCACCGTCGACGTCTGGCTCTGGGACTACCAGCGCCGATTGGTCACGGCCATGGGCTCGGGTCGTCGGGTCGCCGCCGAGGATCTCCCCCTGCTCGCCGCCGAGCTCGCCGCGGTCCACGACCTGAACCTGCTGGGCGAGAGCCTGGGCCTCGTGACCCTCGACGGCCAGCCGGAGCCGGCCGAGGGCACCGGGGAGCTGATCGGCCGCCTCGCCGCCCTCCTGGCCCCGGCGGTCCGAGCCGGTGCCAGTGTCAGCGACGCCGAGGCTGTCGCCCGCCGCCTCCGCCCTCTGTCGCTCCCGGCCGAGATGCAGTGGCATCTGCTGCCCCCGAGCCAGCTCCGCCATGGCGAGCTGGCCCTGAGCGCTGCCGTTGAGCCCGCCTACGACACCGGGGGCGACGTCTTCGATTACGCCCTGAACGGGAACCGGCTGTTCGTCGCCGTCCTCGATGCCCGCGGGCACGGCCTCCGGGCCGCCACCACCGTGGCCGTCGCCACGGGCGCCATGCGGCGGGCCCGTCGCAGCGGGGAGGACCTGGCGACCATCGCCGCCGAGATGTCCACCAGCATCGGCTCGCTCGGCCTCCCCGACGAGTTCGTGACCGCCGTGCTCGTCGAGCTCGACCTGACCACGTGGCGGGGCCACTGGCTGTCGGCCGGGCATCTCCCTCCCCTGATCGTGGGGACCGACGTGACGCCGCTCGACCTGAAGCCCACCCTTCCCCTCGGTATGGTCGTGCTGGGCCAGACGAGCGAACCCACCGTGCAGCCGTTCGAGCTCCAGCCCGACCAGGCCCTCACCCTGTACAGCGACGGGATCATCGAGAACGCCTCGATGGACACCGGCACACCCGTCGGGGTGGCCCGGTTCCAACGATCGCTGCAGGATCGGGTCACGTCCGGGCCCCCGGGCGGGCACGTCGCCCGACGGGTGGTGGAAGATCTCCTCGCCCTGACCGGCCCGCTCATCCGGGACGATGCCACCCTGCTGATCGCTCACCGAACCCGAGCCTGACCGGCCCGGCGAGCAGACCATCACAACGAGGTTCGACGCTGCCGGAGGCGACGATCGGGTAAGGGCAGCGGATGGATCTCTACGAGTTGGTGCTGCTCGGCGCCGGGCTGGTCGTGTTGCTCGCCGCCTGGCTCCCGGTGCGGCTGGCCGACCGACCGCTGTCGCTCCCGATCGTGCTGGTGGCGATCGGCGCCGCGGTGTTCTCCCTGCCGGTGGCCGTCACGCCCCGCATCGACGCCCAGACCGAGTGGTTCGAGCGGGCGGCCGAGCTCGGCGTGCTGGTGTCGCTCATGGGCGCCGGCCTCAAGCTCGATCGGCCCATCGGCTGGCGGTCCTGGTCCACCACCTGGCGGCTGCTCGGCATCGGCATGCCCCTCACCATCGCCATGATCACCGGGCTCGGCCTCGTTGCCGGCCTCTCGGCCGGCGCCGCTCTCCTGCTCGGGGCCGTGCTGTCTCCCACCGACCCGGTGCTGGCGGCCGACGTGCAGGTGGGCGAACCCACCGTCGGCGACGACGACGACGTGCCCGCCACCGGCGACGAGGACGAGGTGCGCTTCTCCCTCACCAGCGAGGCCGGCCTGAACGACGGGCTCGCCTTCCCCTTCGTATACGCCGCCCTCGCCCTCGAAGAGGCAGGCGGCGACATCACCTGGACCGGTGTGGCCGACTGGCTGGCCATCGATCTCGTGCTCCGCCTCGTCCTCGGCGTCGCCGGCGGCTGGCTGGTGGGCAAGGTCCTGTCCCGCCTCATGTTCCCCACCCACCACCGCATGGGCCTGGCTGAGACGGCCACCGGGTTCGTGGCCCTGGCCGCCACGTTGCTGGCCTACGGCGCGGTGGAGGCCATCCACGGCTACGGCTTCGTGGCCGTGTTCGTGGCCGCCCTCACCATCCGCTCCGCCGAGCGGGGCAACACCTACCACTCGGTCCTGCACAACTTCGCCGAGGAGATCGAGCAGTTGCTCGTCGTCGGGCTGCTGGTGCTGCTGGGCGGCGCACTGGCGGGCGGAATCCTGACCGGCCTGGGTTGGACCGGCGTCGCCGTCGCCCTGACCTGCATCCTCGTGGCCCGCCCTCTGGCCTGCCGACTGGCCCTGGCCGGGAGCCCGATCCCGGCCCGGGAGCAGCGGACCATCTCCTTCTTCGGCATACGGGGCATCGGTTCGATCTACTACCTCGCCTACGCCACCACCTCCCACGACATCGACCAGCCCGACCGGGTGTGGGCCATGGCGGCCTTCACCGTCCTGGTATCGATCGTGATCCACGGGGTCGCCGCCACCCCGGCCATGCACCGCATCGATCGGTACCGGGACCGACGGGCCACGGCCCGTACCGGCGCCTGAGACATCCCGGCCCCGAACCAGGAACTGTCATTCCTGATTCCGTGAACTTCTGGCAGTGGCCAGCTCCGTCTGCCAAGGTGAACCCACCCGCCGCTCCGCACTGACCAGCTGGCTTGGCCTCCGTGGCACGCCAGGCCGGCCCGGCCCCGCGCCAACCCCGGCACCAGCACGAACGGGGGTTCACACGTGAAGGAACTGTCGGCCACGTCGGACATGGCCAAGTACCGGCGACTGGCAATGGTCGCCAACGCGCTCACCGGCGACCCCACGGCCGAGGAGATCATCGAGATCCTCGTCAACCAGGGCATGGCCGGCATGAACGCGCCCAGCGGCCTCGTGGCTCTGCTCGACGGCAACGCGCTGGAGTTGGTGGCCGCCGCCGGCAGCGCCGCCCGCTCCATCGCCCGGCTCGGCCCCATGACCCTCGACCGCCAGCTGCCCATGCCGGCCTGCATCCGGACCGGCGAGGAGATCTGGCTCACCGGGCGGGAAGAAGGCCTGCGCCGGTTTCCCGAGCTGATCGTCGGCTCCGCCGACTCCCAGGGCTGGGTCGCCATACCGCTGCGGGCCCGGGGCAGGATCTTCGGCGCCTTCGGCCTGTCGTTCAGGATGCCGCTCACGTTCGAAGAGGTCGACCGGGACTTCGTGCGGGCCCTGGCCGACATCGCCGCCCTGGCCCTGAGCCCACCCCTCGGTAGCACCCCCGCCGCCCTCACCTGGTCGGAGAGCCTCCTGGCCGCGGTACGGGCCACCGGAACCGATGGGGTCATGGCCGTCGACGAGACGGGCCGCATCGTGGAGGCCAACCAGCAGGCCCTGGACCTGTTCGGCTACGAGCAGAGCGAGCTGTGCGGGGCATCGATCGAGCTGCTGCTCCCCCTCGACCGCCGGGCCGCCCACCGCCACCAGCGGGCCCGCTACGAGGCCGACCCCGGCCCCCGCCCCATGGGGTCGGGGCTGGACCTGGTGGCCCGGCACAAGGACGGCTCTCCGATCCGCCTCGACATCTCCCTCAACCCCTGCTCCACCAGCCGGGGCCTGGTCGTCGTGGCTGTGCTCCGCCCCCGGGGCCGACCGGGGACCTGATCAGCCGGTGAAGGCCGGCGCCGCGGTCACGGCGTTGGCCGTCGGCGCCAGGGGCAGCTGGCTGCCGAGCGCGACGGTCGACGCCGGGCAGGTGGTCGCCATACCGGCGCCGCCCGTCGTCGAACCGGCGGGCGAGGCACAGGTCGTGGTGGTGGGCGGGGCGGAGGCGGTGGGCGGGGCGGCGGTGGTCGACGTGACCGGATCCCCCTCGAGAAAGATGAGGTTGGGGACGGTCTGCAGCACGATGCCCGGCGTGGTGGTGGTGGTCACGCCGCCGGCGGCCGTGGTGCTGGTCGAGATCTCGACATCGCCCAGGCGCTCCCAGCACAGCGCGTCCACCCGCACCGAGTCGGGTCCGTTGGCCGGCGTGTGGGAGACCTCCACCTCGGTCTGGGGCTCGGTGAAGGACACCTCGAACACCAGGGTCCTGGTGTCGCTCTCCACCCCGTCGGCCAGATCCTCGGTCACGTGGCCGTAGACGGTCACCCGCTCCGAGGTCTCGATGTCGAACGCCGTGTCGGTGCGCCCGGGATAGCCGTCGCTGGTGGTGGCCGACACCCGGTACCGACCGGGGCGCAGGCCTCCCGGGATCGCCCGGGTGACCACCGACGGTGCGTCGGGCGCCTCGCCGAAGCGGATGGTGGGCTCGATGCACACCCGGGGGGAGGTCGCTCCCCCTTGACCCGGGGTGGCCGGGGCGGCGCCGGCAGCGTCGACGGCGGCGAGACCGGAGGCCGCCGCAACGGCGGCAGCGGTGCAGAACACGATCCTGGGGCGGCGGCGGACGCGCATGGGGGTGATCTTTCCTCGCGGCGGGTGAAGGACAGCCGTTCCGGGCCGGGCCCAGAGACGGTCAACTTCAGAACGATAGATGTCGGCGGGACCCAGGTGGTGACTATCACCCCAGGTCGGCGAGGGCACGGGACAAATCCGGCTCCATCAGCGGCCGGGCGGCGGGCGCAGATCCCGGGCGAAGAACACGGAGTCGACCGCCATCCGGGGGAAGTGGCCGGGCAGGTCGGCCTCGTCGATCCGCTCGAACCCGTGGCCGGCATAGAAGCGCTGGGCGGCGTCCATTACCGCCGTGGTCCCCAACAGCATCCGCTGGTAACCCCACTCCGTCGCCCACCGGACCGCCGTGTTCAGCAGGGCCGCCGCCAGGCCGCCGCCCCGCTGATCGCGCCGTACGAACATCTTGCGCAGCACCACGTCATCGGCGCTGGCCCGCAGCACGCCCACCGATCCCACCACGGCGCCGCCGTGCCTGGCCACCCACACCTCGCCGCCGCCGGCCCGGAACGCCGCTTCCGGATCGGCCAGGTCGGGCTGGTCGGCCAGGGTGACAGCCAATCCGAACTCTTCCCGCTGGATCGGCAGCACCAGGTCCAACAGGGCGTCCCGGTCGGCCTCGGACCAGGGCCGGATGGCGGGGGCCAGCGGCTTGGTGAACCAACGCTGGGCGTAGGGATTGCCGTTGTACCGCTCGGCCGCCCGGTAGCCCGACCGTTCGTAGAGCGCGATCGCCTCGGTCAGCACGGCGTTGGTGTCGAGCACCACCTGGGTGTAGCCGGTGTCGGCCGCTTCGTGTTCCAGCGAGGCCAACAGGCGGGCCCCGATCCCGGCCCCCCGCCAACCCGGCGCCACCCACATCCGTTTGATCTCGGCCGTCCGCTGGTCGACCGGCTGCAGGGCTCCGCACCCCACCACCTCGTCGTCGTTGCGGGCCACCAGGAACCGGCCGGCCGGCGGCCGGAAGCCCGGGGCATCGGCCCTCAACGCCTCGCCGGGATCGAAACCCCCCTCGAAGCGCCGGTCGAGCTCGGCGAAGTAGGCCGCCAGGGCCGCCCCGGCGTCGGGCTCGGCCGGGTCCAGGTGCTCCACGGTCACGGTGGCCACCCGCACCAGCCGCTCGGCCGTGGCCAGCGCCTCGGCCAGCGCCTCCCTCCGGCCGGGGTCGAGCGCCCCCACCAGCCGCCGGGCCAGCACCTCGGACCGGCGCTCCAGATCGCCCCACGCCGCCCACCCCTCGGCCGTCAGCTCAACCCGTCGACGGCGACCGTCGGTGGCATCGGCCCCCACCGTCACCAGCCCATCGGCCTCCAGCGCCCGCAGCAGCCGGCTCAGGTAGCCGGAATCCAGCCCCAGCCGGCGGCGCAGATCGACAACGCCCTCGCCCTCGGGGCCGCCGGAGGGCCCGTTCCCGATCTCGTACAGGAGCCGCGCCTCGCCCAGTGGCCGCCCCGACTGCAGGAACGACGACTCCAGGACGCCGACCCGTTGCGTGTACGCCCGATTGAACCGCCGCAGCACCGTTGCTTCTCGCATATCGCTGACCTTAGTCAGAGAAATGGGGGTCGGTGGAGGATTACAGCCCCAACGCCGCCTCGACCCCGGCGATCACCGCTTCCTCCCCGGCGCTGACCCGCACCCCGTGCTCCTTGGCCGCCCCGGCCACGGCCCGGGCCACGTCGAGCACCCACCGCTTGTACCCCTCGGCCTCATCGGGCTCGGCCACCGCCGCCAGCACGTCGGCCAGCTGCCGGCAGGCGTCAACGGCGTCGGCCGCCAACACCGCCGAATCGGTCTCCCGGTACTGTTCGAACCGGCCGGCGGTGTCGGTGGTGGCGGCCTGGGCGATCAGGCTGCCCGCCGGCCTCTGATCGGCCTCGGCGGCGATGGCCCCCATCAGGGCCCGGGTCTCCTTGAAGCTGCCCAGGAACCCGCTGTCCTCGGCCCGGGCCACGGCCATGCCCACCAGCACCGGGACCCTCGCCACCAGCTCCCACTGATCGTTGCTGAAATCGAACTGGCTCGTCGTCACCCGACCACCACCCATCACTCGGCTGCCGTCGGCCGGCAACCCCTGTGCCATCGGCCGGCAGCCTACCCAGTCGCCCCGGGGCCAACCTGCCTACCGGAAGGTGACGGTCAGCACGATCGTGTCGTCGTCGGACGGGCTGCCCACCCGCTCCTCCATCGTCGCCCACACCCGGTCGGGCCGCACCGGGCCCACGGCCAGGTCGTGCAGCACCGCCTCCAGGCGGCCCATCCCTGCGTCGAGGGTCTCGCCCCGCCGCTCGATCAGCCCGTCGGTGTACACCACGAGCGTCGCACCGGGCGGCAGCCGCACCACGGCGCCCGCCTTGAGCCCGCCGGGCCGTACCAGCAGCGGAACGTTGGGGCTGCACACCAGTTGACGGACCCGCACCGTGCCCGCTGCCTCCGGCGCCTCCGTGAGCGGCCCCAGGCCCGCCTCGTTTCCCACCAGGTAGGCCGGGGGGTGGCCGGCCGAGGCGAACGACAACAGGCGGGTGGCCGGGTCGAACAGTCCGAACCAGGCGGTGGAGGCGAAGGCGTCGACCATCCACGACGCCCGGGCCTCCAGCCGCCGCAGCAGGTCGGCGGCGTCGGTGGCCTCCAGGGCGCAGACGTTGGCCAGCACGCGGAGCCGGCCCATCGACGCCGCCGCCACCGCCCCGTGGCCCACGATGTCGCCGACGGCCACGAACACCCGACCGTCGGGCAGGTCGGTCGACTCGTACCAGTCACCCCCCACCCCCAGCTCGGTGGTGGCGGCGATGTAGAGGCCCGCCGCCTCGAAGGCCCGACCCGTCTGGTGCTCGGGCGGCAGCAGCAGACGTTGGAGCCGCTCCACCGTGGCCCGCTGCAGCACGGCCTCCTGGCCCATCTCCACCGCCGTCTCGGTCAGCCGCTCCCGTTCGGCCAGCTCCGCCCCCACCAGCAGGCCCGACGTCTCGAACACGAGGAACTTGAGCTTGATGATCACCAGCGCGGTACCCGGATCGAGCCCAGCGAACAGGCCCCCGGTCTCGAACGGGATCCACAACCCGGCCGCCACCGCCGCCACCATCGCCGTGGCCGCCGCCGCCCGCACCCCGAACAGGGCTCCGCTGACCACGATCCCCGTCAGGGCCAGGAACAACAGTGGCATGTCGGTCCGGGCCAGGATCCCCACCACGGCCCCCGCCGTGGCCACCGCCAGCAGCACCGACCAGGCCCACCGACCATGGCGCCGCCGCCGCTGGGGCGGAATCTGCCAGGCAATGATGATGGTGGCGATCAGCAGCACCCCGAGGGCGTCGCCCAACCACCACTGCCCGACCGTGCTGAGGTAGCCGTTGTCGCCGAAACCGACGGCGGCCGCTGCACCCAGCGCCGCTCCCACCGCCGGTCCGCCCACCACCGCGCCCCCCACGTAGCCGATCAGGTGGCGCACGATCGACAGGTCGAGCCGTTCCGGCACCGCCCATCGCACGAGCGCCGCCCCGGCCAGCGGCTCCAGGCTGTTGGCGGCCACGAACCCGATCGACTCGGCCAACCCCAGCCCGCTGCGAAGATCCATCGTCAGCTCGCCCACGACCGCCGCCGCCAGGACCCACGGCCAGCGCTGCCGGGGCACGGTCAGCAGCGCGCCCACCGTGATGCCGGCCGGGGGGAAGAACGCCGCCGCCAGGCCGGTCCGATCGGCCAGCCAGAAGGCGATCGAGCTCCCGGCCACGTAACCGGCGAGCACCACGGTGAACAGACCGAGCCCCGTGGACAGCAGACGCCGCGCCACTGCTGTCGTCCCAGCGCCTCCAGCTTCCATGGTGTCCCGGGAGAGTAGCGGGACGGTCGCCCCCACCTCTACTCTGCCGGTTCGGGAGGGTTTCAGGCCGGGGCCACCTCCCGGCGCACCAACCAGCAGTGCCGGCCCAGCTGGCGGGTCCGCTCGAAGCCCTCCCGCTCGAAGAGCTCGGCGGTGGCGTTGTGGAGGAACGAGCCCGACACCTTGGCCCGCCCGCCGATCACTTCCGGGTAGCTCTCCACCACCCCACCTCCCAGGTGGGCGATCTCGGCCACCGCCCCCCGCAGGGCGGCGGCCGCCACCCCCCGGCCCCGATGGCCACGGTCCACGAAGAAGCAGGTGATCCGCCACTGGGGCAACAGCTCCAGGCCCTTGGCGTAGGTCTTGGCGTGCTTGATGCGGGGCAGCTCGTCGGTGGGGCCGAACTGGCACCAGCCGACGCAGGTGCCTTCGTCGAACACCAGCGCGGCGTGGGCCGTGCCGGCCCGCACCCGGGCGTCCTTCTCCGCCCGGTTCTGGTCCGGCGACTTGTGCTTCCCGACCCCTTCGGGGTGGAAGGCCATGCACCAGCACCCGCCCCACACACCGTTGTGCCGCTCCACCAGGGCGGCGAAGGCCGGCCAGGTGGACTCGTCCAACGGTTTCACCACGAGCTCTGCCACCGGCACCACCTCGATCGCCGCCGTGACCCCCGGGCCGGGGGCCGGTGCCCCCATGCTAGGGACCGTTCCCGGAGGTGGCCCCTCACATCAGCGCCGGGCAGCGGGCGGCCATGGACCGGAACGGGGCCGGGTCAGTAGACGGGGGTCCAGAGGCGGACCTCGCTCCCGGCGGTGCCGGCGACGAGGCGCCCGTCGGGCAGGGCCAGCAGCGAACGGACTCGGACCCCCAGATCGGCAACCTCGTCGACGTCACCGGTGTCGAGGTTCCAGGCCATCACCGTGCCGGAGCGGTCGGCGTAGACGATCACGCCCTCGGATGTCACGGTCACGGCGTCGATCGGTTCGTCGTGCTGCTCGCTGTCGGCCGGGCCCGAGTCGTCGCCCACCGACCACAAACGCACCACGCCGTCCTCACCCACCGAGACGAACCGGTCGGCGTCGACGGGAGCGAGGGCGTTGATCGAACCCTGGGTACCGGGATAGGTGGCCGTGGCCTCGGAGGGCGCTGGGTCCTGCTGGTCCCAACGCTCGAGACGGCCTCCGGTGCCACCGGCCACCAGCGCCGCTCCGCCCTCGACGGCGATCACCGCCCGCACTGCGCCGCCGACGTCGAGCACGGCGCGGACCGTGCCGGTGGGGGCGTCCCACACCTGCACCGCGCCGTCCTCCCCGGCCGTCGCCACCAGCCCGCCGTCGCCCAGCGCCGCCACCGCCGCCACCTCGGCTCCGTGGCCGTCGAAGACGACGAGTGGCTCGTCGGGCTGGCTCACGTCCCACACCCGCGCCGTCCCGTCGGCGCTGGCCGACACGATCCGGTCGTCGCCGAGCACGGTCACGGCCCGCACCGAGCTCTCGTGCCCCTCCAGCTCGATCGGGTCCACATCGGTGCGGTCGGGGTCCCACACCTGGACGGTCGAGTCGTTGCTCGCCGACACGAGCCGCCCATCGGACAACTGCGCCAGGCCCGTCACGCCGTCGCCGTGGCCGTAGTACACGAGGGTGCCGTCGTCGGTCTCCTCGAAAGAACTGTCGCCACCTCCCCCGCCCCGGAGCGCCAGCGCCAATCCGGCGGCAACCACGGCCACTGCCACCACCACGCCCACCGCGGCCAGTGGCAGGCCCCGCCGGCTCCAGGTCGACTCCGGCTCCGGCCCGCCCGGCTCGTGGTCGGGCGCGGTGTGCACCCCACCGGCTCCGGTACCAGCTCCGCTGCCGGCGTGGGTGTCGGCGTCGGTGTCGCTGTCGGTGTCGGTGTCGGTGCCGCTGCCGCTGCCGCTGCCGGCGGTCGAGATGCGAGGAGCAGCCGGAGCCACCACCGTCGAATCGAGCACAGCCGGAGCCACCACCGTCGAATCGAGCACCGCCGGAGCCACCACCGTCGCCACCAGGTCGGGCACCGGGCCGGCAGGCACCGCCGCACCGGCCCGGATGGCCCGGAGCTCGGCCACGCAGGCGGCGGCCGTGGCCGGCCGGTTATCGGGATCCTTGGCCAGGCACCGCTGGAGGAAATCGTCGAGCGCCGGCGGGGCCAACTCCGGGGCCACACGGGGAGCTGGCTCGTTGACCAGGCGGTAGAGCAGGGGATTGAGCGAGTCTTCGCCCGGCCGCCAGAACGGGGCGTGGCCGGTCACCAGCTGGTACACGGTGGAGCCGAGCGAGTACAGGTCGGACCGCTCGTCGCGCTGATTGGCGAACGTCTCGGGCGGGGCGTGGAGCCAGCTGGCCGAGATGCTGGCCGACGTGGCCCCCGTCGAGTCGCGGAGGTAGGCGATCCCGAAATCGGTGAGCCGGGGCCGGCCCGCCGCCACCAGGATGTTCTCCGGCTTCACGTCACGGTGCAGGATGCCCTCGGCGTGGGCGTGGGCCAGCGCCTCGGCCACGGCGATCCCGTGGTCCACGGCCTCGGTCCAGTGGAGTGGACCGCCCACCCGGAGGCGGTCGGCCAGCGACCCGCCCTCCATCAGCTCCATCACCAGGTAGGGCCGGCCCTCGGCGCTGTAGCCGGCGTGGTGCACGGTCACCACCGACGGATGGGTCGACACCCGGCCCATGACCCGGCACTCCCGCTCGAAGCGGCGGCGGTCGGTCTCGTCGGTGAGGGGGGCCAACACCTTGACCGCCACCCGGGTGCCGAGCAGGTCGTTGGTGGCTGCGTACACCGTGGCGAACCCGCCCCGACCGATCACCGCCGCATCGCTCAGGTGATCGATCCCGAGATCAACCGTCGTCACGGCCCTGCCCCTCTCGTCTGCGCCCGCTACCCGCACCGCCCCTCGACGGCTGGCCCGCCAGCATAGGGCGTGGAAGCATGACGGCCATGAGCATGCACGGGGCGGGCAGCAGCGGGATCAGGTACCAGCAGGTGCTCGACGGCGATCCGGTGCCCCCCATCGCCGCCCTGCGCCTCCAGGGCGATCCACTTCCCGACCGGCCGCTCGCCATCGGGGTGGACCGGTACCTGTCGCAGGAGTTCGCCGACCTGGAGCGGGAGCGCGTGTGGGGGAACACGTGGCAGTTCGCCTGCCGGCGGGAGCACATCCCCCAGGTGGGAGACCACGTGCTGTATGAGGTGGCCGACCAGTCGATCATCGTGGTCCGCTCCGGTCCCGACCGCATCCAGGCCTTCCGCAACACCTGCCGCCACCGGGGCACCACCCTGGTGGAGGCCAAGGGCAACACTGCGGTGTTCAAGTGCCCGTTCCACGGGTTCGCCTGGAGCATCGACGGCACCTTCCGGGGTATGCCGGCGGCCTGGGACTTCCCCCATGCCGACGCCGAGGCCCTCCGCCTGGGCGAGGTGGCGGTGGCGGAGTGGCAGGGGTTCGTGTTCGTGCACCCCGGGCCCGACCCCGAGCCGTTCGAGGCGTTCAGCCACCCGCTGAGCGATCACTTCGCCCAGCACCCGCTGGCCGACCGGGTGGTGGCCCACCACGCCTGCCAGGTGGTGCACGCCAACTGGAAGGCGACGATGGAAGCCTTCCTCGAGGCGTACCACATCTCCACCACCCACGGGCACACGGTCCGCTTCGCCAACGATTTCGACTGCCAGTACGACCTCTTCGGCCCGAACGTCAGCCGGCTCCTCCAGGCCATCGGCGTGCCGGCCACCGCCCTGCAGGGCACCGTGCCGGGGGCCGAGATCGTCCGGACCGTGCAGAAGATGCTGCCGGCGGCCGACCGGATCGCCGACGTGCCCGAAGGCGTGGACGTGCGGGCCTTCCTGGGCGAGCGGTTCCGGGCCTCCTACTCCCGGCGATGGGGGGTGGACCTGTCGGCGGCGTCGGACGCCGAGCTGCTCGACTCGATCCAGTACTTCCTGTTCCCCAACTTCGCTCCGTGGATGGGATGGTCACTGCCCATCGCCTACCGCTTCCGCCCCTGGGGCGACGACCCGGGACAGAGTCTGATGGAGATCATGCTGCTGCACCCGGTGGCCCCGGGTGCCAGCCGGGAGCCGGCCGAGGAGCACTGGCTGGAGCCGGGCGAGACGTGGACCCACGCCCCCGGGTTCGAGGCCCTGGGCATGGTGGTGGACCAGGACATCGCCAACCTCCACCGGGTCCAGCGGGGCATGCGGGCCGACCCCACGCACCAGCTCCTCCTGGCCGACTACCAGGAGAGCCGCATCGCCCACTTCCACCGGAGGCTCAACCGCCAGCTCGGCCTGGCCTGACAGCTACCTCCCTGCTCGCCCGAGCGGCCTTTTGTATCCATTCCGGCTCGGCCCGCTCTGAGTTCGAGAGAACACTCCAGGGGCGAGGGCGAGGTGACTCCGTGGATAGCAGGAGCGGGAAACGGGAGATCGGTGGAGGGGGGAACGCGTTTCTGCCCCTTGTGGTCGTCCTGCTGGCCGGCTTCTTCGGCCTGCCAGCGTGCGGCCCGAACCCAGCCACCGACAGCCAAGTCGACATCGTCGAGACGGACGCCGACCGTCGGGACCGGGGGATCCAACAGATCGAGCTGGAAGCCCAGGTCGAGGTGATCGAGGGCGAGATCGCCCGTCTCGACGCCGACATTCCGGTGCTGGAGGAGGCAGTCGCTCGGACTCAGGCGGCAGCAGAGCAGGCGGACGCCGCGGTGGCCATTGCTTCTGCGCCCGAGCAAGCCGTTCTTCAGCGGGAGGCGGAAGCAGCGAGGGCGACCCAGGACCAGGCGGAGCAGGCCCTAGACGGGGCCTATGAGGCAAGAGCGGCGGAAGAGGCGGAGCTGGCGTCGATCGTGGCCCGCCTCGAGGAACTGGCCAGAGAGGACGCCCCCACTGGAAGCCGACCTGATACCGGTAGCGGTGCAAGCAGCGACGGTGCCGGCCGGCCGGCGACGGCCACCGGCTCCACCACCGGCGGAGACGACGAGGACTGCCCCGATTCCTCCTCTTCCACCTCCACCACCGCCGACAGCGGTTGCGGAACCATCATGGACGTGGCGGTCCGGCTGGGAGGCTGCGGCGGTGGCCTGCCGCCTGTGGGGAAAGGTCCCTCGAGCGAGCCCGGGCCGGAGATGGCTGTCACCAGGGGCGGCGCCTACGTGAAAGGCCAAGCAGCCGGAGCCTACGGCTGCATGAACGGTGCCCAGCCGCACAACTACGAAGAGGTTCTGAGCCTCATCAAGCAGTTGAAGGGCGCCGCCGTCACCTACCCGTTCGAGCAGCTGCAGTTCGTCGTGTTCACCTTCTTCGGCGAGGATCTGCCTTTGCTAGCAGCCGGCGTCAAGGACCTCGGTGTCGCCCTCGACCCCCGGCTCGATATCAGACTGGACCGCTTCGTTAGTGCGAACGCGCAGCTGCAGGAGGCTAGCGAGGTGACGGGAGGACTCTCCCGCTCCACCGTGCAAGGGGCCAGCGCCGCCCGGGAGGTGGTCGAATCCCTCGGCGTGTCCCAGAAGGTTCAGCTGCCGACAGCGGTCATCCAGACAATGGAACCGACGTTCGTGGGTACCGTCACTCCCGCCGACATCGCGCTCATCCGGCCCAGCGTGATGCGGTTGTTGCCGGCTCAATCTTTGCTCCAGGCCGGCCTAGAACCCAAGTCCTTCGCCGCCAGCCAGCTCTCGGCCACGCAGAATCGGGCCCTCGGCTTTCCTGACTTCCCTCCTCCGACGGCGCACCGCCCGCTGTCCCCGGGGGCCAACCCCGCTGAGACCGCTGCCACCATGACCTCCGACAGTCCATCCACGTCGATCACCACCGGGTCGACGTCCGGCACCTCTACGCCCAGCGCCAGCACATCCACGCCCACGTCCACGTCGACGTCGGGCGCTGGCACCACGTCCACAACCACAACCACGTCCACAACCAGGTCGACCATCACAACTACGACCGCGACTACGGCTACGACTACAACCACCGCCGGAGTCGGGTCGAGCACGGAACCGTCCTTCATCCTCATCCAGCCGCCGAGCTCGCTGGTGCTGATCCCGCTCCCGCCGACCTCGCTCCGCATCCCTACGACGTCCATCGGCCTGTCCACCACGGTCATCACCCCTCGGCCAGCGACATCGACCCCTCCCTCCGGCGGCTGACCGATGGCCTCGCAGGGATCGCTGTCTTCAGCGGAGGGGCTGATCAGGAGCGTGGTCGCTCCTGCGTCCATCACCAGCGCCGTCCTGTACTACTTCGGCTGGCTCCGCTCCCAGACCATCGCCCAGGATCTCGGGTATGACGCCACCCTCCTCGGATACGGGCCGCAGGATTACATCCTCCGCTCGGTCCAGCCCGTGGCGACTCTCGCCGTCGTCGGTGCCACATCATGGTGGGTGCTACTACTAGGTCATCGCTTCATCATCGGCCAGATCCAGAAGCACCGCTCGGAGCGGATCCGGTGGCGACTGCCGGCATTCGCTGCCCTGGCACTCGGCACCTTGCTCATCGTTGACGCTCTCGACGCCGCGCGCGAGGGCTTCGACACGGCGGACTGGCATCTAGCCTTGAACTTTGCCGCGGCGGCGGCGCTCCTCGGCTACGGAAGCTGGTTGGAGCGATTCGCCACCAGGCCGATGTATGCACCGGTTCAGGTCCCCCAGCCGATCGTCTGGATCGTGATGGCGCTGGTCGCCGCCGGCGCCTTCACCGCTACGTCCTGGTACGCCCAGGACGTTGGGCACCAGCAAGCCAGGGACAACATCCGGCTGGCCCGCGAATCAGCAGTCGCTACGCTCACCTCCACTGATCCCCTCGACCTGGAAGGCGTCCCGAGCTACACCCAGGGCGATCACTACATCACCACCGGGCTCGTCCTGCTGTTCTCAGCCGGTGGCCGCCATTTCCTTGTGCCCGTCGACTACGACCAGGGAACCAAAGCCAAGGTCTACACGGTCGACGCCACCGTCGTCCGCGTCGACTTCGACCGGTCGATCAGCGTGCCCTGTGCCGGCTTCGACGACCTCGCTGTTGGGAGCCGCTACGAGATCGGTGACGTCATCATGTCGGGGGGCGTCCGGTACGCCGTGCAAGCGGGACCCACCGCCGAATCCCTCGACAGCGGACCACCGTTGCCGGTCGGCACCGGTGGTCCCAAGGGAGCGACGGTCGAGGCGGCCGGCGGGTTCGGGCAAAGCGTGGTGATCCATCTTCACCAGGCTTCGCTGGCTCCGGAGCATGACGCGCCGTACCTCCAGTGGACCGTCCGTTACCGTCAGCAGTCGGATGGTGTCCGTGCCGAGATCAACGGAGCGAGCGGATCGGCCGACAAGATGACCCAGCTGCCGAGAGACCCCAGGCTGCGGCGGGGAGGAGCGGTGAGCGTGGAGGGTGGCACCGACGGGCGAGTCCAGATCCAGGCGCGAGCCGGCGACAGCCTGCGTCGGATGGCCCTCGGCGGTACGGATCTGATGCTCGACTGCGACGCCGACAGCTGAAAGGCAGGTCCGGCTACAAAGGGGCCGAACTCGGGCAAATGCTGGCAAAAGCGGATTTCTTCACATAGTTCGGACCGAGTAGCGTTGTGTAACAGTCATCTCTGATCCCGGGGGGGACCATCAGTGATACGAGCACATCATCCACGCAGGCGCGCCCTCGGCGCGCTCGTCAGCCTGGCCCTGGTGGCTGCCGCCTGCGGTAGCGGCGGCGACAGCGAAGCCGGTGAGGAGGGCCGGATCGTCGACGCCAACGCCCAGCAGGCGGCCCAGGACGCCATCCAGAACACCACCACGACCGGCGCCGCCTCACCGTCGGCCGACGCTCCGGCCACGATCACGTCGATGGACGACTATCAGGCGCTGTGGACCACACAGCGTCAAGCCGTCATCGACGAGATCGAGGCCAACGGCTGGGGGTGGGACCAGGCGGCGAACAAGGTCACCGGCCCCGGCTTCGAGGTCGACCTGTCCCAATGCGGAGCCGGGTGGGACCCGTACGGGGGCCTCGATGGCGGGGTGGTCAAGATCGGCCAGACGATCCCCGCTTCCGGCGTGGCCGCCGACTGGACCAACGCCGGGTTCGCCGAAGGTGTCTACTACGACTGGATCAACGGCCAGGGCGGCATCACCGACGTCACCGGCACCACCTACACGATCACCAGCGACCGGCGCGACGACAGCTACGACCCGGCCAAGACCGTGCCCCTGGTCGACGAGCTGCTCGACTCCGAGGGCTCGTTCATGATCAAGACCACCGGCTCGCCCAACACCCTCAAGGTGTACGACAAGCTGAACGCCCGCTGCGTGCCCAACCCCTACGTGATCAGCGGCCATCCGGCCTGGGGTGACCCCGTGAACCACCCGTGGACCTGGGGCAACCTGTTGGCCTACAACACCGAGGCCGTGCTGTGGGGCAACCTCATCACGTCCCGGCTGGCCGACAAGGACGAGATCACGGTGGCCGCCCTCATCATGCAGAACGACTTCGGCAAGGCGTACGAGGTGGGCTTCCAGAACTTCATGGCCACGTCGGACGCCAACATCAAGTTCGTGTTCGAGCGGGTCGACCCCACCGCGGTGGTGATCACCAGCCAGATGACCACGCTGGCGGCGGCCGACCCCGACGTGTTCATCGCCATGACCGGCGGTACCCCGTGCACCCAGGCCATCCTCGAGGCGGCCAACAACGGCCTCAAAGACTCGGCCGAGATGCTGTTCCAGCCCTCGGTGTGCAAGGCCATGACCTACGTGGGCAAGGACGCGGTGGGTGGTGACGGCTCGGCGTCCGATGGCTGGCTCATCGTGGGCGGCGGGGTGAAGGACTTCAACGACTCGGCCCTCCTCGACGACCCGTGGGTGGCGTTCGCCCGCAAGCTGCTCACCGATGCCGGCAAGGCCCCGGAGAGCTCCGGCCTGCTCAACATGGGCTTCAACCACAGCTGGCCGGTGGTGGAGGCGCTGAAGATCGCGGCCGAGCTGCCGGGCGGGGTCAGCCGGCCCAACTTCATGCTCGCCGCCCGGGTGCTCAGCATGACCAACCCCAACCTGCTCGACGGCGTGAAGTACAACATGAACGGGGCCGAGGATCCCTATCCCACCGAGGGCTCGGACATCTCCCGGTTCGATGCGGCCGAGCAGAGCTGGGTGATCGATCCCGACATCGGGATCGTCGAGCTGTCGGGCAAGTCCGCCCCCTGCCACTGGGACCTGGGCACCGGGAGCTGCACCTGACCCTGCTCCCGACAGTGCGGCGTAGCCGCCCGGCGGGGTTGGGGCCCACGCAAGCTCCCCGGAGGGGAGCCGAGATGGGGAAGGCAGCTTCCGCCGACGGGGGCGCCAGCCCCCGACGATCAGAGCATGTCGATGGCGCTCGGGCTCTGCCCGAGCGCCATGCGCCCGGCCAGCTCCGTGACCCGGTCCCAGTCGAACACCACGTGTCCCTTGAGCATGGCCAGGTCGCGCTCGATCCGCTGGAACGGCTCGTGGTCGAAGTACCGGCTGGCTCCGGCCCCCACCCCGCAGACCTCCACCGCCTCCCGGGCCAGCTTGACGGCGTGGGCGGCGGCCAGGCGGAAGCGGGCCCGTTCGGGGCGGGGTAGGGAGCCGCCGGCGTCGTAGACCGTGCACAGGTCGTCGATGGCGGACCACCACACGGCCCGGGCCGCACCGACCGTGGCCAGGGCCTCCCCCAGCCGGGCCTGGCTGGTGGCCTGCTCGCCCTGGGGTTGGCCCGGGGTGTGGGGCAGGAGGCGGGTGGCCACCAGGTCCCGGAAGCCGGCCACCGCCGCCTCGGCCCCGCCCACGGCGGTGGCGGCGGCGTACAGGGTGAGCACCGACGACATCGGGTAGCGCAGGAACGCCAGCTCGGGCCGTAACCGGGCCCCCGCCGTGTCCTCCCCCCGCAGGTCGTCCACGCTCATCGTGTGGACGTCGGGCACGAACAGCCCTTCGGCGGCCACGTCGTGGCTACCGGTGGCCCGCATGCCCGACACGTGCCATACGTCGATCACCTCGACGTCGCCCACCGGGGCCAGCAGCACCCGGGGCTTGGGCGGAGTGCCCTCGGGGGCGTCGGAGGGCGGAGGCACGAAGGCCATCACCGACACCCAGTCGCTGTGCATGACGCCGGTCGCCCATTGCCAGCGGCCGGTGAGGCGGTATCCGCCCTCCACCGGCACCGCCGTCCCGCCCGGGGCCAGCGGGGTGGCCATTCGAACCCAGGCCCGGTCGCCGAGGACGGCGCCCTGCACATCGGCGTCGGCCCGGTACACGAACCAGTTGTGCAAGGTGAGGAACGACACCGTCCACGCCGTCGACATGCAGCCATGAGCCAGGGTGCGGGTCATCTCGCACAGGGTGCGCAGGCCGAGCCCGAACCCGCCCCGATCGGGCGGCACCACCAGGCGCCAGATGCCGGCGGCGTCGCAGTCGGCGATGGTGGCGTCGGGCAGGCGGCGCAACTGCTCCGCCTCGGCCGCCCGCACCGCCAGGCGCGGCACCATCGAGCGGGCCCAGTCGACCACCTCGTCGTGGCTCATGCGGGCCACACCGGCCCCCGTCAGGTCAGTGGACATCACCCGATGGTCGCCCATCACACCGGGCGGCGCCAGAAAGCAGCGGATCTCTGACCCCGGGCGGCCCGTAGGGCCACGCCAGGTCAGAGATCCGCGTTGCGTGCGATGAGCTTCGGCGCTCTAGACCGCGAGCAGGTCCCGGGCGCCGGTATCGGACGAGGGGTGGCGGAGCTTCGACATGGCCCGGGCCTCGATCTGGCGGATCCGCTCCCGGGTGAGGTTGAAGTACTCCCCCACCTCTTCCAGGGTGCGGGGCTCGCCCCGATCCAGCCCGAAGCGAAGCTTCAGGATCTCCCGCTCCCGCTCGTCGAGCGGGGCCAGGAGCCGGGAGATCTCCTCCGGCAGCAGGGCCGTGGCCGCCACCTCGAACGGCGAATCGGCCGAGCGGTCCTCCACCACGTCACCCAGCTCGGCGTCGCCGTCTTCCCGCAGGGGTTCCGACAGCGACAGCGGCTCGGCGGCGAAGCGCAGCGCCTCGGTCACCTTGTCTTCCGGCATCTCGACCTCGGCCGCCAACTCCGACAGCGTGGCCGGCCGGCCGTACTTGAGCTCCAGCCGGGCCCGGGCCTTCTGGAGGCGGGCCAGGGTGTCGCCGGCGTGGACCGGGAGCCGGATGGTGCGGCCGGTGTTGGCGATGCCCCGGGTGATGGCCTGACGGATCCACCAGGTGGCATAGGTCGAGAACTTGAAGCCCTTGCGCCAGTCGAACTTCTCGACGGCGTGCATCAGGCCCAGGTTGCCTTCCTGGATGAGATCCAACAGCGGGAGGCCCGAAGCCTGGTACTTTTTGGCGATCGACACCACCAGCCGCAGGTTCGACTGCACGAAGGTCCGCTCGGCGTCACGGCCCTTGCGGGCGATCCGCCGCAGCTCGCGCTTGCGGGTGGGAGAGAGGTCAGCGTCGGCCTCGAGCTCTTCGGCCGCTTCCTTGCCCTTCTCGATCGCCTGGGCCAGCCGGACTTCGTCTTCCTTCGTGAGCAGCGGATATTGACCGATGTCGGTGAGGTAAAGCCGGACGAGGTCTTCCTCGTCTCGCTCGACGCGTTCCTTGGCCAAGGAATCCAACCTCTCGTCTTACGACGAGGCCGATTGCCCCGTCGAGGCACCTGCTGACTGTCCCGGAGGCTAGCCAACCCGCTGCCATGTTGTGCTGTACAAGTGTACCGGGGTGGTTCTGGCTACCGCCATGACACCTCGGACCGCTACTTGCAACTACGGCACTGTAGTTTCGGTGAGGCGGCTCCCCGACTTGAGCCCTGGAGAGGGCTGCATGTCGGGTGTTGTACACCCTACCCCGAAGAAGCCGCTCCCAGCCAGGTGTCGGGCGGGAGGATCAATCGGCCTCGCCGAGCTCGAACGAGCCGATCGAATCAGGCCCCACCACCCCGCCCGCCGCCACCATCAGCTTCGTCAGCTCGGCCTGGCGGGCCATGGCCCGCTCCACGTGATCGGACGTGGTGATCAGCGACTGGAGGATCATCTCCCCCTCCCGCCACTCCTCCATGTCGTCCCGCAGGCAGAGCTCCAGGGCGCGGATGGTGGGGGCGTCGGTGATCTGGTTGGCGTTGTTGCGGTGGTAGGTGTAGCCGGCGATCAGGTGCGGCAGCAGCACCCGGTACAGGCCCACCAGCTTCTCGATCGACTCGCCCGGGGCGTAGGGGTCGCCCATGGCCGCCACGAACGCCTCCATCTCCGGGTTCGGCGGCCGGGTGAGCCGTTCGGGGTTCATGTCCCGCAGCTCGGGCAGCCGTTTGTGCCACAGCTCGGCGTGGAAGGCGTGGTGGTAGCAGTGGGTGCCGAGCCGGAGCTTGATGTCGGGTTCGGGCACGGCCGCCACCCAGCCGCCCATCAGCTCGAAGATCCGCATCTCGATCCACTTGTAGTGACCCACCCGGCTCGCCGTCTCCTCCACCGTGAACGCGCTGGGAAGGTCGCGGCGGTCCCAGGGGGCCAACGCCGCACGGGGCGAGCTGGGATCTGACATCGGAGCGACGATAGCCGAGCGCCGCGGGCCGCCGGCAAACGGATCAGGGGACGCTCAGTTGCCGTTCACCGACCAGTGCCAGGGCTCGGATGGCAGATTGTAGAAGCCGTACTTCTGGGCGTGGGCCGCCAGCCACTTGTAGCCGGCGCTCGACCGGCTGCCGATGATCCCGCCGTTGTAGGTGAAGTCGATGGCCAGTCCCTGCTCGTGCATCGACTGGCCGGGCCGGGCGGTGGGCGGGCGGCACTGGGATGCCGGCATCTGGTAGATGGCGTACTGGCTCGAGCCGCAGTGGGCCTTGCGCAGAGCGATCTGGTTCTGGGAGTTCCGGTAGGCCCCGCCCCCGAACCGGACGCCGTCGGCCTCGGCCGCCCCCAGCATCTGGTCGAGGTTGGAGGCGATGCTCTTGTGGACCCAGAAGCCCCGCACCTGCACGATGTCGGCCGCCGCCGGGAACCCCACCGTCCCCTTGGACGGCGCCGGGTTGCGCTTACGGGCCGCCGCCTGGCGGGCCAGCTCGGCGTTGGTGGTGACGATCTTGTCCGACAGCTCCTTGTCGAGCTCCGACAGGGCGGCCGCCTCGGCCAGCTCCCTCTCCAGGCGCTCCTCGGCGGCGTCGAGCATGTCCTGCTGCTCGTCCTGGCGGGCCTGGAGCTCGGCCAGCTCGGCGTCGAGCTGGGTCTTCAGGTCCGCCGCCTCCTGCTCGGCGTCGCCGGCCTCGGCCTGCTCGATCTGCAGGTCCTCCTTGGCCGTGCGGAGCTGGTCGGCCACGCTGACCCCGCTCTCGGTGACGGCCTCGGTCAGCGACTGCATCCGCACCGCCTTGTTGGGATCCACCCCTTCGAAGATGGGTGAGCGGGTGTCGTCCCGGGTGACGAAGGAGTTGATCGCCGTCGCCTGCAGCCGGCCCTCCAGATCGGTGATCAGCGACGACTGGGACAGCACGGCCTCCACCGCTGCGTCGTGGCGGGCCTCGGCCGCTTTGAGCTGCTGGGTGGCGTCGGCCACCTTGGCCGCCTGCTCGTTCACCGAGGCGTTCAGCACCTCGAGCGCGGCGCTCAGGTCGCCGGTCTCGGCCGTGACCGCGTTGACCTCGGCCGCCTTCTGCTTCTTCTGCTCCTGGACCTGCTGCTGCTGTTCCCGCAGCTTCTCCAGCTCCTGCTTGAGATCAGCCGAGCCGGGCTGGGTGGAGGTGGCGACCGCCAGGAGCGCCAGGCACGCGCCGAAGAGACGGAGTCGACTGCGGGATTTCAGGCACTCAAAAAGACGCATGGTTCACCGGCCACCCGCCAGGCCGCTCATGATAGCCAGGGGGGCACACCTGTGGTGGATACCGTCTCGATCCGTCCCGGACCAGGGGCAGTCCTGCCTCCGGCGGGGTCCGGGCGCCCCACTCGCCGGCGGTGGGCGCACCTAGCCCCGGTAGCGGTTGGTGATCGGCACCCGGCGGTCGCGGCCGAAGGCCTTGGGGGAGATCCGGATGCCGGGCGGGTTCTGGCGCCGCTTGTACTCGGCCACGTCGACCAGGCGGACGATGCGGTCCACCACGGCCGGATCATGGCCCGCCGCGATCAGGTCGGACCGGGTGAGGTCCCCCTCCACATAGCCCTCGAGGATCGGGTCGAGCGTCTCGTACGGCGGGAGGCTCTGGTCGTCACGCTGGTCGGGGCGCAACTCGGCCGACGGCGGCTTGGTGATCACCCCCTCGGGGATCACGGCCCGCCCGGCCTCGGCGTTCTTCCACCGGCACAGGTCGTAGATGAGCACTTTGGGCACGTCCTTCACCACCGCGAACCCGCCGGCCGTGTCGCCGTAGAGGGTGGAGTAGCCCACCGACGTCTCCGACTTGTTGCCGGTGGTGAGGATCAGCCAGCCCAGCTTGTTCGACAGCGCCATCATCAGCACGCCCCGGATCCGGCTCTGGAGGTTCTCCTCGGTCACGTCGGGGGCGAAGCCGTCGAAGCTCGGCTGCAGCATGTCGAGGAAGGCGGCGTGCGCCGCCTCGATGGGGATCAGGCGGTGCTCCACCCCCAGGTTCCGGCACAGGGCCTCGGCGTCGGAGATCGAGTGCTCGGAGGAGAACCGCGACGGCATCAGCACCCCGTGGACCCGGCTCGGCCCCAGCGCGTCGACGGCTATGGCGGCCACGATCGAGGAGTCGATCCCGCCCGACACGGCCACCCCCACGTCGGTGAAGCCGTTCTTCGTCACATAGTCCCGGGTGCCGAGCACCAGGGCCCTCCAGACCTGCTCCAGCTCGTCGGGGATGGGTACCGCCGGGGGGATCAGGGGGGCGCCGCTGGCCGCCCCCTCCAGCTCCGGGCGCTCGTGGGCGTCGCTCGAGGTGGCGTCGCCCGGCCCGCCGGGATCGAGGTCGATGACGGGCAGGGCGGCGAGGGGCTCGAACTGGCCCCGGGGGTCGAGCCGGCGCTTGCGGTACAGGGCCGGCACGTCGACGTCGCACACCATCAGGTGCTCGTCGAACAGTGGGGCCCGGGTGACCACGTGGCCGTGGGCGTCGACGATGACCGATCCCCCGTCGAACACCAGCTCGTCCTGGCCGCCCACCTGGTTGACGTACACCAGGTGCACCGAGGCGTCGGCGGCCCGGGTGCTGAGCATGGTCTCCCGGTCGAACTGCTTGCCGGCGTGGAACGGGCTGCCGTTCAGGTTGAGCACCACCTCGGCTCCGCCCCGGCCCAGCTCGGCGATGGGGCCGGTGGGGCTCCAGGCGTCTTCGCAGATCGACAGGCCGATCTTCACCCCCTTCAGCTCCACCAGCCGGAGCGGCTCCTGGCCCCGGGAGAAGTAGCGCTGCTCGTCGAACACGGCGTAATTGGGCAGGAGGCGTTTGTGGTACCGCAGCACCACCCGCCCCCGGTGGCACAGCGCGGCCCCGTTGAACAGGTCACGGTCGAGGTCGACGAAGCCGACGGCCACCGCGCACTCGCCGGCCCGTGCGGCGATGGCGTCGAGCACGTCGAGGTTGTCCTCCACGAAGCGGGGCTTGAGCACCAGGTCCTCGGGCGGGTAGCCGGTGATCGAGAGCTCGGGGAACACGGCCACGTCGGCCCCCGCCGCCTCGGCCCGCTCCAGGAACCGGATCATGGCCGCCAGGTTGCCGTCGAGGTCGCCGACGGTGGGGTTGAACTGGCAGCAGGCCACCCGAAGTCGTCTCACACCGCCGAGTGTACGCATCGGGAGCGGAGGGGCCAGAAGGCGGTGTCGAGCCGCCGGCGCCCGACGGCACAGCGCCACCGCGCCAGGAAACACAGCGCGCCGCAGCCCCGGAGCGAGGGGTACGCCGGGGCTGCGGGAGCGCTGTGTTTGGGGAACCAGCGCTGTCGATCGGATCCGCCGCCGGAGAGGGGGAAGCGGTGGGACCCGATCGAGATGTCAGATGTGGTGACTCAGGCCTGGAAGCTCGACTGCTGGGTCTCACCCCCGTCGGAGCTGCTCTGGCCGTCGCCGGATCCGGTGCCGTCGTCGCCGCCATGGTGGCCGCCGCCCATACCGCCCCAGCCGTGGCCCCGGCCGCCGCCCCACTGGCCCCAGCCGCCCCGGCCGAGGTCGCCGGCGTCGCGGTTGACCAGGTCGTCGATCCTGGCCTCGAGGCCGGCCTTGAGGTCGTCGGCCTTGGCCTGGTCGATCCGGCCGTTGGCCAGAGCCTGGTCGATGCGCTCGGTGGCCTCGGTCTCGAGGGCGTTCGTGAGCTCGTCGGCGCTCACGCCCTGGGCCGCCGCCGCTTCGGCGATCGTCTGGCCCGCCATCACGTCGGTGCGGAGCTGGTCGAGGTCGATGCCCAGCGAGTCGGCCAAGGCCTGCAGCTCGCCGCTGCGCCCCGGGCCGCCCCGGTGGTCGTGACCGCCGAAGCCCATTCCCCGGCCCTGGCCCCCGCCCTCGGCGACGTCGCCCCAGCCCCGGTCGAGCATGCCGGCCACGGCGTCGGTGGCCCGGGCCAACCGGGCGTCGGCCTCGCTCTGGGTGAGGTCGCCTTCGGCCACCTCGTCGGCCAGGTGGTCGGCCAGGCTCCGGGTCAGGGTGTCGGTCACCGTGTCCCGGCTCACGCCCTGGGCGTCGGCTATCTCGCCCAGGCTCTTGCCCTCGGCCAACTGGCCCCACAGGTCCTCGCCGCTCAGCCCGAGCACCGAGGCCAGCTCCTGGGTGGCGGCCCGGAGTCCGTGGTGGCCGCCCTTCCCGTGGTGATCGCCCCGTCCGCCCGGGGATCCGGGGCGGTCGGCGTCGCCCGGAGCGTCGGTACCGGGCGTGGTGTCGCCGGCGCCGGGGGCCTGGGTGGTGGGCGTCGAGCCGCCGTCCTCGGCGGCCGACGTTCCCGAGCCGCCCTCCTGGGCGCCGGCCAGCCCGATCGGGCTGAACAGGGCGCCGAGGGTCACACCGCCGGCGAGGACCCCGGCCACCACCAGGTAGCGCTTGGTCCTGGCCGTCGTGACGCGGCCGCTCACCGTTACCGGGTCCTGGCCGGGGAGCTGGTCGTAGGGATCCATGAGACTGGCGACTCCGCTGCTCGGGGGCTTGTCTTCCCACCCAACCACGGGGCGGGAAAAGGTGGCGTAAAGGCCGCCGCTCGGGCGCCCAGCCCCGGGACGCGAATCGGGGAGACCGGCCCGGCAGGCCAGACTCCCCGATCACGGGTCGTTCTTCAATGGGCCGTCGGGCCCGTCGTATCTGTTCCCCGGCACCGTGGCCGGGCCCGGCCTCAGGCCAGGACGGAGCAGCAGGTCGTGGTGATCAGGGCGGCCACGGCGTAGGGATCGGCATTGGCGTTGGGGCGCCGGTCCTCGATGTAGCCCTTCTGGTCCCGGGCCACCTGCCACGGGATACGGATCGAGGCACCCCGGTCCGACACGCCGTAGCTGAACTGGTCGTAGCGCTGGGTCTCGTGGGCGCCGGTGAGGCGGTCCTGGATGCCGTGGCCGTAGACGGCGATGTGCTCCTCCGGCTTGCCCGGGGCGCCCAGCGCCTCACAGGCGGCGATGATGGCGTCGTAGCTGTCGCGCATCTTCTGGGTGGAGAAATTGGTGTGCATGCCGGCGCCGTTCCAGTCGCCCTTCATGGGCTTGGCGTCGAGCGACATCTCCACGTTGTACTTCTCGCCGATGCGGAACAGCAGGTAGCGGGCGATCCACATGTGGTCGCCCACGGTCACCGTGTCCACCGGGCCGATCTGGAACTCCCACTGGCCGGGCATCACCTCGGCGTTGGTGCCCGAGATGGCCAGGCCGGCCTTGATGCACAGGCTGGTGTGCTCCTCCACCAGGTCACGGCCGGCGATCTTCACCGCCCCCACGCCGCAGTAGTACGGGCCCTGGGGACCGGGGTAGCCGTGCTGGGGGAAGCCGTAGGGCCAGCTGCTCACCGGATCGAGCATGGTGTATTCCTGCTCCATGCCGAACAGCGGGCCCTGGTCGCCGTACTTCTCCATGGCGGCCACAGCGAGGGCCCGGGTGTTGGTGGGATGGGGCGAAAGGTCCTTGGTGAGGAGGCACTCGCACATCACGAGCACGTCGTCGCCACCCCGGATCGGATCGGGGCACTGGAACACCGGCTGCAGCACCACGTCGGAGTTGTCGCCACTGGCCTGGTTGGTGCTGGAGCCGTCGAAGCCCCAGATGCCGGGCTTCTCGCCGTCGGCCAGGATCTTGGTCTTCGACCGGATCTCGGCAGTTGGGACCGTACCGTCGATCCACATGTACTCGGCCCTGTATGTCACGCTGTGATCTCCAAATCCTTCGTGATCCCGAACATGCCCTCGCGAGGGGGCTGGAGCAGCCGCACCCCGCGACGCCGCTGTCGATCCGACGATGCCGTGCGGCGCCGTCCGGCCGGGGGGTGGCCACGGCTTCACTTAACCGCCACCGGCCCGGCGCTGGCAATGGCTGGCGTGTTAACGCAATGTGAATCAACTCTCTCCAGTCTGGGCCCCGAACAGGAAGGCTGTTACTACTCGAATGGTGGAACGTCAGCAGGAATACGTGCTCCGAGCGGTGGAGGAACGCAATGTCAAGCTGGTGCGCCTCTGGTTCACCGACGTCCTGGGCCAACTGAAATCTGTCGCTATTTCGCCAGTGGAGCTGGAGACGGCCCTGGAGGAGGGCGTCCACTTCGACGGATCGGCCATCGACGGCTTCAGCCGGGTGCAGGAGTCCGACGTGCTGGCCAAGCCCGATCCCACCACCTTCGAGCTGCTCCCGTGGGCCGAGGGCGGCAACACCGCCCGCATGTTCTGCGACATCTTCAGCCAGGAGGGCGAGCCGTTCGAGGGTGACCCCCGCCAGGTGCTGCGGCGGAACCTGGAGGCGGCCCATCAGACCGGCTACTCGTTCTTCGTGGCCCCCGAGATGGAGTTCTTCTACTTCGCCGACGGGGAGCCCACCCACACCCCCAAGCTGTTGGACTCTGGCTCCTACTTCGATCTGACCACGAGCGACGTCGCCTCCGACCTCCGCCGGGAGACGATCTCGGTGCTGGAGACGATGGGCATCCCGGTGGAGTACTCGTTCCACGAGGACTCGCCGTCCCAGCACGAGATCGACCTCCGCTACACCGACGCCATGTCGATGGCCGACCAGATCATGACGTTCCGCCTGGTGGTTCGGGAGCTGGCGCTGGAGCGGGGCCGGTTCGCCTCGTTCATGCCCAAGCCGCTGGAGGGGATGCAGGGCTCGGGCATGCACCTGCACCTGTCGCTGTTCGACAAGGACTCCAACGCCTTCCACGACCCCGAGGCCGAGTTCGCCCTGTCGCCGGTGGCCCGCCAGTTCATGGCCGGCCTGCTCGTCCACGCCCGGGAGATCACGGCCGTCACCAACCAGCTGGTGAACTCCTACAAGCGGCTCGTGGTGGGCTTCGAGGCCCCGGTGTGGGTCACCTGGGCCCAGAACAACCGCTCGGCCCTGATCCGGGTGCCGGTGACCAGGGCCGACAAGCCCTCCTCGACCCGGATCGAGTACCGCTCGCCCGATCCGGCGTGCAACCCCTACCTGGCCTTCTCGGTGATCCTGGCCGCCGGCATGGAGGGGATCCGCCAGGGCTACGACCTCCCGCCCCAGACGACCCGGAACATCTTCGAGCTGACGGCCGAGGAGATGGCCGACCTGGGCGTGGACCCCCTGCCCCAGAGCCTGGCCGAGGCGCTCGAGGTGATGGAGCAGTCCAAGCTGGTCCACGACGCCCTGGGCGGTCACATCTTCGAATGGTTCCTGCGCAACAAACGCAGCGAGTGGAGGGCCTACAAGTCCCACGTCAGCCAATGGGAACTGGAGCGCTACCTTCCGTCCTGGTAGGACGGCGGGGTAGGGTGCGGCAACTCGGGGACGACGATGGACAGCAACGAGACTTTCCTGGTTTTTCCGGATCCGGCGCCGCCGGATCTCGTTCGCTGCCTGGACCTCGGCGGCTACCGATGGAAGACGGCGGCCGGGGCCGAGGCCGTCCGCAACGGCAACGGCAACGACAGCGGCGAGACCTGGACCGGCGCCATCGTGGCCGCCGACACCCAGCCCGAGGCGGCCTGGGCCCTGTGCCGCGAGCTGCGCCGGGGCGATGTGGCCACCGAGCCCCTGCTGGTGCTCATCTCCGGGGCTCAGCTCGATGAGCTGACCTCGGCCGACGACCTGTTCGACGACTTCATCATCACCCCCTTCCATCCCCGCGAGCTGGAGGCCCGCCTCAAGCACCTGCTGTGGCGGGCCGGGCGGGGGGCACGGCCCGAGGTGGTCAACTACGGGCCGATCGAGCTGAACCTGGAGACCTACCAGGCCATGATCGACGGGCGCCCGCTCGACCTCACCTATATGGAGTACGAGCTGCTGCGGTTCCTCACCGCCAACCCGGGCCGGGTCTTCACCCGGGAGACGCTGCTCAACCGGGTGTGGGGCTACGAGTACTACGGCGGGGCCCGCACGGTGGACGTCCACGTGCGGCGTCTGCGGGCCAAGCTCGGCGAGGAGCACGCCAACCTCATCCAAACGGTGCGCTCCGTCGGCTACAAGCTGGGTCAGAGCCGCTGGAAGGAATGAGCCGGGACGGGGATGAAGACCCCGTCCCGGCCCAGCGGGGGCGCCAGCGCCCGGACGTCAGGGAAAGATGCCCCGGCGGTTGTAGGCGTCGGCCAGGCGGTTGAGGGCGACGATGTAGGCCGCGTCCCGCCGGGAGCAACGATGGTTGGCGGCGGTCGCCACCACCTCGTCGTGGGCCCCCCACAGGATCGACTGCAGCCTCTCGTCGACGTCGCTCAGCGACCACGCCATCGAGGTCTTGTTCTGCAGCCACTCGAAGTAGCTCACCACCACCCCGCCGGAGTTGGCCAGGATGTCGGGGATCACCTCGATGCCCCGATCGGCCAGCACGGCCTCGGCCTGAGGGGTGGTGGGGCCGTTGGCCGCCTCGATCACCAGACGCACCTTGAGGGCCCGGGCCCGCATGGCCGTGAGCTGGTTCTCCAGCGCGGCGGGCACGAACACATCGGCCTCCTCGCTGAACAGCTCCTCGGTGGTGATCTCGTCGGCCGCCGGGAATCCTCCGACACCGCCGGTGTCGGACACCCAGGACCGCAGCTTGTGGACGTCGAGGCCGCCGTCGGCCCGCACCGTGCCGGTGTGGTCGGCCACGGCCACCACGAAACACCCGGCGTCGGATGCCAGCTGGGCGAAATGGCTGCCCACATTGCCGAAGCCCTGCACGGTCACCTTCAGCCCGTCGAGACGGACGTTGGCCTCGCCGCACCAGTGGCGCAGGGCGTACAGCACCCCCTGGCCGGTGGCCTCCTCCCGCCCCAGCGAGCCGCCGCAGGCCAGCGACTTGCCCGTCACCACGCCTTTCACGCCCTGGCGGGCCTCGGGCGGGGTGATGTTGGCGTAGGTGTCCATCACCCAGTCCATGGTCTGGCTGTTGGTTCCCATGTCGGGGGCCGGGATGTCGTGCTCGGGCCCGATGTTGCCGCCCAGACCGTGGGTGAAGCGGCGCACGACCCGGCGCATCTCGTCCTGTGAGTACTGGCTGGGATCGATGGTGATCCCACCCTTGGCCCCGCCGAACGGGACGCCGGCCAGCGCCGTCTTGAACGTCATCCAGGCCGCCAGGGCCCGCACCTCGTCCAGATCGACCTGGGGATGGAACCGCAGCCCGCCCTTGAACGGGCCGAGGATGTTGTTGTGCTGGATCCGATAGCCGGTGAAGACCCTCGTGCTCCGGTCGTCCATCTGGACCGGGAAGTTCACGATGATCTCGTTCTTCGGGTGGGACAGGATCTCCCGGTACTCGGGCTTCAGATCGATGATGTCGGCGGCCCGCTGGAATTGCTCGACCGCTACCTGGTGGAGGCTCCGTTGCCTCTCTTCGCTCATGGTGTCCTCGTCGTCAATTGACGCGTCGTGTGAAGGGATTCGACGGGGACCGGCACCGTTGCCGGCTCCCCCGGAGGGGCGGGCTGTCAGCCCGGCTCAGGTTTGCTGCGCGGTTCGATCACCTCCAGCCCGCCGCAGTAGGGACGGAGCACCGCGGGGACGGCAACGCTGCCGTCGTCCCGCTGGTGATTCTCCATGATGTAGAGCAGCGTGCGGCCTACGGCGCACGCCGTGCCGTTCAGGGTGTGGGCGAGAACCGTGCCCTTCTCGGCCTTCACTCTCGTACCCATCCGCCGGGCTGAGTAGTCGGTGTAGTTGGAACAGGATGTGACCTCCCGGTAGCGCTGCTCCGACGGGAGCCACACCTCGAGGTCGTGCTTCTTGGCCGCCGACGCGCCGAGGTCGCCGGCGGCGGTGGTGATCACCCGGTACGGGAGCTCGAGCTCGCCCACGATCTCCTCCTGCAGCTCCCGCAGCAGGTCCAGCTCCTCCCACGACCGGTCCGGGTGGGAGTAGATGAACATCTCCACCTTGTCGAACTGGTGGACCCGGAACAGGCCGCTGGTGTCCTTGCCGTAGGTACCGGCCTCACGGCGGAAGCAGCTGGAGTACCCGACGTACCGCAGGGGCAGGTCGGCCTCGGCCAGCCGCTCCTCCCGGTGCAGGCCGGCCAGGCCGACCTCGGCCGTGCCGATGAGGTACAGACCGTCGGCCCCCACCTCGTAGACCTGGTTGCGGTCGGTGGGGAAGAAGCCGGCCAGCTCCATCATCTCCTCCCGCACCAGCACGGGGGTGATGACGGGCACGAAGCCCCGGGCCGACAGCTTGGCCAGGACCCACTGGACGAGGGCGAACTGCAGGCGCACGCCGTCGCCCAGCACGTAGGCGAACCGGCTGCCCGACATGCGCACGGCCCGCTCGGTGTCGACGATGCCGAGCAGCTCGCCCACGGTGCCGTGGTCGTAGCGGGGCGGAGGCGGGGTGTCGCCCTTCACCACTTCCACCACGTAGTCGTCTTCGCCGCCCAGCGGCACCGAGGGATGGGCCGGGTTGGGGATGCGCAGGGCGCGCTCGTGGACCTGGGTCTCGAGCTCCGCCAGCTCGGCCTCGGCCGCCGTGAGCTTCGCCTTGATGGCGCCGGCCGCCTCGATGCGGGCCGGGCGATCGGCCGGGTCGGCCTTGCCGATCTCCCGGGAGGCGGCGTTGGACTCGGCCCGGAGCGACTCCACCGTGGCCAGGGTCTCGCGGCGACGGCCGTCGAGGTCGAGCAGCTCGGCGATGGCCTCGGCGGGCGCCCCTTTGGCCTCGGCTCCCCGCCGGTAGGCGTCGTCATCACGCAGCAGGCGCAGATCAATCACGCACGGGTACGGTACCCCGCCCGACGGGCGGTTCGGATGGCAATTCAACTCCCGAGCGGTTGGTGACGGGCCGGCTCGGCCCCTACGAGGGGCTGGCCGATCGGGGGTTGTCCCCGATCCGGAGCGGGGCCCGGCGGCCCACGATCAGGGCATCAGGAGCGGCGCCACCCGGCGGCCGACCATCGTCGTCTCCGGCCCGTCTGGACCGGCAGCACAAGGAGCACCCCGACCATGTCCCTCGCCCGCACCACCCTGGCCCGCATCGCTCTCGGCCTGGCCCCCCTGGCCGTCATCGGCCTGGCCGCCGGCCCCGCCAGCGCCCAGAAGCCCCGCAACGACTCCACTCCGGCCAGCTGCGACGTGGAGGACGAGAACGGCGGGGTCTCCCAGGTCCCCGAGGGCACCCGGGTCGGTCTCTTCTACTGCGGCTCCGACGGGGAGTGGCACTTCGGCACCGTGATCCTCGACCACGCCGCGGCCTCGCTCGATCCCGTCACCCCGGCCCCCACCGGCGGCCCCAGGGGCACGATCACCGGCGTGAAGGGCACCACCACCAAGGCCCCCCTGACCAGCTTCGCCTCCTTCGTGGAGGCACCCCGCTCCCCGACCGCCCGGTAACGGGGGCCGCCACCCCACCGGATCACCTGAACCGCAACCCCGCAGCTGCGGGTGGGAACGTCGGCCGGAAGCGTTCGGAGGGAGCGCTTCCGGCTGGCTCAGGTTCGCCGGCCGCACCGGCCCCGGGGGAGGATCAGTAGTTCGTCTCGAGCAGCTCGGAGTCGGGGTGTCGGCGGTCGCCGTCGACCTTGAGCAGTGCGCCCAGCGTGGCCGCTCCGATCGTGGTGCTCATCAGGAAGCCGACGGGGATGACCACGACGACGATGACGGCGAAGATGACGGCTGCAACCATGCTCAACCTCGGTAGGCCCAGGCTTCGATCTCGACCCGGGCTCCGAGGGGCAACGCCGCCACCGCCACCGCCGAACGGGCGGGCCGGTGGTCGCCGAAGCACTCCACGTAGATCCGGTTCATCTCACCGTAGTCGGCCATGTCGGTGAGGAACACCGTGGTCTTGGCCACGGCGGCGAGCGACGACCCCTTCGACTGGAGCAGCCCGGCCAGGTTGGCCATGGCCTGCCGCAGCTCGGCCTCCAGGCCACCGGGCACCACGGCCCCATCGGCCAGCCCGATCTGGCCCGAGCACACCAGCCAGGGGCCGGCCTCCACGATCGGGGTGTAGGGACCAACGGGAGTGCTCACGAGCCCTGCTCCTGGTTAGACGAACATCGGTGGCCGTCGAGGGTATCCACTTCCCGCTCAGGCGACGTGGGGGAGCACCTCGGCGGCGAACTGGCGGGCGGCGTCCATGTGGGGGCCCATGCGCAGCGCCATCAGGTTCACCAGCAGGCGGGTGACGCCGGCTTCGAGGTACGCCGCCGCCCCCTCCAGGCCTTCCCGGCTGTGGTTCCAGTAGGCCGTGATCTCCAGCTCGGCGATGTCACGGCCCTGGCGGTCGCATTCGATGCGCAGGGCGTCCATCAGGCTGGCGAAGTGCTCGAGATCCCGATGGATCACGTACCAGCCGTCACCCCGGGCCACCACCCGCCGGATGGCGGGGGCGCTGGTGCCGCCCACGATGATCGGCACCCGGGGCTGCTGGGCCGGGCGGGGCAGCATCTGCCAGTCGTGCCAGTCCAGGAACTGGCCCTTGAAGTCGACGGTCTCCCCCGACCAGGCGGCGGTCATGGCGTCGATGTACTCGTCGGCCCGGGGGCCCCGGTCGTGGAACGGCACGTTGAGGGCCTTGAACTCCTCCTCCAGCCAGCCCACGCCGAGGCCGAGCATCAGCCGGCCACCCGACAGGTGGTCGATCGAGCTCGCCTGCTTGGCCAGGTACAGGGGGTTGACCTGGGACAGGATGTTGACGCCGGTGCCGAAGCGGATGGTGGACGTGGCGGCCGCCGCCCAGGTGATCGCCACCAGCGGGTCCACGAAGGCGGCCGAGCTGGACACGGCCAGCTTGCCCGAAGGGTTGTAGGGGTAGCGCGAGTCGTAGCGGTGGGGCACGATCACGTGCTCGAAGGTCCACATCGACTCGTAGCCGAGCGATTCCAGCTCGGCTGCCATGGCCCCCAGGGCCCCCGGCTCGATGAACGGGCCGCTGTTGAACGGCACCACCCCCACCTTGAGCTTGCCCATCGCCTTCGTCCCCCTCGGTCGTGCGTGTACCGCTGCTGGCTACTGTTGCTGCTGCTGTTGCTGTTGCTGTTGTTGGAGCCGGCGCTGCTCGCGCTCGGCCTGAGCCGGCCCCCGCTTCACCTTGAACACCCGGTTCTTCACCCGCCAGCCGTCGGGGGTCTTCACCACGTCGTCGTAGTAGGAGCCGGTACCGGGCGAGCGGTCGGGCAGCAGGGCCACGATCCGGAACCGGAGGTGGACCCCGGCGCCGTCCTCGTCCACGTAGATGTTCGTCATCAGATGGGTGAGGGGGTGCTGGGCCTCGTCGGCCATGAACCGGCGGATGTGGCTGAGCCCCTCCAGCCGGGGGCCGCCCAGATCGGTGAGGTCGAACACGGCATCGTCGGTGAAGATCCGGCCCAGGCCCTCCCAGTTCCGATCGTCGATGGCGTCGCCGTAGCGGCCGGGTAGCTCGTGCAGCTCGAGACGGTCTGCGGCATCCATGGTTGCCGACACTAGTTCGTGCCCGTCGACACTAGTTCGTGCCCGTTTTGCGCGCCTACGACGGCGGTGGGTGCCATGGCTGGTGCCGGCGGCGCCGGCTACAGCGAGCGGGGCTACGGCGAGCCGGTGGGCCAGTCGGGCCGATGGCCGGTGGCCCGCCAGGTGGCGGCGGCCACGGCGGCGAACACGGCGTCGGAGCCGTTGACCGGGGCCGAGTCGTCGGGCTCGATCTCCACCTCGATGGGTGGCGTGTCGACGGCCCGGACCACGCCGAAGCTGCGGATCGTGAGGTCCACCGGGTCACCGTCGGGGCCGACGGTGAGCGCCTCGCTCGTCACCCAGCTCCAGGCCATGTGGGCCGCCCCGATGGCGTAGGAACGCAGCACGACCTCGTCGAGCGGGGTTCCGCACCGGACCCGCACCCGGATCGTGCCTCCGTCGACCACGGCCTCGGCCCGGGCCCCCCCGGGGGCGGTGACCGCTACCGGGACGCCGGGGGCGGCCCCCGGCTGCACGGCCGACGCCAGCACCAGGGCCTCGGCCCAGCCGGCGGCCCGCAGGTCGGCCGAGGTGGGCGGGCCGGCCACGTCGACCTCCTCCACCGTGAGGCCGGGGGCCACGGAGGCCACGGCGGCGGCCACGCCCGGGGTCCGCACCACCCGCAGCACACCGGTGCCGTCGGGGTGGATCCCACCGGCCACCGGGGGCCGCTTGGGGCCCAGGCGGGTGGCGTCCTCCCGGCTGGCCAGGGCCAGGACCGGCCGACCGTGGAGGTCGGCCAGCTCGCGGGCGGCAGCCGGCACCGGCGAACGGAGCTTGGCTCCGAAGGCCCCGCCGTTGGCCACCGGGGAGGCCGGCTCCCCTCCGGGCCGGCACCAGGAGGCGTCGGGCTCCAGGTAGGCCGGTTCCACCCAGGTGGTGCGCAGGGTGGCGGCCCAGCTGCCGTCGGGCACCTCCAGGGGCCAGGAGTGGGCCACGGTGGTGCGCCGGCCCTGGACCTTGCTCAGAGCGGCCCGGGCCTCGGCCAGCGTCTCGCCCACCACCCAGCCGCCGGTGCCGTCGCCCAGGGCCACCAGGGCGTCGTCGGGGGCGGTGTCGGCGGCGAAACCGCCCCGCCCCAGCGCGACCTCGGGCCCCACCCGCTGGGGCACACCGCCCTCCAGCTCGGCCCGGCGGGCGGCAGCCACCAGATCCCGGGGCGGGCCGGCCGACCGGTCGCCGGGCTCCCCGGCCATGACGGCGTCCCACGCGTCGAGGATCGTCCGCCACCCGGTGCAACGGCACAGGTGGGCCAGCAGTGCCTGGTGGACGGCACCTCGATCGGCATCCGGTCGGGCTGCGGCCAGCCCGTCGAGGCGCACCACGATGCCGGGGGTGCAGAACCCGCACTGGCTGGCCCCGGTGGCGCAGAAGGCGTCGGCCCAGGCGTCCCGCCGGGCGGGGTCCAGGCCGTCGAGGGTGGTCACCCGCCGCCCCGCCACCCGGCGGGCCGGGGTCACGCAGGCCACCCGGGGCTGGCCGTCCACCAGCACCGTGCAGCAGCCGCACTGGCCCTGGGGGCTGCAGCCGTCCTTCACCGAGCGGCAGCCGAGCTGACCCCGCAGCACGTCGAGCAGGCTCAGGGTGGCGCCCACCGCCACCTCGACCGGGGCCCCGTCGAGCTCGAAGCTGATCCTTCCGCCGGTCTGGTCCATCAGGCGAGGATAAGGACCGGGGGAACAGAGCACAGTGGAGTGAGGCCGAATCGCCCTTCGACCTCACTCCGATCCCAGGCGGCTGAGGGTTCCGCCTGGGACAACTTGCTGTGCTCTGCTGAACACTACAGACGGGAAGCCCTGCAGATTTGTCGCGTCATTTTCCGAAAAGTTGTCTGGCCTGGCGAAACATCGCGACTCATCTAGAATTCCCGGCGTCCATGCCCTCTGATGCGGCCCTCCGCCCTCGTTCCGTCGATCCCACGCCAACGGCGGGGCTCGCCGCGTCCCGTGACCGTCGCTGAACCGGTTCCGCCCGTTCCGGTGCCGGCGGCCGCCGACCCGGCGGTGTTGCACCGCCTGGTGGTGGAGCACGGCGACGCCGTCTACCGCCTGGCCCTGTCGGTGGTACGGGACCGGGCCCTGGCCGAGGACATCGCCCAGGAGACGATGATGAAGGCCTGGCTGGCCCTGCCCACCCTGCGAGACCAGGGATCGCTGCGGAGCTGGGTCCTGCGGATCGCCAACAACACCGCCATCTCCACCCTCCGGGCCCGGCGGGCCGTCGCCGTCGATCCCCACGACCTGCCGGAGGCCGAGGCACCGGCGGAGCGCTCGGTGGAGGCCCGGGTGCAGAGCGACGCCGTGATGGGCGAGTTCGTGGCCGCCCTCGACACCCTCGACGAGCTGTCCCGCACCATCGTGGTGCTGCGGGAGGTGGAGGGCCTCTCCTACGACGAGATCGCCGCCGTGCTCAACGTCCCCCTGCCCACCGTGAAGACCCGCCTGCTGCGGGCCCGGCGCCGGCTCAGCTCGACCCTGAAGGAGTGGGCATGAAGCTGCGCCACCCCTCCAAGGCCGTGCTGCGGGACTGGCTGACGGGCGAGATCGAGCCCGACACCACCGACACGGTGGAGCGCCACCTCGACACCTGCGCCCGCTGCGCCGCCACGCTCGAAGCGCTCGAACCGGCGCCCGAGGTCACGCCGGGTCCCGATTCCTCCCTCAGCAGTGCCCTGGCCATCGTCCTGGCGCCCCCCGATGATCTGGCCCGACGCCTGGAAGAGGGGGTGACGGCTAGACTCTCGTCCCGCCAGATGATGGAAGTGGTGGCCGACCTTTTCGGAGCGGGGTTGGAGACCACACGCCTCCTGCTGATCGAGGGCGACGACGATGACGACAGCTGATTGGATCACGGTGGCGGCCGCCATCGTCGGCGGTGTGCTGGCCGGGGTGATCGGCTCGCGCGTCGTGCACCGGATCGTCGGCGCCCCCAGCCGGCCCGCCGCCCTGCGTCAGGCCGCCGGCCCGCTGGCCAGCCTGGCCCTGTCGGCCGGTGTGGTGGTGGGCCTGATCATCGCCCTGGGCGTGGTGTCACCGTCGGCGCTGGACCAGCTGCCGCGCGACGTCATCGCCTTCATCCCCCGGGTCATGTCGGCCGCCATCCTCGTGATCCTGGCCAACGTGCTGTCGTCGTTCGCCCAGGCCGGCCTGGGCCCGGCGGTGGCCCGCCTGCCCGCCCCCACCCAGCGCCAGGTGCTGTCGGGCGTCCGGCTCACGATCCTCACCCTCGCCATCCTGCTGGCCGTCCGCCAGCTCGGCATCGACACCACCGTGGTCAACCTGGGCGTGGCCGCCGTGTTCTTCGGCATCGCCGGGGCCCTCATGCTGCTGGTGGCGCTGGGCGGGCGCCACGTGGCCACCGAGGTGGCCTCCACCCGGGTGCTGCGCCGCCTGTTCCGGGAGGGCGACCTGGTGCGCACCGAGGCCCACGAGGGCCGGGTGGTGGCCGTGCACCCCACAGCGGTGGAGCTGGCCACGGCCGACGGGCGGATCATCCTCGTGCCGTCGTCCCAGTTCGTGACGGGCACCATCACGATCGACCGGTCGCAGCGTTCGCCCCAGGGGCCGACGCCGCCCAGCGGCGCTCAGGCGTTCGGCGGAGCCGAACCCTGATCGCCTTCGCCGCTCCCGATGGGGCTGTCGGCCGCCCGGGCGGCGTCGAAGTCGTCCAGTGCCTTGGCTGCTGCGTCGAGCAGACGGGCCGTGCAACCGGCCATCTCCACCGGCGGGGCGATGTCGGTGGCGATCCGCTCGGCGATGGCCCGGAAGGCGCCGGCGGCCCGACCCTCGCCCAGGGCCACCGGCCGGCCCTCGTCGCCCCCGTTCGACACCTCCGGCTCGAGGGGGATCGAGCCGATCAGGGGCACGCCGGCCTCGGCGGCCAGGCGCTCGCCCCCGCCCCGCCCGAAGAGGGCGTACTCGGTGCCGTCGGCCGCGGTGAAGGCCGACATGTTCTCGATCACACCCGCCACCCGGATGTGGGACTTGCGGGCCATGGTGACGGCCCGGGTGGCCACCTTCTGGGCCCCGGTGGCCGGCGTGGTCACCACGATCAGCTCGGCCCGGGGCAGCATCCGGGCCAGGCCCATGGCCACGTCGCCGGTGCCCGGAGGCATGTCGATCACCACGTAGTCGAGGTCGTCGGCCCAGGCCACGTCCTCCAGGAAGTGCTGAACGGCCCGGTTCAGCATGAGGCCCCGCCACAACAGGGCCGACTCCTCGTCCTCCACCAGGAACCCCATCGACACCACGTCGAGTCGGCCCTCGCCCACCGCCAGCGAGTGGGGCACGATCACCGGCCGGGTGCTGTCGCCCGTGCTGCGGGCCTCCAGGCGGCCGTCGAGGCCGAGCATCCGGGGGACGGAGAACCCCCAGATGTCGGCGTCGATCACACCCACCCGGAAACCCCGCAGGGCCAGGGCGGCGGCCACGTTGACCGTCACCGACGACTTGCCGACACCGCCCTTGCCCGAGGCCACGGCCAGTACCCGGGCCCGGCCGGGGATGGCGGTGTCGGGCGCCCGCTCGGCCGCCGCCCGGCGGGCCACGGCCATGGTGGCCGCCTTCTCCTCCGCCGTCAGCTCGGTCCAGTCGATCTCCACCGCGGTCACGCCGGGCAGGGACTCGATGCGGGTCTTCGTGTCGCGCTGGATCTGGGCCCGCAGGGGGCAACCGGCAGTGGTGAGGCCGATCCGGACCCGCACCGCGCCGTCGGGCGACACCGTTGCGCCCTTGGCCATGCCGAGGTCCACGATGTTCGCCCCCAGCTCGGGGTCGATCACACCCCGCAGCACGGCCATGACGCCAGCCTCATCGGGCATCTCGTTAGGCACGCTTGGCGGGGAATTGTCAGCCATACCTTCCAGGTTAGGGTGAGTAGACCGATGTCGATAGACTGGGCGGGCACTAGGAGGTCACGGTGATCACAGTCACAGATTCAGCCGCATCGAAGGTGAAGGAACTCCTGGACCAGGAGAACGACGAGGCGTTGGCCCTTCGGGTGGCGGTTCGCCCCGGCGGATGCTCGGGCTTCAGCTACGAGATGTTCTTCGACAGCGAGTTCGCGTCGGACGATCAGACCACGGAGTACGGCGGTGTCCGGGTGGTCGTGGACCCCACGAGCGCCCAGCTGCTCCAGGGCGCCACGCTCGACTACAAGGACGGCCTCCAGCAGGCCGGGTTCTCGATCGACAACCCCAACGCCCAGCGCACCTGTGGCTGCGGGCAGTCCTTCTCCTGAGTTTCCCCCGGAGCTGACCTGGCCCTGAGGGCTTGCCCCTCAGGGCGCCAGGACCGTCTTGGCGTTCTCGATGTACTGGCCGTGCCCAGGGGCGATGGCCTTGATCCGGAACGATTTCACCTTCTCCGGAAGGTGCGAGGGCACGCTCTCGTGGCAGTGGTCGCCCGTGATCAGCGTGCGTTCCTGCTCCAGCACGAAGGAATAGCGCCCGTCGGCGCCATCGTTGATGGCAACCGCCGTGATCCGGAACTCGGTGGCGTCGATCTTGTAGCCGTCTCCCAGCACGTCATCGGCGCCATCGAAGCCGGGCGGGGCCAGGAGCTCGGCCCCCGTGCGTTCCTTCAACGAGACGGCGCCGGCCGAGTACCGCTCGTGGGTGTCGGTGAGCACGATCCAGCGGATCCGGTCTCCGCCGCACCCGCACAGCACGTCGAGGTGGCCATCGTCGAGGGGACCGGGATCGATGATCACGATCTCGTCGATGCCGACCAGGTAGGTGTTCAGGCCCGGCTCGCCGTTGTCGCCTTGGCAGGTGATCCGGCGGACCAGGGGGCTGAGCGCCCGAGCGACGCCCGGGATGATGGGCGGCAGTTGCGGTTCTTCGATCATGGTGATGAAGATCTCCTGATCAGGCGATGACTCAGCGGAGCCCGGGAGCCGGCTTGCGCCCCCCGGGTGCCGTCGTCGTGTCTTCGTTGACAATGTCCACGTCGACCGCGCCAGGCCCGGGGCGGGCGCCGGAGGCGGGCCACCACGAGCCGAACGGGACGAACAGGGCGATCCGGGACGTCAGCCACGACCCGAGAACCGCCCGAATCGGCGGGACAACCAGGAGGGCGGCTGCGAGGCCGCTCAAGAAACCGGGGATGATCAGGAGGGCACCGGCCAGGGCGGTGTAGGCCCGCTGGGGCACGACCCGACGGCGCAGGCTCTCGCTCAGCACGCCCGACATGCTCCTGCCGATCAGCAGCACGCCAAGGCCAGCCTTGGCCGCCGACAGGGCGACGACCGTGACCAGACCCCACATCGAGACCACCCAGCCGAGGAGGAGAAGCTCCACGACGGCCCAGGTGACGATGGCAAGCGTAGCCCGTGACCTCATCTCGCGTGACAGTCTACCGGCCGGGCGGCCCTGGCCCGACGCCGTTGGGGGCCCCAGGGGGTGCAGGATCGACAGGGAGGGCAGATCGACCCAGATCCACCGTCGCCGCAGTCCGGCCGGATCAGGGCCCGGAAGCCGCCCCGGCCGGCATGTCTCCACGAAGCTCGGTAAGGGGTCCTCCGGAATAGATAGCTTCATAGCTGTGGATCGACCCCCTTCGGTAGACCAGCTCGCCCGCCGTCTGGCGGCCTCGTCCGGCCTGCCCCATCCGGTGCTGGTGGAGGTGGCCCGGGAGGCCATCGGATCCGATCGGGTGGGCGAGGCCGACGAGCTGGCCCGGCGCCGGGAGCGGGTGCTGCTCACCCCGGTGGTCAACGCCACCGGCGTGCTGCTCCACACCAACCTGGGCCGGGCCCCGCTGGCCCACGCCGTGGAGGCCCGCTACACCAACCTGGAGCTCGATCTGGAGACGGGGGCCCGGGGCAGCCGCCAGGCCGTGGTGGGCCGGCTGCTGGCCACCGCCTGCGGGGCGGAGGCCGCCATGGTGGTGAACAACTGCGCCTCGGCCGTGCTGCTGGCCCTGGCCGCCCTGGGGGCGGGCCGGGCCGTGGCCGTGAGCCGGGGGGAGCTGGTGGAGATCGGGGGTGCCTTCCGGGTACCCGACGTGATGGCCCAGTCGGGAGCCCAGCTGGTGGAGGTGGGCACGACCAACCGGACCCGCCTGGCCGACTACCGTCGGGCGGTGGACGAGGGGGGCGTGGTGGCCACCCTCAAGGTCCACCAGAGCAACTACCGCATCGTCGGGTTCACGGAGGACACCTCGGTGACCGAGCTGGCGACCCTGGGCGTGCCGGTGCTGGCCGACATCGGCTCCGGCCTCCTCGACGCCGCCTGCCCCTGGCTCGACGGGCCGCCACCCCGATGGTTGGATGGCGAGCCGGCGGCCCGCCAAACGCTCGCCGCCGGCGCCGACCTCGTGCTGTTCTCGGGCGACAAGCTGTTCGGCGGCCCCCAGGCCGGGATCATCGCCGGCCGGGCCGACCTGGTGGCCGCCTGCGGGCGCCACCCCCTGGCCCGGGCCCTCCGCCCGGGAGGGCTCGTGCTGTCGGCCCTCCAGGCCACCACCCTCGCCTACCTGGGCCGAGACGGCCAGGCCATCCCGTTCTGGCGGATGGCGGCGCTCCCCGCCGCCGGGCTGCGGGAGCGGGCGGCGGCCGTGCTCAACCGGGCCGGGTTGCCCGGGGGCTGGGCCGCCGACACCGAGTCGGTACCGGGCGGCGGCACCCTGCCCGGCGTGACCATTCCCAGCGCCGGGATCCGCCTCCCGGGCGACCACGTCGACGCCCTGCGCCGACGAGAGCGGCCCGTGATCGCACGGATCGACGGCGGGGCCACGGTCTGCGACCTGCGCACCGTGGACCCGGCCGACGACCACGCCCTGGCCGACGCCCTGGCCGACGCCGTGGGCCACGATCGCAGCGGGGTGGCGCCGTGACCGTCATCGCCACCGCCGGCCACGTCGACCACGGCAAGTCCACCCTGGTGCTCACGCTCACCGGCACCGACCCCGACCGGTGGGACGAGGAGAAGACCCGGGGCCTCACGATCGACCTGGGATTCGCCAACCTCACCCTGCCCTCGGGCCGGGAGCTGTCGTTCATCGACGTGCCCGGCCACATCCGGTTCCTGCGCAACATGCTGGCCGGGGTGGGGGCGGTGGACGCCTGCCTGTTCGTGGTGGCCGCCACCGAGGGCTGGAAACCACAGAGCGAGGAGCACCTGCGGATCCTGTCGCTGCTCGGCATCGAGCGGGGGGTGGTGGCCCTCACCAAGATCGACCAGGTCGACGACGACCTGTTCGCCCTGGCCGAGCTGGACGTGGAGGAGCACGTGGCCGGTACGTTCCTCGAGGGGGCGCCCGTGATCGGGGTGTCGGCTTTCGAGGGCACGGGGATCGGCGAACTGCTGGCGGCGCTGGACGGCCTGGTCGACGACATCCCGGCCCGCGACGCCTCGGCCCCGCCCCGGCTGTGGGTGGACCGCTCGTTCGCCCCCGCCGGCGCCGGCACCGTCATCACCGGCACCCTGGTGGGCGGCACCCTGTCGGTGGGCGACGAGGTGGTGGTGGTGCCAGGCGACCGCCCGGCCCGGGTGCGCAGCCTCCAGTCGCACCACCGCCAGACCCAAAGCATCGGCCCCGGCAACCGGGCCGCCGTGAACCTCACCGGCGTCTCCCACAACGACCTGGCCCGGGGGCACGCCGTGGTCACGTCGGGCGCCTGGCACCAGACCAAGCTGGTGGACGCCGAGCTGACCGTGCTCGAGACGCTCGACCATCCGGTGAGCCGCCGGGGCGCCTACGCCGCCTACATCGGCTCCGGCGAGATCCCGGCCCGGGTCCGGATCCTGGGCGCCACCGAGCTGAGCCCGGGAGACACCGGCGCGGTGCGCCTCTACCTGGCCCGACCCCTGGCCCTGCTACCGGGCGACCGGTTCATCCTGCGCGAGAGCGGGCGGGACCAGACCGTGGGCGGGGGCCAGATCCTCGACGTGGAGCCGGTGGTCCCGGCCTCCCGGGCCCGACCCGACCGGTCGGTGGACCGGGTGGTGGCCGAACGGGGCTGGGTGACGGTGGACCAGCTGCACAAGCTCACCGGCGAACGGCGCCCGGCCACGGTGGGCCAGTGGGTGGTCGATCCCGACTCGCTGGCCGCCACCGTGGCCGCCACCCGGGCCCGGATCGAAGACGCCGGCCCCCTGGGCCTCGACGTGGCCCTGCTCGACGACCGCCAGCGGGCGGCGCTGACCCTGGTGGAGGGCGTGACGGTGCAGGCCGGCCGGGCCACGGTGGGGCCGGTGGTGGATCCGCTGGCCGACCATCCGTGGGTGGCGGCGCTGGAAGCCGAACCGTTCAACCCCCCGGGCCCCGACGGGGTGGACCGGGGCGAGGTGCGGGAGCTCGTTCGCCGGGGCCTGGTGGTGGAGGAAGACGGTGTCCATTTCGCCGCCGCCGCCATCGCCGAGGCCGCCCGCCGGATGGCGGGCCTGCTCGCCACCCGGCCCGACGGGTTCACGGTGGCCGAGGCCCGCGACGAGCTCGGTACCACCCGCAAGTTCGTGCTGCCCCTGCTCGCCCATCTCGACCGCACGGGCGTGACCCGACGGCGCGGTGACTTCCGGATCGCCGGCCCCCGGATGCCCCCGGCGTGAACGATCAGACCTGAGCCCGCAGGGCGCTACCAGCCACCCACGAGCCGGCGCTCGCCTTCGGTCAGCCCGCCCCAGATCCCGTGCTGTTCACGGATCTGCAGGGCGTAGGTGCGGCAGTCGGCCAGGACCGGGCAACTGGAACAGATCTCCTTGGCCCGGCGCTCGCGCAGGCGCTTCTCCGAGCGGCGCTCCATCTGCGAAGGCGGGAAGAAGATGTCGTGGTTCGGCCCCCGGCAGGCGGCTCGCTGTTGCCAGAGCACATCCACGTGTTGGACACTCATGCGCGGCTCCCCCTAGAGTCGACGCGACCTTAGGTCCGGCCCGCTCCGGACACAAGAGGTTGTTCATCCACGTTGTCGATAATCCTTGGCCCCACCTTCTATTGGCTCGATCTCCAGCACCAGGCGGTCGAGGCCGATCACGCGGACGGGGTCGCCGGCCTTCACCGGGGTGGCCCGGTTGGTGATGGCCCGCCAGGCCACCTCCCGTACCCGCACCGTTCCCTCGGGTGAGACGTCGGTGATGGCCTCGCCGAGCTCCCCGATCATCCATTTGCGCCCGATGGTGGGGGTGGAGAACCGGGTGCGCACCATCGAGGGCATACCGCCCCAGGCGTAGAGGGCGGCGCCGATGAGGCCGGCCCCCACCGTCACCCAGCTCATCCGCACCCCGTCGCGGTACAGCGTGAGCGTGCCCAGGGTGAACAGCGCGAAGCCGGCGATCGTGTAGTACCGGGGCACGTTGGTCTGGATGTCGACGGCGAAGGCCAGGAAGGCCACCAGCACCAGGGCGATCGCCCACCACCGCACGGGGAGGTTGGCCAGCCCGAAAGAGCCGAGCGCCAGGAACACGGCGCCGAGCACGCCGGCGATGCCGACGCCCGCCGTGTACAACTCGAACACCAGCAGACCGAGGCCGAGCACGAGGAACAGATAGGCCACCTCGGGGCTGCTCACCGTGTGGAACAGCTGGCCCGTGATGGGCAGGCCGGTGAGCTCGTTGCGGGTGAGGGGGATGGTGCGCTGGGTGCCGTCGCCCTCGGTGCAGGTGGCCACCTCGTAGCCGGGGATGAGGCTCACGAACGAGCTGATGGTGGCCACGTCGCTGGCCGGGCCGGCCGAGATGCCGAGCTGGATGGCCTCGTCGGTTCCCACCGTGGCGGTCTGCAGCCGCTCGGTGGCGTCACCGAAGGCGGGCGGGAACGTGTCGGGCAACCGGGCCGGGCCGGTGTCGCCCACGGTGGAACCGGGCGACACGCCCACGAGGTCGGCCGTGCCCAGCAGCTCGGCCGAGCCGCCCTTGGCCGTGGCCCCGCCCTGGCCCACCCACACCGCGATCTGGATCGGCGAGTCGGCCAGGGCCGTGGCCAGCTCCAGGTACTCGTCGTCGCTGAGCACGCTGCCCTTGGAGTTCATCCAGATCACGAGGCCCAGGGCGCCGGAACGCTCCGCCTGGCTGAGCTCGTTCAGCAGGTGGCGCTGAACCACCGGATCGATGAGGCCGGCCACCTTCACGATGCGCACGGCGGTGTTCGACGCCGGGATCCCGTTGAGGTCGTCGGGGCAGGCCCCCAGGTCACGGGCGCCGGGACGGTCCTGGGCCGAGGCCGGAGAGGCGGCCGCCGACAGCCCGGCGAGCAGGGCCAGACCCCAGACGAGCGCCACCCGCAGCAGGAGCCGGGCCGAGGGGCGGGGTAGCCTCCGAGGCAGTGTCGGCGTCGTCTTCGGTCGAGTGGTTCGCGTCATCGAGGGTCCTGATCGTCGCCGGCAAGGGTGGCGTGGGCAAGACCACGGTAGGGGCATCGGTGGGTGTCGCGGCGGCCCGTAGCGGGCTCGACGTGCTCCTGGTGGAGCTGGAGGGCGCCTCCCGCCTCGGTCGGGCGTTCGGCGCCGGGCCGCTCGGCTATGCCGACAGCGAGCTGGAACGGTTCCACGGCGGCGGGCGCCTCCGGGCCCGCCACCTCACCGCCCGGGAGGCGATGCGGGAGTATCTCGACGCCGGGGGCATGAACCGGATCACCGGCCGGCTGCCCCGCACCGGCCTGGTCGACCTGGTCACCTCGGCGGCTCCGGGGTTGGCCGATCTGGTGCTGCTGGGCAAGATCCGCCAGCTGGAGCAGAAGGGCGAGGCCGACCTGATCGTGGTGGACGCCCCGGCCTCGGGCCACGCCGTCGGGTTCCTGATGGCACCCCGGGGCCTGGCCCGGACGGCGGCCTCGGGCCCGGTGCGCCACCAGGCCGACCTGGCCCTCGAGCTGCTGGCCGACGAGGCCCGGTGCCGGGTGGCCCTGGTCACCCTGCCGGAGGAAGGCCCGGTGAGCGAGGTGATCGAGACCGGGTTCACCCTGGAGGACGAGGTCGGTGTGCGATTGGGCCCACTGGTGCTGAACGGCTGCTGGGCTCCCATCGACGGGCTGTCCGACGCCGTGGAGCAGGCCCCGGCCCGGGGCCGGGGGGCGGCCGCCGGTGCGGTGGCGGCGGCCCGGTTCCGGCTGGAACGGCTGGAGGCCCAGACCGAGCAGATCGCCCGTCTGGCCCGGGAGCTGCCCCTGCCCCAGGTGCGCCTGCCGTTCCTGTTCACGCCGGGGGTCGACCGCCCCGGGCTCGATCGGCTGGCGACGGCGCTGGCGGCGGGCCCCGTCGTGGCGTCGGCACCGGTGTCGGTGCCGGCACCGACGGTGGGCTGATGCACGAGGCACTCCTCTATCTGGGTTCGGGCGGCGTGGGTAAGACCACGGTGGCTGCCGCCTCGGCCGTGGCCGCCGCCCAGGAGGGCGCCCGGGTGGTGGTGCTCACCATCGATCCGGCCCGCCGGCTGGCCGAGACCCTGGACCTCGACGGCGCCGGCGACGAGGCCCGGCTGGTGGCCGGCCCCTGGCCCGGTGAGCTCTGGGCGGCGCAGCGCCAACCCTCGGCCACCCTGGCCGAGGTGCTGCACCGCCACGGCCGCCCCGGTCAGGCCGACCGCATCCTGTCCAACCCCACGTTCCAGGCCGTCACCCACGCCACCCCCGGCATCAGCGAGTACATGGCGGTGGAGCGGTTCCACCAGCTCCACACCGACGCCCGGTTCGACGTGGTGGTGCTCGACACCCCGCCGTCCCGGCACGCCATCGAGTTCCTCGACAGCCCCCAGAGGCTGTGCCGCTTCGTCGACAACCGCCTCTACCGCACGGTGCTGGCCCCCCGCAGCGGGGTGTTGCGCTCGGCCAGCTCGGCCGGGCGGCTGGCCCTGCGGGCCGTGGCCCGCCTGGTGGGGATGGAGCTGGTCGACAACGTCATGCGCCTGTTCGCCGACCTCGACGGGCTCGACCAGGGCTTCCGGGACCGGGCGGCCGAGATCGGGGAGCTGCTCACCAGCCCACGGTGCCGCTACCGGCTCGTCACCACCGCCCGGCCCGAGACGGTGGCCGAAGCGACCTGGATCGGGCGGAGCCTGATCGACCGGGGCCTCACGGTGGACGCCGTGGTGGCCAACCGGGTGGCACCGTCGTTCGCCCGGCCCGAGCGGGCCGGCCGCGGTGGCGGCACCCGGTCCCGGGTGCCGACGCCTCTGGCCGCCAACCTGGCCGAGCTGAGCGCCCTGGCCGAGCGGGAGGCCGAGCTGGTCGGCGGTCTGGCCGACGCCCTGGGCCGACCACCGGTGGTGCGGGTGCAGGAACGGGCACGGATGGCCCGGGGCCGCGACGCCCTGGTGGGGCTGGCCGCAGAGCTGGCGGCGGCTACTCCCCCTCGCCCGCCAGCACGTACTCCGCTTCCTCCACCGACTCGGTGATGGGCACGAAATCGTCGAACCCGGTGACCTGGAGGAGTCGGGTGAGGGCGGGGCGGGAACAGGCCACGGCGACCACGCCATCGGCCTCGCGTATCCGCCCGATGCCCCTGACCAGGGCGTTCAGAGCGGCTGAATCCATGAACGGCACCTTCGACAGGTCGATAAGCAGCCGGCTTGTGCCGGCGAGGCGCGCCAGCGCCTCACGCAGGGAGCCGACCGTGTACGCGTCCAGCTCACCGAGCGGACGGAACAGCGTGTGGGCGTCACCTTCTTCGATTTGGATCTCCAGCAATGGCTGACCCTTCTCTTCGATCACCGGCCACGATAGCCACTGCTGAGCCCGGGCCGGGCTGCTGTTAGCATCCTGCCCGTGACCATCGTGTTGCTCGCCACCGATTCCGACCCCCTGTTCCGAGACGTCGACGCCGCCCTGGCCAGCGACGATACCCAGGTGCTCCGGGTCCGGGCCGGCACCGACGTGTTGCCCGTGTGCCAGCAGAAGGGTCCGGATCTGGTGATCCTCGACCTCCAGATCGGCAACATGGGTGGCATCGCCACCTGCCTGGCCGTCAAGCAGGAGGAGGAAGCGGGGCGGCTGGGGCCGATCCCGGTGGCCCTGCTGCTCGACCGTTCCGTCGACACGTTCCTGGCCGGTCAGGCCCGGGCCGACGGCTGGCTGATCAAGCCGGGCGACTCTCTTCGCCTCCGCCGCCTGGCCACGGCCCTGCTCAATGGGGAGACCTCGTTCGAAACCCCGTCCCACGCCACGGCCTGAGGTTGAGATTTTGGTCCGGTTGAGCCGGCCGGTCGGCTAGGCTCGAACCGCACTGCAATCGGGTTGTGGCGCAGGTTGGTAGCGCGCCTCGTTCGGGACGAGGAGGTCGGGAGTTCAAATCTCCCCAACCCGACGTAGTAAGAATGCTGCGTTCAACGACATTCACCGACGGCGGGGGTTCAACATGCCGGGAACGGTCCTCTACGAGCGCAGTGGGCACATCGCCACGATCACCTACAACCGGCCCGAAGCCCTGAACGCGGTGAACGGCGAGCTCCGGCGGGACCTCAACGCCGCCTGGGAGCAACTGCGCAACGACGACGACGCGTGGGTGGCCATCGTCACCGGCGCCGGCCGGGCCTTCTGCGCCGGAGCCGATCTGAAGGATCCGGGCTCCGCCGTCGGCAACGACCAGCACTCGTTCTGGGAGGTTCCGAGCTTCACCTCGCTGGAGAGCGGGATGGAGATCTGGAAGCCGATCATCGCCGCCGTCAACGGCTACGCCCTGGGCTTCGGCCTCACCCTGGTGGCGGCGTGCGACTACGTGCTGGCGGCCGACAACGCCAGCTTCGGCTTCCCCGAGGTGCAGCTCGGCGTGCCCACGGTGCAGGGAGCGGTCCGCATGCCCCAGGTCGTGGGTTGGCAGAACGCCATGGAGCTCCTGTTGTGGGGCGACCGGGTGGACGCCCAGCGGGCCAAGGAGATGGGCCTGGTGCAGCGGATCGTGCCGGCCGACGACCTGATGGACGAGGCCCGGGCTCTGGCCCAGCGCCTGGTCGACAACTGCGCCCCGCTGGCCGTCCGGGCCACCAAGGAGATCGCCAAGCGGGGCCAGCAGATGGGCTTCGTGGAGGCCATCCGCTTCGGGGAGACGATGCGCAAGGTGGCCGGCGCCACCGAGGACGCCAAGGCCTTCCGGGCATCGTCGGCCAAGGGGGACCGCCCCGGCTGGCAGGGACGCTGACATGCGGGAGCTGATCGACCTGAGCGTCACCGACGCCTCGGCCGCCGTGGTGTCCCGCCAGGCGTCGCCCACCGAGCTGACCGAGGCCTACCTGGCCCGGATCGAGAGCCTGAACCCGCAGCTGACGGCATTCGTGGAGGTGACGGCCGACCGGGCCCGGGCCGACGCCGCCCGCCTCACCGAGGAGGCGGCCCGCCGTGAGTTCCGGGGGCCGCTGCACGGCGTGCCCATCGGGCTCAAGGACCTGATCGACACCGCCGGCATCCCCACCGCCGCCGGTTCGGCCGCCTACGCCGGCCGGGTGCCCACCACCGACGCCGCGGTGGCCCGGCGGCTGGCCGCGGCCGGCACCGTGCTGCTGGGCAAGACCGCCACCCACGAGCTGGCCTACGGCACCACCACGTCGAACCCCAAGGCCTACGGCACCACCGTGAACCCGTGGAATCGCGGCCGGATCCCGGGCGGGTCGAGCGGGGGGTCGGGGGCGGCCATCGTGGCCCGCCTGGCCGCAGCCACCATCGGCACCGACACGGGGGGCAGCATCCGCATCCCGGCCAGCTTCTGCGGCTGCGTGGGGTTCAAGCCCACCTATGGCGTGGTGAGCCGGGCCGGCATCGCTCCCCTGTCGTGGTTCCTCGACCACGCCGGCCCGATCACGGCCACCGTGCGCGACGCCGCCATCGTGCTCGACGCCATCGCCGGCTACGACCCCGACGACGAGGCCACCCGGCCCGACTCCGGCGGGGTGACCCGGCTGGCCGGCCGCCTCCTGGCCGATGTCACGGGCCTCCGGGTGGGCGTGCCCCGCTCCACCGCCTGGGCCGCCCTCCAGCCCGGGGTGCGGGAGGCGGCCGAGGCGGCACTGACCCAACTGGAGTCGCTGGGCATGCACCTGGAGGACGTGGAGCTGCCGTCGAGCGACGACTTCATGGCCGCGGCGTTCGCCATCGTGTCGGCCGAGAGCCGCACCGCCCATGCGGAGATCTGGCCGTCCCGCCACGACGACTTCGGCCCCGACGTGCAGCAGCTGCTGGCCATCCCGCCGCTCGACGGCGATGCCACCGTGGCGGCCCTGCGCCAGATGGCGGCCTACGAGCAGGCGGTGCGCCGGGTGCTCACCGGTGTCGATCTGCTCGTGTCCCCCACCACGCCGCTGGTGGCTCCGCCGCTGGGGGCCGAGACGGCCAACCTCGACGGGACCGAGCTGCCGGTGATCAACGCCGCCATCGCCAACACCATGCCCTACAACTTCGCCCACCTGCCGGCCATCTCTGTCCCCTGCGGGTTCGCCGACGGCATGCCGGTGGGCCTGCAGCTGGCCGGCGCCCCCTTCGACGATCTGCGGGTGCTCCAGGCCGCCCACGCCTACGAGCAGTCCACCACCTGGCACCTCCAGCGTCCCGATCTCGGGTGAGTCACCACACCTGACGATTCGAGCGTAACGATTCGAGATAGACTCGCCGCAGTGAGCGGCGAGATCAGCGGGCCGCTGGTTGTGCGGGCCCGGTGCGGGATCGACGGCGTCGTGGTGACATGGCCCGAGCGCGCCGGCGGTGCCGCCGCGCTCAGCGAGGCCGTGGAGCGGTTCTGCCGGGACGCGTCCGACGACGGGCCGCTGGCGGCGGGGAACCGGCCCGAGCTGCCTCCTTTGCACCCCCACCGGCCCGAGGTGGCGGCCGCCGCCCTACCGACCCCGGGGCCGATCCCCTCCGTGGTGCTGGTGGAGCTGACCATGATCGCCGGGCCTGGCGACACCGGCGCACCCCTGATCGTGACGGTGTTCGTGCTCACGGCCGGGCCGCACGGCACGCCGAACCCGTTCGGCCCGGCCCGCCCGTGGTCCGAGTTCCGCCATGCCTTGCTCCACGAGGCGGTCGCCCGCCGCCCCATCGACAACGCTTGACAGGATCCGTGCCATCATGGCATGAATCATGACATGAGTTTGGAAACGGTGGGCTCGGCACGGTCGGCGTCGCTGCGGGACCGGCAGGCCGAGGCGACCCGGCGGTCGATCGCCGACGCCTTCCTCGAGCTGGCCCACGAGGCGAACTCGGTATCGATCTCCATGCCGGCGGTGGCCCGGAAGGCGGGGGTGTCGGTACGCACCCTGTACCGCTACTTCGCCACCAAGGACGAGTTGCAGGACGCCGTCGCCTACCGGGCGGCCGAGCGGGCCCATGCCACCATGAGCGACCCCACCCTCGACCGCTCGACCCTGGCCCGCTACCTGGGCACCCTGTGGCGCTCCTTCGCCGATGACGTGCCCGCCGTCCTGGCCGAGCACACCACCCCCGTGGGGCGCCAGCTCCGCGCCTCCCGCCTGGCCGACAGCCGGGCCACCAGCCGCCGGCTCGCACCCGAGGCGGCCCACGACCCGGAGGCGATCGACCTCCTCGTGGCCGTCACCTCGTCGTCGATGTTCCTGGACCTGGTGGCCCGCATGGGCCACCCGCCGGAGCGGGCCGCCGCGCTGGCCACCTACACCGCCGAGCTGGTGGCGGCCGACGTGGCCGCCAACGGCCCTCTGGCCGAGCGGGTGCTGCCCAACCGCCCGTTGCCTCCGCCGGCGGAGGAGCCGGCGGCCCGGCCATGACGGACACTGCGCACCCACCACCACACCCGAGACCGATCCGAGGCGAGACGAGGCATCCGTGACCGCTACCCACACCCCCACCTGGAACCCACCCGGACCCGGGTCCTGGCGGTCCGAGCGCTCCCACGGCGGGCCCGGCGTCACCCGCCTCTACGCCCGGATCGTGGGCACCCACACCGAGCCCACCTACCGCCAGGTGTTCGCCGACTTCGGCGGCGCCGTCGGCTCGCTCGACATGCAGGTGGTGAACGGCGCCCTGTACCGCCGCATCGTGCCCCTGGTCGGGGCGGACAAGGACACGGGCAAGATGCCGCCGGCACCCGTGCTGTGGCTGGCCACCCGCCTCCACCCCGAGTTCCGGCGCCGCGAGCGCACGGCCCGCCGGGTCCTGGCCGAGAGCTCCGCCCTCGACCAGGTCACGGCCTGGTTCGCCGGCGAGCGCGACCAGTGGCAGGAGGCCAACCGCAGGATCCAGGCCGTCGACCCCACCACCCTCGACGATCTGGCGCTGGCCGACCACCTCGAGCACCTCGACGCCCACGTGGTACGGGGCTGGTGCCGCCACCACCAGCTCCACGGGAGCGACCTAGGCCCGATCGGCGATCTCCTGGCCCACGCCGCCGGCTGGGGCCTCGACCCGGTGGCCGTGATGGGCCTGCTCAAAGGGGCGTCGCCGGCCACCGTCGATGCCGCCCGCCACGGCGCCACGATCGCCGCAGCCCTTCGCGCCGGTGGCGTGGACCCGGCCACCGTCACCTCCTTCGATCAGATCCGATCGGTCGGACCCGCCGCCGATGCCCTCGACGCCTACCTCGACGAGTTCGGCTGGCGGGTGGTGTCGGGCTACGACATCGACAGCCTGACCCTGCACGAGCTGCCGGGCGCCGTGTGCACGCTGATCCGCCGGGCCGCCACCGACCCCACCGACCCCACCGACCCCGCCGGCGAGGCGGTGGCGGGCGAGGGCCGACCGCCGGACGACCACGGGCCGGCCGCGGCCGAGCTGCGGGCGGCCAGCGGCAACCCGGCCCTGTTCGACGAGCTGCTGGCCTCCGCCCGCCAGGCCTACGGCCTGCGCGACGACAACGGCCCGCTCACCTGGGAGTGGCCGATCGGCCTCACCCGGCGCGCCTACCTGGCCGCCGGTGAGCGGCTGGCCACCCGGGGGCGGCTCGACGGCCCGGCCGACGTGTTCGAGCTCGACCTACCGGAGCTGGCCGCCGTCCTGCGGGGCGACGCGTCACCCACCGCCGCCGACGTGGCGGCCCGGGCCGAGGAGCGACGGTGGCAGGCCACCCTGGAGCCGCCGGAGTACCTGGGGGCGCCGATGGCCAAGCCCGACGTCAGGCCCCTGCCCCCGGCCAGCCGGCGCATGATGGAGACGATCATCGCCGCCACCAGCCTCCTCGACCCCGACCCGGACCGGCCAGCGGCGGCCCTGGCCGGTCTCGGCATCGGGTCCCGGACCTACCGGGGACGGGCCCGGGTGGCCGACGACCCCAACCGGGCCATCCAGGAGATGGAGCCGGGTGACGTGCTGGTGGCGCCGTGGACGGCGCCGTCGTACAACTCGGTCCTGGCCATCGCCGGCGGGATCGTGGTGCAGGAGGGCGGCCTGCTGTGCCACGCCGCGGTGATGGCCCGGGAGCTCGATCTGCCGGCCGTCATCGGCTGCACCGACGCCATGACCGCCATCCGGTCGGGCGACCTGGTGGAGGTCGACCCGACCGCCGGCACGGTCACCGTGGTGGAGGCGGCGTCGAGCTAGCTCGCGTACCAGCTGGCGATGGCATCGGGCAGGGGGCTCGCCTGGCGCAGACCCGTCCAGCGGGCCTCGTCGTCGGCCGTGGGGGCGGTGCCGGAGCGGACGAGCTGCACCGCAGCCAGCTCGTTGCGCCACCCGGTGAGGTTGCGCATCTCCTGGCTCTCGCTGAAGCTGGCCACGATGGTGCCCCGGGTCACCTTCCGGTTGGCCAGCTGGGCCAGCCAGTAGTCCCGACCTCCGGCGTCGGGCTCGCGCCCCAGCACGTTGCGGTAGATCTGGTCGATGAAGGCCCCGAAGTCGGTGCCGGTGTAGCGGAGGCGGAACTCGTCGGAGGCGGCGAAGCTGTCGGCCACCTTCTGCACCGTCTGGCCGCTGCCCCGCACGCCCACCCAGTACCGCAGACCGTCGGTGTCGGGGTAGCGGAGGAAGAAGGCGTGGTACAGCCGATCCACCGTGGCGGCGTTGGAGGTGTCACCCACCCGGGCGGCCATGGCCGGCCACACGCCCTTGGCGTCGGCGTCGGCGTCGAACGCCGACCGCTCGGCTCCGGTGGGCCACCGGCCCGCCACCCGGTACCACAGGTGATCGGCGAATCCGGCCTCGCCCGGGGCGGCCACCGGCGGCGGCCCGGCCGGCGCCTTGGGGGCGGCGGCCACCGGGCCGGCCGGCGGAGGCGATCCCTTCAGCTTGGCCAGGGCGGCATCGACGCTCGGGGTGGGGTTGATCGGTTCGACCCCACCGGCGCCGTTGGGCTTGTAGACCTCGAAGTGGAGGTGGGGCGAGGTGCTCTCGGCGTTCCCGCTGTCGCCTAGGTAACCGATGACCTCCCCCTCGGCCACCCGGGTGCCGATGGCCAGGCGGCCGTTGGCCCCCACCGTGGCACAGATCCGGGCCGAGAACGCCTTGTCGCACGACGCCTTGCCGTCGTCGCTGTTGGGGTTGTCGTTGTTGAGGTGGATGTACTGGTACTCCCAACCCTCGTCGTCCCGCAGGCGGAGGTAGTTGCCGCCGGCGTTGTCGAACTTGCCCCACACGATCGTGGCCGACTTCACCGCCACCAGCGGCACCATCCTCACCCCCATCATGTCGACGCCGAGGTGGGAGCGGCCTCCGCCCCGGGGGGCACCGTAGGTATCGGTCCAGTGGACCTTGGCCACCTGATCGGCCTGTATGGGCAGGGTGAACGGCCGCACGTCGGCGGCGGCCACCGGGCCGCCGGCCGGGGCCAGCGAAGCCCCGACGGCGAGAACGATCAACGCCACCACCCAGCGGGGCACGCGCCGGATTAACGGGTCTGCCGTGGTCTCCATGGACTTGCTCCTCCACCCAACGACAATCGGTTGGCTTGTTCTGCCGAGGCCGGCGGGACGGTGCGAACACACACACCACCCACACACGGGAACCGGACCTCGGACCGGAGTGCGAAGCCACAACCCTAGAAGGTTCGGGCCGATCCTTCCAACATCGTGACAATTCTCTACTGTGAGTTGGATCATGCTGCCTGAAGTAATCGCCGCTCTACGCCGGGAGGGCGGGAACCGTATGCGGTCCGCCATCGCCGGAGACGAACGCCTGTCGCCCCGCGATCTGGCCACCTGGGACGACCCCGGCCTGTTCGGCCCGGCCAGCGTGGCCTGGCGGGTGCACGGCGAGTCGTCGATGCTGATCGGGGGGCTGCGGGCGCTCCTCCTGCAGACCCTGCATCCCCTGGCCATGGCCGGCGTGGCCGACCACTCCGACTACCGCCACGACCCCTGGGGCCGGTTGCACCGCACCGGTCGCTACATCGGCGCCACCACCTACGGCAACACGGCCACGGCCGAGCACGTGATCGCCATGGTCGCCGCCATCCACCGCCGGGTGGAGGGCACCGCCCCCGACGGCCGCCACTACAGCGCCAGCGATCCCCACCTGCTGGCCTGGGTCCACGACACCGAGGTCGACAGCTTCCTCACCGCCTACGACCGGTACGGGTCGGGCCGCCTGACCGACGCCGAACGGGACCGCTACGTGGCCGAGATGGCCGAGACCGGCCGCCGCCTGGGGGCCGACCCGGTGCCCACCACCCGGGCCGAGCTCACCGAGGCGCTCCACGCCTACCGGCCCGAATGCCGCTACGGCCGCCAGGCCCGCAACGCCGTGCGGTTCCTCCTCGCGCCGCCGGTGCCGCTGGCCCTGCGGGGCCCGTACGGGCTGATCGGGGCGGCGGCTGTGGGGCTGCTGCCCACCTGGGCCCGGCGCATGATGTTCCTCCCGCTGCCCCCGTTGCTCGACCCGCTGGCCATCCGGCCCGCCGCCACCGCCCTGACCCGGGGCGTGGGCTGGCTGATGAGCGCTCCGGCCACCATGGATCGCGACGACCACCTGCTCACCTCACCCTGACCGGGGCCGACCCCACGGCGACGGTGGAGGCAGGCGGCCCGCCGGGGGCGCCAGCTCCCGATGGTTCTAGCCTGCCGGGATGGATCTGGCCCGCTGGCAGGCGTTGATGGAGGAGCTCTACGGGGCCCAGGACCGGGAGCGGGGGGTGCCGGCCACCGTGGCCTGGCTGTGCGAGGAGCTGGGCGAGCTGGCCCAGGCCGTGCGCAAGGGCACCCGGGAGCAGCAGCTGCACGAGCTGGGCGACGTCCTGGCCTGGCTGGCGTCGCTGGCCAACCAGCTCGGCCTCTCGCTCGACGACGCCGTCGCCCGCTACGTCACCGATCCACCCTGATCGCCGCCGGGCCCCTGACCTAGCATGCGGGCCATGCCCGAGATGATGGAGTACGAGCGGGACGGGTCGATCGTGACCATCCGCTTCAACCGGCCCGACAAGCTCAACGCCTTCAGCGACGAGATGACGATCGCCCTGTTCGAGGCGCTGCGGACCTTCGACGCCGACGGCGACGCCAACGTGGCCGTGCTGTGCGGGGCGGGGCGGGCCTTCTCCACCGGGGCCGACGTGCGCCAGCGCCAGCTCCGGCCCCGGGAGGAGCTGGAGCGCCTGGGCGGCCCCCAAGGCCACGGGGCTCGGGCCGGCGACCTGCTGCTCCACTCGGTGAACTGGAAGCCGGTGATCGCCGCCGTGCACGGCTACGTCATGGGCCTCGCCACCGGGATCATGTTCGACAGCGACCTGATCGTGGCCGAGGAGGGCACCCAGATCCAGGCCACCGAGCTGGCCCGGGGCCTCGGCGGGGCCCGCCACTGGGCCACCATGCGGTTCCGGGGGGCGGCCGCCTTCGGCACCGAGATGGCGCTGACCGGGCGGAGCTTCAGCGCCGAGGAGGCCTTCGAGAACGGCCTGATCAACCGGCTGGCCCCCAAGGGCACCTACCTGGACGTGGCCTATGAGCTGGCCCGGGAGGTCGACGCCAACCCTCCGCTGTCGGTCCGGGCCACGGTGCGGGCCCGGCGCTGGTACCTGGGGCAGGTGCTGAAGGAGGCGGAGATGATGACCACCCCCTACAAGCTGTACCTCAGCGAAGACTTCAACGAAGCGGCCCGGGCCTTCGTCGAGAAGCGCCCGGCCGGCCCCTTCAAGGCCCGCTGATCAACGTCGGCCAAACCGTGGAACTCTGACGTGGCGTGTCGGTGGGCGGCACGGGCGGTCAGAGTTCCAGGCCGGAGCGGCGTCTCAGCGCAGGCCGGCGACGATCTCGGCGATCTCGACGGCGTTGAGGGCGGCGCCCTTGCGCAGGTTGTCGCCGGCCAGGAACAGGGCCAGGCCGTGGTCGACGGTCTCGTCGCGCCGGATGCGGCCCACCAGCGACACGTCGCCGCCGGACGCCTTGATCGGGGTGGGCACGTCGTCGAGCACCACGCCGCGAGCCGAAGCCAGCAGCTCGGTGGCCCGCTCGGGGCTGAGCGGCTGGCTGAAGCGGGCGTTGATGGCCAGCGAGTGGCCGGTGTACACCGGCACCCGCACACAGGTGCCCGACACGGTCAGCTCGGGGATGCCGAGGATCTTGCGGCTCTCGAACCGGAGCTTCTGCTCCTCCGAGGTCTCGCCGGTGCCGTCGTCCACGGCGCTGCCGGCCCACGGCAGGGCGTTGTAGGCGATGGGCTCCACGAAGGCCGACGGCTGGCCGAGGTCCACCGAGGCACCGTCGTGGGTGAGGCCGCGGGCGTCCCCGCCCTTGGCGATCTGCTGGGCCAGCTCCTCCACCCCGGCCAGACCGGCGCCGGAGGTGGCCTGGTAGCTGGCGACCACCATCGAGCGCAGGCCGGCCTCCAGGTGGAGGGGCTTGAGCACCGGCATGGCCACCATCGTGGTGCAGTTGGGGTTGGCGATGATGCCCTTGGGCCGGTTGGCGGCATCGGCGTCGTTCACGTCGGCCACCACCAGGGGGACCTCGGGGTCCATCCGCCAGGCCGACGAGTTGTCGATCACGACCACCCCGGCCGCCGCCACCCTGGGGGCGAGAACCTTGGAGGCGGAGCCGCCGGCCGAGAACAGGGCGATGTCGAGACCGGTGTAGTCGGCGGTGTCGGCGTCTTCCACGGTGACGTCGGTGCCCTTGAACGGCAGCTTCCGCCCGGCCGAGCGAGCGGAGGCGAACACCCGCAGCTCGTCGACGGGGAAGTTGCGGTCGGCCAGCAGTCTCAGCATCACGCCACCGACCTGGCCGGTGGCTCCCACGATCCCTACGCGCATAGACGTTCAAGGGTAGTCCGCCAACCCCCGGGTCCGTTCAGGAATTAGCCTGCCGCCGTGGCGCGATGGCGGCTCCTCCCGATGGCGGCGATCCTGACCGTGGCCGACTGCGGCTTCGGCGGCGACGGCCTGGATCAGGTGCACGAGCAGAACCGGGTCAACCTCGCCTATCCGGCCGACGACGCCGAATCCACGCTCCACGAGGTCTATGAGCGTCTGACTGCGGCGGCCGGCACCGCCTTCGGGCCGCCGGCCGCCACCACCGACCAGTTCGGCGTGCGCCGTGACACCTGGTGCCGGCCGGCCGGCACCACCGCCCGGGTGGGAGCCGCCGGTGGGCCGGCGTGCGACGCCACCGGTGCCGACGCCGGCGCCGACGCCGGCGAGCTGGTCATCGTCTGGAACGCGGCGGAAGACGACGACGACGAGCCGGTGGACTCGATCGAGGTCGACCACCGCAGCGAGCGCTACCAGTTCACGTTCGAGACGCTCTACGACGACCACTTCGAGCTCGCCGCCCCGGGCCTCGGCTCGTTCAGCATCGTGGCCGCCCGCTACGCACTGGACGTGGACGGGACGAACCTGCCCACCGTCTACAGCCAGCCGCTGGCCGACTCGGCCCGGGCCGACCTGCTGGCGTATCTCGCCTCGCCGGAGGGACTGGCCGCCCAGGCCACGGCGAAGCTGGAGACGCTGCGGGCCCAGACCCAGCGCTGGCTCGACCTGCCCGGGCTCCGGCGCCAGTTCGGCTGTGAGACCAAGCCCGGCATCGAGGGCCAGGTGACCCGGTGCCAGCAGGCCGAGCTGAGCGCCGACGAGCGCAACGCCCTGCGGACCACGGTCGACGACATCATCGACGGCCGCATCGCCGAGGTGGAGGCGAACGCCGCGGCCCTGCACCCGCTCCTGGTGGAAGCGACCCTGAGCGACCGTTGCCCCGACTGTTGGGGCTGAACTGCCCAACCCCGACCGCTGACGGGCCGGGATCACCCCCATGCGGTACGGTCGATGTGTCATGGGGTGCCGGCGGCGGCGATCGTTGACGATGGCGATCAGGTCCAAGCTGGCCGTCGCCGGGCTGTGCGCCTGCGTCGGGCTCGCCGCCTGTTCCGGGGTCTCGGAGGAGCCGGGCTTCGAGGCGACCGTCCGCGCCGGGCCCGACGATGGCATCGACGGTGACATCGGCTACGAGACCCCGGCCGACCAGACCGGCCGGTACAGCTGTGGGGGCGTCGCGATCACGATCGACGAGCTGGAGAACCTGGCCGGCCTGCCCGCTCCCGACCCGACGACCTTCGACCTGGTGAGCGGGTTCAGCCCGTTGGGCCCGGTGGAGAACTGGGGGGTGCTGGCCTCGGGGTGGCTGGTCGACCGGCGGCCCCTGGAGTCGAGCGGGTTCACCGGCGTGGTGCTCGTGGACCCGCAGGCGGGTGCTCCCACCCCGTGCGTGCCGGTCACCACGCTGGAACCCCCCACCGCCTGGCGCCGCCCCGGGCCGCTCGTGGCCCCGGGTGGGCCCTCGGGCGCCGCCCTGGCCGCCGCCCGGTGCTCGGCTGAAGCCACCGCCGAGGGAATCACCGTGTACTGGTGGGACCTGCCGGTGGGCGCATCGTGGGAGGTGTGGGCCGACGGCACCAACCTGATCGGGGGGATGGTGGAGCCGGCGACCGTCGTCAACGACGTGCTCCAGGCGGCGTTCACCGAGCGGATGGCGAGCTACGGCGTCCCGATCCCGGACGGCGCCCCCGGCCGAACCGATCCCGGCACCGCAGCCGGCCCCGGCGCCGAGGCCGAGCCGGTGTCGCCCCAGGGCGTGTTCAGCGACTTCGGCGCCCTGGGAGCCCCGCTCGGCGTGGCCCGCACCTATGAGATGCGCCTCACCGCCTCCGGCGGCGCCATCCACGTCCTCCCGTGCGGCTCGGCCGCCATCCCGACCGAGCTGCCCACTCCCCCGTGCACCCTGTCGTTGTTCGCCGGCCATCCGCAGATCGAGTTGGACGCCGGCGGCGGTACCCCCTACGCCCCCGACCTGCTCACCGTGTTCCGCGACGGCGAGCCGCTCACCCTGGGCAACCAGTGGGGCCCGCCGATCGACGTCACCACCGAGCCGGGCTCGACCCACCGCTACGAGGTGGAGGTCCGCGACCGCATGCTGGGCCGGCCCCCGGTGACGGTTGACTGCGGCTCCATCACCGCGTCCATCCCGGCCGACGACAGCGAGGAGCTCCGGGCCGGCGCCGAGTTGTTCAAGCGGGTCCTGCTCGGGCCGTACCTCTACGCCCGGGCCGAGAACGACGGCCGGATGGTGGACCTCGTCATGCAGTTCGCCGGCACAGGCTTCGCCTTCGCTCCCGGCCATCCGGCCGACGATTCGCTCGACCCCTACACGGTCCACGACCGACTGCTGGCGGCGATCGCCGAGGGCCGGGAGGTGACCTTCGAGATCGACCCGCCCACCGGCCTGCCCCGATCGTGGACGATCGACGGCGTGGTGCGGGCCTACCACTGCGTCACCACCGACACCCAGCCCCCCGACATGCGGCCCAGCACCGCCTGCGACGAGACCTACGACCGGCTCGACCCGGCATCATGACCTGACGCGGCCGGCTCGCGGGGGCCGGGCCGGGCCGGGGGTCTACTGGCCGTCGAGCCCGAAGGCGGTGTGGAGGTACTGGACGGCCGGCTCCACCTGGTCGGCGTCGACCACGCAGCTGATGCGGATGGCCGAGGTGGAGATCATGTCGATGTTGATGCCGTTGGCCGCCAGGGTCTCGAACATCATGGCCGCCACACCGGGGTTCGACTTCATGCCGGCCCCGATCACCGACACCCGGCCGATGGCCCGGTCGGCGGTCACGCCCTTGATCCCCAGCCGGCCGCCGATCCCGCTGTCGATCACGGCCGAGGCCCGGTCCAGGTCCTCGGTGGGCACGGTGAACGAGATGTCGGTGGTGCCGTCGGCCGCCACGTTCTGCACGATCATGTCGACGTTGATGTTGTCGTCGGCCAGGGCCCGGAACAGGGTGGCGGCCACACCGGGACGGTCGGGCACGCCCACCACGGTCAACTTCGACTCCGAGGTGTCGTGGGTGACGGCACGGATGATCGGTTCTTCCACGGACAGGTCCTTCTCTCCAACGTAGGTGCCCAGCTCCCAGGTGAAGGCGGAGCGGACGTGCAGGGGCACGGCATGGTTGTGGGCCACCTCCACCGACCGCATGGCCGGCTTGGGGCACCCGGTGGCCGTCATCTCCAGCAGCTCGTCGAAGGTGATCGAGGCCATCTTCTGGGCCGCCGGCACCACCCTTGGATCGGCGCTGAACACGCCCGACACGTCGGTGTAGAGCTCGCACACGTCGGCCGACAGCACCTTGGCCAGGGCCACCGCCGTGGTGTCGCTGCCACCCCGGCCGAGGAACGTGACATCGCGGTCGGTCGACATGCCCTGGGCTCCGGCCACCACGGGAACGATCCCGGCCTCGATCGCCTCCAGCACCCGCCCGGGGCGGATCTCGAGGATCTTGGCGTTGCGGTGGTTGGTGTCGGTGAGGAACCCGGCTTGGCTGCCGGTGAACGACTGGGCCGGCACGCCGAGGTCGGACAGGGCCATGCACATCAGGGCGACGGCCTTGCGCTCACCCGCCGTGATCAGCATGTCCATCTCCCGGCCGGGCTGGGTCTTCGACACCCGGTCGGCCATCAGGAGGAGCTCGTCGGTCTCCTTGCCCATGGCCGAGACCACCATCGTCACCTGGTCGCCCCGGCGCCGGCAACGGGCCACGTGATCGGCCACGGCCCGCATCCGCTCGGGATCACCTACCGACGTACCGCCGAACTTCTGCACGAGACGAGCCACGATCTCACAAGCTACCGGGTGCGGGGCCGGGGCGACTCAGGTGGCGGTCCGCGGTGTCGCCGTGGTGTGCCTCCCGGCGGTATCGGATCGGGCAGCACGGGCTGTACGGTGACGGACCGTGGGAACCGAGAAGCGAGCCCGTCAGAAGGCCAACCGGGCCAAGAAGATCGCTGAAGTCCAGAAGGTGGAGAAGCGCGACCAGCGCAAGCAGTACGTCATCGTGATCGCCCTGGTGGTGATCGGGGTGGCTGCCGCCGCCCTGCTGTTGTCGCTCACCGGCGGCGACGACGAGACCGCCACCACGTCCACCACCGCAGCCGAGACGTCGGATTCCGGCGGCTCGGCTCCGTCGACCACGGCCAGCACCGCCGCCACCGACGGTGCCCCCGCCGTGAGCGCCCCCGCCCCCGGCGCCACCAGCACCGGCACGCCGGAATGCCCGGCCGAGGACGGCTCGTCGGAGCGGACCACCAGCTTCGAGGCGGCCCCGCCCACCTGCATCGACGACACGAAGACCTACACCGCCACGATGGAGACCACGCTGGGCACGATCACGGCCGAGCTCGATCCGTCGCTGGCCCCGGTCACGGTCAACAACTTCGTGTTCCTGGCCCGCTACCACTACTACGACGGGGTGCCCTTCCACCGGATCATCAAGGGCTTCGTGATCCAGGGCGGCGACGCCGTGGGCGATCCCCTCGGCACCGGCGGCCCGGGCTACACCATCGCCGAGGAGGTGCCCACGGTCGAGGGCGACGCCAAGGCCTACGAGGTCGGCTCGCTGGCCATGGCCAACACCGGCCGGGCCAACAGCACCGGCAGCCAGTTCTTCGTGGTCACCGGGGAGAACGGCGTGAACCTGCCGCCCCAGTACTCCCTGTTCGGCAAGGTCACCGAGGGCATGGACGTGGTGAGCGCCATCGAGAACCTGCCCACCGACGCCGACGACTTCCCGACCGAGGAGATCTACATCACCAAGGTGACGATCACCGAGTCCTGAGCGGCACCGGCCGTGCGCCCTGGTGAACCGCCGTTCGGGCCGCTGCGGTCGCGGCTGGGGCGAAGCGCCCCGTATGGTGGAAGCGTGGTCCGGGTGCGCCATCCGTCAACACCGTCGAGCAAGCCCGGGGTGGCAGGCGGAGGTTCGGGCCCGGGCCGGCCGGTGCAGCCGATCGTGCCGCCGGCCACCGACTGGTCGTTCCCCTCGCCCCACGAACTGCCGCCCGACGAGGACCTGGTGGCGGTGGGCGCCGATCTGGAGCCCGGCACCCTGCTGCGGGCCTACGCCGGCGGCTACTTCCCGATGCCGGTGTCCCGCACCCGGATCGGCTGGTTCCATCCCGAGCCCCGTGGCGTGCTGCCGATCGAGGGGCTGGTGGTGTCGCGCTCGCTGCGCCGTTCGATGCGCCGCTACACGGTCACGGTCGACGCCGCCTTCGACGAGGTGATCCGGGCCTGCGCCGACCCGGCCCGCCCTCTGGGGTGGATCGACAACCGGATGCTGCGGGCCTACGGCCGGCTCCACGCCCTGGGGTGGGCCCACAGCGTGGAGGTGTGGGACGACGACGGGCTGGCCGGCGGGCTGTACGGGGTGGCCATCGGCGGCCTGTTCGCCGGGGAATCGATGTTCCACCGCCGCACCGACGCCTCCAAGGTGGCCCTCGTCCACCTGGTCGACCTGCTCGACCACGACCCCGACGTCGTGCTCGACGTCCAGTGGGTCACGCCCCATCTGGCGTCGCTGGGGGCGGTGGCCATCCCCCGGGTCCAGTACTGCGGGGCCCTGGAACAGGCCCTGCGCCGGCCCCTACCGGCCCGCCTCCTGTCCCGCTGAGCGGGGCAGGCGGGGCGGCCCCACTAGCGGGCGGGGGGCCGGGCACTCCACACTGGGGGCCGTGGCTGAAACCCCCCGTCCTGCCCCCCTCCCCGCCCCCGACAAGCCGTGGATGATGCGCACCTACTCCGGGCACTCCACGGCGGCGGCGTCGAACGCCTTGTACCGGACGAACCTGGCCAAGGGCCAGACCGGCCTGTCGATCGCCTTCGACCTGCCCACCCAGACCGGTTACGACCCCGACCACGTGCTGGCCAACGGCGAGGTCGGCAAGGTGGGGGTGCCGGTGGTCCACCGGGGGCACATGGCCCAGCTGCTCGACGGGATCCCGCTCGACCAGATGAACACGTCGATGACGATCAACGCCCCCGCCGCCTGGCTGCTCGGGCTGTACATCGCCAACGCCGCCGACCAGGGGGTGGACAGCCGCCAGCTCCGGGGCACCACCCAGAACGACATCGTGAAGGAGTACCTGAGCCGGGGCACCTACATCTTCCCGCCCCTGCCCAGCCGGCGGCTCATCGTCGACATGTTCGCCTTCTGCTCCCAGCACGTGCCGCTGTGGAACCCGATGAACGTGTGCTCGTACCACCTGCAGGAGGCGGGGGCCACGCCGGTGCAGGAGATCGCCTACTCGCTGGCCACCGCCCTCGGCGTGCTCGACGCCGTGCGTGACTCGGGCCAGGTGCCGGCCGACCGGTTCGACGCCGTGGTCGCCTCCACCTCGTTCTTCGTCAACTCCGGCATCCGCTTCGTGGAGGAGACGTGCAAGATGCGGGCCTTCACCCAGCTGTGGGACCGGCTCACGGCCCAGCGCTACGGGGTGACCGATCCCAAGGCCCGCCGCTTCCGCTACGGCGTGCAGGTGAACTCGCTCGGGCTCACCGAGGCCCAGCCGGAGAACAACGTGTACCGGATCATGCTCGAGACGCTGGGGGTGACGCTGAGCCGCGACGCCCGGGCCCGCTCGATCCAGCTCCCGGCCTGGAACGAGGCCCTGGGCCTGCCCCGCCCGTGGGACCAGCAGTGGTCGCTGCGGGCCCAGCAGGTGCTGGCGCTGGAGACCGACCTGCTGGAGTACGACGACATCTTCGCCGGCTCCCACGTGATCGAGGCCCGCACGGCCGAGCTGGCCGAGGCGGCCCAGGCCGAGCTCGACGAGATCCTGGAGCTGGGCGGCGTGTTCGAGGCCATCGGCGAGCTGAAGAGCCGCCTGGTGCGCTCCCACGCCGAGCGGATGCGGCGGATCGAGTCGGGCGAGCAGACCGTCGTGGGGGTCAACGCCTTCGTCGAGGCCACCGAGTCGCCGCTGGGCGGGGCCGAATCGATCCTGCGGGTGGACCCGACGGTGCAGGAGCAGCTGATCGCCGACGTGGTGGCGTGGCGGGCCGCCCGTGACCAGGGGGCGGTGGACCGGGCCCGGGCCGAGCTCGAGGCCGCCGCCCGGGGCACCGACAACATCATGGAGCCCACGATCGCCCTGGCCCGGGCGGGCGGCACCACCGGGGAGTGGGCCGATTGCCTGCGCTCGGTGTTCGGCGAGTACCGGGCCCCCACCGGGATCAGCGGCCGCTCGGGAGCGTCGATCAGCACCGCCACGGTCACCAGCGCCGGGGCCGCCCTGGCTCGGCTGTCGTCCCGGCTCCGCCAGGTGCCCACCGGCCCGCCCCGCATCCTGATCGCCAAGCCCGGCCTCGACGGCCACTCCAACGGGGCCGAGCAGATCGCGGTGGCGGCCCGCGACGCCGGCATGGAGGTCATCTACGAGGGGATACGGCTCACCCCGGCCCAGATCGCGGCGGTGGCCCGGGACGAAGACCCCGACCTGGTGGGCCTGTCGATTCTGTCGGGCAGCCACCTGGAGCTGGTGCCCGAGGTGGTGGCCCGGATGCGGGCCGAAGGGATCGACGCCCCGGTGGTGGTGGGCGGGATCATCCCGGACGAGGACCAGCCGGGTCTGCTGGCCCAGGGCGTGGCCGCCGTGTTCACCCCCAAGGACTACCGGATCGCCGACATCGTGGAGCACCTGGCCGACCTGGCCCTGGCCCACCGGGAGAGCCAGGGCGCCGGCTAGATTCGGCTCTGGATTTCACTGCTGGATGCCAGCTGGGCGCGGCGTTGGCTCAACTCTCGGCGGGTTCGCTCACAGCGGGCCCGCCTCCGCCGATGGAGCGCAGTCATGACTGGATCTCGATTCACGCTGCAGACCGGCCCGAGCCTGGCGGCCGGGAGCCTTGGCCTGGTGGTCGGCTTTCTCGGCCTGGCCCTGGACGAGGCGATGCTGGGGGCCGCCGCCGGCGGCCTGGCCCTCGTGGCCGGCCTGCTGGGGCTGATGACGGCCCAGCGCATGGAACGCCAGGTCGCCCTGCGGGCCATCGTCGACAACGGCGCCCCGCCGGTGGGGACGGTCAGCGGGGTCGGCACGTCGGTGTCGGTCACCGGCAGCGCCGACGGCGTGGCCGTGGTTCGGGGCCCCGAGGCCCATCCGGCCAGCGGGCCAGCCCCTACACCGGGGCCGGCCGCCCCCGGGGCGACCGACGAGCCGGTGGTGGAGATCGACGGTGAGGGTGACGACAACGACGCCCTGATGGACAAGACCACCGGTCTGTTCAGCGAGAACTTCTTCCGGGTGGCGCTGGAATCGCGTATCGCGGCGGCCCGCCGCCACCTGCGGCCGATCGCCGTGGTGCTGTTGGAGGTCGTGGAGGGGCTGCCCACCGGCGACCCCCGCCCGGTCGACGCCAAGATGGTGTCGACGGTGATCAGGGCCACCCTGCGGGAGGCCGACACCGCCTGCCGCCTCCGCAGCGGCTACTTCGCCCTGCTGCTGGAGGACACCCCGGAGAACGGGGCCATCTGGACGGTGGAGCGCATGCGGCGCCAGCTGGCCGAGGTCCACGCCGGGCTCACCGTCTGGGCCGGTGTGGCCTGCTATCCGGCCCACGCGTTCACCCCCGACGAGATCCTCTCCGCCTCGGAGCGGGCCCTGGTGGCCGCCCGGGAGTGGCGTCAGGACCGCATCGAGGTGGCCGCCGCCGCCGACTGACCTCGGCCCCGGACACCGGAACTCTGACGTGGCGTCCCGCCAACAGCGTCCTGGTGTCAGAGATCCAGGAGGGTGGCGGACCCGAGCCCAGAACTCTGACGTGGCGTCCCGCCAGAGGCGTCCTGAGGTCAGAGTCCGCTGAGCGGCAGGGCGCCGAGGATGGCCTCGTTGTCGTGCCCCAACCGGCGGCCGGGCCAGCGGACGGCGCCGGGCGTGGCCGACAGGCGGGCGGCCAGACCCTGCATGCGGAACCCCTCGGCCTCCACGAAGATGCCCCGCTCCACGGCGTGGGGGTCGGCGGCCAGGGCGGCCATGTCGTACACCTCGGCCGCTGCGGCGTCGGCCGCCTCGAACTCGGCCAGGGCCTCGGCCAGCGTCCGCTCCGCCGTCCAGGCCACCATGGCGTCCTCGATCAGGAGGCGGTTGGCCATGCGGCTGGCGCCGTCGGCCACCCGGGGGTCGCCGCCGAGCCCGATCATGTTCATGACCCGGGCCGCCACCGACTCGGCCGACGTCGACACCGCGATCCACTGGCCGTCGCTGGTGCGGTAGGCCCCCCGGGGCACCGAATAGGGGATGCCGGATCCGAGGCGGGGCTGCATCTGGCCCTCCTGGAACCACAGCGACGGCAACGGCCCCATGATCTGCAGCACGCTCTCGATCAGGTTGACGTCCACCACCTGGCCCACGCCGGAGTGGACGGCCACCAGGGCGGCGAAGGCGGCCGAGTAGGCCGTGACCTCGTCGGTGAGGGCCACCGGGGGCAGGGTCGGCGGCCCGTCGGCCGAGCCGTTGAGGGCAGCGAAGCCCGACATGGCCTCGGCCAGGGTGGCGAAGCCGGGGCGGTCCCGGTAGGGGCCGGTCTGGCCGAAGGCGGTGACCCGGACGATGGCCAGCTTGGGGTTGCGGGCGAGGAGCACGTCGGGCCCCAGGCCGAGGGCCTCCAGCTTGCCCGGCCGCATGTTCTCCACCACGATGTGCGACGTCTCCACCAGACGTAGCAGCTGGTCACGGCCGTCGGGGGCGGTCAGGTCGAGCGTGATGAACCGCTTGTTCCGGTTGGCCAGCTTGAAGAAGTAGGTCATCCCGTCGGCCGGGTCGCGCCAGCCGAGCGTGCGGGACGAGTCGCCCGTGCCCGGGCGCTCCACCTTGATCACGTCGGCCCCGAAGTCGGCCAGGTGGCGGGCGCAGTTGGGCCCGGCGAGCACGGTGGACAGGTCGAGCACCCGCAGGTCGGCCAGCGGGCCCCGCCGCTCGGTGCCGTCCGGTGCCGGTTGCTGGTCGTTCGCTTCAGTCACGGGCTCAGACGGTACCCCCTGCCGGCCGGCCACCCCCAGGCGGCCCGGTGTCACCCCTCGGTGCCCCTAGGTGCCCCTAGGTGTTAGTGAAACGAACCCTGGGAACCCGAAGGGTGCCCCTAGGATGGGAGCCAACGAGGCCGGAGGAGAGCCGCCGGTGGATGTCGAGCGCGCCGCACGAAGAGCCACAGCCGCCCATCGGGGGCGTCTGCGCCCGCGTCGCTCCGCCGCCATCGAGGTGCTCACCCAGGAACCCGGCGAGGAGCGGGTGGCGATCCTCACCCGCTGCCTGGCCTCCGTGCTCGGCACCACGTTCGTGGCCGCCGTCGGCCTGAGCCTGGCCGGGCTGGCCGGAACCGTGACCGGCTGGCTGGCCCTGCTGGCGGCCGCCGGCGCCGGTATGGCCCCCCTGGGCTGGTACTGGCACCGGGCCCGCCACCCGGGCCGCCTGCCGGTATGGGAGCTCGATCCCCGCCTGGCCCGCCTCATCGCCGGGGCGGCAGCCGAAGCCGACGCCCTGCGCCGCCTGGCCGACCGGGCCCCCGTGGGGCCGGTGGCCGAACACCTCGACCACCTGGCCATCACCGCCCACGGCTACGTGGTGGCCCTGCACACCTCGGCCGTCCAGTCGGCCGTGCGCTCACCCGGCGCCGGAGGTCACGATCCCGAGCTGGAGGCCACCGCCACCCGGATCGTGGCCCAACTGGCCGACCTGGCGGCCGCCGCCGGCCGCCTCCGGGAGGCTCAGCGCCGACATCTCCAAGCCTCGCCCCTGGAGGAGCTGACGGCCGCCACCGACCGCCTCACCGCCGTGGTCAAGGGCGTCGACACCCCCTGACACCCCTTGGCTGACGGGGGCCCTCGCAACCCTGGCGATCTGTGGCGCCAGGTGCTGTATGTTGCGCGCTGGCGCCACAGTTCGCAGGTTTCGTGCGGGCCGCTCAGCCCCGGAACTTCGAGGCGAACCCGATGCGCATGGCCGGACGGAAGTACTGCTCCACCCAGGCGTAGATCGAGCCCAGCACCCGGTCGAGCTCCTCGGGGCCGACGAGGGCGTTGTCGAGCTGGCCCATCAGGTAGACGGCGTCCTCGTCGCCGATGGCGAACGACGCCCCGTACAGGCGGGCGTTGCGCCGCAGGAGGTGCTCGTAGAGCTGGCCGTGGTTCTCCTCCGGAGCCGGCATCACGTAGGTCTCGTAGCGCAGCGTGCGCTGGCGGAGCCAGAAGCGGACGGTGAACACCCCCCGCTCCTCCCCTTCCATGCGTACGAACCAGGTGCGGGGCCCGTCCACGCCGCCGTCGACGGCCAGCACCGCCGGATTCCCGGCCAGCTCACCGGCCAGCCAGGTGTCGATGACGGCTTCCAGCCCGTCGAGCGTGTTGGGGTCCACCGGAATGGTCATCGTGTGATCCTTCCCCGCGACGGGCCCTCACTCACAGGGCGCCAGGGCGCGGGAGCCGAGGTCCTGGTAGAGGCGCCGTAGCCGGGCCGCCGAGTTGCTCCAGGTGTAGGTGCGGCCCCGGGCGGCGGCCGACACGGCCAGGCGGCGGCCCAACACCGGATCGGCCAGGATCGTGTCGATGTAGGCGGCGTACTCGTCGGGATCGCGGCTGTCGATGAGGTAGCCGGTGACCCCGTGCTCCACCAGGGTGGACAGACCGCCGACATCGGCCGCCACCGTCGGCACCCCGCATGCCGCCGCCTCCAGGGCCACCAGCCCGAACGACTCGGAGCGGCTGGGCACCACGCACACGTCGGCCGCCCGGTAGTAGGTGGCGAGAATGTGGTGGGGCTGGGGTGGGATGAACCGCACCCGGTGGGCCAGGTCGTGGCGGGTGAGCAGGTTCCGAACCCGGTCCACCGCTCCCCCGCCGCCGGTGCCGCTGGCGCCGCCGACGATCCACAGCCGGGCATCGGGTCGCTCCAGGCGGGCCAGGGCCTCGACCGCCACATCGACCCCCTTGAGGGGCTGGATGCGCCCCACGAACAGCAGGATCGGGCTGGTGTCGGTCTGCAGGGCCCAGCGGGCCCCGGCCTGGCTGCCGGGGGAGAAGAAGGCGTGGTCGACCCCCGGGGGCACGATCTCGATCCGGTCCGCCTCGGCCCCGTAGTAGTGGACGAGCTGCTCGGCCTCGGCCGTGCAGTTGGCCAGCACCAGGTCGGCGCAGGCCATCACCTCGGCCTCGGCCCGGGCCCGGTGCTCCGGCTCGGGGTCGCCCAGCACCGCTTTCACCCGGGCCAGGGTGTGGAACGTGGTGACGAGGGGGAGCCCCAGCTCCTGTTTGAGCTGCTTGCCGGCCACACCCGACAGCCAGTAGTTGGCGTGGATCACGTCGGGGCGGAAGCTGCGCAGGTCCCGGGCCACCCACTCGGCGAACGCCCCCACCAGGGGCTCCAGCTCCTCCTTGGGCACGTCGACCGGGCCGGCCGGCACGTGGACCACGGTGAACCCGGGCTCCACCGCCACCACGGCCGGCAGGTCGTGGCGCCACCGGCGGACGTAGACCCGGCACTCCACCCCGGCCTCGGCCAGGGCCGACGCGAACTCGCGCACGTAGACGTTCATGCCCCCGCTGTCGCCCTCGCCCGGCTGGGCCAGGGGTGAGGTGTGCAGCGACAGCACCGCCACCCGGCACCGCCCGGTACCGGCCCGCAGGTCGACGCCGTCGTGGGGGCCGGCTGCGCCCCGCCCCGATCCGTTCACCGGGGGCCGGCCCCGGTGCCCGCCTCGTCGGGGGGCGTGGGGCCCGTGGGGCCGGGCTCTGAGCTGGCGGAGGGGGCGGCGGCGCCGTTGACCCGGCCCCCGACCCGGCCGTTGGCCCTCGCCGTGGCCGGTGAGGGGCCAGCGCCGCCTGGGCCGCCGTCGGGCGGAGTCTGCTCGGGTGCGGTCTGCTCCGGCTGGGTGTCGACCAGCGGGTCGTCGCCGTCGACCACGGGGGCGTTGGCGGCCAGGAACGACCGGTAGACACCGAGAAGGGCCTTGCGCTGATCGTCGGTCAGCTCGGGGGCGCTGCGGATGGCCGCTTCGAGCGTGGGGGGCTCGGGCCGGTGCTCGGCGTCGAGGATCCCGGCCTGCACGTACATGGTTTCGGCCGACAGCTCGAGCGCCCGGGCCAGCTGCTGGAGGATCTCGGCCGACGGCTTGCGCAGCCCGCGCTCGATCTGGCTCAGGTAGGGATTGGAGACGCCGGCCATGTCGGCCAGGCGCCGAACCGACAGCTCGGCCAGCTTGCGTTGCTCGCGTATGAACCGGCCGATGTCCCGCCGCTGCTCGGTCATCGCATCAATTCAACAACGAATCTATGGACGCTTCCCCATCGCGATAGCGGCGGGCGATCTCGCCCTGGATGGAGTCGATCCGTTCGTGGAGCCGGCGGCGGTGGGTGGACAGGTCCACCTCGAAGCTGCGGAGGCCCTCCAGGAGCGACTGCAGGTGGTCGTCGCCCACCTGGCCGAGGCTGGTGAGCTCCGACGGGGAGGCCGCCGTATCGAGGTTGGCCATCAGGGCCTGGGCCAGCACGCCGGGCTCGTGGATGGCCAGCATCCGACCCCCGCCCGGGCTGTTTGAGCTGGCTCCCAGGGTCAGGATGTCGGGCAGGTCGAACAGGAGGCCGGTATCGGACGGGGCGGCATCGTGGGCGCCGGAGCGGCGGCGCACCTCGTGACCCACGATGTCGAGCCGACCCTGGGCCACCCGGCGGACGAACGACACGTCTCCCTCGGCTTCGCTGCACTCCACCCGCAGGTGGCGCAGATCCTCCAGCGGCACTGCGGTGATGTCGGGCAGGAGGTCTTTGGCCAGGAGGCGCTGGAGGTCGTCGTGCACGGCTGCCAATCGTACCGCTGGGCCGGGCCGAGAGCGTGCTGGCCCAGCGGGTGCCGGCTCAGAGGGTGCTGGTGCCCGACACGCTCCACAGCAGCACCAACCACAGGGGGGCGGCCAGGAGGTAGGAGTCGATGCGGCGCAGGGCGGGAGCCCAGGCGCTGCCCCGGGGGAGCAGCCCGGCGGCCACGATCTGGCCCAGCGGGCAGCAGACCCCGGCCAGGGCGGCGAACAGGAGCACGCTGGTGGTGGTGAAGGGGCGGGGGGGCACGATCCAGAACACGAAGGCCACCACGCCCAGCGCCACCAGGCCCGAGACGGGCCCTTCCACCGCGTTCGAGGAGCCCGACCCGATCAGGAAGTCGCCCGCCTCGTACGCGCTGACCAGGGCGATCAACAACAGGATGGCGCCCGGCGACACATCCCGCAGGGCCACCAGCGACCCGGCGGCGATGCCGGCCGGGAGCGACGAGCGCACCAGCACATCGAGCATCTCACCCGTGCTGCGGGCATGGACCGGGTTGAGGGCGATGTAGGCCAGCAGGAGGACCATGCCCATGCCGGCCCCCGCCACCAGGCCGAGCGGGCCGATCACCCCGCTCACGCCCACCACGAAGGCAGCGCCGGCGGTCCACCATTTGGTCGGGCTGAACTGGGGGAACCAGGCGGCGCCGGCCTGGAGGCCGGCCAGCCCGGCGACCCCGGCGGCCACCACGGCCAGGCCCCAGGTCGACAGGAACGCGGTGCCGGCCACGGCCGCGAACCACACCAGACCGAAGGTGATCTTCGGGCCGTCGGTGTAGTAGGGGACGGCGAGCCGGTTGGCGTGCCACCGCATCTCGCGGGCCTGGGCCCGGCGACGGGATTCCGTCGACCTCCGGCCCCGGCGGCCGGTGGGCTCCCGCTGGGCCTGCAGGCCGGCGGCGCCGCCCTGGTGGCCCACCGGGGGCGGACCGGGACGGCGGGACGGTGACGGGCCGCGCCCGCCCCGCCCCTGGCGCTCACCCCGGACGGGCGCCGGCCGGTTCTGCCGGCGTACCGGCGGGGGTGCGGCATAGCCGTCGGGGCCCCGGCCGTATTCCTGGGGGTAGGGCGCCGGCTGGCTCCGGCCGTAGCCGTCCTGGCCGCGCCCGTAGTCCTGCGGGTAGCCGCCCGACCGGTCGTTGTACGGATCGTCCCACTGCCCGAGCTGCGTCATGCTCCCCCTGACACCGGGGGCAGCACGGCGACCTCGTCGCCCGCTGTCACCGGTTGCGTCCGATCCACTGGTGCACCATTGAGCCATACCTTCGATCCGTCGAGCACGGCGGCAAAGGTGGACCCGAACCGGTGACAGGCCTCGTCGAGCACGTCACCCACCGTGTCGCCGGGCAGCTCGGCGCTCCGGGTCCCGGCCGCCTCCCGTGCTTGGGCGAACAGTCGAAGCGTCACCACCGTGCCAGTGTGCCACGCGTGCTCGGCGCAACCTCCCTCGGGAGGGCCGGGTCGGGGGCCTCAACCCCGGCCGGGACGGTAGCGTCGGCGGAATGACCAACGAGGGCGAGCGGACGACCCTGCTGCTGGTGCGGCACGGCCAGTCCACCTGGAACAGCGAGCGCCGGTGGCAGGGCCAGGCCGATCCGCCCCTGTCGGAGCACGGGCGGGAGCAGGCCCTGATCGCCTCCCGCTTCCTGGGCAACGTGGACGTGATCGTGTCGTCGCCCCAGATCCGGGCGCTGGAGACGGCGGCCATCATCGGGGCCCAGCTCGGTGTGGGACCGGTACAGGTGGTGGAGGATCTCCGGGAGCGGAGCGCCGGCGAGTGGTCGGGGCTCACCACCTCCGAGATCGAGGAGCGGTGGCCGGGCTGGATCGACTCCGATCAACGGCCCTACGGCTGGGAGCACGACGAGCCGCTGCTCGCCCGCACCCTGGCCGCGCTGGAGATGATCATCGCCGCCTGGGCCGGGGCCGACCTGCTCCTGGTCAGTCACGGGGGCCTGATCCTGGCCCTGGAGCAGCACCTTCGCGTCAACGACGGACGCATCCCCAATCTGCACGGCCGCCTGATGCATCATGTCGGCGGGCAGCTGGTGGCGGGCGACCGGCTCGAGCTGATCCCACCCGAGTCATCCACTGGCGGCACCGGAGGACGAGTTTGAACCGAGCCGAGACCATCCCTGGTCAGCTCACCTTCGACGGCACCTCATTCGAGGTCCGATCTCCCATCATCGATTCCACGGCGGAGCCCATGCGGGGGCCGGCCGGGTCCACCCCACCTCCCGGCGTGCCCCCGGCTCCCACCGTGGCGCCCCGTCGCGCTCCCAAGCCGGTGCCGGCCCAGCTCCCCAAGGCCCGGCCGGCGGGGCCCGACCGCGGCTCCCGACGGCCGGGCGGCCCCAGCGGCTCGTCGGCTGCGTCCACGTCGGCTGCGTCCACGTCGGCCGATGCCAGCACCTGGGCCCCGGCCCCGGCGCCCCGCAGCGAGCTGGTGGTGGAGGTGATCCGCAGCGCCAACCGGCGCAAGACGGCGCAGGCCCGCCTCCACGGCGGCCGGTTGGAGATCCGGATCCCCGCCCGGTGCAGCCGGGCCGAGGAGGCCGAGCTGGTGCGGCACTTCCGGGCCAAGTTCGAGCGGATGCGGGTGGCCGACGACGTGGACCTGTCGCAGCGGGCGGCCGAGCTGGCGGCCCGCCACGGCCTGCCGACGCCGGCCTCCATCCGCTGGGTCGGGAACCAGCAGCACCGCTGGGGTTCGTGCACCCCGGCCGACGGCACGATCCGGCTCTCCGATCGGATGTCGGGCTTCCCGGCCTGGGTGATCGACTACGTGATCGTGCACGAGCTGGCCCACCTTGTGGAAGCGGCCCATTCGGTGCGGTTCTGGGAGCTGGTGAACGCCTACCCGCTCACCGAGCGGGCCCGGGGGTTTCTCATGGCCAAGGGCTGGGACGAGGACTGAGGGGAGCGCTCCGGGGTCCCGGTTCGATCGCCGGAGCGCCCTGAGGTCAGGCCTTCTGGGAAGCGGCGGCCCGGCCCGGGAGTGACGGGTCGGCGTCCATGGCGGCCAGCGCGGCATCGATCTCGTCGAGCTCGGCGCTGAGGGCGTCGAGCTCGGCCATGGTCGGCAGGTCGTCGCTGGTGGCCACCGCCTCCGGTTCGGGATCGGGATCGGGATCGGGATCAGCGTCGACGTCGGCGTCGGCCCCGACGAGCACATCGGCCGGCCCGTCGGGCATCGGGTCCGGATCGCCGTCGGGCCGGGGTTGTCCCCACCAGTTGCTCACCCCGCCATCGTACCGGCGGGGCCGGGGATGCCCGGTGAGCCGGCATGCGGGCCGGTATCTCCAGAATCTCCCTGGCCAAGGACCGTATCTGGAGTGACGATGGTCCCTGGCGCGGGTCCCGATCGTCGGCCACACTCGGGGAGTACACCATCCACACCCGGACAATGCGCAGCACCTGCTGCAAGCGGTCTGCGCAGGAAGGAAGGGAGTACCGTGTCTCAGCGCACACGTGCCAATCGCTCCAGCAAGCCTGGGGCCGCCGCTGTCAACAAACCCGCCCGGTTCGACCGTCACATCGAACACCGGCGGGTGAGACGGGCCGCCCATGTGGAGCTCTCCATGTTGGCCGAGCCCGAAGATTACGCCCTCCCCCTGGTCGCCCACTCGTCGATGAAGGCCGATCCGGCCGAGCGCCCGGAGGTCACCGTGTCCCGGCGCCGCTTCCGGGTCTGGAAGACCAAGGCGTGGAAGCGTCGGACCAACATCCGGGCCCAGCGGGCCGCCGCCTACCGCTCACTGGCCTAGGCGGCTTCAGGGACCGTCAGCGGTCAGGCTCCGTCGGGCGAAACTGACGGAGCTGACCGCCGCGGCCGGCGGCAGGGGCAGCGCAGCGGTGCGCCCCTCGCCGGTCAGCTCCATGAGCTCGGGCGTCGCCGTGCCCCCATCCCGGGCCTGGCGCAGGTAGAGCACCCGCATGTTGTCATAGCCGAGCGAGGTGATCTGCTCGCCTTCCCGGCCGACGGTACGCCGGACCAGATCGGTACCCGTCGTCAGGTCACGCACCAGCACCTCGGTGGCGGCTTCGATGCCGTCGTCTCGGTAGGTGATCATCGTGTAGGCGAGCTGGCGGCCATCCGAGCTGAGGGCGACGGCTCCGAACGTGGGGCGACGAGGGACCTCGCACGTGGGCAGCGCCGGTGCCGGGAGGTCGATCAGGGCCCCGTCGGGGCCGTGGAACCGGATCTGACCGCACGCGGCGTCGGACACGGCGATGGCGTGCACCGCGCCGGCCGCCGACAGGGCGAGCAGCTGCTCGTCGTGGTCGAGCGTGAGCAGGGGGCTGTCGGTGAGGTCGACGAGGCGGATGCGGACCACCTCACCCGACGGGTAGGCCACCACCGCCCACGGGGTGCCGTCGGCGAAGCCGGCGTCGAAAAGCGTGGAACCGGTCCCGTCGATCAGGGTGGGCTGGCCCCGATCGGCCGGGAGCCACACGATGTCGCCCCGGGCGTCGGGAGCGGCATCGGCGGCCTGGGCCACCACGCCTCCCACCAGGTCGTCGACCACCCGGGCGGCGCGGAACGTGGCCAGCGGCGGTGGGAGCGCCAGCAGGGCGGCGATGTCGCCGGCCAGCACCCCCTGGTCGGTGGCGACGAGGGCCTGGGCGATGTACCCGTCGGGCAGGAGGGGCTCGAAACCGGCGGCGGCCGCCGGATCGATGGCGGCCGGCAGGGCTTGGACCCCGGCAGCGGCCGCCTGGTCCCCGGGCGACGCCGCAGCGGAGGCCGGCTCGGCCCTCGTCGACGTGGTGGGTTGGAAGCTCGCCGGCTCCGGGATGCTCCCGCAGGCGCTGAGCGCCACGACCAGTCCCGACAACGCCAGCCGGGCGCGGGCGGTGGGGGTCACGGGTGTTCGCATCCGGGTTGTCGCCGAGCGCCCAACCTGAGCATCGGCACCATCCTGCCAGAACCGGAGGGGCCGCCGCCGGCCGACCGTCGATCCGGGGCGAACCCGACCGCCGGGTTGGCCCCGGGCCGCTAGCCTGGATCCGCCCCCGTGGCGCAGCCTGGTTAGCGCATCGGACTTTTAATCCGCTGGTCGTGGGTTCGAATCCCACCGGGGGCACGACAAAGGCGGCGCCCTTCCCGGGCGGCCGGTCTGTCAGGAGCGGACGGCCAGCATCCCCACCACCGAGCCGATGGCCAGGGCCGGGCCGAAGCTGAAGGCCACGCCTCGCCGGCGGTGGACCGCCAGCAGCACCAGGGCGACGGCCGCACCGGCGGCCGCACCGGCCATGATGGTGGCCACCACCGCCGCCCGACCCAGCCAACCGGCGACCATGCCCACCGTGAGGGCCAGCTTCACGTCGCCCATCCCGAACCGCAGCACGACGAGCACGGCGGCGAACGCGGCGCCGGTTCCGACGGCGGCGACGGCGGCCGTCACGTCACCCCCGGTGACAGCGCCCACCACCACCGCCGCCAGGGTGGCGCCGGCCAGCGGCAGCGTGATCCGGTTGGGTAGGCGCTGCTCGGCGGCGTCCACGGCCGACAGCGCGCCGTAGCACAGCACCACCGCCGCCAGCAGCGCGGCCATCACCGGCTCGGCCCGGTGGTTCCACAGCACCCCCGCCGCCCCGGCCGCCGTCGCCACCCCGATCGCCGCCCGCACCGGGGCCGGCCCGGTGGCCAGGGCGACCGTCACGACTGCCCGACCCCGATGCTCCACCGATGCCGGTGGGCCAGGGCCACCGCCTCGAGCTGGGAACCGACCTCGAGCTTGGTCAGCACACTCCTGATCTGGGCCCGGACCGTGGCCATCGACACGAAGTGCCGCTCGGCCAGGGAGGCGGCGCTGTGACCGTCCATCAGCCCGGCCAGCACCTGCTGCTCCCGGGGCGACAGGGCGGCGAACAGCGAATCGCTCCGCGCCTGCTCGTCCAGCACCCGGTGCAGATCCGCCATCAGCTCGGCCCGGTCACCGGCCCGCACGGGCTGACCGTCGGTCACCTGGAGGATCGTGGCCACGATGTCGGGCAGCGGCTCGGCCTTGGAGATGACGGCCCTGGCCCCGGCCAGCAGCGACCGGGCCAGCAGCAGCCGATCGCTCTCGCCGGTGAGGACCACCACCGGGATGCCGTTTGCCACCAGTGGGGCGATCAGGGCCGAGCCGCCCCCGGCGAAGGGCAGGCCGAGGTCGACCACGGCACAGTCGGGCCGCCGCTCGGCCACCTCCTCCAGCACCCGCTCGGCACCGAGCAGCGGATCGAGCTGCTCCACCCTCGTGCCCGACCGCTCCAGGGCCCGGCACAGCCCGATCGCCAGCAGCGGATGGTCGTCGACGATCACGATCTGCCGCCCGTCCATCACGCCACCGCCATCGATCCGGGCCGCATCGGCCCCGGGTCCATCGACCCCGACACCAGGGTCAGCACGAACGTGGCCCGCCCGGGCTGGCCCGGGTCGACCCGCAGCTCGCCACCGTTCACACCGGCCAGCATCCGGGCCCGGGCCAGGCCGAGGCCCTGACCGTCGGGGTGGGTGGTGATACCCCGGGTGAAGATGATCTCCGGATCGGCCGGCAGCTGACCGCAGCTCGACACCGAGACCCGGGTGCGGTCGTCGCCGCCTGCGATCTCGATCATGATCTCGCCCCGTTGCCCGTGACGCTCGGCGTTCGACAGCAGGTTGTCGATGATGGCCAACACCTCGGACTCCTCACCCCACACGGTCGCCTGATCCGGCCCCCGCAGCGCCACCCACACACCGGCGGCCAGGCGGGCCGCCACCAGGTCGCGCACCTTCGGCACGAGATCGAAGGGGGCGACGGTCCGGGCCCCGGTCCGGGTCAGGCGGCGAAGGCGGGCGGCCTCGGCCTGCAGCGGTCCGGCCAGGTCGTCGTCGACCGAGCCGATGGCCGCCTCCATGGCCAGGAGCCCGCTGCGGAGGTCGTGGAGCAGCTCCTCGATCCGGGAGACCTCGGCCTCCACCCGTTTGCGTGACTCCACCAACTCGGCCGACGAGCGGTGCTCCGCCACCTCGAGGTCCACCAGCAGGCCGTAGAGGCAGGTCATGCCGGCCACCGAGGCCAGGAGGCCCGACATGGCCGTGCCCGCGGCGCCCGGGTTGATCCACACCAGGGCGGCGACGAGGCCCAACCCCAGCAACCCCAGACCGGCGAACACCTCCAGCCAACGGTGCCGGCGGAAGCCCCGGGCCAGCAACACGCCCGCCGTGCCGACGCCCGCGGCCACCACCACCGCGTTGACCGCCGAGCGCACCGGCCGGCCGTCGACGAAGGTCCACCACAGCCAGACGGCGCCCGGCCCCAGCAGCAGCACGGCGATGGCCACCATCCAGCGGCTGCGGACCTCGAGCGCCCGGTACACGGCCGCCATGCCGGCCAGCGAGAAGGTGGTGCTGGCCACCATCCCGAACTGCGGGCCGGCCTGATCGGGCAGCTCCACCAGCCCGAGCTCGTCGGCCCCGGCCAGCGCCAGCAGGGCGGCGATCGTCACCGAGAAGATCACCAGCGCCTGGCCCACCGGTGGTCCGGTCCGGTCTCCCGACCGCCAGCGCTCGTGCCCGGTTGGAAGTGAGGTGATCATCACCGGACTCCCACTGGATCATCGATGCAAACGCTCATCTCGTTGTCGCTCCATCGCGCTGCATATCGCCGCCTGGCCCGCTTGTCACTGGATTCACCGCCGTGTGCAATACCAAATTTTGTCGATGCGCCTTGCCGGCCTGGATCGCACAATGGTGTCAAGAAACACCGACAAGGCGAGGAGATGAAGATGTTCAAGATCGCTCTTTGGACACACATGTTGAAGAACAAGATCAGCGAGGAGCGTGGGGCCGGCTTGGCCGAGTACGCCCTACTGCTGTTCGTGGTTGCCGTGGCGGCCGCCGGAGTCATCACCACATTCGGGGCCGACATCATTGCCGCCTTCACGGATGCCACCACCTCCCTGCCGTCCTCACCCTGAGCACTGGTTCTTCCGGCCGGAGGACGCCGAAGGGCGATCCGACGTCCTCCGACCGGAATGGCGGCTCCCGCAGCCGCCTGCCATAGAGGGAGTGTCTTGCCGCAACCCGCCGCGGCGGCAAGGCACTCCCTCCTCCCCGCCGAGCACGCAAACCGACGGTGAGTGGGTGTATAGACCGGAATCATGTCTCTTGTCCAACAGTTTCTTTCGAGAACCTCGGGTGGCGTTCTGACTATAAACATAGAGACATTTCCACTGCCCATTGAAGCTTGATCACGCACCCCCCTGCATGGTTCCCCAACAATAATGTATGACGCACTGGTGCGTGACCAGGAGTAAGAGTTCGCATCCAGCCTGATTGCTATTAACGCTTGTCAAAGGGTGTGGTGCTGGCTAGCTTGCCAGTCATCGAGACCGGCCCTCCGAAGTTTTTTCGGAAGCGGCCACCGGCGGCGGAGAGAAGCGATTGAGGCGGCACTGGATAGGCGACAAACGAACCGGCGACCCCCGGCCGACGGAGCGGGGCGCCGTTCTGGCCGAGTTCGCGCTGATCGTGCCCGTGCTGGTGATGATCCTGTTCGGCATCATCCAGTTCGGCTTCGCGATCAGCCGGGCCCAGGCGGTGGAGGCCGCCGCCCGGGAGGGTGGGCGCCTGGCCTCGCTGTCGTCCACCACGCAGACCGACATCGTGAACCGGGTAGGCGCCACCCTGGCCGGCGCGCTCGGTGACACCACCCCCACGGTTCTCGTGGAGCCGGGCCCGTGCGCCGGCCGCGAAGGCCAGTCGGTCACGGTGACCGTCACCGCCCCCCACCGGATCACCATCCCCCTGGTCCTCGACCATCAGACGACCCTCACCGGTCACGCCGTGTTCCGATGCGAAGCATGACCCGGCTCGTCGGCCCTCGCCGCCCCGTCAACGAGCGGGGCGCATCGCTGGCCCTGTTCGCCCTCTCGGTGGCCTGGCTCATCGGCCTGACCGCGCTGGTGGTCGACGTCGGCCTGGGCCGGCTGACCCGGGAAGGCCTGATCCCGGCCACCGACGCCGCCGCCCTGGCCGCCGCCCAGGACCTGGTGGAAGCGCCCGGCAACCACACCGGAGCCTGCGCCACCGCCGGCACCTACCTGGCCGGGAATGCCCCCGACGCCGCCATGACCGGGTGCGAGGTCACCACGTTCCCCGCCGGTGGAGGCCGGGTGACCGTCACCGCCGCCGAGTCGGTCGACGCCACCTTCGCCGTGGCCCCGGGATCATCCGGCCAGGCCGCAGGGTCGGTGTCGAGCGCCGCCTTCGGGTCCCCCCTCACGGTCTCCAAGCTCCGCCCCCTCGCCCTCTGCTACGACGGCTCGTCGGCCCTGCGCCAGCTGATCGACCACCCACCGGCGTACCCGACCCAGGTCTGGTTGCGCTTCGTCCCCGAAAGCCCGACGGCGTGCGGCGGCTCGCCGTCGGTCGGCAACTTCATCACCGTGGCCTTCGAGGGCGGAGCCAGCGGCTCCACCGTCCGCAGCTGGGTGCGCAAGGGCTACCCAGGGCAGGTCGCCTTCGCCGAGCCGACCAGTACGGGCTGCGCCAGCCCGGCCTCGTGCTACGAACGGCCGTACGCCTTGACCGAGATCGAGGGGGCGATGGGCTCGCTGCGGGACAGCGGCGACTACGTGGCCTTTCCCGTGTTCGACTTCGCCGACACCACCGGCGTGCATCTCGTGGGTGTGGTGCGGGCCCGGCTCAAGTCGTTCAACCTCGCCGACACCTTGGCGTACTGGTACATCGAGCTCAAGGTCGAGCCCGGGATGATCACCGGCACCTGCTGCGGGGCGCCCGGCATCGACGCCGGCAACCAGGTCATCGCCCTGTGCGGAGTCGACCCCGACGCCGTGTCGGCCTGCGAGCCGGAGGTCGGCCCATGAACCGGGAGGACGTCACATGAACCGGCGCGTCACGGGGTTCGCCGTCGCTGTACTGCTGGCGCTCGTCGGCACGGCGGCGCTGGTGGTCTACGTCAAGGGCGCCGAGCGACGGGCGCTGGCCGGTGAGCAGCTGGTCGAGGTGTACGTGGTGCGGGCACCGATCGCCAGCGGAACGGCGGCCGAGGAGCTGGCCGGCCTGGTCAGCGTCGAGCGGGTCCCCATCAAGGTCCAGGCCAGCGGGGCCGTCACCAGCCTCCCGTCGCTGGCCGGCCAGGTGGCGGCCGTCGACCTGGTGCCCGGCGAGCAGCTGGTGACCAGCCGCTTCGTCCAGCGCTCGCAGTTCACCGATCGCCAGGCCGGGGTCGACGTGCCGGAGGACATGGTGGAGCTCACGGTGGAGCTCGACTCCCAGCGGGCCGTGGGCGGGCTGCTGGAGGCGGGCCAGACCGTCGCCGTGCTCGCCTCGTTCGATCCGCTCGGCCAGAACGAGGCGGCGGTAGCCCTCGACGGCAAGCTGGTGCCGTTGCCCGCCTCCGCCGTCAACGGCGTGGGCGGCGACACGGCCAACAGCACCGATCTGCTGCTGCGCAAGGTGCTGGTCACCGCCGTGCAGGAGCCGGCCGCCGACGCCCCGGTCGACCCGTCGCAGCGGCTCACCACCGCCCCCGGGGAGACGATCTACGTCACCCTGGCCGTCCGGCCCTTCGATGCCGAGCGGCTGGTGTTCACCGCCGAGTTCGGCAACATCTGGCTCGCCGTCGAGCGCCCGACGGTGCCCGAGGCCGACGAGCCGGGCCAGACCCGGGGCAGCGTGCTCCTGGACAAGGTGGGAGCGCAGTGAGCGGCGTGACCATCGTGTCGGGCAACCCCCGGCTGGAGGCGGTCTTCGTCGAGCTGTTCGGCCGCTCGGGCCCGGTCCGGCGGATCTGGTCGAACCAGTGGCGGGATCCGGTGGAGGTGGCCATGGACGCCTGCGCCGCCGACCCCGAGCTCGTGGTGATCGGCGCCGACGTGGGCCTCGACATGACCGAGCTGGTGGTCCCCGAGATCGATCGGCTGTTCCCCTCCACCACCATCCTGTGCCTGGTACCCCGGCTCGACATGGCCACCGCGCTGCAGCTGCTCCGCCTCGGGGCCCGCGACGTGATCCTCGAGGGTGGGACGAGGGACGAGTTCCGCGACGCCGTCCAGCCGGTGCTCGACCTCGCCCGGTCCCGCCATCAACGCCGGGGCCGGTCGATCGGCGCCATCCGGCGCCGGGTCATCACGGTGGTCAGCCCCAAAGGGGGCAGCGGCAAGACCACGGTGGCGGTCAACCTGGCCGTCGGCCTGGCCTGGCGGGCCCCCAAGCAGGTCCTGCTGGTGGATCTCGACGTGCAGTTCGGCGACTGCGCCGCCGCCCTCGGCCTCCGCCCCGAGTATTCGCTGGTCGAGGCGGTGGAAGCGGTGAAGAACGACCGCAACGCGCTGAAGGTGTTCCTGGCCGGTCACCAGTCGGGTCTCGGCGTGCTGGCGCCGCCCGAGGACCTGGTGGCGGCCGACGACATCGTCCAGGACCAGATCAAGCGGACCATGGCCGCCTTCGCCGAGGAGTTCCCGTTCGTGGTCGTCGACACGGCGGGCGGCGTGGACCGCTTCGCCCTGGCCGCCATGGAGCAGTCGACCGACTTGCTGATCATCTCGACCACCGACGTGCCGTCGATCCGGGCCGTCCGCCGCCAGCTCGACGTGCTCGACGAGGTGGGGTTCACCACCCAGCGCCGCACGTTCGTGCTCAACCGGGCCAATGCCAAGGTCGGCTTGTCGTTGGCCGAGATCGAGGCCGCCGTCGGCCTCCAGGCCACGTTCCAGATCCCGAGCACCCGCCTGATCCCGGTGGCGACCAACGAGGGCGTCCCCGTGATCGAGCGGCGAGACGGAGGCAGCCTGGCCCGACGCTTCGACGAGATCGCCGAGTTCTTCTCCCCCACGCCCGATCCCGACGATCGACGGCTACGGCGCGGGTCACGACGGAAGGGACGCCGATGAACCTCGCCCAGATGCTGCGCCAGTCCGACACGAGGCGGCCGACCGGGCCCGGGATCCTTCCCGACGGCAGCGGCGGGTCGCCGCCGACCGACCCCCTGTTCCGCCTGCGGTCGCGGGCCCAGAAGGCCCTGTTCGACCGCCTGGGCAACCGGCTGTTCGATCCCGACATGGGTGAGGACCAGCTGCGGACCCACGTGGTGCGCGAGCTCGACGAGATCCTGTCGGCCGAGGCCACCCAGCTCTCGCCGGCCGAGCGCCGGCACCTCGTGGAGTCGATCGGGGCCGACATCCTGGGCCTCGGGCCGATCGAGCAGTTCCTCCTCGACCCGACGGTCACCGAGGTGATGGTCAATGCCGACGACGCCATCTACGTGGAGCGGGCCGGCCGGCTGTACCTGACCGAGGCCCGCTTCATGACCCACCAGCACGTGCGCCAGATCATCGAGCGGATCGTGGCCGCCGTGGGCCGCCGCATCGACGAGTCGTCGCCCCTGGTCGACGCCCGCCTGCCCGACGGCAGCCGGGTGAACGCCATCATCCCCCCGCTGGCCGTGGACGGGCCGATGCTCACCATCCGGAAGTTCGCCCAGACGGCGCTGGCGGCCGCCGACCTCGTGCGGGCCGGCACCCTGACCGACGAGGCGGTGGCCTTCCTCGACCACAGCGTCCGGTCCCGCCGCAACATCCTCATCAGCGGGGGCACCGGCTCGGGCAAGACCACGCTGCTCAACGTCGTGTCGTCCTTCATCCCCGAGCAGGAGCGAATCGTGACGATCGAGGACTCGGTGGAGTTGCGCCTGCACCAGCGGCACGTGGTGCGCCTCGAGGCCCGGCCCCCCAACGTGGAGGGCCGGGGCCAGATCTCGATCCGCCAGCTCGTGCACAACTCGCTGCGCATGCGCCCCGATCGCATCGTGATCGGCGAGGTCCGGGGTGGGGAGGCGCTCGACATGCTCCAGGCCATGAACACCGGGCACGAGGGATCGCTGTCCACCCTGCACGCCAACTCCCCCCGCGACGCCCTGGCCCGGCTGGAGACGATGGTGCTCATGGCCGGCCTCGAGCTGCCGGCCCGTTCGATCCGGGAGCAGATCGCCTCCGCCCTCGACCTGGTGGTGCATCTGAGCCGCATGGGCGACGGGAGTCGCCGGGTCACCGAGATCGCCCAGGTCAACGGCATGGAGGGCGACACCATCAGCACCTCCACGGTCTTCGCCCTCGATCCCGGGGCCACCACCGAGGATCGGGTCACGGCGTTTCCCGAGACGGGGGACGACGGGTGGCCATGAGGGTGACGGCCCTGAAGGCGTTGGCCGCCGGCGCCCTGCTCGCTCTGGTGGTGGCGGTCGGCGGCGGGGTCGGCGGGGCCCAGCCTCCGCCGGTCGGCCCCGGCGGGGATCCCGACGGTCAGGTCCAGATCCTGGGCGTGGGCCAGGATGCCGACACGATCAGCCTCGACGTGGCCGTGCCGGCGACCTTCGGACCGCGGCGCACGGCGGGGGACTTCGCCGTGACCGACGGCGACGATCTGGTCGACGATCTGACGGTTGCCGCACTCGGCACCCCGGCCGCCACCGTGCTGGCCCTCGACGTCTCGGGCAGCATGGAAGGGGCCGCCCTCGATGCGGCCCGGGCCGCGGCCCGGCGCTTCGCCCAGACCGTGTCAGCCGACACCCGGGTGGGGCTGGTGACCTTCGGGAGCGACGTGGTGATCCGCCAGGAGCCGACGCTCGACCGGGCCCGCCTCCTCGCCGCCCTCGACGGCATCACCACAGCCGGCGGCGACACCTCGCTGTGGGACGGGCTGGTGACGGCGGCCGACCTGGTGGGCGCCGACGACGGGCGCTCCTCGGTGGTGGTGCTGTCCGACGGGGGAGACACCGTGAGCACCGCCGACCGGGCGTTGGCGGTCGAGCACCTCACCGCCCACCGCACCATCCTGTACGCCGTCGCCGTCGAGAGCCCGGAAGCCGACCTGCCCGCTCTGCAGGCCACGGTCGACCAGGTGGGTGGCCAGGTCCTGGCCGCCGCCGACATCGGCGAGTTCGAGTCGATCTACAGCGAGATCGCAGGGCGGCTGGCCAACCGCTACCAGCTCACCTATATATCGTCGCAGCAGGGCACCCGAACGGTGGTGGTCTCGGTGGCCGTCGACGGGGCCGTGGCCACCGCCTCGGTCACGCTCCAGGGCCGGGGCGCCACGGCGCCGCCCGGTGGCGGCACCGGCGACCCGGCCCCAGCCCCGGGCGCTCCGCTGGTCACGGCCCCGCCCCCGGCCGTGACCACAGTCGGCGGCGGAGGTCGGTGGGCGGGGTCCCTGCTGTTCTGGATCGGCAACGGGTCGGTCTTCGGGGCGCTGACGCTCCTGGGACTGCTGATCGCCCGATCGTCGCCCCAGGTGCAGTTGGCCACGGTCACCAGCGCCGACCGGGTGGCCGGTATCAACGCCCAACTGGGTCAGGTCGTCGATCGGCTGGTGTCGCGCCACGACAGCCAACGGCGCCTCGACGCCCGCCTCGATGCCGCCGGCATCGACCTCCGGCCGGGCGAGCTCGTGCTGGTCTCGCTCGCCGCCACCGCCGCCACCCTGGTGCTGGCGGTGGCCCTGGCCGGCCCGGTGCTGGCCGTGCTGGTCATGCCGATCCCACCCCTGGTGGTGATGCTCGTCCTCAACATCCGGGCCGGCCGCCGTCGGTCCCGGTTCGCCGATCAGCTGACCGCGACGCTGGCGATCATGGCCAACAGCCTGCGAGCCGGCCAGAGCCTCCGCCAGGCGATCGAGTTGGTGGCCACCGAGGCTCCGTCGCCCAGCGCCGAGCTGTTCCACCGGATCCATTTCGAGGTCCGGGTGGGGCGGGACCTCACGGAGTCGATGCGGGACGTGGCCCGGCGGATGGACAGTGCCGACATGGAGTGGCTGGCCCAGGCGGTGGACATCCACCGGGAGCTGGGCGGTGATCTGACCGAGATCCTCAACAACCTGGCCGCCACCCTGCGGGAACGCCGGTCGGTGGCGCGCCAGGTGAACGCGCTGTCGGCCGAGGGGCGGGCCACCGGCTGGGTGCTGCTGGCCATGCCGATCGTCCTGTTCCTCTTCAGCTGGTGGCGGACGCCCGACAACATCGGGCGCATGCTGACCGATCCGCTGGGCCGGATCCTGTTGGTCCTGGCCGTGAGCGGCATGACCCTCGGGCATCTGTGGATCCGCCAGCTGGTCAAGGTGAAGTACTGAGGACCGGGGAAGCACTGAGGACCGAGGAGGAGTGATGGTGTCGGTAGTCCTATGGTCGGCAGCCGCCATGGTCGGCGCGTCGGTCCCGGTGGCCTGGTGGGCGTTCTCCACCGACCGCCCGGCGAGCCAGCGCGTGAGCCTGAACCTGTCGGGCCTCAACCCGACGATGCGCCAGGCAGCCCTTCAGCGGTCGCCGGTGGAACGGCTGGTGGCCCCCCTGATCCGCCACGTCGGCCGCCGGCTCCTCCGCTTCACCCCCATCGGCTGGGTCGGAGGGCGCAACCTGGCCCTGGCCAAGGCCGGTCTCTCGGGCCGGCTGTCGGCCGAGCAGATCCTGGGGGCCAAGGTCCTCCTGTCGGGCCTGCTGGCGCTGGTGCTGGGGCTCCGGGTCGTCGGCGGCGACGCCCGGCCCCGCATGGTGCTCCTGCTGGTGATCGCCACCGCCGTGGGGTTCTTCGCCCCCGACATCCTCATCCGGGCCCGGGCCGACCGCCGGGCGGAATCGATCACGCGGGCGCTGCCCGACCTGCTCGACCAGGTGACGATCTCGGTCGAGGCCGGCCTCGGCTTCGAGGCCGCCCTGGCCCGCACGAGCCGGGGGCCCACCAGCGTGCTGGCCCAGGAGTTCCTGCGGATGCTGCAGGACATCCGCTTCGGTTCCACCCGGTCCGACGCCCTGGAGGCGTTGGCCGAGCGGTCCCAGGTCGAAGACCTCAAGACGGTGGTGCTGGCCCTGCGCCAGGCCGACGCGCTCGGCGTCCCCCTGGCCGCCACCCTGCGCACCCTGTCGATCGAGATGCGGGAGAAGCGGCGCTTCCGGGCCGAGGAGCGGGCCCAGCGGCTCCCCACGCTGATGATCTTCCCCCTGGGCCTGTGCATCCTGCCCGCCCTCTTCATCGTCATCCTGGGGCCGGCCATGATGTCGGGCCGGGGCCTGCCGTAGCGACCCCTCCGGCTTTACCGCCCCCGCCGGCGCTGGAGTAGCGTCCCGGGCAGAGCCCGTAGCCGTCCAGGGGGGAGGTGTTCGGCTCATGACCGACGCCGGCACGCAATCGTCCGTACACATACCGATGCCCGAGGATCTCGACTTCGACATCGAGGCGCTGCGCCGGCGGTACGCCGCCGAGCGGGCCAAGCGCCTCCGCCCCGACGCCAACGACCAGTACCGCATGATGGCGGGCGAGTTCGACCGCTACAACGTCGACCCCTACGTGGAACCCGGCTTCAGCCGGGCACCGCGGCGCGAGACCATCGACGTGCTCGTGATCGGCGGCGGCTTCGGCGGGCAGCTGGCTGCCGTGCGGCTGCAGGAGGCCGGGGTCACCGACTTCCGGATCGTGGAGAAGGCGGGCGACTTCGGCGGCACCTGGTACTGGAACCGGTACCCGGGGGCCCAGTGCGACATCGAGGGCTATCTGTACCTCCCGCTGCTGGAGGAGACCGGCTACATCCCCAAGGAGCGGTACTCGTTCCAACCCGAGATCTTCGCCCACGCCCAACAGATCGGCCGGCAGTTCGACCTCTACGACCGGGCCTGTTTCCAGACCCGGGTGCGGGAGGCCCGCTGGGACGACGGGGAGGGTCGCTGGACGGTCACCACCGATCGGGACGACGTGTTCCGGGCCCGGTTCCTCATCATGTCCAGCGGGCCGCTCAACAAGCCCAAGCTGCCCGGCGTGCCCGGCATCGAAGACTTCGAAGGCCACACCTTCCACACCAGCCGTTGGGACTACGACTACACCGGGGGCGACACCAACGGGAACCTCCACAAGCTGCACGACAAGCGCGTCGGCATCATCGGCACCGGTGCCACCGCGATCCAGTCGATACCCCACCTGGGTGAGCACGCCCAGCACCTGTACGTGTTCCAGCGCACGCCCTCCTCGGTCGACGAGCGCAACAACACGCCGACCAATCCCAAGTGGGTGGAGAAGCTGAAGCCCGGTTGGCAGGGCCAGCGGAACCGCAACTTCACCGCCCTGCTCGACGGCATCCAGCTGGAGGACGACCAGGTCCGGGACAAGTGGACCAGCCCCCTCAAGAAGCTGGGCGACCTGCTCGGCACGCGGGATTCGTCGATGTCGGCCGAAGAGCGGGCGCTGCTGGCCGAGATCGCCGACTTCCAGAAGATGAACGAGATCCGCGACCGGGTGGACCGGACGGTCACCGATCCGGCCACGGCCGAGGCGCTCAAGCCCTGGTTCGGGCAGTGGTGCAAGCGGCCCACGTTCAACGACGATTACCTGCCCACGTTCAACCGGCCCAACGTGACGCTGGTCGACACCGGGGGGCACGGGGTGGAGCGGATCACCGGGCACGGCGTGGTGGTGGGCGGCACCGAGTACCCCGTCGACTGCCTCATCTTCGCCACCGGGTTCGAGGTGGGGACGGCCTACGTGCGGCGGGCCGAGTTCAACCTGTACGGCCGAGACGGGCGATCGCTGGAGGAGGCGTGGGCCGGCGGCATGCGGACCTTCCACGGCTTCCTCAGCCACGGGTTCCCCAACTGCTTCCACATGGGACTGACCCAGACCGGCGTCACGGCCAACTTCACCTACATGCTCAACCTGCAGTCGGAACACGTCGCCCAGCTGGTGGCCGAGGTGACGAGGCGCGGTTCCACCGCCATCGAGCCGACGCCGGAGGCCGAGGCCGACTGGGTGAGGATCATGTCGCTACCCAACGCCATGACCGAGTACCAGAAGGCGTGCACGCCGGGCTACTACAACGGCGAGGGCACCAACGAGGGCCGGGGGTTCCTCCAGACCACCTATCCCGAAGGGGCGCTGGCCTTCTACGACATGCTGGCCCGCTGGCGGGAGCAGGGCGACTTCGAGGGCCTCATCGTGCGGTGAACGCCACGCCCCCGAGGGGGACACTCAGTCGACGCAGGCCACCAGGCAGGAACAGGGGGCGCTGCGCACCACGGCGCTGGCCGTCGAGCCGAGCCGGAGCCGGTCCCAACCGCTGAGGCCCCGAGTGCCCAGCACCACGAGCTGGGCGTCCAGCTCGTCGATGTGGTCGAGGATCTCGTGGGTGACCCGACCCTCGGCCACCAGGCCCGTCGCCTTCACGCCGGCCGCTCCGAGCTCGGCCACGGCGCCCGCCACGGCGTCGTCCGGGTGCAACCAACCGTCGGACACCCCGAGCACCAGCGCCTCGGCATCGGACGCCCACGGCAGGCGGCAGAAGGCGCCGAGCGCGGCCCGGGCATGCTCCGAGCCGTCGGCCGTCACCAGGACCCGCCGCACCGGCGTGGCCGAGCGGACCACGGCGATCGGAGCCGGCGGGTGGTGCAGCAGCCACTCGGTGGTGCTGCCCAACAGCAGGGTTCGCACCCGGCCCTGGTTGTGGGGTCCCACCACCAGCAGGTCGGCGTCGCTCCGGTCGTTCAGGGCCAGGCGCTGATCCCGGGCCACGGTGAGCGCCCGCACCGAGGCCAGCTCGCTCTGGGCCATGAGCAGCCGGGGATGGGGCGACTCCCACTCCTCGGCCACGGCCGGAGCCGACGCCACCGCCGGCACACGGGGCCGCTCGGCCGTCACCACCTCGGCCCGCCACCCCGGCCACCGGTGGTTGCACACCCACAGCCAGGCCACGTCGGCGCCGGTGGAGCCGTCGTCTCCCATCACGAGCAGGTGGGGAACCTCACCAGGAGCGTCGGTCACGTCGGCCATGGCTTCATGATGGGCCCTGTTCCCACCGCCGCCCAGAGCCGAACGTCACCGGCGATCATCGGTCGGGCGGGGGCGGCCTCGTGCACCGGAGGCCTGGGGCAGTACAGTGACTCCGGCCTGGGACACCTGGCCTGGTGGCCGGCGCCACCACCCCGACCACGCTGCGCCGCCACCCCGGAAACGACGACCACGAGGAACCCGAGACATGGCCAAGAAGGTGCTCACGCTCGACACCCCCTTCCGCCCGGGCGAGAAGGTGATCGCCGCCACCGAGTTCGACGACATCGAGGCCGGCACCAAGGGCAAGATCCAGCTGGCCAACGGCCTGGGCGAGTGGCGCCGCTACTGGGTGAAGTTCGCCGGCGGCAAGGTCCGGGGCCAGGTCAGCCACGACCTGCTGGCCCGCCCGGACCAGCTCAAGGCGTGGCAGGAGGCCCAGGAGGCGAAGGCCCAGGCCGCCCTGCGCAAGAACGAGCCGGCGGCCGCCGTGGCCGCCAGCAACGGTGACGCCCCGGCCGCCGCCGGCGGCGGGATCGCCAGCCGCATCCCGGCCGCCATCATGGAGCGGTCCAAGGCGGCCAAGGCCCGCAAGCTCGGCGGCTGACATCACCCTGTCCGGTCGAAAAGATCGCGCTCAGCTCAGGTAGCTGAGAGCGATGGCGGCGTGGCTGGCTATCCCCACGGCCAACGCCTCCTCGTCGAGCTCCATCCGATTGGAATGGCACGACGGCGCCTCCCGGGGCGACACGCCCGGCGGGCACACGCCGAGGAAGGCCATGCACCCCGGTACCTTCTGCAACACATAGGACCAGTCCTCGGCGCCGAGGATCGGGGTCTTCATGTCCAGCACCCGGTCGGTCCCCACGAGCTGGCCCAGCACGTCCCGGGTGAACGACACGAAGCCGGCGTCGTTCACCGTCACCGGGTAACCCCGGCGCACGGCCACCTCGGCCGAGCAGCCGTGGGCGGCGGCGATGTGCATCGAAAGGCGCTCGATCTCGGCCAGCAACCGCTCCCGGGCCCGGTCCGACACCGTCCGAAGCGTCCCCTCCAGCTCCGCCGTCTCGGGGATCACGTTGCTCGTGGTCCCGGCCGAGATCCGGGCGATCGTGAGCACCACCGGTTCGAACGGGTCCACCTTGCGGGTGAGCAGGCTCTGCAGGGCCAGCACGAGCTCGGCCGCCACCGGGATGGGATCGACGGCCAGGTGAGGGGTCGAGGCGTGCCCGCCCTTGCCGGTCAGCGTGATCAGCAGCTCGTCGGTGGCCGCCATGAGCGGCCCAGGCCGGGTGGCCAGCCGGCCCGACGCCAGGTTGGGCGAGATGTGGAGGGCGAAGGCGGCGTCGACCGGAGGGTCGTCGAGCAGGCCCTCCTCGATGCAGATCGGGGCCCCGCCGGGGCCCTCCTCCCCCGGCTGGAACAGGAACTTCACCGTGCCCCGCAGGTCACGGCGCCGGGCCGCCAGCAGCCGGGCCGCCCCCACCAGCATGGCCACGTGGGCGTCGTGCCCGCAGGCGTGCATCCGGCCCGGCAGGGTGGAGGCGAAGTCGACCCCGGTGTCCTCGGTCAGGGGCAGGGCGTCCATGTCGGCCCGGAGCAGCAGCGTCGGGCCCTCGGCGTCGCCGGTGAGCGATGCCACCACCGACGACAGCCCCTCCCCCGTCCGCACCTCGAGATCCAGCTCAGCCAAGGCGTCGAGCACCTTGGCCTGGGTCCGGGGCAGGTCGAGCCCCAGCTCGGGCTCGGCGTGGATCCGGCGGCGGAGGGCCACGGCATCGCTGAGCACGTCGCGGGCGTCGCTCAGGAGGCTGGCAGCATCGAGAGCCGGCCGCTCGGCGGTCCCTCCGGTCGAGGTGGCGGGTGATGTCATCTCGGCGTCGTCCTTTCGCCCGCCGGCTTCCGGCCCGAGACTAGCCGGCGCCCATTCGACCGATCTCGCCCAACCGTGTACGCGTCTTCTGCGAAATACGCAGATTTCGCTACACAGAACCGAGATATATCCAATTTCTCCAACGGCGGCCCTTTCACTGTCACACCCCCTGTCTACTGTCGTCTCATGGAATCGGCCAGCACATCCGACAGCCCCGAGGCCGTGCTGGCCGACCTTCACCAGCTCATGCACCGCTACCAGGCGCTCCCGGCCGAGTCGTTCACCAACCATGAGGTTCGGGCCCTGCTCGACGGGATCGAACAGCACGCCCGCTCCGTTGACGCCGCCCGGGTCGCCCTCCTCGGCCACATCGAGCGCTCGGGCCTCCACCACGTCGATGGGCACGCCAGCGCCCGGATCATGACCCGCCACACCTGCCGGCTCTCCAACTCCGAAGCCGCCCGCCGGGAACGCCTCGACCGCGCCCTGCGCAACCTGCCACTCGTCGCCGACGCCTACCGGGACGGCACGGTCGGTACCGACCAGGTCAACCTGATCGCCAACGTGCACTCGAACTCCCGGGTGCGAGACGCCCTGGTCGGCTTCCAGGCCGACCTGCTCCTGCTGGCCACCGAATGCGCCTACCCCGACTTCGAGGCCGCCGTCCGTGAATGGGAACGCCTGGCCGACGCCGATGGACCCAAGCCTCGGGACGACACCGGCCACCAGCACCGCCACGTCTCCATGACCCAGGACTCCCAGTCCCTCGACTGGCGCCTGAGAGGATCCTTCGGCGCGTTGCAGGGAGCCAAGATCAACGACGTCCTGCGCGCCTTCGCCGACAAGGAATGGCAAGGCGACTGGGCCGAGGCACGCCAGGAGCACGGCGACAATGCCTGCGCCGCGGACCTCGCACGCACCACGGCCCAACGAGCCGCCGACGCCTTCGCCGCCATGGCCGAACGGGCGGCCGCCGCCGAACCCGGGGCCAAGGAACCAGCTACCGAGCATGTCATCGTCTGGAGCGCCGACGCCTACCAGGCAACCGCTCACCGGGTCACCTGCACCGACCCCCGTTGCACCGCCCCCGCCCACAGCACGAACAAGTGGTACGACCCGGCCACGTACCGGTGCGAGACCATCGACGGCCACAAGCTCGAACCGGTGGAAGCATTGCTCGACAGCTTCCACCACCACCTCCGCACCGTCCTCGTCACCAACGGCCAACCCACCCACGTCGGCAGCCGCCACCGTCTGTTCACCGGCCGCAACCGCCTCGCCGTCAAGCTCCAGAGCACCACCTGCCTCTGGCCGGGATGTTGGGTCCCGACCTCAGCCTGCGAGGCCGACCACGCCCAGGCCCACACCGACGGCGGGCCCACCCACCCCCACAACGGGGCACCGCTCTGCGGCCGGCACAACAGATGGAAGCAGAAGGGCTACAAGCTCAAGCGGGACCCCGACACCAGCCGGTGGCGCACCTACCGCCCCGACGGAACGGAGATCGAGTGAGCTCCGGTACCTTCGAGCCGATGCATCGAACCGCACGCGCCGCGCTGGTGGCGGCCTTCCTTCTGGCCGGATGCGGCAGCGGGGCCGCCGAGCAGCAGGCCACGGTGCCGGTCGGTCCCGTCGGCGACGGCCCGGAGACCCTGTCGATAGAGGTGCTGGGCACCTACCCGCACGACGAGACGGCGTGGACGGAGGGCTTCGAGCTGCACGACGGCCAGCTGCTGGAGAGCACCGGCCGGGAGGGGCAGTCGAGGCTGCGGCTGACCGACCCTGCCACCGGCGCGGTCACCGACGAGGTGCGGGTGGCCGACGAGCTGTACGCCGAGGGGGTCACGGTGGTGGACGGGCAGGCCATCCAACTCACCTGGAAGAACGAGACCGTGCTCGTCACCCCCCTGGCGGACCTCGATCCCGCCGCCGTCGAGGAACGCACCGAAGCCTACGACGGCGAGGGCTGGGGCCTGTGCTACGACGGCACCGACCTGGTGATGAGCAACGGGACGAGCGAGCTCCAGTTCCGCGACCCCGCCACGTTCGAGCTGCGCCGCTCGGTGCCGGTCACGCTGGCCGGCCAACCCGTGGCCAACATCAACGAGCTGGAATGCGTCGACGGCCAGGTCTGGGCGAACGTGTGGCTCACCACCACCATCGTGGTCATCGATCCCACAACCGGGGTGGTCACCGCCACCGCCGACGTCGCCGACCTGGTGCCCGACGCCTACCGGGGCGACCGTAACGCCGTGGCCAACGGCATCGCCCACGACCCCGAGACCGGCGCGTTCTGGCTCACGGGAAAGTTGTGGCCCGTCACATACGAAGTCCGATTCCACACATTGTGACCACCCGGTTACAGCTCATGGAATTGGGCTGTAATCCACTGGGCCGGGGGAAAGCAAAGGGCTAGAACAGATCCACCAGCGAAAGGATCGTCCGATGCCGGACTTCGAGACAGACGACAACACCGACCGCGAGTTCGCCCTCCGGGCCGCGGGGTACCTGCGACAACAGGGTCTGTCCGATGAACAGGTCTCGGAGGCCCTCGTGATCGAGCTCGGTCTCCATCGGCCCGAGGCGGTCGAGCTGACCGCTCTGGCCGCCGCCGCCTAGTCTGCGGCCTCCAAGACCTCCGGCAAGTGGGTGAGGAGCCGGGCCAGGATCTCGTCGCCTGCCGGGTGCAGGGCATGGTCGGCGCCCGGTAGCAGCACCAGCTCGCCCGCCCCGGCCAGGAACCGGACCATCTCGCTCGACTGGGGCGGAAGGATCCGGTCATCGGTGCCATGGAAGAACAGCAGGTTCCGGTCGGCCAGCTGCTCCACCGGTTCGCAGCCGGCCGACTGGGTGGCGAAGGTGACCACGGCCGGCACCGCCGACCTGTCCAACTTCGCCGCGGCCTGGATGGCCACCGCCCCGCCGAAGGAGTGGCCGAGCACGGCGAAGCGTTGGCACCCGTGCCGGGCCGCCAGCTCCATCATGGCCAACGTGTCGTGCACGCACGTCTCGAGGTGGTTGGGCCGCCGGTAGCTGATACGCAGCACGCCGATGCCCTGGTCCGGGAGCTGGCGGCCCAGCTGGTGGTAGAGACCGCCGTCGGGGCCGAGCAGCCCGCCCATGGCCCCGCCCACGCACACCACCACCCGCTCGGCGACGGACGGCCCATGCCACAGCAGGGTCAGCAGCCCTTCCATGGTGTAGATCTCGAAGTGGTCGAGGTTGTCGTCGATGGCCACGCTGCGGGCCGAGATCACGCCCAGCAGATCGAGCGGTGACGGAGTCTCATCGGCCATCCCCGAGATTGGCCCGCGCCGACACCGACCGACAAACTTGCCCGATGGTCAACTTCGTGTTCTTCAACCTGATGCCGTGGCCCTACCTGCCCGACGACTTCCGGGAGAAGCACCGTTCGGTGTGGGTCGACATCGATTCGAAGCTGTTCGACCCGGTGAAGGCGAACGCGGTCTACCACACCTACATGGACCAGCTGGAGTTCGCCGAGGAGCTCGGCTTCGACGGCATCGGGGTCAACGAGCACCACCAGAACGGCTACGGCATCATGCCGTCGCCCAACATCATCGCCGCCGGCCTGGCCCGCCGGACCTCCAAGGCCGCCCTGTGCGTCATCGGCAACTCGATCGCCCTCTACAACCCGGCCCTGCGGGTGGCCGAGGAGTTCGCCATGCTCGACGTGATCTCGGGGGGTCGCCTGGTGGCGGGCTTCCCGGTCGGCACGTCGATGGACACCAACTACGCCTACGGCCAGATCCCGGCCCTGACGCGCGACAAGTACGCCGAAGCCCACGAGCTGATCATGCGGGCCTGGGCCGAAGACGAGCCCTTCGCCTTCGACGGCAAGTACCAGCAGCTCCGTTACGTCAACTGCTGGCCCAAGCCGATCCAGAAGCCCCATCCGCCGATCTACATCCCGGGTGGCGGCTCCATCGAGACCTGGGACTTCTGCCTCGACCACGACTACAACTACTCCTACCTGTCGTTCCAGGGCCACAAGGCCGGCAAGCTCCTGATGGACGGCTACTGGAACCGGGTGGCCGAGCGGGGCAAGGACGAGTCGCCGGGGCGGGCCAGCTTCGCCCAGATCTTCTGCGTGGCCGACAACGACGCCGAGGCCGAGAAGCTCTACGCCGAGCACCTCCTGTACTTTTTCAACCGCTGCCTCCACGTCTACCCCGGCTTCGCCGACGCCCCCGGCTACCGCACGATCAAGACGATCAAGGCTGGCATCCTCAGCCAGGTGCGCAAGGAGAATCAGTCGACGTTCACCAACCTCACCTGGAAGGACCTGGTGGAGGGCGGGTTCGTGATCGCCGGCGGCCCCGACACGGTGCGGGAGCAGACCGAAGACATGATCAAGAACCTCCGCCTGGGCTCGATCTTCACCCTGCTGCACATGGGCAACATGCCGGACGACAAGACCCGCTACTCCACCCAGCTGTTCGCCGAGAAGGTGATGCCCCAGCTCAAGAACATGTGGCCCGACTACGACACGAAAGACGGGGCAAGTGACACCCGGTGGTGGCCCAAGCCGCTGGAAGACCGGGTGGTGCCCGAGCAGGGGCTCGACCACGCCCGGCGGGTGGCGACCAAGCCCGAGGGGGCGAACTGATGAGCACCCAGACCACGATCACCACCCCCCGGGGCATCGAGGTCGTCGTGCGCCAGTGGACCCCGGCCGATCCGGCCTCGGCCGAGGGCGACATCCTGTGGTTCCACTCGATGGCCGGGCTGGCCCACACCGAAGAGTCCCTCGACGCGTTGGCCCGGCGGTTCCGGGTCCACGCCCCCCTGTGGCCGGGCTACTCGGAGCTGGAGAACGAGGGCTCGGTCGAGGACATGCTCGACTTCGCCCTCCTGGGCTGGGACATCGCCGACACCCTCGGCCTCGACCACCCCCACCTGGTGGGCCACTCGATGGGGGCCATGGTGGCGGCCGAGATGGCGTGCCTGGCCCGCCGCGACCTGAACCGCCTGGTGCTGGTGGCCCCCTACGGCCTGTGGCTCGACGACCACCCCATCCCCGACATCTTCGCCGTGCTGCCCTTCCAGCTGACCGAGCTGCTGTTGGCCGATCCGGCCAACGCGGCCAAGCTGCTCACACCGGGCCAGGACATGGGGACCGACGAAGGGCTGGCCCAGTTCATGGTGCAGAACGCCCGCCGCCTGGGCACGGCGGGCAAGGTGCTGTTCCCCATCCCCAACCGGCGCCTGTCCAAGCGGCTCTACCGGCTGTCCGCTCCCACCCGGGTGATCCTGGGCGATGCCGACGCCCTGATCACCGGCCCTTACGGGAAGGCGTGGCAGGCCGCCGTGCCCCACGCCGAGCTGGTGGCCCTGGCCGGGGCCGGCCACCTGGCCAACCTCGATCAGCCAGCGGCCCTGGCTGAGGCGGTGGGAGCGTTCCTCGTCTAGGACCGCTCGCCGCCGGCGAACATCCGAGCGGTCGCCCTAGGCGTCGACCAGCGACTGCTTGCGTTCGGCCAACCGGCGGGCCACCCGCTCGGACTTGGCCAGGTAGGCCAGCACCCGCTCCCGGGCCGCCTCCGCTTCAGGGGTGAGCCCGGTGAGCGACGCCAGGCCCCACTGCTTCATCACCACCGGCTCCAGGATCTGCTCGTGGTGGACGGCCAGGTCGTAGATCCCGGCGGCGGCGATGGCCCGGGCGTGGCGGGCGAAGCCCGGGATCCCGTCGCCGGGCATGGTGAACCCAATGATCTGGCGTTCCATGGCCAGCACGCCCATGCTCGGGTCTACCTCGATGACGGCCTTGGCCATGTCGCGGTAGAAGATGTGGTGGCGGTTCTCGTCGATCGCCACCTGGCGCATGATGTCGTAGCCCACCCGGTCGTGGTTCTCGAGGGCGAGGCCGGTGTTGCGGTGCGAGATCCGGGTGGCCAGCTCCTGCAGGCTGACGTAGATGAGCCCGTCGGCCGCCGTCGGCGGCTCCGGCACCTTGCCCCCGCTCATCTGGGCCATGCGGGCGTTTTCCAGCTCGGCCGGATCGATGGCCCGGGTGACCGTGAGGTAGTCGCGGATGACCGTGGAGTGCCGGTTCTCCTCCGCCGTCCACCGCCGCACCCAGGTCCCCCAGGCACCGTCACGGCCGAACATCCGCTCGATGTCGCGGAAATAGTACGGCAGGTTGTCTTCGGTGAGCAGGTTGATGAAGAGGGCGCTGCGCACCGCGTCGGGCAGGCTGCTCTCCTCTGGGCTCCATTCGTAGCCCGGTTCGAAGTCCCGGCCCCGGGACCATGGCACCATCTTGTGGGGGTGCCAGTCCTTGGTGGAGGCGAGGTGTTTGTCGAGCAGGCGGCCGGCCTCGGGCTCGAGTTCGGCCAGGAGGGCAAGATCGCTGTCTATGACCATCGCAGTCGAGCCTACCCAGTTTCATCGTTCCCTACCTACCGGTAGGTAGGGAGAAGTTCCTCCTGGTCAGAGCACCAGCGGGGTCAGGGCGTCACCAGCAGCGCCTCCTGGGCCACCGCCCCCACCCGCTGACCGCTCAGCGTCACCAGATCGCCCCGGGCCAGGCCCCGCCCGCCTGTGGTGGCCGGTGTCTCATGGGTGAACAGCACCCATTGATCGGCCCGGGCCGGGTCGTAGAACCACATGGCGTGGTCGAGGCTCAAGATGTCGTGCCCGACGTCGGTCCAGGACCGGGCGTGGGGATAGAGCACGACGTCGCTGATCGTCTTGTCGCTCATCCAGGCCAGGAGGGCGGCGTGCAGCGTCGGGTCGTCGGACGGGATGGTCTCGGTGATCCGCATCCAGATCCGCAGCACCCCGCCCAACGGCGTCCGGGGCTGGGCCGGGGGTGCCGCCTCGAAGCGGATGTCGAGCGGCATCTGCTCACCGAACCAGGGATGGTCGTGGTGGGTCGACGCCTCCCGCACCCAGGCCCGGTAGCCGATCTCCCGGGCCGGGTCGAAGCCGGGCTCGACGGGGAACCGCTCACTGTGCACCAGCCCGTCCGTCGGCACCTGGAACGACTGGATCTGGCGGAACACCTCCTTGCCGTCCTGGGTGGCCACCACCTCCCGGTGGCTGAACGAGCGGCCGTCGCGCACCCGTGTCACCTCGTAGCGGATGGGCGTCTTGGGGGCGCCGGAGCGTACGAAGTAGGCGTGAAGCGAGTGGGGCCGACGGTCGGGTTCCACCGTCGCCCCGGCCGCCCGCAGGGCCTGGGCCAGGAACTGGCCGCCGTACACGGGCCGGTCACGGTCTGCCGGGGAGTGCCCCACGAACACGTCGGGCGCGCCCCCCGGATCAGGCTCGACGGTCAGCACGTCCAGCAACTCGGTGAGATCCATCCCGTGTTTGCTAGCAGATCCCGCTGCCGACCAGGTATCTGTGCTCCCGACCAGGTATCTGTGGAGGCATGGTCGTCAAGCCCAGCCACCCCCCGGGGTCGATCGCCCCGATGAAGGCCGTGCTGGGCGATCTCCCCACCGGTGAGGGGTGGGCATACGAGCTCAAATGGGACGGGATGCGGATCGTGGCCCGCTGCGATCCGACGGCCGGGCCCCGCCTGTGGTCGGCCAACGGGCGCGAGGTGACGCCCAGCTACCCCGAGCTGGCCGGCCTCGGGCCGCTGGTGGGGGTACCGGCAGTGCTCGACGGGGAGGTGGTGGTGCTCGACGACGACGGCCAGCCGTCGTTCGGCCGCCTCCAGAACCGGATGCACGTGACCGCCCCCTCGGCCGCGCTGATGGGCCGGCACCCCGTGGTCTACCTCGTGTTCGACCTGCTGGAACTGGACGGCCGGCCCCTGGTGGACCTGCCCTACACCACCCGTCGGCGGCTCCTGCGGAAGCTGATCGACGACGGGCCGGTGGTCCGGGTGCCGCCCTCGATCGAGGGCGGGGGCCGGGGCGAGGGAGCGGCGCTGCTGGACCTGGCCCGCCAGCGGGGCCTGGAAGGGGTGGTGGCCAAGCGGCTCGACAGCCGCTATATGCCTGGCGGCCGCACCCGCGAGTGGATCAAGGTGAAGGTCCGGCTCCACCAGGAGCTGGTGGTGGGGGGCTGGCTGCCGGGACAGGGGGCGCTGGCCGGCCGGATCGGTTCGCTGCTCGTGGGCTACCACGAGCCGGGTACGGGGGACGCTCGCCGCCTCCGCTTCGCCGGGGCGGTGGGCTCCGGCCTCACCGACAAGCACCGCGAGCTGCTCCGCCCCCGGCTCCGCCCCCGGCCCACCAGCCCCTTCGTGGAGGTACCGCCCCTGCTCAAGCCACCCAGCTGGGTGGAGCCCGACGTGGTGGTGGAGGTCAGCTACGGGTCGTGGGCCGACGACGGCCTGCTCCGCCATCCCGTGTTCCTCGGCATCCGGGACGACAAGGAGCCGAGCGAGGTGATCCGCGAACTGCCTACGCGCCCGCCGAACGTGGGATAGTGGCGGGGTGAACGATGGCACCCAGGATCAGGTGAAGGTGTCGTTCCCCGCCTCCCCCGCGTTCAGCCGGATCGGCCGGGTGGCGGTGGCCGGCCTGGCCCTGCGTCTGGGCGTCGACATCGCCGAGGTGGAGAAGCTGCGTATGGCGGTGGACGAGGCGGTGGCCGCCCTCCACGGCAAGGGCCGCATCTACCTGAACGCCCGGTGGATGCCCCACCAGCTCATGATCACGATCGACAACCCCGACCAGGTGCTCGACGAGCCCACCAGCCGAGCCGTGTCGTCGTCGCTGGCCGCCATCGTCGACGAGGTCCACGTGGGCCCCACCGCCATCGATCTCCGCCTGGGCGCCGCCGGGCTCTAGCTCCCCGAGCTGCCGAAGCCGGCCGTACCCCGCTGGTCGTGGCTGGGGGGCAGCTCTGCCACCTCCATCAGGCGGAGCTCGTCGACGGCCAGCACCAGCAGTTGGGCGATGCGCTGGCCCCGGCTGAGGGTCACGGCCTCGCGGGAAGTGTTGAGCAGCACCACCTGCAGCTCGCCGCGGTAGCCGGAGTCGATCAGGCCGGGCGAGTTCAGCAGGGTCACCCCGTGCGACAGGGCGAGGCCCGAACGGGGCAGGAGCAGCCCGCACGTGCCCTCGGGGAGGGCCACGGCGAATCCGGTGGGCACCAGGCACCGCTCCCCCGGGCCGATGGTGACGTCGTGGCGGGCCGGGAGGTCGGCGGCGGCGTCGCCCGCCCGGATCCGGGCCGGGACCGCCAGCGGATCGTCCCGATCGTCGTCGAGCCGGAGGATGGGCACGTCAGGCTCGGCGTTAGGATAGGGGCCTTGCTCGCCTGGATGGATCTAGAGATGACCGGACTCGATCCGGCCCGCCACGTCATCGTCGAAATCGCCACCCTGCTCACCGACGACGAGCTGAACATCATCGCCGAGGGTCCCGACCTGGTGATCCACGCCACCGAGGATGAGCTGGCCGCCATGGAGCCCGTGGTGGTCGACATGCACACCAAATCGGGCCTGCTGGAGCAGATCCGGGCGTCCACGGTGACCCTGGAAGAGGCCACGGCCCAGACCATGGCTTTTCTCCGCCAGCACATCGACACACCCCGGTCGGTGCCCCTGTGCGGCAACTCGATCGGCATGGACCGCCGCTTCCTGGCCCTCCACATGACCGAGGTGGAGGAGTTCCTCCACTACCGCTCGGTCGACGTGTCCACCATCAAGGAGCTGGCCCGGCGCTGGTACCCGGCGGTGCTGGCTTCCGCCCCCCGCAAGGACGCCGGCCATCGGGCGCTCGACGACATCAGCGAGAGCATCAAGGAGCTCCGCTTCTACCGTCAGACGGTGTTCCTGGCCCCCGAGGCGGCCGTGCCGCTCGGCACCAACGACACCAGCTCGGCCGACGCCGGCACGGTCCCGTCGGGCGCCAGCCACCAGAGCTGAGCGCCACCGCCGCTCGCCGGTTCCCAGGCCACCTCCACCTCGGCCCCCCGGTCCAGACCGGCGGCGTACTCCAGGCTGGCGGCGAAGGGCGGGGCGAGCGGGTGGCCGTCGAGCCATTCCTCCACCACCGCCCAGTAGGCGGCGTTGTTCACGTGGCCGTAGACGTCGAGGTCGACGGCCCGTAGGGGCCAGGGGAACCGGGACGCGGCCGGCTCGGGCCGGGGGTGGGTGAGCCGGGCCGACACCTGGCGGCCGCCGGCGGCCGGGCCGTAGAGGCTCCGGAAACGCTCGGTCAGCTCCCGGGGCCGGCCGGTGGTGGCGTCGATACAGATCCACAGGGTCGACACCTCGTAGCGGGCGCCATCGCTGCCCGCCACGTGCAGATGGCGCTCGGCCCAGCGCCGCCCCAGACCGGAGCAGAACGTGGTGATCTCGATGTCCTCCCCCAGGCGGGCCGCCCGCACCTCGGCCACGGCCGTGCGCCGGACCACCCACGCCGGCTCGGACGGATCGTCGGGATCGGTCAGGCCGGCGTTCGTGGTGTCGTCGTCGGAGACGTCCTGGGTGTAGCGGGTGAGGGCGTCGAGCCGGAGCCGTCCCCCGCTTGTGACGTCGCCCAGACGTACCCGGCGCCGTCCCGAGAACCGACGGCCGCCCGGTGCGGGCTCACACTGGAGGAGAGACCCTGGGTCCACGAGGGCGAACCCTACTGGGATCCTCTCATAAATCGTTTGACAGTCCCGCTGATACGTAGTTCCGTACTCAGAACGACCCGACAGCAACGTGTGCCCCGGAAAGGAGTGCGGCGATGAGCAACCTGAACCTCGTAAACCAGATCGACGCCCGCTGCAATCTCCGGGTGCCGGCCACGTCGACCGTGATGCAGGACACTTGCGCCCCGATGACCGCCGTTGCCTACGAGCGCATCGAGGCCGCCTGGGCCCACGCCACCAAGTTCGGCCCGGACCACCACTCCCAGCGTTGGAGGCCAGCTTCCTGACAAGAGCAGGAGCCGCCACTGAGCCGCTGGGAGCACGAGCCCCCAGCGGCTCTTCTGCTTTTCGGCCACTGGCAGCGCCAGAAGCGGCCGGAGCGCCTGCGACGAAATCGACGCATCAAATCTCCCGCCCGCCTCTCTCTTAGGCGGGCCGACACGCAAAACCCACCACCATTTGAGACAAGGCAATGACATGACCATCATCGACGAAGAGCTCAAGGCCACCTGGGAGGACGCTGCGGCCTGCCGTGTGGTTGCCGGCGCCTCCGACCTGTTCTTCAGCGAGGAGCTGCAGGACATCGCCGCTGCCAAGCGCATCTGCGCCGAGTGCCCGGTCATCGCTCCCTGCCTCGAAGGGGCCATCGGCCGGTCCGAGCCCTGCGGGGTCTGGGGCGGCCAGCTCTTCGCTGGCGGGCGGATCCTGACCATCAAGCGGCGCAGGGGGCGGCCGCCCAAGCACCCCCGGCCCGAGGACCAGCTGCCCGTGGTCCCCGTGCCCGAGCACCTGCAGCGCCTGATCGCCTGATCAGCGGGCCGATCTCGGCCCCGTCTCCTTCCCTCCGGAGGCGGGGCCGACCCCTTTTTCGAGGTACCGTTCTCTAAGGTCTACTTCTGGGAACTGGCATGGCCGACACAACCTCCGAGCACGTCGAACAAGCCGAGCACGAGCCCGCCGGCGAGCGCTCCCGGATGAGACCGCTGATCATCCTGGCCGTGGTGGCGGTGGTGGCCGCCGGCGCGCTGTGGGGTGTGGTCTTCCGGTCGGGCGGCAGCGGCGACACCCTCGACCCCAGCCGGTTCAACTCGCTGAGCTTCACCAAGGAAGACGGCTCGCAGGGCACCCTGGCCGACTTCGAGGGCCAGCCCCTGGTGCTGAACTTCTTCGCCTCCTGGTGCGCCCCCTGCCGGGCCGAGATGCCCGACATCCAGGCCACGTTCGAGCAGGCCCAGGGCAAGGTCGACTTCCTCGGCGTCAATGCCGACCTCACGGAGGACGCCTGGCGGAGCTTCGTGGCCGAGAGCCAGGTGAGCTACCCCACCGTGTTCCAACCCGACAACGTCATCTTCTCCGAGCTCGGCCTGATCGGCATGCCCTCCACCGTGCTCATCAACCCCGACGGCACCGTGGCCTACCAGCACTCCGGCATCATCGACGCCGAGGAGCTGAAGGGCCTGATCGACGAGCATCTGCAGGTCAAGCTTTGACCCTGGGTGACGTCTTCGACGCCCGGGCCTTCGCCCTGGGCATGGTGGGGCTGGTCAACCCGTGCGGGTTCGCCCTGCTCCCGGCGTACCTGGGCTATTTCGTGGGCACCGACGGCGACGGCAGCGCCGACAACCGGATCATCGCCCTCAACCGGGCCCAGGTGGTGGGCCTGTCGCTCTCGGCCGGCTTCCTGGCCGTGTTCGGCCTGCTCGGCCTGGCCCTGGCCGAGGTGATCGGCCAGGTGGCCGGCTACCTGCCGTGGGTGACCCTGGTGTTGGGCCTCGGCCTGGTCGGCCTGGGCGTGGCCATGGTCCTCGGCTTCCAGCCCATGCTGTCGATCCCCAAGTTGGAGCGGGGCACGGGCAGCCGGTCGGCGTTCAGCATGTTCCTGTTCGGCGTGTCCTACGCCGTCGCCTCGCTCAGCTGCACGATCAGCATCTTCCTCAGCGCCATCGGCTACGCCGCCGCCGGCGACACCTTCGGCCGTCGCTTCGGCGCCTTCCTGTCCTACGGGCTGGGCATGGGCCTGCTGGCCACCGGCCTGACCCTGGCCGTCGCCTTCGGCCGCAAGGGTCTGGTGGGGGCCTTCCGCCGCCTCCTGCCCCGCATTCAGGTCGTCTCGGCCGTCATCCTCATCATCGTCGGCCTCTACGTGGCCTGGTACGGCTACTGGTCAACCGACCCGATCGGCATCCCGGCAGGCCCGGTGAACTCGGTGGAGCGGATCCAGGCCGACGTCAGCAACTGGATCGACGCCCGCACCGCCATCCTGGGCTGGGGGTTCCTGGTCCTCAACGCCGGGCTGGCCGTGGCCGGCTTCGTGGCCCGACGCCGGGCCCGGGGGCTGGCCCTGTCCCACTAGGCCGGCCATGCAGGACGTCGACCGCACCCCGATCACCTTCGCCGAGCTTCTGGCCCGGCCCGGGGTGGTGGAGATCCTCGACCTGAAGGGCCCGGTCGGGTTCTGCGCCTTCCACGGCGGCAACCTGGAACGGGTCACCGAGCAGATCGCGTCCGAAGCGGCGGCCAGGTCGGGATCGTCGTTCTACGGGGTGATCCAGCCCCGGGGGATGCGGCACCACATCCCGTCCACCCTCGTCGACCCCGCCCAGTCGCCCAAGCTCGCCGCCTTCGTGGCCCATTGCCGGTGGGTCATCGCCGTGCACGGCTACGGCCTGCAGGGCCATTTCGCCAGCCTCCTGTGTGGCGGCGCCAACCGGCACCTGGCCTCCCACGTGGCCCGCCACATCCGTGACGCCCTGCCCGCCTACGAGACGATCGACGACATCGACCGGATCCCGAAGTCGCTCCGTGGGCTCCATCCCGACAACCCGTGCAACCTCACGGCCGGCGGCGGGATGCAGCTGGAGCTGCCGCCCCGGGTCCGGGGCCTCACCCCGCTGGTGCTGGCCTGGCCCTCACACGACCCCAAAACCCAGCGTTTTCCCCATGTCAACCACCTGATCGACGGTCTCATCCAGGCCGCGCTGGCCTGGACCCGGGATCCTGATCCCCCATGCCCCACGGGGCAATCCCCGATGGTCGACCCCGGGCTCGGATCTACAGTGGTGTCGTGAGCTTCCGAGAGATGATCGACGCCATGCTGTCGGCCCACGGCGCAGGGATCGACCCCGCCACCGTGCTCGAACAGCACGGGATGGGCGACCTGCCCCCCGATGCCCTGTCCTCGGCCCTGCTCCACTTCGCCGAACGGGCCCCGCTCGACGTGGCCGACACCCTGGCCCCGGTGGTGACCCGGTTCTCCCCCGTGCCCTTCGAGCCCGACGACCTGCCGGCCTCGCCGATGGATCACGCCATCGACCAGGTCATCGACCAGGGCGGCGACGTGTTCGCCGTGCTGGCCGAGGTCGACCTCAGCACCCCGCCCGACCTGGGCGGCCACCTGGGCGACGGCGACCCCGGCGACTTCGACCATGACGGCGACCTCGACGATCACCACCACGGGCTCGGTGACCTGGACCATCATGACCTGGACCATCATGACCTGGTCGGGACCGTGCTCGACGACGGGTTCGGCGACAGCTTCGGCGACGGCCATCACCCGCCGGCCGACTTCGACCACGGCCTCGACGACCACGACTTTCACTACTCGTCCGACCACGGCGCTTTCGATCCCGAAAGCCCTGTCGACGACGCCCTCGACGGGCTCACCGACTTCGACGATGACCACGGTCACCTCGTGCCCATCGACGACACAGCCGACTTCGACGCGGTCGACGACATCGACGACACCCCCGAGGAGCCGCTGCACGAAGGGTTGGAGGACCTGGCGGTCTCCATCTCGGACATGAACGTGGAGATCGACCGGATCTCGCACGACCCGTCGATCCAGCACTTCGACCTCTGACACCGGGGAGCTACCCCAGCGAGACGGCCAGCTCCTCCAGGCTGCGGATCCCGATGCGGGCGGCCTGCGACAGCTCGTGGGGCGACAGGGGGTTCTCGGCCAGGCGCTGCCAGCGGGCGATCGACTCGTACGCAGCCGAGCGGATCTGGTCGGCCGGCGTGTCCTGCTTCAGCCCCAGGCGCTGCCAGGGGGCGGTGCCGGTGGCCCCCAGGGTGCGTTCCAGGTCGAGCAGGTCCTGCTCGCGGGCCTTGATCCGCCCCGTGCGGATGGCGGCCAGCGTGGCCAGCTCGTTGAACGGGTGGGCCACCGCCATGATCTGCTCGATCTGGAGCAGCAGGCCGGCAGCACCCGGGTTGTTCGGGTTCTGCTCGCACAGCCGCTCCACCGTGAGCAGGGCCGAGCGGCACTTGAGCACCGCGGCCCGGTCGACGAACAGGGTAGTGAGGATCGTCTGGAGATCGGTCAGGCCCGAGCGGCCCACCAGCTCGCGCGACAGCTCCACCGAGGAGTGGACCGTCTTGGACCGGACCAGCGCCAGCGACTGGCGGATGCCGTAGATCCCGAGCCGGCCCAGCAGCTCCTCCCGCTCCAGCGAGGTCAGCGGCATCCCCGGTGTGCCCTGGATGAACCGGTCGGCCGACAGCAGATAGGTCTCGAGCTCGCTGCGGCTCATCGTGGCCAGCTCGGTGAGCAGCTTGAACTCTCGCTCGGTGAGCGTCTCGGCCGTCTCGGCCAGCAGGCCGGCCACCGGGATGACCACCTGCACCAGACGACGGAGCCGGCCGTCGCGGGCCAGGCGGGCCGCGATCTTGCGGGCCGAGGCCATCGAGTCGACCCGGCCGCCGCCGATCTCGTCGGCCCGGGACAGCACGGCGATGGCGTTCACCGGGTTGGGTTGCGACACGGCCTCGTCGTGGAACGCCTCCAGCAGCCGCATGTCGGCGGCGTGGATGTGCTTCATCAGGTACAGCACGGCGTCGGCCGGGGTCTCGGTGTCCTTGGGGTCCAGGAACTCGAAGGCCTTGTCGGCCACGCCTTCGCTCAGCGTGTCGACCCCCGGGGTGTCGATCAGGGTGATCTTGCGCAGGTTCGACGAGGGCCACGTGATGTCGAGACGGTCGACCGACACCGGATCCCGGCCGCCGAGGTCCACGTCGATGGCGCCGTCGTCACGCTCGAAGCGGACCTGGACCGGGTCCGATCCGTCTCGGGGATACAGGATCACCTGGTAGGTGTGGCCGTCCCGGTACCAGGTGACGATCTTGGTGCACTCGCCGGTGTCGGTGGGGGCCAGGCGCTCCCCCACCAGGGCGTTCAGCAGGGTCGACTTGCCGGCTTTGACCTTCCCGGCGATGGCCACCCGGAGGGGCTCGTCGAGCCGGCGCCGGGCCTCGGCCAACGCCTCGGCCCCCGGGACACCGGCGAAGGCCCGCTGGGCGCCGTCGAGCAGCTCGTGGGTGCTGGTGATCAGCTGCTCGCTCATGCCGGCTGCCTGCTCGCCGGCTGGGCCGTCAGCCGCTCGGCCTGGGTCCGCATGTTCTTGATCCGGTCGAGCTCGGCCTGCACGTCCTTGATCCGCTTCGACTTGTCGGCCTCGGCCACCCGCACCGCGTCCTGGGCCGATTTGAGGGCTTCGGATGTGGAGCGGTTCAGCTCCTCGGCCCGTGACGAGTAGTGGTCCCGCAGCTGGCGCTGGACCCGGCGCAGCGTGTCCCGGCTGTCCTTGCCCACCTGGAACTGGACCTCGTCGGAGTAGCGGCGCACCGCGTTCTTGGCGTCGCTCCGCCGGCGCATCAACGCCCGTTCCTTCTCGTCCTTCAACGTCTTGCGGCCCAGGATCAGGCCGGCCCCCACCTGGATGGGAAGCAGCGCCGGGCCGAGCACGCCGGCCAGCGCCAGGTTGCCGAGCAGGCCGACCATGAGGAAGCCGGAGTAGGAGCCCCGCAGGGCGGTGAGACCTTTGGCCCCCCGGCCGATGTCCTCCACCTCGATGTGCGGGTCGATCGAGACCCGGCCCAGCACGTTGGCGGCGTTGTGGATCTCGAGGTCGGCGAAGAGCTCATGGCCTTCCTGGCCGAAGTGGCGGGCCACCTCCGACGACAGGGTGGCGGCCCGTTCGGTGAGGTAGCGGTAGTTGGCCACCACCGCCTGGGACACGGCGTTGGTGAGCCACGGCTCGAACTCGTCCCACGAGTCCAGCGGGTCGAAGGCCTCGATGGCGCTGTCGGCCTCGGCCATCACCGCCCGCATCCGGGCCCGCATGTCGAAATCGATGTCGCTGGTGAGGTCGCCCACCCCGTCGTTGAGGGTGGTGCTCCAACGCGACGCCTGACCCCGCAGGGCCTCGGCCCGGGCCTTGGCCCGTTCCAGACCCGCCACCAGGGCGGCGCTGGCCGCCGGATCGGTCAGGGCGCTCTTCTCCGCCTCGAACTGGCCGCCGAGCTGATCACACACGGCGAACAGGTCTCGCTGGGCCAGGATCCGGTTGGTCCGGGCCTTGCCGGCGATCAGGTCGTTGGTGATGTACTGGATGAGGGCGGGAAAGCCCGACTGGGCGTTGAGCTCCTTGTCCTCCCGCCGGATGGCTTCCATCCGCAGCATCGACGACACGGCCAGGATCGGGAGGTTCAGCCCCAGGCGGGCCAGGTGGCCCTTGTTGATCTCCATGACCTCCCGCCACCGGGGGTACAGGTCGGTCTTGGCCATCACGCACACCGCGCTGGGGCACAGCTCGAGCGCCTGGGCCAGGAAGTCCATCTCGGCCCGGGTGTACTCCTGGGAGGCGTCGCTGATGAACAGCAGGGCGTCGGCGATGGAGATGGCGCCCATGCCGGCGGCGGCGTGGGCCCCGCTCAGGCCCCCCACCCCCGGGGTGTCGACCAGGATCAACCCGTCGGCCAGGAGCTTGCGGGGCACCTCGATCTCCACCCCCTTCACGATCACCGAGGGGTCGATCCCGCCCAGCTCGGTGGCGTAGGCCCGGATCTGGTCGAGGGGGATGGCGATCCGCTGGCCCTCGCCGTCGGGATCGTTGGCCGACTTCACCAGGGCGAAGGCCCGACGTTCCTCGCCGTAGCGCACGATGGTGTGCACGGCGGTGGCGATGTCGTCGTCGACGGGGCAGATGTTCACGTTCACGATCGCGTTGACCAGCGAGCTCTTGCCCTGTTTGAACTCGCCGATCGCCACCACCTGCACGTCGGGCTTGCGGACCCGTTCGAGGGTGACGTTCAACCGCTGCACCAGGTCGGGCCGTCCGTAGGCGGTGGCCGCCTTCACGCCGAGCTCGAGCGCAGCTCGTACGTCTCCTTGTGGATCCGGGGCACTCATCGTGTTCGACACTATCCCCACGGCGCCCGTGAGCGCTCTCGCATAAGCCCAACAGCACAGCTGGTCCAGCGCAAACAGCACAGCGGGTTAAGCCCAACAGCACAGCGTGATGGCCAGCTACGATGCGGGGTGGTGAGGGGTAATCGACTGGTGATCGGGGCGGGAGCCACCGGACGGACCCACCTGCTGCGTTCGTGGGTGTCCGAGGCCGGCCTGGCGTCGTCGTCCACCGTTGTCAGTCCGGAGGGGAGCGCCATCTGGCTCACCGGCAGCCCGCTGCGGACGGTGACCGGAGCCGATGTGGCCGCCGCCCGGGCCGGGCGACCGGCGATGCTGGTGGCCGACGATCTCCAGTGGTTCGACGGCGACGCCCTGGCGCAGCTGGTCGACGCCGCGTCCGCTCCGGCCGGCGTGGAGTCGGGGGCCGACGTGGCGGTGGTGGCCAGCCGCCGCCCGGCCGACGGCACGGAGCCCGCTCCCGACGCCCTCGAGCTGCTCACCGAGGTGCTCACCCGAACGGAACCGGCCCACCGGATGGGCCTGCTCGACCTCGACGCCTTCGCCCCTGTGGTGGCCGCCCTGCGGGCCGGCCGGGCGTCTCGCAGCGGTGGCCCGGCCGGTGCGCTGAACACCGCCGAGCTGGCCGCTCTCCATGCCGCCACCGCCGGGTCCGTCGGTCTGGCTGCCGACCTGATCGCCACCGGCTGGACACCGGGCGACGGCCCACCGGGCGCGGAGACGGTGGAGGCCGTGGTGAGCCGGGTACGACGGGCGGGCCCGGCGGCGGCCGACCTGGCCCGGCTGTGGTCCCTGATCGACCCCGACGACGTCGAGGGGCGTCCCGAAGCCGAGCTCGCCCTCGCCCTGCGGGCCCTGGGCCAGCCGGTGCGGTCCGAAGGCCATCGGGCCGCCCCGCCCTCGCTCGACATCGCCGAGCGGGCGGCCCGGGCGGGCGGCCTGCTGGCCGGCGACGGCGCCCTGATCCCCGTGGTGCGGGCGGCGCTGGCCACCGATCTGACCGCGACCCAGCGGGGCTCGGGCCACGACCGCCTGGCCGCGGTCCTGGCCGGTACCGACCCGCCCGCCGCGGCCCGGCACCTGTTGGTGGGTGACGGCCAGATCCCGGATGCGGCCCGCCTGTTGGCCGGTGCCGCCCTCGGTGCGGCCGGGGGTGAACCCGACCTGTTCGCCGACCTCGTCGAGCGGGCCGAGCGGTTGGGGTTGGCCCCGTCCGAGGCCTCCGTGCTGCGGGCGTTGGGTGCCTTCCACCGGGGCTCGGCCGACGCCCTGGTCCACCTGGAACGGGCCGAGTGGACCCAGGATGTCTCCGGCGGCGAGGAACCGCTCGACGATCGCACGGTAGCTCTCGGCTACGGACTCGATCTGCGGGACCTCCGTCTGGCCTCGGCCGCCGCCCGACCCCTGGCCGGCCCTCTGGCCGCCCCCCTGCACTCGGTGGCCCTCGTGCTGGCCGGTCGGCCCCCCGTGCCTCCCGGTGACGGGGCAGCGGCCGCCCGGCCGGTGCCGCTGGGCCGGGTGCTGGGCACCGTGGCCGGCGCCGTGGACGACCTGGCCCGGGGCGACCAACGCAACGCCCTGGCCGGCCTGGTGCAGGCGGCCGACGACTTCGACCGGCTCCACCCCACCGCCCCCCTGGGCTTCACCCCCCACGGGGTGGGGGCGCTGGCCGCGCTGCTCACCGGCGATCTGGTGGCGGTGGAGCACCTGTGCAGCCAGGCCGTGGCCCACGGCAGCGGGGGGCCGGGTGAAGATCTGTTCCACCACCTCGTGCGGGCCTACGGGCGCCTGGTCCGGGGCGATTACCGGTCCGCTCTGGAACTGGGCCGCCGCCACCGCCGGCCCGACCTGCTGGCCGGGGCGTTCAACTTCGGCGAGGGTGACACCGACGGCACTGACCTCACCGACCAGGTGGGCAGCCCGTCGGTGGACGCCCTCGGCCTTCCCCAACGGGACCGGCTGGTGCTGGCCGCCCTGGAGGCAGCCATCGCCCGCCGCTCGGGCGACACCTCCCGGCTGCGGGCGTCGTGGCAGGCCGCCGAGCAGGCGCTGCTCCGCCCGTCGACCACCTGGCTGCTGCTCGACGTGTTCACGGAACTGCTGGCGGCCGGGGCCCGCCTGGGTGACCGGCGCCGGGTGGATCCGGTGGTGGCCGAGCTGACCGACCAGGCGCTGGCCCTGCCCCCCACCGGACCCGGCCCCGCCGCCGGCTGGTGGCTGCGGCTCCAGGTGGCGCTGGCCGGGGAGGACAACAGGGCGGTGGCCGAGGCAGCGGCCGCCCTGTCCGGGCTCGCCCCTACCGACGAGCGGTCACAGGCCCGGGCCCAGGCCGGGGCTGTGTGGGCCGGCATCGTGATCGGCCAGGCGGCCGAGAGCGACGTCGTCGCCGCCTCGGAGCGGATGTCGGCCGTGGGCGACGGTTGGGAGGCGTCACGGCTCCTGGGCCAGGCCGCCCTCGACGAGGCCGACCCCCGGGTGGCCCGCCGGCTGCTGGAGATGGCGCGGGTGTCGGCCAGCGAGCCGGTGGAGACCTCGGGCGACGACGCCCTGGTCGCCCTCGGCCTGTCGGACCGGGAGGCCGAGGTGGCGCTCATGGTGGTGGAGGGCCGGACCCACAAAGAGATCGGGGCCCAGCTGTTCATCTCCCCCAAGACGGTGGAGCACCACGTGGCCAAGATCCGCCAGAAGCTGGGGGCCACCAGCCGGGCCGAGCTCGTCGCTTCGATCCGCGCCGCCGCCGGCGGAAGCTAGCCCGCCCGCCCCTGTTTACCCGCCGTCAACCCGCCGCGACGCAGGGGAGACGGCCTGGGCACATGCTCCTAGCCAGGTGCTGATGCAACCCCTAGGACGGCCCTCCCCGATCCCCTATGGTGACCCCAGGGGTAGGGGGGAAACCCCGATACGGAGCGGGCCGGGGCGACGTAGGTTGAGCTTCAGCAAGGAACACACACCCCAAGCGAACGAACAACCAAGCAACACCCAACGGAGGGAACAGAAATGTCCGACCTGTCGCAGTACAACCCCGTCGAGTACGTCCAGACGCTCATCGAGCGGATCGCCGGCGGCGACGCCGCCGCCGTGCAGGAGCTGCGGGACGCCGACGTCAGCGACGCCGACGTCAAGGCGGCGCTGGAGAAGGTCACCCCCGTCGACTCCCACGACGACGTGGCTGACGGCTACGACGCCGCCCCCGATGGCATCGAGGGCAAGATCGATTACATCCAGGGCCTGATCGACAACAACCAGATCGCCAACAACGTCGACCAGAGCCAGCACGTGGATGCCTACGAGGTCCACGGCGACGTGGTCTCCGAGAACGACTCCAACGTGGCCAACGCCACCGGCGAGGCCTCCATCGCCGGCGCCGAGGTCTACGGCAACCAGACCCAGACCGGTGACGGCCAGCAGGTCGGGGGCGACTCCGGCGTGCAGAACCAGGGCGACAACTCGGGCCAGCAGGCCGGCTACGACGCCCACGCCGACAACGTGACCAGCGGCGACAACAACACCGTCGGCTCCGACTGGGCCAGCCGGGTGGGCCAGGGCCAGGTGTCGCAGGACGGCGCCTACATCGACGACTCGGCGCAGGCCTTCGGCGAGGGCGCGGCGACCAACGAGGCCAACGACAGCTACGACTCGCACGACACCTACACCGAGACGGCCACCGCCACCGACTCGTTCAACTCGGAGTACCAGGACAACGACACTCAGACCCAGATCGCCGAGACCCACGACGGCTCGTACGGCGAGTCGGAGTACGAGCCCACCTTCGAGCACGACGACTACAAGGGTGACGACCACCACTACGAGAGCCACGACCACGACGGCGGGCACTTCGACGTGGACATCGACGACCACAGCATCGATCAGGACGCCTTCCTGGACAACTGATCTCCACCGGCGGCGACCCCGCCGAGATGAGCAAACCGAACACCTCATGCAGGGCCCCGGCCTGGCCGGGGCCCTTTGCATGCCCGAACCTGACGACTGCACGACACCGAGGAGGGGTCATGAGCCACACCCACGACACGAGCATCAACCCCACCTCCGCCCGCCGCTACGGGCTGATCACCGGAGTGGCCGCCCTGGCCGCCGCCAGCGCCCTGCTGGGCTATGCCCGGTTCGCCCCGGCCGATGCCTCCCCCCTGGGGAGGGCGAACGGAGAGGCCGTGACGGTCGAGTCGAGCACCTCGACCACCGCCGAGCCGACCACCACCACGACAGCCGAGGCGACCACCACGACCACCGCCGAACCGACGACCACCACGACGGCGAAACCGACCACCACCTCGACGGCCAAGGCGACCACCACCTCGACGGCGAAGCCGACCACCACGACAGCCAAGCCGACCTCGACCACGGCCAAGGTGACCACCACCACCAAGAAGGCGACGACCACCACGTCGACCACCCATCCGGCGACCACCAGCTCGTCGTCGACGACATCCACCTCGACCAGCACCAGCACGTCGACCACCACCCCGACCACCGCGACGACCACCCCGACCATCCCGACCACCAAGGTGACGCTCAAGGCGCCGATCACGATCGGCACCGTCACGGCGGCCACGGCCGGCTGAGGGGTACCAGTCCGACGGGTCCCGGCCCCCTACACCACCTCCTCCTCCTCGGGGGCCGGGACTCGTCCGAAAGCCGCCAGCAGGGCGAGGTCGTAGACGACCTTGATCGAGCCGGCCAGCACCAGAGGCCACCGCCGGTGGCCGGCGTCGAGGAGCAGCCCGGCCAGCACGGGTCCGGGCACGGCGGCCAGGCTGCGGGCCACGCCGGTGACCGCGGCGGCGGCCGTCCGCTCGGGGGCGGTCACCACCGCCATCACGTAGCTGGTGCGGGCCGGGACATCCATGGTGGACAGCAGGGCCCGGGCCAGCAGGAGCGCCACCGCCAACTCCACCCGGGGCACGAGCGCCGCCGCCACCAGGAACAGGTTGGCCGGTATGTGGGTGAAGGCCATGGTCCTCACCAGCCCGATGCGGCGGGCCAGCACGGGCGACGCCAGCATGGAGGCCGAGGTGGCGAGCCCGGTCCAGAACAGGATCAAGCCGGCGGCGGTGACCGACAGCCCGAAGCGGGCGAACAGCCACAACACCAGGATCGACTGGCCGGCGAAACCGGAGCCGAACGAGTCGACGGCGAACAGCGCGGTGAGGCGGAGCACGATGGAGCGGGACGGCCCGAGACCCGATCGCACGGCCACCGGCACCTCCGCCGCCGCCGACAGCCGGTGGTAGACGGCCAGGCCCCCCAGGCCCACCGCCCCGTAGAGGACGAAGGCGGCCCGGGGTGGCACGAGCCCGGCCGCCGCCGATCCCGCCGCCAGCGACAGCGCCCCCACCAGGGCGTAGCGGGCGAAGAGGGCGGTGCGGTCCCGGTCGGCCGCCGTCTGGGACAGGACGGCCTGCTCCACCGGCACGAAGACGCTCACGTCGCCCCCGGTGGGGTTGGCGGTGCCGATGAAGGCCACCACGGCCAGCACCGGCAGCGCCGCCGCCAGACCGAAACCGGCGCCGGTGGCCGCCATCAGCACCGCCGCCGCCATCAGCAGCCGGCGGCGGGTCCAGGTGCGGGCCAGGACGGGGAGACTGAGTGTGGCCGCTGCACTGCCCACCAGGCTGAGGGTGCTGACGAGGCCCACCTGGGCGGCCGAGAACCCGAGGGCCACCAGGTGGGCCGGCAACAGCACGGCCGCCAGCCCGTCGGCCACGCCCCGGGCCGAGCGGAACCCGAGCACTCGGCGGGCGTCACCGGTGGGCACCGTGTCAGGGTAGGGTCGGGCGGTGGACGTGCGCATCTTCACCGAACCCCAACAGGGCGCCAGCTACGAGACGCTGCTGGCTGCGGCCCTGGCCACCGAGCAGAGCGGCTTCAGCGGCTTCTTCCGCTCCGATCACTACCTGAAGATGGGGGGCGTGTCGGGCCTGCCCGGCCCCACCGAGGCGTGGGCCACGCTGGCGGGCCTGGCCCGCGACACCACGCGGATCCGGCTCGGCACCTTGGTGAGCCCGGTCACGTTCTACCGCCCCGGCCCGCTCGCCATCAGCGTGGCCCAGGTCGACGCCATGAGCGGCGGCCGGGTCGACTTCGGGTTCGGCTGCGGCTGGTACGAGGCCGAGCACAAGGCCTACGGCCTGCCGTTCCCCCCGCTCAAGGAGCGCTTCGACCTCATGGCCGAGTACCTGGAGCAGATCACCGGCCTGTGGGCCACACCGGAGGGTGAGACGTTCTCCCACGAGGGCCGCTTCCACACCTTCACCGACTCACCGGCGCTGCCCAAGCCGACCCAGCGGCCGGGCCCGCCGATCATCATCGGCGGCCGGGGCAAGAGCCGCACGCCGGCGCTCACCGCCCGCTACGCCTCGGAGTACAACACCGCTTTCTGCCCGGTGGAGGCGGCCGCCTCGGCGTACGGTCGGGTGCGGGAGGCGTGCGAGCGCATCGGGCGCGACCCCGGCGAGCTGGTGTACTCCCAGGCCCTCGTGCTGTGTGTGGGGGCCGACGAGGCCGAGGTGACCCGCCGGGCCGCCGCCATCGGCCGGGAGGCGAACGAGCTGCGGGAGAACGGGGCCGCCGGCACGGTCGACGAGGTGGTGGCCAAGCTCGTCCGCTACCGCGACGCCGGTGCGCAGCGCTTCTATCTCCAGGTGCTCGATCTCAGCGATCTGGACCACATCGCCCTGGCCGGGGCGGAGATCGTGCCCCAGCTGACCGCCTAGCGTCACCGGTGCGGGGGGGTCACCGGTCAGGGGTTGAGGCGGACCCGGCTCCAGGGGGTGCCGGGACCGCCCGGCCGGGTGTAACGCAGACGATCGTGGAGGCGGTTCGTCCGGCCCTGCCACAGCTCGATCGTGTGGGGCACCAGGCGCCATCCGCCCCAGTTGGCGGGCCGGGGCACGGTGTCGGGATGGGCCGCCGCCAGCTCGTCGTACCGGCGCAGCAGGTCGGCCCGGGAGGCGATGGGGCGACTCTGATGCGACGCCATCGAGCCCAGCTGCGATCCTCGGGGCCGCAGGTCCCAGTAGGCGTCCGACTCGGCCGCCGGCACCTTGGCCACCGGGCCGGCCACCATCACCTGGCGGCTCAGTGCGAGCCAACCGAAGGTGAGCGAGGCCCGCGGCACCGCTGTCATCTGCTGCGACTTGTTCGAGTCGTAGTTGGTGTAGAAGTCGAACCCGGCCTCGCTCGCCCCTTTGAGCAGCACGAACCGGCTCCAGGGCTGGCCCTCGGCATCGACCGTGGCCAGCACCATGGCGTTGGGCTCGTCGATCCCGGCTTCCACCGCCACCCGCAGCCAGCCGCTGAACTGCACCAGCGGGTCGGGGTCGGCTTCGCTCTCGGCGAGGCCGTGCTCCTCGTACTCCCGGCGCATCCGGGCGAGGTCCATCAGACCGGAACCCTCAGGTCCGTGGCTCGGTGGGGGCGGGGGTCCGGGCGAACTCCTCGGCCACGTGCTCGAAGGTGAGGAGCGGTTCGTCGCTCTGCCCGGCCGCCGGCGCCTGCTCGGCCGCCGCCGCCTTGGCCAACCGGGCCGCCTTCTGGCGGGCCCTGCGCTCCTCCTCGTCCCGGCGCATCTCGGCCCCGGCCCACTTGGTGAAGATGGTGACGATAATCCCCCACAACAGGAACCCGCCCACCAGCTTCATGATGGCCCCGGCCGCCTGCTGGTCGCTCAGGGCGTCGATCCCCCACAACCGCTGGGGCGTGTCGTAGTGGCGGTAGACCACGTCGTTGGCGAACACCAGCCACCCGCCGGGCACGGTGGGCACGATCGACATCATGAACAGATAGATGCACTGATTCAGCGGGGCCAGACGCCAACTGGTCACCGGGCTGAGCACCGGCATCCACATGAGCAGGCCCGACAGGAAGATGATCAGGTGGAGGGAGAAGTGCAGCGGCCCGTACCGGGCCGAGGCCTCCACCACGTCGGTCCAGTGGAGGAAGGCGGTGAGAGCGTTGAACGTGAGGCCGGCCACCAGGGGGGCCGACGCCCGGCGCAACAGCCGATAGGACCGCGAGCCCTCGGGCATGAGGAGCAGGAACAGCCAGGGCGGCAGGGCCAGCAGGAACATGGCCGGCACCAGCATCGAGATGAACATGTGCTGGAGCATGTGGACCGAGTAGAGGTACTCCTCGGCCACGTCGTGGACCGGCCAGTCCGACACCACCCACAAGCTCAGCGCGGCGGCCAGGTACCAGCCCTGCTGGTGACGGGTCATGGGCGGGTGGCCGGCGGCCACCGCCTTGGGTTCCAGCACCCGCTTCATGTACACGGCGATGGCCACGATCCCGGCCATCAGCACCCAGACCTCGGGATGGGCCTGATACCCGATGTCCCCCAGCCCGATGCGCTCCGCCGCGATCATGACATCGGCGCTAGATGTTGAACCGGAACGAAGCGATGACGGCGGCGTAGACGGCGCCGGCCAACAGAATTGCCCCGAAGAAGGCCCAGGTGAACAGGCGACCGTTCAGGATCTTCAGGTCGAAGTAGAGGTGCATGAACGCCCCTGCCACGAGGAAGAACTTGATGGTCATCATCACCAGCAGGGGCACGACGAGGACTGCGCCCTCGAAGCCCATGAACGACCACGCCACCTCGACTGCGGTGAACAGCACGAGGATGACGAACACCATCCAGTACTGCTTCTCCGTGGGGTGAGCGGCGTGGTCGTGACCGTGATGGGTGTCGGTGTCGTGTGCAGTGTGTGCCATGTCAGTATGTGTCATGTCCAGACCTCTTACGGGATCAGGTAGACGACGGTGAAGATGAGCACCCACACCACGTCGACGAAGTGCCAGTACAGACCGATGATCTCAACGGTCTCGGCCCGGTCGGCCTGAAGCTTGCCCTTGAAGGCCATGATCAGTAGCGCCACCAGCATCAGGATGCCGATGGTGACGTGGGCCCCGTGGAAACCGGTCAGGGTGTAGAAGGCGGAACCGAAGAGGTTGCCGTCGTAGTGCAGGCCCTCGCGGTAGAACACCGTGAACTCGTAGACCTGGCCCGAGATGAACGTGGCGCCGAGCAGCGCCGTGGCCGACAGCCAGATCTTCGTGCCCCGGTAGTTGCCCTCCGACACCGCCTTGTGGGCCAGCACCATGGTGAGCGAGCTCATCAGCAGGATGAACGAGCTGGCCGAGGTGAACGGGATGTCGAAGAAGCTGTTCACCGACCCCTTCTCGGCGATCTCGTTCATGATCTCGGCCGGCATGGTGGCCAGCACCCGGGGGTTCCCGGCCACCACCTGGCCCACGAAGTTGCCCACCGACAGCAGGTAGGTGGAGATCAGTGCCCCGAACAGCAGGCACTCGGAGCCGAGGAACAGCCAGAACGCCAGCTTGGTGTTCGACAGGCCCAGGCTCGAAGCGTGGCCGGTCTCATGGACCAGCTCCTGCTCGTGGGCTACGAAGGCGGCCGATTCCTCGACCGGTATGCCGATGTCCGTCATCTCAGACCGTCTCCAGCTCAGGCTCGTGGTGGTCACCGCTCCCGTCGTGACCGGGGCCGTCATGGCCGTGGTCGTGACCGGGGGCGTCGAGGTCGTCGGCCGGCTCCAGGGCCCAGCCGAAGAGGGCACCGATCACGACCAGGGCGCCGGGGATGCAGAGCCACAGGTTGAAGATGATCCCGTAGCCGATGATCGGGATCCCGAAGGCCAGCACGATCGGCCAGTACGAGGGCGCCGGCAGGTGGACGCCCTCGCCGTTGCCGGGCTGGGCGATCTCGGCGCCGGTGTGCACCCGGCGCACCACGCCGTTCTCGTCTTCCTGGTACTTGCGGTGCCAGAAGTCGTCGAGCGAGGTGACCACCGGGTCGGTGTCGAAGTTGTGAGACGGGGCCGGGCTGGGGATCGACCACTCGATGGTGCGGGCGTCCCACGGGTCCGGTCCCGGGTTGGGGCGGCCGGCCTTCTTCCACTTCGAATAGGAGTAGGCCACGTTGGCCAACAGCATCAGCACGCCGAACCCGAGGATGAAGGCCCCGATGGAGGCGGCGAGGTTCCAGAAGTTGAAGCCCATGGCGTCGTCGTAGGTCTGCATCCGGCGGGGCATGCCCTGGAGACCCAGGATGTGCATCGGGCCGAAGGTCAGGTTGAAGCCGAGGACCATGGTCCAGAACTGCACCTTGCCGAAGGTGTCGTTGAGGATGTAGCCGAAGGCCTTCGGGAACCAGTGGTACACCCCGCCGACGAACCCGAAGAAGGCGCCGCCGAACAACACGTAGTGGAAGTGGGCCACGATGTAGTAGGTGTCGGTCTGCTGGGTGTCGGAGGGGGCCAGGGCGTGCGAGACGCCGGACAGGCCGCCCACCGTGAACTGGGTGATCAGGCCGATCGAGAACAGCATCGCCGTGTTCAGGATCAGCTTGCCGCCCCACAGGGTGGCCATCCAGTTGAGGATCTTCACGCCGGTGGGCACGGCGATGAACATGGTGGCGACGCTGAAGGCCGTGACCGACAGCGGACCGAGACCGGACACGAACATGTGGTGGGCCCACACGCCCCAGCCCATGAAGCCGATGGCGATGCCGGAGAAGACCATGAACGGGTAGCCGAAGATCGGCTTCCGGGAGAAGGTGGGGATGATCTCCGACACGATGCCGAAGGCGGGCAGGATCATCAGGTACACCTCGGGATGCCCGAAGACCCAGAAGAGGTGTTGCCACAGCAGCGGATCGGCACCCTGCTGGACGTTGAAGAAGTTGGCCCCGAAGCGCCGGTCGAACGTGAGCAGCAGCTGGGCCACGGTGATGACCGGGATGGCGAACAGCAGCAGGAACTGGGTGACGAGCGTCATCCAGGTGAACACCGGCATCTTCATCAGCGTCATGCCCGGCGCCCGCATGTTGAGCACCGTGGTGATCAGGTTGATGGAGCCGGTCAGCGAGCCGATGCCGGCGATCAGCAGGCCGGCGTTCCAGAAGTCGATGCCGTGGCTCGGGCTGAAGGCCACGCCGTTGTTGGGGGCGTAGTTGAACCAGCCGCCGTCGGCCCCACCGCCCAGGAACCAGCTCGTGTTCAGCATCAGGCCACCGAAGAAGAAGACCCAGAAGCTGAAGGCGTTGATCCGGGGGAAGGCGACGTCTCTCGCCCCCACCTGCAACGGCATGAGGAAGTTGGCGAAGGCGGCGCCAATCGGCATCACCACCAGGAACACCATCACCGTGCCATGCATGGTGTACATGCGGTTGTAGGCGTCGCCCGACAGGAAGGTGTTGTTCGGGGTCGCCAGCTGGATCCGGATGAGCAGCGCCGCCACCCCGCCGATCAGCAGGAAGAACAGGGCCGCCGACCCGTACATGATGCCGATCTTCTTGTGATCGACGGTGGTCAGCCAGGCTGAGATGCCGGTCTGCTCCTTGGGCCGGGTGAACACGCCGAGCGGACGGGCCGCCCGTCGGGGTTCCCCGGCGGGGAGCGCAAGGGGCTTGTCGATGATCGCCATGGGCTCTCTCGCTCCTACTCGCTCAGTCCAGCGTCGCCAGGTAGGCGCTGAGCTGGTCGAGTTGCTGATCGGTCAATGCGGGGAAGGGCAGCATGCCCCGGAGGTCGTCGGGGGCCATGTCCTTGCGGGCCGGAGCGTTGGCGATCCAGCGCTTCAGCTCGGCCGTGTTCCACCGGTAGTCGTCCCGACTCTGCGGGTCTGCCTTCGCCAGCTCGGGCAGCCTCAGGTAATCGGACACATCGAGGGCGTCGTCGTTGGCATCGGTGCCCTTGCCCTCGTACTGGCTGTAGATGCCTCCGGCGAAGACCGACCGGGTGGCGAAGTGCGTGAGGTCCGGCGCGTAGCCCGACTTCAGATTGGCCTGGAACCCGGGGGCGTAGGGGATGGCGTCGGGTCCCGGCGCCTCCCGGATCACGTGGCAGCTGACGCACTGGTTGATGAACAGCTGACGGCCGGCGAAGGCGTCGGGGTCGGTCGCCTCGTCGGGCACCTCGGCCGGCCGTTGCTGGTTCTCCAGCCACGTGTTGAAGTCGGCTTCGGTGAGCACGATGGCGTCCATCCGCATCCGGGCGTGGGACAGGCCGCAGAACTCGGTGCACCAGCCGGTGTACTTGCCCGGCTCGTTGGCCTGCAGCGACCAGGTGCTGAACTTGCCGGGCACGGCGTCGCGCTTGCCGTTGAGGCGGGGGATCCAGAACGAGTGGATCACGTCACGGGAGGTGATCGTGAGGTCGACCTGCTGGCCCACCGGCATGACCAGCTCGTTCTGGGTGACCACGTCGTCGGGGTCCAGGGCGGTGTCGAGCGGGAACTTCTTGTCGGCCTCGTCCACCTTGCCGTCGCCGTTGGCGTCGACGAAGAACCCGTCACCGTCGGTGTCGTAGCGGTAGGACCAGGTCCACTGCTGACCGATCACGAGCACGTCGAGCTGGCCGGGCTGGTTCTTCTCCTCCAGCTTCCAGATGTTGGCGACCACCGGGATGGAGATGGCGGCCAGCAGCACGCCGGGCAGGATCGTCCAGCCGACCTCCAGGCGGGTGTTGCCGTGCGTCTGGTGGGGCAGGTCCTCGGGATCGAGCTCGTCGCCATTGACCCGGTTCTTCAGGGCCAGCACGATCGTGCCGCCGATCACGGCCACGAAGATGACGCCCATGATGTACCAGATCGGGCTCATCAGGTTGTAGATGCCCTGGGCCCGGTCGCCCCGGGGCTCGAAGGTGTTGAGCGGCTTGTCTTCGGCGCAGCCGGCCAGCAGCAGCAGGCCGAGGGCAGCGACACCGGCTCGCTTCAGGGCGCGGTTTGAGCGGGAGGCACGGGGGGTAGGCATGGCCTTCCTCACTCTGGCCGGATCGTCGTCGCCGCGCCAAGCCCGACGGCGGGTCCCGTGAGCGTCATCGGTCACTCTCCTTCTCCTTCAACCTGGGTCCCGGTCTCCCCGGTCTCGTGGTGGTGGCCGATCTCCCGCTCCCCCACGACGGCACCGGCGATGCCGCCGGCCAGCACGGCCAGCGCCCCGAGGGCGACAACGCCGGTGATGACGCCCCGGGAGACCCGGGTCTTGGCCAGGGCGATGCAGCTGGCGAAGATGGCGGCGGCCACGACCGAGGCCACCACCACCGATCCGGCCTCGGACACGGCCAGCAGCACCCGGGACACGCCGAGGATGAACACGGCGATGCCGAGCGACGCGAGGAGGGGAACCTCGAGCGGCCCGATCACCCGCTCCCGGATGGCCGAGTTGACCAGCGGGTCGCCGGTGGCCGAGTCGGACCAGGCCAGGATGACCCACTCGAGAAGCACGATGGACAGCACGGCCACACCGAGAATGAAGAACACTTGGCTCACCGCCACCCCGATGGCCAGGCAGGCCAGACCGAAGGCGGCCAGCGGGCCCCAGAAGCTGGCCCGATGAGGGGTGCGGATGGCGAGAGCGCCGCCGCCACTGTCGTCGGCGGCCTCGGCCACGGGGACCGTGGCGTCACGGGTGATGAAGTTGAGCACGCCGAGCCCGAGGGCGGCGGCCGCCACCCCCAGCAGGGTGCCGTAGCCGGTGTGCTCGCCCACGCCGCCCTTGTAGCCGACGCTGACGACACCGACGATGCCGCCGCCGGTGACGAGGCCGTAGACGATCGCCCCCAGCAGGGCGACGCCGGCCACTCCGAAGAGATACTTGGAACCCCAGGTGAACATCGATCGGCCTACTTCGTGATGTAAACGGCGTACCAGAGGATGATGTACACGCCGACGTTGGTGAACCAGAACACGGTGGCGCTGAGCACGCCCTCGTAATCGCGGGCCGAGTAGCCCCCGCCCAGGGTGCGCAGCGCCATCGCCACCACGTAGCCCATGGCCATGGCCATGGTGGCCAGCTGCAAGCCCACCATGGTGTAGATGAGAGCAGCGGCCGGGTTACCGGCAGCCGGCATCCTCATCAACGTGAGGAGGTAGGCGGTCTGGGCTATCTGGGCGAAGCCGAACATCAGCGTGAGGGCGAAGGCGATGAAGGCGTTGGGCCGGTCGTCGTGGCGGACGGCCGACAGGGCCCAGGCCATGGCCACGGCCGAGAAGACCATCGTCAGCAGCATGAAGTTCGGCTGGGTGAGGGGGATCGTGACGCCGCTGGGCAGCCACGGCTGGTCGGTCGACAGGACCCCCTGGCGGACCTGGGCGTAGTAGCTGGTGAGGCCGACGTAGCCCACGATCACCGCCGCCGCCACCAGGCTGGTGGCGATCAGCAGGAGGCGCGGTCGGGCCGGCGGGCTCTCGGGAACATCGACCGGGATCCTCTGGTACAGGCTGATGTCGGTCACGGTGCTCAGGCCTCCCCGCCTGCTTCGGTACCGGTGGTGGTCTCCGCCGGGGCGGCCCCGGACACGTCATCGGCCAGCGGGGTGGCCGACCGGACGACCGGGGGCTGATCGAAGTTACCGGGCGACGGCGGCGACGAGGTGGCCCACTCGAGGGTCAGACCGCTCCAGGCCGGGGCTCCGGCGTCGGCGGTGTTGGCCCCCACGGAGGCCTGAAGGGCGCTGAGGACCGTGAGCAGGGCACCGGCGGCGACGGCCAGGATCCCGATCAGGGCGATCAGGTTGTACAGCTCCACGTTGTCGCCGCCGGCCAGCGATGACACCGGGTAGGCGGGCTGGTTGTCGACCCCGGCCAGCACCCCGCCGAGCCCCCATAGGACGCCACCCCCGGCTGCCGCCAGCACGGCGGCATACCCCAGCGGCTCGGCCATCCGCCGACCCCAGATCTTCGGGGCCCAGTGGTGCAGGGCACCCGTGATCGACAGGACGGTCGCCCCCACCACGATGCCCCGCAGGCCGTCGTGGAAGGTGGTGCCGTTCAGGATGAGGAGCTTGTCGGGGTTGCCGGTGTCGGCCTTGTCGATCAGCCACAGCTGCACCGGCTCGAACAGGCCGAGCAGAGCGGTGACGGCCGCCAGCAGGAACAGAAGGCCTCCGAGGAGCGAGCCGATGAAGGCCACGTTGAGGCGGGGCGTGCCCCGCCGGATGCTCTCGCCGGCCAGGCCGAGCACGGCCAGGATCGGGAGCGCCGTGGCGGCGATGTCGAGCACCAGGATGAAGTTGTTGAAGTCGACGGAGCGAACGCTGCCGAAGGAGAAGTAGACCGCACCGTAGGAGATGACGCTGAGCGCCCCGATGGCGGCCATGATCGGCTTGCGCAGCATCACCGGGCGGCCGGTGTGCACCCCGATGGTGTCGGCCGCCATGCCCAGAGCGGGGATGGCCAGCCAGAACAGGGGGGGGGCGTAGGTGAAGAGGTTGGTGACCCCCACCAGCGTCTGGCGGGCGTCGAGCGGGACGAAGCCGTGGCGGACCCGCACGTAGGTCAGCGCCAGGTCGGCCACCACCAGGGGCAGGGTCAGGATGCCGTAGAGGCAGAACACGAGGAAGGACCAGCTGGCGAAGGGCGTCCGGTCCAGGGTCATCCCGATGGTCCGGGCCCCCAGGATGGTGGTGGCCACGATCACCATGGCCCACAGCAGGGCCAGGATCACCAGGCCCAGGCTGACCGCCCACAGCACCACGAAGTCGGCCCTGCCCCCACCGGGGCCGCCGTTGAAGATGTACGACACGACCAGGAGGGCCGTGCCGATCAGCCAGGCCCAGAAGGCGCCGGCGGCGCCCCGGGCGAAGGCGATGGCCGGGGCCCCGATCTGGAGCGGCACCAGGTAGGTGGCCAGGCCCACCAGGATCGGCAGGAGGCCGCCGAACAGCAGGACCTCACGACCCAGCGACCAGATCTGGGTGAACTGGTCGGCGTCCGACGCCACCGTGAAGCTGCCGAGGTCGATGGTCTCCAGGCCGGCGACAGCCGAGACGATCAGCGCACCGACGAGGCACAGGAGGCCGCCAGCGATCCAGAACCGCCCCAGCGTCTTGTGGTCGGCCGAGCCCAGCAGGCCGTCCAGTGTCGCGGTCTCCGGAGCGCCGGCTGTTCGGGCGTCGGTCGGCGTACGGGATTCGGTGAGTGCCATGGATCGTGTCCTCGAAGGCGGATTGGGAGAAAGTCGGCGGCGCGCAGAGGCGCCCACTTTTCCGGTCGTGCGGCCACGTACTGTAACCGCCTGCGGAGCCGGAAATCGAACCTGTCACGTTCCCCATCCGACCAGCTGGTCCACCGCCACGGCGAGGAACAGAACGGTCAGATGGGTTATGGAGAAAGAGAAGTATCGAATCGAGCGCCGGGCCTGGGCCTCGGGGTCGGTTTCCCGGGCGAGCTGGACTGCACCGCCGGTGAACAGCAGGCCCAGCACCATGGCCGTAGCAAGATACAGCCACCCGAGCGGAGCCACCAGCCACAGGGCGATCGTGATGGCCCACACCACCACCGAGTAGACGACCATCTGGCGGGCCGTGGCCCGGTGCCCCTCCACCACCGGCATCATCGGCACCGAGGCGGCGGAGTAGTCGTCCTCGTACTTGATGGCCAGCGCCCAGAAGTGGGGCGGGGTCCAGAAGAAGATGACGCCGAAGAGCAGCACGGCCGCCAGCCCCACGCTGTTGGTCACCGACGACCAGCCGATCAGGGCGGGCACGGCACCGGCGGCCCCGCCGATGACGATGTTCTGGGTGGAGGTCCGCTTCAGCCAGATGGTGTAGATGCCCACGTAGAAGGCGCACGCCGCCAGCGCCAGCCAGGCCGACAGGGGGTTCACGAGCACCCACAGCCACACGAAGGCGACGGCCTCCACCGCCGTGGCGAACACCAGCGCCTCGACCGGTGTGACCTCGCCGGTCACCAGCGGCCGGTTGGCCGTGCGCTTCATCACGGCATCTATATCCCGGTCGAGATACATGTTGTAGGCGTTGGCCCCGCCGGCAGCCAGCGTGCCGCCGACCACGGTGGCCACGACGAGCGACAGCGACGGGAGACCCCGCTGGGCCAGCACCATCGTGGGCACGGTGGTGACCAGCAGCAGCTCGATGATGCGTGGCTTGGTGAGCGCCACGAAGGCCAGCGCCCGAGGTCGTGCCGATACCGCAGTCAGAGCCACGGCCGTAGGGTACCCACGTAAACGCGGCGTAGGGGAACTCGATAGGGTCAGTTTCATGTCTACGTCGCGGATTCTCAGCGGCCCGGTCAGCCCTCGGACCTACCGGGTCGCCGTGGCGGTGGCGGGAGCTGCCATGGCCGGCATCGTGTTGACCGGGGCCGGGGTGCGCCTGTCGCAATCCGGCCTCGGCTGCTCGGACTGGCCGACCTGTTCCGGCGACCAGCTGGTGCCGGCGTGGGGCCTGCATCCGTGGGTGGAGTTCGGGAACCGCCTGCTCACCTTCGCCGTGTCGGCGGCCGTGGCCGGGGCCGTGCTGGCCGCCCACCGCCGCCGCCCCCGCCGCCGTGACCTCATCGTCTGGGCCTGGGGTCTGGTGGCCGGCGTGGTGGGCCAGATCGTGGTGGGCGGGGTGTCGGTGCTGCTCGAGCTCCAGCCCTTGTCGGTGGCCACCCACTTCCTGCTGTCGATGGTGCTGCTGTGGAACTCGGTGGTGCTGTGGGTGCGGGCCAACTCGGGGCCCGGCCCGGCCCGGCCCGTGTTCCCGTCGTCCATCCTCAACCACAGCCGGGCGATGGTGGTGGCCGCCACGGCGGTGCTGGTCACCGGCACCGTCGTCACCGGCGCCGGCCCCCATTCGGGCGACAGCCGGGCCGAGCGCCTCCAGATAGCCCTGGTGACGGCGGCCCGCATCCATTCGGCCACGGTCTGGTTGATGGTGGCCGTCACGGTGGCCCTCGCCATCCGCCTCGCCCGCCTCGGCCCCGACCCGCACCGGACGATCGGGGCCGGGCCCCGCCGCCTGCTCTCGATGCTGCTGGCCGCCATCGCCGCCCAGGGCGCCGTCGGCTACACCCAGTACGCCCTCGGTGTGCCGGCCGGGCTGGTGGAAGTGCACGTGCTGGGGTCCGTGGTCGTGTGGTGCCTGGCCCTCGCCACCCACCTCGCCCTACCCGAACGTGATCCGATGGAGGCGGCCGAAGACAGCACCGTCGCCGAAAACAACGCGGCTGGAGCCGTGATTGCCGGCTCCACATTGGACACAATGAAAGCATGACGGCGCCGATCGAGGTACGGGAGCCCGACACCGATGAGGTGGTCGAGGAGGATCGCCCCTGGGTCGTGATCGTCTGGAACGACCCGATCAACCTGATGAGCTACGTGACCTTCGTGTTCCGCAAGCTGTTCGGCTACAGCGAGGAGAAGGCCACGAAGCTCATGCTCGACGTTCACCACAAGGGCCGGGCCACCGTCTCGAGCGGCACCCGCACCGAGGCCGAGCGGGACGTCCACCGCCTTCACAGCCACGGGCTGTGGGCCACCATGGAACACGACAAGTAGCGCCATGGCCCTGTTCCGCCGCCCCCGATTGTTCGAGCCCGCCGGCTCCAAGGGCTTCCAGGTCCGGCTGGCCCCCGAAGCCCGTGACTGGGTGGTGGGCCTGGCCGACGAGTTGGAAGCGCTCCTGGTGGCCGACACCGAAGACACCCGGCGCCTGTTCCCCACCGCCTACCCCGACGATCCGGACCGGGACGCCGGCTACCAGATCCTGGCCCGGGAGCAGCTCATCGACGACCGGCGGGACGCGATCGCCCTCATGCGTACCACGGTCGCCAAGTCGCACATGACGGTGGACGAGCTGGGCGCCTGGATGCGCATCGTCAACGACCTGCGCCTGGTGCTCGGCACCCGCCTCGACGTGAGCGAGGAAGACGACGAGATCGACGTCGACGGCCCGGACCTGGAGAGCCAGCTCATCTACCGTGAGCTCGGCTATCTGCTGTCGGAGATCGTCGACGCCATGACCACGACCCTGCCCTGACCACGACCCGGCCCTGACCAGGGGCCGGCTCTGACCGCCGGGCGGCCCTGACCGCGAAGGGGGCGGTAAACCGGGTGGCGGCCGCCGCTGGTTCTGCTACATTGTCGAGGCCTCGGGGAGTCCGCGCCCCACTGGGTCCCCAGCGTTGGCCCCCATCGTTCAGTGGCCTAGGACACCTGCCTTTCACGCAGGCAACACGGGTTCGAATCCCGTTGGGGGTGCCGGTCGGTGTGGTTACACTCCCACCCGAGCAATGAGAAAACTAGGTCCCGTAGTGCAGTCTGGAGTGCACGCCGCCCTGTCAAGGCGGAGGTCGCGAGTTCAAATCTCGTCGGGACCGCGGTCGGGTAGCTCAGTTGGCAGAGCGACCGCCTGAAAAGCGGTAGGTCACCGGATCGACGCCGGTCCCGACCACTCCTACGGCTCCCGAGATGTCGTGCCCTCCCCGGTTGGAAGCGGCGGCATCTCGAGGGGCCTTTTCTCTTTTTCCGGCCCTCCCCGGAGCATTTGTTGCGGTCAGAGGGCCTAATAGGGCTCAAAGTGGGACTCTCCAACCGTGTGATCCACCGGAGGAGCGCCTTAATTGTTATTCTAAGTGACCGATCACTACATTGGAGAGCCTTACCAGCTAGGTGAAAGAATTAGGTGTATGGCCACTACGAGCAAGACCCCTATGAGCAAGGACCACAAGGAGGCGTTGGCCGTCGGTCGGGCCGAGGGCCGCTCCGTTCGGGCGTACCTCGAGGCCCTGGACTCAAGCCGTCCCAAGCGGGGCCGGAAGCGCACCAAGGACTCGATCAACTCCCGCCTGGCAAAGATCGACGCTGAATTGGAGGCTGCCGACGCCCTGAAGCGGCTGCAGCTCACTCAGGAGCGCCTCGATCTGATCGAGGAATTGGGCACGATGGACACCGGCGTCGACATCAGCGAGCTGGAGGCCGAGTTCACCCGCGTGGCCAAGGGCTACGCCGCCCGCAAGGGCATCTCCTACGCCGCCTTCCGCCAGATCGGCGTGCCGGCGGCGGTGCTCAAGAAGGCCGGCATCAGCCGAGCCGCCTGAGCGCATCTTCCCTGCTCAACGCGTCATGTGCTGCCTGGCCCCGAGGGGCCGGAGCACATGTCCGGGCAGGGCATTCTCTCACACGATCTCGGAACCGGCATAGGCGGACTCAGGCCGGTTCCGGATCAACCCTTCCACGGTCGCACAGAACGACGTGATCTGAGCATCGATGGTGCCCAGCTGGCCCATTGCTTCGGTGGCGATGGTGTGGAGATCACCGGTTTGACCCGGAAAGCGCGGATCTTCACCGAGAAGGCGTAGCAGCTCTGATCCGTCGTTGCGGCCGGCACGAAGGCCCAGGGCGGCAGACACGGCGTGCTCTTTGATGATCTCGTGGGCCTCCTCGCGGCCCATACCGTTGCGCACCGCATGCATCAGCAGAGCAGTGGTGGCGAGAAACGGCAGGTACCGATCGAGCTCGGCCCTGACCACGCCCGGATAGAGACCGAAGTCACCGAGCACGGCAAAGGTCGTCTCGTACAACCCGTCGAGGGCGAAGAACGAGTCGGGTAGCACCACTCTCCGTACGACGGAACATGACACATCGCCCTCGTTCCATTGGTCGCCAGCGAGAGCGGCGGCCATGGTCAGATGGCCCTTCAGGATCACATGCAGGCCGTTGATACGTTCGCACGACCGGGTGTTCATCTTGTGGGGCATGGCCGACGAGCCCACTTGGCCATCGCGGAAGCCTTCGGTGGCCAGGTCATGGCCGGCCATGAGCCGTACCATGAGGGCCAGATTGGCCGGAGCGGCGCCCAGCTCCACCAGAGCCGCCACCACCGCCAGGTCACGGGAGCGGGGGTAGACCTGGCCCACCGCCCCCATCACCCGGGGCACCCCCAGGTGGGCGGCGACCCGGGACTCGAGCTCCGCTACCCGCTCCGGCGTTCCCAGGAGGTCGAGCTGGTCCTGCTGGGAGCCCACGGGGCCCTTGATGCCCCGTATGGCGAAGCTGGCCTGCAAGGCCTGGAGGCCACCGTGGGCGGCCAGCAGCTCCTCGCCGATCTGGGCGAAGCGCTTGCCCATCGTGGTGGGCTGGGCCGCCACGTTGTGGGTACGGGCCACGATCACGTCGGCCCCGTAGCGGGCGGCCCGCTCGGCCAGGAGCCGCAGCAGGCCCAGGGTGCGCGCCTCCACCAGGCCCAGGGCCCGCCAGGTGATCATCTGCTCCACGTTCTCGGTGACGTCGCGGCTGGTCAGGCCCTTGTGGAGCTCCTCGTGACCGGCCAGCTCGTTGAACTCGTCGAGCCGGGCTTTGACGTCGTGGCGCAGGCGACGCTCCCGGGCGGCGATGGAAGTCAGATCGACCTTGTCCAGCACCGCCTCGTAGTCGGCGATGACGGCGGGCGACACCGTCAGCCCGAGGTCATCCTGGGCCCGCAGGACGGCGAGCCACAGCTCCCGCTCCAGGCGTACCCGGTTCTCGGGGTCGAACAGAGCCGCCATCGCCGGGCTGGCGTACCTCTCGGCCAGGACATTGCTGATCACCACAGGTGGAGCCTTCCGGAAACTCAAGGGGGCCGGTTCATCGGACGACAATCGAATTGCTGCCATCCCAGTCTGCCGGAAAGAAGCCATGAACGGCCGATGTGAAACCGACCCCCTAGATCGCGCTGTCGATGTGTGCGACAGCTGCTATGGCGAGTTCTGCAAGGTCTGTCTCGTGCTGCCCAAGGGACGCCGGCACCCGATCTGCACGCACTGCACGTTGGCGCTGTCCGGGGTGCGGGGCCACGCCACGGTGCAGACCCGGGGCGACCGGAAGACGGCCAAGCAGCGCCGGGCCGAGCTGCAGGCGGCAGCGGCCGAACCGGCCGACGAGAAGGTGTTCCGCTTCTTCGACGCCGACACCGAGGAGGCGGAGAGCGGGACCGACGGAGCCGGCCGCAAGGGCGGCCGTCGGGGAGCCCGCCGTGATCGCCGGGGCAAGGCCGTATCAGCCGAGCCGGGCCGCAAGCCGAGCTCCGCTCCCCTGCCCATGCCGGCCGAGGTGGCAGCGGCCGCCGCCGCCCTCAAGGCAAGGGCCAACGGCGAGGGGAGCGATGCCGAGCAGGGCAGGGATGGCAGGGTCCGCCGTGACCCCGGCGACCCCACTGAGCTGGTGACCGTGACCGGGGCCGTGGCCCGGCTGGAGGAGCTGCGACGCCAGGGCACACCGCCCGCCGGCTCACCGGTGCCGCCGGTGCCGGCCACCGCCACCGCCACCGCCACCGCCGACGAGATCTCGACGGACGAAGGGGCACCCGAGGCAAGCGATCCCGATGTCGGTGGGGAGCGCCCGCAGGCCGAGGCCGCCGCCCCCGACACGGCGCCGGCCCGCAAGGGGGGACCGCCCCCCAAGCCCCGGTCGGCGGCCGCTCCCACCCCCCGGCCCGACCGCCGCCGGCCCGAAGGGGCCGACCGGGAGGGTCGCCCGCCGACGGCGCCCATGGTGGGCGAGGTGCGCACGATCGGCGGTCGCCGCAGCTCCGATCAGGCGCCACCCCCCCAGCCGGCCCGCTCCCGGGCGGCCGCGGCTGCGCCCACCACCGCTGAGGAACGGCCGACCGATGCCGCCCCCGATGACGACGACGAGCTGGTGGACGTGGGCGAGGCCCTGAGCGGCGTCGAGAAGTTCGACGCCCGCCATCCGGCGGCACCCGGTGACGGCGAATCGGACGGACCGCGCAAGGCCGACACCGACTCCCGGGGCAACTGGATCCCCCCGATCCTGCGGGGCATGGCCCCCGACGCCCGCC